>NZ_CP017916.1:659665-1319331 GCF_002119525.1 Vibrio syngnathi | reverse complement strand
TTTATCATTTGCTCCGCCGTTGTCGGTATCTTTATAAGGGTTCAGTGTTTCCTCTGTAAGCGCTGTTGCTTTAAATTCAATCTGACCCGAGAAATTATCAATAGGGTTGACCACGGTGGTGTTAATGTCTTCTGCCGCTATTTTATATACACCATCCGCCGTAAGCGTAAGCACGTTGCCGTCTTTATCAAGAAGCTCAAACTTCCCGTCGCCTTTGATAACTTTTAACTCATAAGTGATCGTTTCAGTTTGAGTGTTATCTTGTGATTCTGCATTCAGCTGTAATGTGACATTGTCTTCATCTTCATTGACTTGATACTGATAAGTGCTATTGCCATCATCCCAAGTAGCAATATCCGCTACCGCTTCAATCTCGATTTTGAAGCTTGAGTTTACTTTGTGGTCAAGAGTGCCTCCATTATCGATCTCCAATTGATAGCGGATCTCAACGCCATTACTATCTGAACCATAGTTTTGGTCAGGAACGAAATAAAGGTTTTCGATGGTTGCAATGGTTTGTCTTACTTCACTTGGGTTTAAAGCATAGCTTTGTTGCATTTGAGGCGGTCCAAATAATATTTGACCGTTAGTTTCAGGCGTTAACTTGTGATACTCACCACCCTCAAAGTAATAGAACGTGCCTCTATGGTTACTGTTTTTTATAATCAGTTGACCGATAGACTCGCTGTTATCCCTGTCATTCAGGTTAACCTGAAGCGCAACTTGAGCTGGTGCATTAGGTAATCCGCTTTGGTTGTCTTGTATATTTTCAAAAATCGGAGCATCACCTGCAGCATATGGTATTGTTGAGTCTCTACCCGCATCCTCAAAGGTGGTCACTGTCAGCGCGATTTTCGACGAATTCCTATCCGTAATAGTGATGTCCAAGGGTGTCGATGACGTATCTGAATCGCCATCCTTCGCTGTTACATTAATAGAGAAATTAATTTCATCACCAACATGCTCTAAGTAATTATTGGCTCTAAATTCTATCTCACCATTTGAGTTTATTTTCAGTCGACCCAGCTCTCGAGGATCAACAGCGCCATTGATCTGCTCATATACTCGTACCTCTTGAGTACCACTAATTAAATCGAAGTCACTACTGTAAGACCCACTGTTCCCTGAACGGAAAACAATTCCACTTCCGTCAAAGGCCTCAATTTTGCTCAGTACTGCGCCATCGGCGCCGACATCTGTAGCATCAGCAAACATATCGACTATAGAGCCGCGATAACCCTGACCTTCAACACGAGTAATCGATTGTGTTGTCACTAATGGAATATCATCAGTGACTGTTATTTTGAGATCAATCGCATTCGATTGGTCTTGATCAAAATCTTCAGCAACGATTGAGAAATCAAGATCTATCGCGTTCTCGTTTGCACCGTCAGGGTGCTTCAGTGGTTTAAATAATTCGAATTGATAGCTGTTATCAGAGGTATCGAAAACAATCTCAAACACGGCTTCATTGCTGGTTGCAGTTTGAGCAACATAGGTGAATGTTGTGCCGTTTTGTGAAACAGCTAGCCACTCTAAGCTTTCTCCATCGGAGGTTAAACCGCTCAAGACTAAATCTTCATCAACCAGTTCATACTTCACAACGCCATCGGCACCTTCATCGACGGTGAATAGTCCATTGATAATGGTGTCTTCAGATTGATCCGAACCTATGCCTGAAAGATCGTCTTCATCGACAACCGTTTCGCCAGTCGGCGGCGTCATTTCCGGAACATCATCAATGACTTGAATTGGTAATTGATACTGGTTGGAATCATCGCCATCACCGTCTACCGCCACAACATCAAATGGTATGGTTAGGTTGTTCGGCGTAGTAGCGTGGTTTAGAGGGCCAAGCAAGGTAAATGTGTATGACCCATCGTTACCCAGTGCAAGAGTAAAAATCGGAGTCCCGCTTGTGGTCGCACCTTGGTAGGTGGTTGTGTCCGCAGCCCCAGTGACCTCAGTGATCGAAATCGCTTCGTTGCCTGATGTCAGAGCATCTTCTAGGTCAGAGATGTTACGTAGCTCATAAGCCTCAACTTGGTCTGCACCTTCTGTGGTCACAAACGAGCCTGTCGCTTGAGCCACAACAGAGCCTAAATCATCTTCATCAACAACAAACGTACTCGCGACTGTTGTATCCGTAATGACGGGTACATCATCAGTAATAGTCACCGTAAGAGGCTTAATTACTGAATCCGTATTGTCTTGGTCGACCGCAATAACTGGCAAAATGAAGATTTGAACGTTATTACCTTGCACAGGCAGGTGATCTAACTCTTCTAACAATGTGAAGGTATATTGACCAAGCACCAAACTATCAAAAGTGATGGTGAAAATGTCCGTTTGGACACCACCGTTTTCTACGAAGCCAATATAATTGTCGCTGTTTAGAGGATCTTCTTTTAGCTTAACAACCAGACCATCCGATTTTAGGTCCCCAGTTGTGTTGAACTGCGCAGTATCAATACGGAAGTGGTTCACATCATCACTACCAGATGTAAACGTCATTGTTCCGGTTTGAGTGACCGTTATGCTCGGAGAGGTGCCATCAAGCAAGTTTGCTTCAGCCAAGGCGACTGGTGGTATGTTATCAATAACAGGTGGAGCACCATCTGAAATGGTAAGCGTAACGGTCGACGTGACTTCGTCACCATCTTTATCTTCAGACGTGACCGTAATAGTCTTAACAATATCTCCCCCTGAATGATTGAGGTTGCGATTAGGTTCGAAACGGACATCACCTTCCAGAGTGATATACAGGACACCTTCATCGACTATAAACTGCTGTTCCCCTGTATTTGTCTGCACCAACGCTTTTTCAGCTTGATTGTCATAAACAAACTTAGTGATTGTCGCGCCATCGGCACTTTGGTTTGGCATCACATCGACAGTGCCTGTCGACACCGTTCCAGCAGCCAGATCAGCCACCGTTGGCTCAGTAATACTCAGCGTTTGATTTTGCATGCCTTGAACGTCATCGCTGACCGTCACTTTCAGTGGCGACATTAACGAATCATCACCATCACGGTCTACCGCATAAACAGGCAGTTCAAAGCTCAGATCATTCTTTGCTTGGCCGTCAGCATGATCTAATGCTTCAAGTAGAGTAAAGGTGTATTCACCTACCGTGCTAGTAGAGAAGCTAATCGTAAAGACAGGAACTTCTGGGTTGGCTCCATCTTTCACAAAGCCGATATACGCCCCAGTCGTGTTTGGATCTGCTTTAAGCTCAACGACCAACCCATTCGATTTGAGCAAACCATTAGTATTAAATTGGTTCGGTTCAATGCGGAAACTGGTCACATTATCACTTTGATTGGTGAACTGAATAGTCTCAGTTTGACTCACCGGAGCATTGCTCGCTGCCGAGCCATCTGTAAGGTTAGATTCTGATAGCGTCACGCTTGGAATGACATTAATGATAGGAATATCGCCATCAGTGATCGTCAAAGTAATGGTGGATGTCACCGGATCTTTATCAAAGTCGCTCGACGTCACTACGATTGTTTTAACGATGTCTTCGTTGTTTGTATGATCTAAATTTCGATTGGGTTCAAAACGCACTTCACCTTGCAGGGTGATGACTAACGTCCCTTCAGTGAAACCAAACCGCTGCTCACCAGTATCTGTTTGAACCAATGTTCTAAGTTGTCCGTCATAAACGAACTGAGTGATTGTTGCACCATCTGCACTTTGAACTGGCATCACATCGACAGTGCCTGTCGTAACAACACCGGCAGCTAAATCTGCAACCGTTGGTTCCGTAATGCTCAGCGTTTGATTTTGCATGCCTTGAACATCATCGCTGACCGTCACTTTCAATGGCGACATCAATGAGTCGTCACCATCACGGTCGACCGCAAAGACAGGTAGTTCAAAGCTCAGGTCATTCTTCGCTTGGCCATCAGCATGATCTAATGCTTCAAGCAGAGTAAAGGTGTACTCACCCACCGTGCTAGTAGAGAAGCTAATCGTAAAGACAGGAACTTCTGGGTTAGCTCCATCTTTCACAAAGCCGATGTACCCCCCAGTCGTGTTTGGATCGGCCTTAATCTCAACGACCAAACCGTTCGATTTAAGTGTGTCGTTGGGGTTAAATAAGCTTGGCTCAATGCGGAAGCTGGTGACATTATCGCTTTGATTAGTAAACTGAATAGTCTCAGTTTGGCTCACCGGAGCATTGCTTGCTGCCGAACCATCGATAAGGTTAGATTCTGATAGCGTGACGCTTGGAATGGTATTAATCGTTGGAATATCACCATCGGTGATCGTCAAAGTAACGGTGGATGTCACCGGATCTTTATCAAAGTCACTTGACGTCACTACGATTGTTTTAACGATGTCTTCGTTGTTTGTATGAACTAAATCGCGATTGGGTTCAAAACGCACTTCACCTTGCAGGGTGATGACTAACGTCCCTTCAGTGAAACCAAACCGCTGCTCACCAGTATCTGTTTGAACCAATGTTCTAAGTTGTCCGTCATAAACGAACTGAGTAATTGTTGCACCATCTGCACTTTGCACTGGCATCACATCGACAGTGCCTGTCGTAACAACACCGGCAGCTAAATCTGCAACCGTTGGTTCCGTAATGCTCAGCGTTTGATTTTGCATGCCTTGCACATCATCGCTGACCGTCACTTTCAGTGGCGACATTAATGAGTCATCACCGTCGCGGTCTACTGCATAAACGGGCAGTTCGAAGCTCAAGTCATTCTTCGCTTGGCCATCAGCATGATCTAACGCTTCAAGCAGAGTAAAGGTGTACTCACCCACCGTGCTAGTAGAAAAACTAATCGTAAAGACGGGAACCTCTGGGTTAGCTCCGTCTTTCACAAAGCCGATGTACGCTCCAGTCGTATTTGGATCAGCTTTAAGCTCAACGACCAACCCATTCGATTTAAGTGTGTCGTTCGGGTTGAATTGAGCAGGATCGATACGGAATTTGACTACATCATCACTTTGATTGGTGAACTGAATAGTATCAGTTTGGCTAACAGGAGCATTGCTTGCTGCCGAGCCATCTGTAAGGTTGGATTCCGATAAAGAAACGCTTGGAATGGTGTTGATGATTGGAATATCACCATCGGTGATGGTCAAAGTAACGGTGGATGTCACCGGATCTTTATCAAAGTCACTTGACGTCACTACGATCGTTTTAACGATATCTTCGCTGTTCGTGTGGTTTAAATCGCGATTCGGCTCAAAGCGCACCAAACCTTCAAGAGTCACATACAGTTTACCTTCAGCAACTTGAATTAGTTGCTCTCCCGCTAAGCTCTGATTCAAGGTGTAAACGGTATTATCGTAAGTGATCTGGGTGATGGTCGCGCCATCAGCACTTTGAACTGGCATTACATCGACAGTACCTGTCGTGACAACACCAGCAGCCAAATCAGCCACCGTTGGTTCAGTAATGCTCAGCGTTTGGTTTTGCATGCCTTGCACGTCATCGCTGACCGTCACTTTCAATGGCGACATCAATGAATCATCACCATCACGATCGACCGCAAGTACAGGAAGCTCAAAGCTCAATTCATTATTTGCTTGGCCATCAGCATGATCTAATGCTTCAAGTAGAGTAAAGGTGTACTCACCCACCGTGCTGGTAGAGAAGCTAATCGTAAAGACCGGAACTTCTGGGTTGGCTCCATCTTTCACAAAGCCGATATAAGCACCAGTCGTGTTTGGATCAGCTTTAAGCTCAACGACCAACCCGCCCGATTTAAGCGCGTCGTTCGTGTTGAATTGAGCAGGGTCGATACGGAACTTGACTACATCATCACTTTGATTGGTAAACTGAATAGTCTCAGTTTGACTCACAGGAACATTGCTTGCTGCCGAGCCATCTGTAAGGTTAGATTCTGATAGCGTGACGCTTGGAATAGTATTGATGATTGGAATATCACCATCGGTGATGGTCAAAGTAACGGTGGATGTCACCGGATCTTTATCAAAGTCACTTGACGTCACCACGATCGTCTTAACGATATCTTCGCTGCTTGTGTGGTTTAAATCGCGATTGGGTTCAAAGCGTATTTCACCTTCAAGGGTAACGAACAGTTTGCCCTCAGAAACTGGAATCAGTTGCTCTCCCGTTAAGCTCTGATCCAAGGTATAAACGGTATTATCATACGTGATCTGGGTGATGGTCGCGCCATCAGCACTCTGCTCAGGCATTACATCAATGGTGGCAGTCGTCACCGTACCAGCAGCCAAATCCGCAACCGTCGGTTCAACAATATTGAGCACACCATCTTTCATGATTTGCACATCATCACCGATGGTCATTGTAAGCGGGGAAATTTGCGAGCTATCGCCATCAGTGTCCACGGCGTAAACAGGCAGTTCAAAGTTTAGCTCGTTATTTGCAAGGCCATCTTCATGATCTAACGCTTCAAGCAGCGTGAAGGTGTATTCCCCTAATGTACTGGTAGAAAAGCTAATCGTGAATACTGGGACATCAGGGTTTACCCCATCGTTAACAAAACCTATGTAAGTACCTGAGTTCTGGGGGTCTTCCTTGAGTTCAACGACAAGCCCATTCGATTTGAGCGTATCATTAGTATTGAACAAGTTTGGATCAATTCGAAAACTCGCGACATCATCACTACCGGCTGTAAACGTAATCGTTTCAGTGGCGCTAACCGCATTTCCGCTTGGCGAAGATCCATCACCAAGATTCGTTTCAGATAATGTCACTGGTGGAACTAGGTTAATTACCGGATCTTGGCCATCAGTAATACTAAGATCAAGCGTTGAAAAGCTCTCGTCGCCATCAGCATCTTCAGCTAAAAAGGAAAATTGTTTTACTATGGTTTCGCTGCTTGAGTGGTTGATATCACGAGCGACTTCAAAGCTAAAATCACCATTGAGTGAAATCGTTGCCACCCCTTCTGTAAATGGGAAAGTTTGTGCCGTATCTGGGAGTAGATTTTGGTCTAACTTGTATTCGACCCCATCGTAAGACAGTGATTGGATTGTCGAACCATCCGCGCCCTCAAAGTTGAATAGATTATAAGAAACAACAGTATCACCCGCCAAAGTCGGTTCATCGACGGAAACGACATTATCGATGAGTTCGACCACATCATCTTTTACACTGATTAAAATCTCAGCAGCTTCTGGTGTATTTGACCCACCAGATAGTGCAGAGCGGTCGCCATCCGCGTCAACCGCGTAAATGGGCAATACAAAGGTTAGCAACTCACCTTCAGCACCTTGGTGTGAAAGCGATTCATACAGAGTAAATTCGTAATTTCCTAGTGATGGGCTATCGACTTTAATGTCAAAGACCGTAGTTCGAGATCCATTGACCTCAACATAACCTTCATACGTTCTCACACCATTGGTTTGACTAACTAACTCTAACTGAACGGCAGCACCATTAGAAACCAAGGCTCCCGTTGTATTAAATTCAGTCGGTTCAAGTTCGTAATGGTCAATAATGTCACTTTCAAAAACACTTGCTGTGATACTGCCAATACCACCTACTGGGGCTGTTCCCTCTTGTGACCCGCCAACAATGCCTGACTCATCAACATCGATGCCATCAACATTAATAATGAACGGGCTATCACCATCAGAGATATCAACCTTAATCGTATTCGTTACGACATCCTGGTCAAAATCGGTAACCGTGATCGGTAGAGAGAATGAAAGCGTGTCGGAGCTCACTTCTTCTATTGGTTTAAACTGTTGGAAATTATATGTGCCATCGGTATCGAGAGAGATTGTGAGAACAACCTCACCTCTCCCTTGAATAGACAGAGTGATCGTTGTTCCGTCATCAGACAGTCTTGCAACCGTATTTTGGTTATCACTGAGCAATCCATCAAACTCTTCTAACGCACGTGCATCAAAGACAGCGGATTGAAGTTTATCACTTCCAATATTAGAAAAAGTGCCTTCAATAGGTGCACTACTCGTTTCTACATTATTGATATTAACGCTTTCAGCAGACGGATTCGCCCCGTCAAATAAAGTAACCAGTGCATTAATTGGTGATGCTATTGGGTTTCCTGCGGAGTCTTCACCTTGAATATCAAAAGCTAAGTTAATTTGATCGCCAGTATAAGAGACCTGACCACCACCGATAGACGGAACGTGATCAATAGATTGAGAAATCGTGGTGGTTAACGAGATATCGATATTATTGCCAACACTAGTAGCATCAATATCGATACGTAATACTTCGTCAGAGCCTTGAACACCAACGATGGAATTCGTCACCGAGTCGTAAGTAAACGTGACGACTTGACCGCTTGAGGTAATGTCGCTATTAAGCTCACTGAGGAGTGAAGCGAGGGATAATGTGTCTGGTACAAAAGAGTCTGGGTCTAAAGCTAAGCTGCCCGCTGTAATGGTTTCGGTGGTTGTAATAGATTGGGGGTAGGTATTACCAGAAATGGAACCTTCAGTGAGTGATTCACTGATTGATTGACCACCAGCAGAACGTGTGATCGTTCTAAATTCCTCGCGTGGTTCGTCTACCTCTTCCCTCGCAAGCCCTGAAGTCTCAAAGAATGTCGAGGGCTGAGTTTGAATATTGTTGTACTCAATAGTAACAAAACCAGCATTTGCTGACCCTAGCCCTTCACCAGCAGCCGTTGCTTCCAGAATTTCAGTCGGGTCAGCGCCACCTAAAATAGCGGCTTGGATTGCCGCAATATCATCAGCAGCAAAGGCTCCGTCGTCAGCTTGCTCGAGATCGAAATTAACTTCTCCGGCGATTGGTGCATCAGCCCAAGATAACTCTTGTTCAAGACATCCAACGCAGTTGTCTCCAACTAGGACTTCGCCATTTGCAACACCTAATACAAGTTCTGCATTATTTGCCGTAATAACTATCTCATTTTCACGGATGATATCGCCAACTAACACTTTTCTTGGAGCGCCGTCAGACTTTACTACAACCACATCTCCACTTACTGCTTCAACAACCGCAGCTTGGCGTGAAACCTCAATATCCATATATCCCCCGTTATCACAGTACTCTTATCTAGAGCTGTGCAAATTATTTCTGCTTGTCATTACAGGCTTTAATCAAATTCATACTTAACGCTCATCAACGGCCAATCTATTGTTGTGCCTCGTCGAATTAAAAAGAGATAAGTATTTAGCCTGTTTTTTTATAGTTTACTTACTGTTAAGCCTAGTCTTCCTGATAAAAAATGCCATGTCTGTGCTAAGAGGCTCCTTTTCACAAATTCACTTATTCTCTATGGATTTCTAAAACACAAATTAAACGTTAGTAGTGTATTGATTTATATGCAAATAAACTCACATCGATATTGCGTCTCTTTAATCTTATAAAGATATACAGGAATAAAGTAGATAAATCATGAGCGAATATAAGACATTGCTTGAGGCAAACGATGTGATAGCAATAAAGCAGAGAGTAGTCCCAAACTTGAGACAATGTTCAGCACAAAGCGGATGAAAAACCATTTATTAAGCGTATATTTTGCCAGTTTCATATATACCCATCAACATATTAAAGTGCTATGGAGGAACAGTAGTCATGACTTATCATTGGATATACACATATCAAAAGGAATACGTTTTAGGACAAAAAATAGATACAAAAAAGCCGCCCGAGTTTAACTCGGGCGGCTTTTAGAAGATCATGTACCGCAATATCGTATTTATCCGTAAAACGAGATTGTCACGTTCAATATGGCTCGCTAACTATTTTATTTGGTTAAGCGATTTGCTGTCCAAACATAGAGTAGCTCAAGTGCGATAGTTGCACCAGCTAGAGCGGTAATTTCACTTTGGTCATAGGCTGGAGACACTTCTACCACATCCATACCAACCATGTTGATACCTTGTAAGCCGCGGATGATTTTGAGCACTTTATCTGAATTCAAACCACCACACACTGGTGTGCCAGTACCCGGAGCAAAAGCAGGATCCAGACAATCGATATCAAATGTCAGATACACAGGCTTATCACCAACAATACCTTTCACTTGAGCAATAATCTCGTCAACGCTCATGTCATTCGCTTGCATCGCATTAATAACATTAAAGCCGTGGCCTTCCTGCTTGTACTCTGTACGAATACCAATTTGCACTGAATGTTCAGGCGAAATTAAACCTTCATTTGGCGCATGGTAGAACATAGTTCCATGATCGTAACGACTGCCCTGACTGTACGTGTCAGTGTGCGCGTCGAAGTGAATCAGAGCCATTTCACCGTACTTCTTGCCGTATGCTCTTAGCAAAGGCAATGTAATGAAGTGATCGCCACCTAAACCTAACAGTGTTTTTCCACTGTTTAGAATCGCATTTGCAGCCGCTTCTAAACGCTGAGTTAAATCTTCAGCATCACCGCAATCAAACACAAGATCGCCAGCATCAATCACCGAGGTATGTTCAAATACATTGAAGTCCCAAGGGAATTTTTTGCCTTCCCACGCCAAGTTTACTGACGCACGACGAATCGCATCCGGTCCCATACGAGCGCCCGGACGACCCGACGTCGCCATATCTAACGGCGCACCCAACACAACCACATCAGCGTCGTTATCAATTGGGTTTTGTACCAACGGACGACGCATAAACGTCATCGCATTGGAGTACAGCGAGTAATCGGGTTTGGTAAATAAATCGTCCATTAAAAATCCTCAAGATAAGTATAACCCATCAAGCCTTGTTCTAACTCTTCAAGTACGCTTTGCTGCTCTTGAGCTGGTACTTTCGCCGTGACCAATTCTTTGTAGTTCTGACGGATCAGATCCGTATCGATATGAACATAACGCATCATGTCTTCAACCGTATCGCCTTCATTGATGTAGTCGATATTCGCTTGGCCACTTTCATCAACATTCACCACGACACTGTGGGTATCACCAAATAGGTTATGCATATCACCCAAGATCTCTTGGTATGCGCCGACTAAGAAAAAGCCCATCAGGTATGGTTCATCTGGGTTCCACGCAGGAACTGGCAGCGTTGTTTCAATACCTTGACCGTCAACGTACTGATCAATCGTACCGTCAGAATCACAGGTGATATCCAGTACTACAGCGCGTCGCTCATCCGCATTATCCAAACCACTTAGAGGCAATACAGGGAATACCTGATCGATACCCCAAGCATCTGGCAACGATTGGAACAGCGAGAAGTTCACGAAGAACTTGTCGGCTAAACGCTCGCTCAACTCGTCCAAAATTGGACGGTGATAACGGTTCTTAGTGCTCATTCGAGAACTAAGTTCATAGTTAATACGCAAAGACATCTGCTCAGCCCAAGCACGGTGCTGAAGATTCAGCATGCCTGTGGCAAATTGGTTATGTGCTTCTGCGATATCACTTTGCGTGTCGTTGTAGATCTCGATCAACGCTCGGTCATCATTACCCGCATCTAGCTCTAAGAAGTTCTTCCACATGTTGTTTAGCAACATTGGGGCGTCTGTTTCTGGCGCTGCCATGTCTTCTGGCGAGTAGCTTTCAGTACCAATCACGTTAGTCACAAGCACTGCATGGTGCGCAGTCAGTGAGCGACCAGATTCAGAAATGATCACAGGTTGTGGCTGATTGTAGAGCTTACAGATATCCCCTACTGTCATCACAATATTGCGAGCGTATTCCAGCAAACCGTAGTTCATTGAGTTTGAAGACTGGCTGCGTGTACCGTCATAATCGACCGCCAAACCACCACCAACATCTAAGTACTTCAATTGAGCACCGATATCGCGCAGTTCACAGTAGAAACGAGCCGCTTCGCTCACACCATTTCGCACATCACGAATATTGGCCATTTGTGAGCCAAGATGGAAATGCACTAATTCTAAAACATCGAGTTGGTCTTCTGCTTTTAAACGTTCAATAACGGTCAGCACTTGTGATGCAGACAAACCAAACTTCGACTTCTCCCCACCACTTGCTTGCCATTTACCTGCGCCTTGAGAAGCAAGACGAATACGCAAACCTAAACGAGGTTTCACGCCAAGCGCTTTCGCTTCAGAAAGAACAAGATCAAGCTCTGATAACTTCTCTAGAACGATAAATACTTTGTGCCCTAGCTTCTCGCCAATCAGCGCAAGACGGATGTATTCTCTGTCTTTGTAACCGTTACACACGATCACTGAGCTTGCTTTTTGAGCCAGTGCCAATACCGCTAATAGTTCAGGCTTGCTGCCCGCCTCTAGGCCTAGCTGCTTTTGCTCTAATTGAGCTTGGCTCGCTAAGATCTCGTCAACCACTTCTTTCTGTTGGTTAACTTTAATCGGGTAAACAAGCAGGTAACGGTTGTCATACTGATATTCGTCGATCGCTTGGTTAAATGCGTTACAGATATTGTGCACACGTTGATGCACTATTTGAGGAAAACGCACAAGAGCAGGCAAACCAATATTTCGCTGCTCTAACTGTTTTACGATCTGACTAAGTGGAACTTGATGATCAGTTTCGCTCGGTGAAACATACACCTCGCCGTTATCATCAATTCCATAAAAACCTTGGCTCCAGTGCTTTACATTATACTCAGCACGGATGCGTTCCAAATTAACCGAATTTTCCAATTCTAGAGACCTCACACTATAGGGCCATCAACAGAAGATACCTCTTGGGAATAGCGAGGTATAACCCAACAAAAAACGCTCGAAAACGATTTGTTGGCTGCATTAACCGATATTATGAAGAGCGAGTCCAACCATTGATATTTGTGGTGACGATTGCGTTTTTTTATCGACGATCCGACTTAAAGTGGCAGGTAAGGTATTACAAGGTTTTAGGGTAAGAAACAAGCTACAGCGCATTAAACACAAAGCACTTTCTAATAAAAAATCAGCTGAATAAAATACATTGGAAGCATAAAACCCTTAGTCATTGGGTGAGGTTAAGTCAGAGTAGTGACGAATAAGAGCACTTCCCAATCTGAACCCTCGCTATCACAAACACAACTTGTATCCCGTGATTCGATACCTATAAACACTTCGTTCTTCCAACTAAAACTCACTCACTTCAATGTCGAAACCGCTCAATTATTGAACTTTTATTGCACATATCTTGTATTCACATGGATATTCTTGTAATTTCAACTGACCAACCAATCGGTCAGCTTTCGAATTTAGGGGATACTATGAGCCATAATCTAGACCTTGAACCAACCACGTCGAACATCAACGACATGGATAAAATATTCAACCGACAAAAAAATCACTACCGCAGTAATGTTAATCCAACGCTTGAGCAGAGAAGAAAAAACCTCTCGGAATTAAAAGCGTTGCTAATGCGCTACCAAGGGCAATTGATTGAGGCGGTGTCTGAAGATTATGGCCATCGTGCAAAACATGACAGCTTGATTGCTGATATCACCCCTTCTCTTCACCAGATCAATTACAGCCTGAAGAACCTTAAGAAATGGTTGAAGCCATCTCGCAGAAAAGCAGGCTTAATGCTGACACCCGCGAAGATCACCGTTCATTATCAACCAGTTGGTGTTGTCGGTATCATTGTTCCTTGGAACTTCCCGGTGATGCTCTCTTTAGGGCCCCTCATCACGGCGCTGGCGGCAGGTAATACTGCAATGCTCAAGATGTCTGAGTTCACTCCAGCGACCAACCGAGTTTTAAAAGCCATGTTGGCTGAAGGATTTAACGAAGATCAGGTTGCGATTATCGAAGGCGAAGCAGATGTTTCTGCTAAATTTAGTCAGCTCCCGTTTGACCATATTCTATTTACTGGCTCGACTGTTGTGGGTAAGCACGTAATGAGAGCAGCAGCCGACAACTTAACGCCAGTAACTTTGGAGTTAGGCGGCAAATCTCCAACCATCATTGCCCCTGACTTTGATGTGGCTGACGCCGTTGAACGCATCCTGTTTGCAAAAAGCTTAAACGCTGGCCAGATTTGCGTGGCACCCGATTACATATTATTGCCGCGAGATAAAACGGACGAGTTCATCACTGCCTATAAACGTTATTTCAAGAAACTGTATAAAGCAGGTATTGAGAGTAAGGACTTAACTTCTGTCATCAATATGCGCCAATACAATCGCTTGAAAGGTGTGATTGAAGACGCGCAAGCGAAAGGCGCGGTTGTTCACACGGTGACAGAACAAGCACAAGATGATGTGAACCACAGAATGACACCACACCTTCTCACCGAAGTGAATGACGACATGGTCGCGATGCAAGAAGAGTTGTTTGGCCCTATTCTGCCTATCGTGCCTTATGATTCTATTGAAGAAGCGATCAGCTACATCACAGCAAGAGAACGTCCACTTGCTTTGTACCTGATGAGCCATACTAAAGAAACCCAAGACCAGTTCTTGTCGAACACACATTCCGGTGGCGTTTGCATTAACGACTCTTTAGTACATGTGGCAGCAGAAGACGCGCCGTTCGGTGGCATCGGCCCTTCAGGCATGGGTCACTACCACGGCATCGAAGGCTTCAAGACCTTTAGTCATGCCAAAACCGTTCTAAGTAGAGGAAAAATCAACTTCACCAAGTTAATGCATCCTCCTTACAACAACCCAATCAAAAAACTGATGTTCAAAGTACTCAATCGATGATCACTAAAAGACAAAAAATCCTAGATGCTGCGCTTCTGCTCTTCTCTCAACAAGGGCTAGAGGGCACATCTACAGGACAAATAGCGAAAACAGCAGGCGTCGCAAAAGCGACACTGTTTCACCACTTCGAGAACAAATCTCTACTGATTGATGAACTGTTTCGTGAACTGAAAATAGAGCTATTTTCTACCCTTGACCAGCACACAGAAATCGCTGAACAAGATCGCTACCAAGCCTTTAAGTTCATGTGGATCACAGGGCTTGAATGGGCGCTAGAAAATCCAGTTGCGATGAAGTTTTTCACCAATGTTCATTTCGACCCAACGACTCAAACTCGAGAAGTCATCGTCTCAAAGATGTTCGCATCGTTAGACGAGGTCATTTTGAAAGGACAGGAAACTGGTGAGCTGATGGTGTTAGACATCAACCTTGTTAGGCACTTCATCCACAGCCACTTTTTGATTTGTGCAAACTGGTTGACTGAGCAGAATGAGTTACCACCAGAGCAGTCAGCCAAGTACATCAGCGATAGCTTTGACATGTGCTGGCGTGCCGTCGGTGGGCAGAAACTGTAACTACCGTCGAAAAGTCTGGTTTCCAAAGAACGTTCTAGAGCGCCTCACTGGCGCTTTAATCATTTGAACACAATTTAATCACTTTAGCATATTGACTCAGAGTACGTTCTTTCAGTACCATCCCACCATCATTTCAAAAGAGAATAACGCCATAATGAAGTACTAACATCCTGACATCCGATTTATTTTTATAAAAATCATTTGGACACTCGGGGTTAGTGGGCGTTACTTCGTCATCTATTTTCGCGACAAATCAAGCTCTTAAAGATCCGTTTTTTGACAAGCTACATCTTTAAGATCAGTACCTTAAAAACAGAAATCAGATCAGCACTCTATTTCCTATCTTTGATTGGTACGCTACCTAAGTAACGTCTTTGGCGATCTGCTGTTAGAGTCCGACATGGATTTTATGTAGAAAAGCGCCTCACCCCTTTTACTCGTTTACACGTAAAGGGAGGTATTTTTATGCCTACTATATTAGCCAACAATCTCTCATTCCAGCTCGATACTGGTGAGTGGTTATTCAAAGACATCACCTTTAGTTTGAGCTGTCGCCTGACAGGCTTGGTCGGAAGAAATGGGGCTGGAAAGTCACTACTGCTTTCGTTACTGGTCGGGCAAACACAACCCACATCAGGCAGTGTTTCCAGACAAGGCTCGATCGGCTTTTACTCCCAGTTGCCTTCAAAGCTATTGGATAGCACAACCAGCATTGCTGACTTCTTGGGGATCACCGAAAAGTTAGACGCATTACATGCCATAGAACAAGGCAGCTGCGAACTTCAGCACTTCAATATCGTTGGCGAGGATTGGGATTTACAAGCGAACACAAAGCAACTTTTAGCCGCATTGAAAATAACCAGTGGGTTAACCACACCGTGCCATACATTGAGCGGCGGGCAGCTATCCCTATTGCAGCTTCATCGCTTATTCGTATCAAACTACGACGTACTGATTCTCGACGAACCGACAAACCATTTGGATAGCGACGGGCGTAATTGGTTACTAGAACAGTGCCAGTTGTTTGAAGGAAAAGTGCTTGTCGTCAGTCACGATCGAAGCTTATTGAGACACATGGAAGGGATCTATCATCTCAACAGTTTGGGATTACGTTTCTACAAAGGAAACTACGATGATTACTTCACGCAAATGTCGAGTCAAAGTGAAGCACTGGACAAGCAGATAACACATCATCAATCGGAAAAAAAACGACTCGAGCGCCAAGCTCAGATTAACAAGGAAAAAGCTCAACAACGTGAGGCTCAAGGTAACCGACTCCGAAAATCAGGTAGCCAACCCAAGATATTATTGGATGCCATGAAAGATAAAGCAGGGCGAACCCAAGGCGCATCGGCAACAAGCCACAAGAACTTAAAGGCTCAAAACCAACATAAGCTTCAATCTCTTAAAGAACAGCAAGAGCAACTGAAGCCGCAAGCGTTGTACCTACAACAAGCGAATAGTTCTAAAAATCACTCACTATTAACCGTTGAAGAGTGTCGCCTGAGTTTTGGTTCTGGTGCTCCTATTAGCTTCTCTCTATCACAAGGGGAACGATGCTATCTAACCGGGGCTAACGGGTGCGGAAAATCGACACTGTTAAAAGCGATTCACAGTCAACACGCCAATTATAAAGGCTCGATTAAGCGCTTGGAGGCGACCGTCTATTTGGATCAACACTTTGGTCTGTTAGACAACAACGATACGATGTTCGATAGTTTAACAACGCATAGCTTTGGATTAACAGAGAGCGACGCGCGAACCCTGCTAGCGGGAATTGGATTCAGGCGAGAGTCTGTATATCGCAAAGTCGCTCACCTCAGTGGTGGCGAGAAAATGAAGTTGGCGATGTTGATCGTCAGTCATAAACAGGATGCCCCACTTCTTTTGCTTGATGAGCCAGACAATCACTTGGACATAGACTCAAAGCAAATATTGGCTTCGGCTCTGCGTGAATACCAAGGCGCATTTATCTTGGTGAGTCATGACAGCGACTTTGTTGAGGAGGTCGGCGTCAGCCAAAATCATATACGACTTTAACCTTCGTAAATTCGTTCACTTAGCTTAGTTGAGCGAGCATCGTTCCGGTGCTCGCCTTTCTTGATTGAGACAAGTAAACTACGCGCCTCGAACATCTATTCATAAGGCTAAGGTTTGCATACTCTAGAACAACTTAAATCAGGGCAACTTAAAGGTATTAAGCGTCTAAAACTATCGGAAAGTCTCACCGAGTTTCCTCTAGAAATCATAGAGCTTGCAGATTCTCTTGAGATCCTAGACCTTTCAGGTAATCAACTGTCAGACCTACCAGTCGAGTTATCACAGCTAACTAACCTGCGTATTATCTTCGCGTCGAATAACCTGTTTACGCACCTGCCTGATGTTCTGGGGTCACTTCCTAATCTCGAAATGGTTGGCTTCAAATCTAACCACATTAAAACCGTTAGCGAGCAATCTTTACCTGCTCAATTACGTTGGTTGATCCTGACAGACAATGCGATCGAGGTTCTCCCTCACTCTTTAGGTGAAAGACCACGCCTACAAAAACTCGCATTAGCGGGTAACAAGATTCGCGTTTTACCAGAAAGCATGGAAAACCTATCAAACCTTGAGCTAGTTCGTCTGTCTGCAAACCAACTGACTGAGTTCCCTGAGTTCTTAATCAAGCTACCAAAACTGGCTTGGTTGGCATTTGCGGGTAACCCGTTTTGCAAACACCCAAGCAGCTTAGATAGCGTGCCAGCCGCGAGTTCGCAATGCTACTCACTCAATCAAGTACTTGGACAAGGTGCATCTGGCGTAATTTCACATGCTAACTGGTTAAACCGTGACTTTGATTTCCCACAAGAAGTGGCCGTTAAAGTATTCAAAGGCGAAGTGACCAGTGACGGCTACCCACACGATGAACTTGAAGCGTGTCTTCAAGCAGGCCAACATAACAACCTAGTGAAGTCGATAGCTCAAGTAGATGAACAAGACTATCTCGCATTGGTGATGGAACTTATCCCAAGCAGCTATTACAACCTAGGCTTACCTCCTACTCTTGAAAGCTGTACTCGCGATACGTTCAATGAAGGCTTTGAGCTTTCAATTGCTCAGATCAACAGTATTACAGCTCAGATGATTGATGTGTTTGAACACCTGCATGCCAACAAAGTTTGTCATGGTGATCTATACGCACACAACACTTTAGTTAACGAACAAGGTCAGATGATCTTTGGTGACTTCGGAGCGGCGACTATCTACGGTTACCTGACTGAAGAGCAGCAACAAGGCATTCGCCGAATTGAAGCGCGTGCATTGAAGTACTTTATTGAAGACCTACTGACGGTTTGTGCAAAGCAAGATCAAGACAGCGAGCTTTATACTCGATTGGCGAACTTCGAAGCTTAATGGCTTAATGGCTTAATGGCTT
This sequence comes from Vibrio syngnathi, assembly GCF_002119525.1. NCBI lineage: Bacteria > Pseudomonadati > Pseudomonadota > Gammaproteobacteria > Vibrionales > Vibrionaceae > Vibrio > Vibrio syngnathi. The sequence continues at coordinate 1,300,809 of NZ_CP017916.1, read as the reverse complement.
AATGGTTTAATGGTTTAATGGCTTAACTTAATAGCGCGTTGATTAGAAATACTCGGTCGAATTGAAAACAACAAAGCCAACATCACTGTTGGCTTTGTTATTTTTGGAACATCACTCATTTTAATGGGCAAACAAGGTCTACTAAAAAGGATTAACGTTCAGCTTGCACCAATTTCAGATACGAATGCAGCTCACCATTTTTATATTCCACCGCAGAGTGAATATTAAGGTCAGCACGAGCCACAACAGCAAACTGGTAGCGGTTGTCACCCTTCAGAATCTCGACGTGTAACAAACCGTCTGCTAACTGCCACTGCCCTGTTGTTTCAAATCGGTCGAACAAACGGTATTCAGTTAGAGAACCGTCAGCATTGAAGTGTACTTCCGTGATGTAGCCGCCGGGGCAACTCTTGACCCATACTCGGTTTTCGATGTCGCTAACAACTAAGGCACGCTTTGTATCACACCACGCGAGAAAGCCTTCGCTTTCATAAAGAGCAATGTCGAGATCAGTTAGAGAAACTAGCGGCTGATCAGTTTGCTCACGACAATAAAGTTGAAGCAAAATTTGCTGACCTGTTCCGTTCTGTAATTCACTCACTGCGACCTCCCCATCCTATTTCTCAGCGTTATACACTGTATTAATCAACAAATTCAATTAAAAGCCGGCTATACAAGCTCGTAAGAAACCACATACAGCTGAGAGATACCCGGATAGATATCTTGAATCACGTCTTTGAGTACTTGCAGCGTCATGTTCTCTTGCTGAGCATGAAACTCACCTAAGTCATCAAACAAGATTGGTTCAACGCTGATGATTTTAAGATTACAAAACACACGTCCCTGCTCTAGTGTTGATACTTCCACAACGCTACCTGGTTGGTAGTCGCGTTCAGATTCATCGCGAATAGTAATGGTCTTTTTGCCAGAAAGGATATCAGTTTCAAAACGCTCGAAGAACGTCATAGTAGTCGGTGCGCTCATAAAAAACCTAGTATTAGTTAAAGGTAATATTGAGGCTAAGTTATATAACAGAAAGGAAAGCGAAGCGAATGAAATATAGAAAGGCCGACCGCTAATGCGAGCCGTTGATCTCGTCATTCCATAGACTGACGAAGGAAGGATTAGGGAATCTCTATCAAGAGCCAAATAGCAGGCAATAAAAAAGGAGAACCGAAGTTCTCCTTTTCTTAAACCTTTAAGCAAACTCTAAATTATAGAGATGCTTTCGCTTTTTCAACTAGAACAGCAAATGCTGCTTTGTCGAATACTGCGATGTCAGCAAGAATCTTACGGTCGATCTCGATAGATGCTTTCTTAAGGCCATTGATGAAACGGCTGTAAGATAGACCATTTTGACGAGATGCCGCGTTGATACGTGCAATCCAAAGTTGACGGAATTGACGTTTCTTGTTGCGACGGTCACGGTAAGCGTATTGACCAGCTTTGGTAACTGCTTGGAAAGCTACACGATAAACACGTGAACGTGCTCCGTAGTAACCTTTAGCTTGTTTTAGAACTTTCTTATGACGTGCACGAGCTTGTACACCACGTTTTACGCGAGGCATTATGCTTCTCCTAAACTAAACGAATTTATAAACTAAAAAGAATTAAGCGTATGGCATCATACGTAGAACTGCAGCCACTTCACATTTTGGAAGGATTGAGTTCGGACGAAGCTGACGCTTGTTCTTAGTAGTACGCTTAGTCAGGATGTGACGTTTACCAGCGTGCTTAAACTTAATACCACCAGCAGTTTTCTGGAAACGCTTAGCAGCACCTTTGTTGGTTTTCATCTTAGGCATGATGAATAACTCCGCATTGTTGAGTTGTTAATAACATAGTAATTAGGGCGAATAAAACCCTACAGCCTAGGGCTGCAAGGTTTAATTACTTGTAAAGCCGTTAATTACTTCTTTTTAGGGGCCAACACCATGATCATCTGGCGACCTTCAATTCTCGTTGGGAAAGATTCGACAACTGCAAATTCTTCAGTATCGATTTTCAAACGATTAAGAACGTCAACACCGATTTCTTGGTGAGCCATTTCGCGGCCACGGAAGCGAATTGTTACCTTCACTTTGTTGCCGTCTTCAAGGAAACCAGTCAGGTTGCGTAGTTTTACCTGATAGTCTCCAATATCAGTTCCAGGTCGGAATTTAATTTCCTTGATCTGAACCTGCTTTTGCTTTTTCTTCTGCTCTTTCGCAGCTTTGCTCTTCTCGAAGAGGAACTTACCGTAGTCCATCACACGACAAACTGGCGGCTCGGCGTTAGGGCTGATCTCTACGAGATCCATACCAGCTTCATTTGCAGCTTCCATCGCTTCCGCGATTGTTACTACACCAACAGCTTCGCCGTCTGCGCCAGTTAGACGCACTTCACGAACGCCACGAATGTCACCGTTTAAACGGTGCTGGTTTTGTTTGGCCGGTTGTTGGCCACGTCTTCCGCCTTTAATAGCTATTCCTCCAGATTGAGCTTACGGCTTGAAACCTCAGCTTGGATGTATGAAATAAAGTCATCCACTTTAAATTTGCCAAGGTCCTTACCTTTACGTGTACGTACTGCAATTTCGCCGGCTTCCATTTCTTGGTCACCACACACAAGCATGAACGGTACACGTTTCAAAGTATGTTCGCGGATTTTAAAGCCAATCTTCTCATTTCTCAAGTCTGCTTTGACTCTAAATCCACTTTTTTGCAGTTTTTTCGCAATTTCTTGTACATATTCAGACTGTTTGTCTGTAATGCCCATAACAATTGCTTGTTCTGGCGCCAACCACGTTGGGAAGAAGCCAGCGTATTCTTCAATAAGAATACCGATGAAGCGTTCTAGTGAACCTAAAATCGCGCGGTGGATCATAACTGGCGTGTGACGCTCGTTATCTTCACCTACGTAAGTTGCACCTAAACGTTCTGGTAATGCAAAATCGAGCTGCACTGTACCACATTGCCATGCGCGGTCCAAACAATCATGCAAAGTAAATTCAATCTTAGGTCCGTAGAACGCACCCTCGCCTTCTTGAATCTCGTATGCAATGTCCATTGCCTCTAGCGCTTGCTTAAGGTCAGCCTCTGCACGGTCCCACATTTCGTCTGAACCTACGCGTTGTTCTGGACGAGTAGATAGCTTAACAACAATGCTATCGAAGCCGAAAGTTGTGTAAGTATCGTAAACCATTTCAATACAAGCTTTAACTTCTTGCTGAACTTGGTCTTCAGTACAGAATACGTGAGCATCATCTTGAGTGAAGCCACGAACACGCATAATGCCGTGAAGTGCGCCAGACGGCTCGTTACGGTGACATGAGCCAAACTCAGCCATACGTAGCGGTAGATCACGGTAAGATTTCAAACCTTGGTTAAAGATTTGAACGTGACCAGGACAGTTCATTGGCTTAATCGCGTATTCACGGTTCTCTGAAGAAGTCGTAAACATCGCTTCAGCGTACTTATCCCAGTGACCAGAGCGTTCCCAAAGAACACGGTCCATCATTAATGGGCCTTTTACTTCTTGGTAATCGTACTCAGTCAGTTTCTGACGGATAAATACTTCTAGCTCACGGAAGATAGTCCAGCCGTTGTGGTGCCAGAACACCATACCTGGAGCTTCTTGCTGCATGTGGAATAGATCTAAGTGCTTACCGATTTTACGGTGATCACGCTTAGCCGCTTCTTCTAGGCGCACTAGGTGAGCCTTAAGTGCTTTCTTGTCGTGGAATGCAGTGCCGTAGATACGTTGAAGCATCTTGTTGTCACTGTTACCACGCCAGTAAGCACCCGCTACGTTAAGTAGTGTGAAGTGTTGGCAGAAGCCCATATGTGGAACGTGTGGACCACGACACATATCGATGTATTCTTCATGATGGTACAGGCCTGGACGATCGTCTTTAGAAACGTTCTCATCCAAGATTTCGATTTTGTAAGTCTCGCCGCGAGCTTCGAATGCGTCACGCGCTTCCTGCCAGCTAACTTTCTTCTTAACAACCTGATACTTGGTCTTCGCTAGCTCTTTCATACGCTTTTCAATCTTTTCTAGATCTTCTTGCGTTAGAGAGTGCTCAAGGTCGATATCGTAGTAGAAACCGTTATCGATGGTAGGACCGATCGCCATTTTCGCTTCTGGAAAAAGCTGCTTAATCGCGTGACCTAAAAGGTGAGCACAAGAGTGACGAACGATCTCAAGGCCATCAACTTCATCTTTAGCTGTGATGATTTCTAGGCTTGCATCGTTTTCGATAAGATCACAAGCATCAACACGCTCGCCGTCTACACGACCAGCAATGGTTGCTTTCGCAAGACCAGGACCGATTGATAGGGCAACATCTAGAGTTGATACAGGGTTGTCAAATTGACGCTGACTACCGTCAGGAAGAGTAATAATTGGCATTATTTGTCCTTTACAGTGGTGTTGCACACCAAGCAACACATGAAAATGTTTAATATATGTTTTTCAACCAACAAGTATGTTGATCGGAGATATATGCATAATAAAGATACCCACATAAAAGCAAATACAGATGCCTCATTTGTGAGTAGCCGAACATTGTAACGAAATTATATGAAATGACAATAATGCACTAGACATGAGGTCGAGGAAAACTGTCATCTCTAAATGACAGTTAGTTTATGATCATTGGTCAAACGCATATGTACAATTTTTGCAGAAAAGCGCACTTCCAATTTTTCTTGGGGTCTCTCTAACTCCGCAGTTAGAGCATAGACGCGTATCTCCAAATGATTTACTTACACCTGATGCTGAGGCGAAACTACTGCTAATAGAGGAACTTCTTCTATTAGCATACGTATTTCGAGTTGATTGTTTATCAAAAGCTGAAGTGTTAGATGTTCTGTTTGTATCGCGAAGACGCGAAAGTCTTAGCTCTTGTTCTTTTCTTTGCCTTTCTCTTTCATCTTCAATGATGAGACGGATCTTCTCTTGAACTTCTTCATCTTGGATTTTTTTCAATCTTGCCAGCTCGGCCCGATTCTTTTTTTCGTCAGTTATATTTTGTTTTACATTGGCGAGTATAGCTTCGGTATCCACTGCATATATTTTTTTACTTAAATGGTCAAAATTAAGCTCTGAGAAATCAGCTAAGATGGAGTCCCACTTATACCATATTGTCAAATCATCATTCTGGTGTGGTACTCGATAATGACAGGTTAAAAAAAGCCTCCCCTCTTGAAGAGACTTCTCTTTAGCTACGTCGTCAAATTCAAATGCATTAGCTCGATTCGCATAGCTAATATCTAAAGAGGTGAATTTTTCAGGGTCAAAATCAAGAAAAACCCACACTATATAAGTGTCATTTTCTCTATAGAAGTCTTCACGCTTAATAATCACATCTAAAAACGTGGTCGAGATTTGAAGCTCGAAGACGACATTTTGATTGCCAGCTTTGTACACTGCGCTAATATCAGGTCGACGCCACCGCTTAGCTACTCCAAAACTATGCTTTTCTCTATATGTGGGCTCAATGGCAACCTCATCTTCAAAAAAAGTGTCTTTTCGTATTATTCCCGCGATAAGGTTTTTATGTTCTCGATGAGCTCGACTCTCTTTTTTTCCATTAAATTGCATCGCCAATAGTTCATCAACAGTAAATTGAGATGTAACTTTTATTGGGCAATCTTCAGAGTTTTTGGGGTGAGCAAAATACTTTGTCCGATCAGTTGTTCCCCTCAATACTACTGGCTGGTAGCAGACATCACATAAAGCTATAGGGTTACTCTTCCGAGACTCTTCTATTCGTCGACGGAATTTAAAAAAATCATCGTCGTCACAATGGTCTAAATACTCATTTGCATCTAAATATTTATCATCTTCAGGCATAAAGACTGATTTCATATTGCGAACAGACATCGCAGCTCCTATAACCCCATAATTTTATATGCATTTATACACCCACTTGAGTGCAAGTGGTAGTCACAAATCATACGTATGGTAAATTATTAAACGCTTTTATTTTTCGATTCTTTGCCCACCTGAGCACCCACAAATATTATTAACTATAAAATATCCGCATAAATTTATTTGGACGTAAATAGGTACATAAATGTGTCATTTTTCAAGTGTAAAAAGACCATCATTTCTTTCGAGGATAAAGTACGCGCCGAATCGATAGCAGCCGAGTACGTAGTAGCCAGGTCGAATGTCTTCCCAAACCTCTACCCCTTCCTTCTCAACCGTGTAGGCTGTCAGGCTCACTAGTTTTACGAACTGATACTCTTCACTATCTTCAAACGGCAGAAAGCCGCCAAATGGCTTAAAGGCGTATTCTCCATCACGTAGCAATGCAGGGATCAAACCTCGATCATTTCTAGTGTAGACATGGTATTTGTAGTTTTGACGGTAGCGTATAGATTTCATCATTAACTGGCTATATATACAGTTAACATGATTTTAGTCTCTGTATATGCAAAGTTCCAGTTATAAAAAAGCCCCATTTAAAGGGGCTTAATCTATTTCACTAATCTTAGTGCTGGCTTATGGGAGGGTGTTTGCCTGTTAGCTGTATTAGTAAAGTCACTATGAACTACGCCAAAGCTAAACAATAGGCTCGTAACTTCATCTAAAGGCAGGTGTAACATCTTAGCTAGTGATGCAATAGACACACCTTCTGATTCTAGCGCTGCCAAAATCTTGCTAATGACGTGCGATTGTTCACGCGTGATCCCATCAATTTCTCGCGTTCTCAACCCCATTTTACTTGCAACTATGATTAAAGACTTATATTGCCATTCACTTAAAACACCAACAGAGCGCATCTGTACAATGAGCGCCATAGCGGAAACTTTCCAGTTATGTTTAAGCGTTAGAATGCTTTCGATAGAAATATTGTTTCCCTTATAGGGCAAAATAGTACTTCTTGGCATCAGAAAATTGGAAGCAAACTTATCTGCTTCTGCTTCGGCGTCTTTACCCTGTGCTGTTCCATGCTTATGTAAGATCAAATGACCAAGCTCGTGAGCGGCATCAAAGCGGCTGCGCTCGCCTGATTTTTTAGTATTCAGGAAAACATAGGCAACATTTCCTTTCCAAAATGAAAACGCATCTACGTCTTGGGTATTTTCTGCGAGTGAATACACTCGAACACCATGCTTTTCAAGTTGGTGAATCATATTGCTAATACTGTAATTTCCTAGCCCCCACTCTTGCCTCAATGCCTCTGCAGCAACTTCCGGCTCATAGCCGTTATAATCAGGCAATTCGGCATCTTTTAATGAGTATCTACTCTCAAAAAAGTCATTGATGATTACACCGATTTGCCCAGCCCCTATGGCCGCGTGCTCTTGAGCTGCTTTCATACTTTTTAACGAGCGGAAAGATACCGTATCTTTAGATACGTTTTCTATTGCATCTTCATCTAAAAGAAATTCTGGTGGGTAATTCAAAGCACGTGAAAAAGCCTCGACAGTCGCTTCTGGCGGCTCACTGTTACAATAATCTTTCTCGTACTCTGATACCATGCGAGGCGTCAAACCTACTTCACTAGCCAATGTTTTGAAAGTAAGTTGTCTCCTTGTTCTGGCTAACTTTAGCCTCGATGGATTAAATTTAACTGACATATTTTCTACTACTTACTTCTTAATAGGGTCGAAAAAATCTGCTTCATCATCAGTAAATGTAGGTGGGATTGGGTTTGAAATCTGTCCATCGAACGGAACGGCTTCAAACAAATGCCTATGAGACCAGCTTGAAATCTTCACTCTTCCTTTAGAGCCTGACAAAGCAGTTTCTGTAGGTAGAGCAAGCTCGAATCTCACCTCTAATTTACCTCTGTCTATGTGGTATAGAAATACCCATGTTTCATGGCCATCTGCCGTACTAGGTAATATATCAATAGTAGCAACATCTTCGAAAAGAGGATAGTTTGCTTCTACAAAACTTTGGGTCGCTTGCCCTTTTTGATTTCGTGTTCTTGGTTGTATGTCACCATCGATGCCAGTATTAGAATCACCGCTAGTGATAACGATAGTAAGTTGTTCAGATGAATTAACTAATAGAGGCATTCCGTCTTTATGTATGGCTTTCCAACCTTGGTTTTGATCAACTACCATTTGACGAAAAGAAGAAACGATCTCTTCCCAAGCTCTAGAACCAGCGGCGGTTATTGGATGAAATTTGTTCACGCTTTTATACTGATAGATCCCACTTTGTATCGCATCAATAAACACACGCTTATCGATATTAAGAACTGTCTCTTCTTGTAGGGAGCTTTCATCTGACTCCCAAGTTTTTACAACATTCGTATTCATTTATATTCCTTCTGGAGTAATTCGAGCTGCAACGCTTCATTTCCTATTTTAACCTACTTTAGTAGGAAGAAACAAGAAATGAAATTGAAAAGTTAAACTTTACATATTGGGAAATTTTGATAGCAAAGATTGCTGAGACGGCGAATTCTAGATTAGCGGAGTTGATGACAGTGAAAGGAAAGAGTTAGTGACTTAAAATAGTTAAAGGCGCCGATTGGTGCCTTTAACGTTATTTAGTTAGCTTGATGAGCAACGGTATAAACATCTTCAATTAGGTAGTTATACTTCTCTGGTATTAATGCTAATTCACCCCATCCAAGGTCCTCAAAACACAAGCCGATACCATTCTCAGTTGCTTTTCCATAGACCAAAGCGTAACGCCCTTCCGTCTCATCTCCGATTCCGTGCTCATGCTGAAGCCAGTGAGGAGTTTTAATGCAAAAGTCTTTCACTTCTGTAGACTTTTCAATAAAAGTCATACGAATATTGTTATCTCCTGGTGGATTCCCAAAATGATTAGAATTCTTAAGTTTGACTACATAAAGTTTAGGTTTTGTGTCTTCGTCTTTAACATTTCGAGCGTCATGAATAAGCGATGTCAGAGCAATTGCATGCTGATAGCCTGGGAAAAAATAATAGCGATAATAGTTTTTATCAAAGTTACGACATATGCCTCTTAAAGAAGTAACCTTACTTGGAACTTTAAATGACTCCCCATCATGAACCCCCAAAGGTACGTCAGCCTCCGGCCCTTCGACATCTTCAATTTGAGCGTCGTCAAATGGTTTAGGTTCTCCTGGTAGGCGTTGTTCTGGCTTGTCTTTCATAAAACCGCTAACTATTACTAGTTCCTCATTATCAATCGCTTGCTTTACTGATTCTGAGCTAGTGTACTTTTTACCTTCGGCTTTAGCAGAGCGCAAAGCGCAAAAGATTCCTTTGTACTTGGGCAGATGTCTAAAATGAGCTTCCATACTGGAAGTTGTATGTTCTCTGTCATGTGGCACTCTATTTAAATTCGTAAAGCACATAGGACAAAACAAGCTACCTTTCATACCCACCTCATACTCATCTGGCTTGATTCTTTTTGCACCTTTAAGTAATGAGGCTCGAATTCCTCCTTCAAAATTCCAACCATCTTTATGCAAAGCATGCGCTATACGTCGATGAAGCTCTTCCATCGTTAACTCCTTCTGTTTTAAAATAAAAATATGCAATCAATATTACACTCAACCAATTGCTTAATTTGTGATTTAAAATCAGATTTTGTCACTGCGTTACGCATCATGCTCAACCTTGGTTTTTCCAACCATATTGGAAAACCCTTAGGAGTGGTGGTGACCATATAACCCAAAAAATTTTTATTTCGCGCGGTGTGTCCGCGTTTGCAACCCTTAAGGCGTCAGAGGTACCTACAGACCAAAAGTATTTCGATGTATAGACAAGCAAGTTTTAGAAGGTCTGTCATTTACGTCTTCAGGTAATGACACCGCCTTCCCTTTCAAATCAGAATAGACACTACCTTTAAGCTCATCGGCAATCAGGACCGTGTATGTCTCTTCGTCAATAGCTAATAAGTCCAGATCCCATAAAGTATGTATATCAGCTCGTAATAGAATGCCATTGGTAACATGGTTTGAATCAGCGCCGTTATATGGCGTTATATGAGCGGCCTCCAGAACACCTTCAATGCTTGTTCCAGTAATGGCACAACGAGAGTTATAAGCTCTTAACAATGAACGTCTGAAAGCAGCCTGCCCGCGTCTTGCGACTATCTGTCGATAAGCTCGTTCACGGCCATCTTGTTCATCTCTCGGGTCATATTGGTTATTCGCACTTTGTGAATCAGAGATCTTATCAATAGCTAAATCTTGATGACGTTTATACGTGAGAGTGTTGATACTTTGAATGGTAAAAATTCCATCCTTCCAAGACGCAACTCGACCAATACCCACAATCTTATACGTTACAGGTTGCGGCTTTTTAGCTTCCTGAATGCAAACTACAACAGGGATATTATTCAGCTTGCAGTAATTTAGACCTTGATTGGTCGCATAATTATCGGCCTTAGAATTTGGTTCACCTTCTTGGTAATACTTATAGCTCCAATTCCCATCTTCATCATAAACGGGTAATTCATCTGCATATGGACTACTTAACGTTTGCTTTACTGACAATGCAAAAGGCATATCTTTGGGCTTATATATACCTTTCGCCGTTGAGCAAATCATGAAATCAGATTGATTTATATCTTTCCAAGGTACGATTTCACCCTGTTTCTGCATTGCCCATTGAAGACGTTTCGAGTGCCACTCTTCCAGGCTCTTAAAAAAGTAATTTTGATATATCAAATCTAGGTTAGAGAGGCGAACCTCAATTTTGGATGCATGCTTCTCGAAAATCAGTGCTTCTTTGTCAATTTCGAACTTCAGAGGAGATAACTCAGCAATAATCGAACTTAGGTCTATTTGATACCTAGACGGGTCTTTTTGCGTAACATTTGCGCTTATCAGCTTACCGTTGACTTCCAGCTCGACAACCTGTCTTTTCACTGTTGTATCAATGCCAAAAAACTCATGGAGCTCACTAGGAAGCCCACTGTTTTTTTCACTAACGAGGGTTTTATCTGCTCGTTTAGCAAACATAGATTCACGTAACGGATACCAACTTGTCCCAATAGTCTTACAGCCCATGCTATCTCTTTGATTTTAATATAATGAATTGCTATAAAAATACATGATATTCCTCTAGGTTCCTATAAGTTCTAACCAACATGTATCAAAACTCACAACTTAAGATATTGGAACTCAGTTCCTCCAAAATCTCTTATTATAATTTGGCCCTGAATGGGGGGATATCACACCACGAGTTGCACCTTGAGTATCGTTGGTATGAAGACGGTGACACTGAATTTTCAGAAGCCGCGAATGAAGTGATGTTTGGGTATCGCTATCTCATGCAACGCTCAGCGGTCGAGATATCCATAATCGAGAACATCTTCAACATGGACAACTCCACCGATGTCGCTTTTCAATTGGCCTATCGGCATCAGTGGTAAACACGTTTCAGGTCGAGAGAGTAGAAACAAAAAAGCCGAACTAAAAAGTTCGGCTTTAGAAATCTTACTGTCTTGTCTCTACTAATAGAAAGAGTAACTACTAACAGAGAGAGCAACTACGCACTCATGATTCTTGATACAGCGTTGCGGATGTCTGAGTCAGCAGCGTTAGCAGGCAAGCTGAATGAGATGTATTGGTCGCCACGGAAGCTCATTGAACGGTCGATTTCTGCTAAGCAGTGAACCATTGAGCCTTCAACGATGAATGACAGCTCGATCTCTTTATTATTCATAAAGCCACCACTGCGAAATTCAATCTCTTGGTAACAGCCCGAACGAGAAGCAAAGCTGTTGCCTTTTAAGAAGCCCTTCTCTACGTCTGCTTTCACCATTGCCATACCCGATGCTTCAACACCTTGGATAATTTTAGCGACCGTTGGCAATGGGTGTACGGAGATGAAGTCACGGTCTTTAGGGTCAATCGCGAAGCCTATATCTAGGTTGGTTTCTACCCACACGTGACACTGATTCATTTGCGCGTTCAACGCGGTGACTGGCGTTTCATCATTTAACTTAAGACGGAATGGAACCAGTTTGGTTTCACCCGGTTGGATAACGAAAGGCTCTACCGCTTGAATACGACCCAGTGAAAAGGTTTCGTAGCTGGTGCTGTCTTCCGTTTCAACTTTTACTTCTGTGTTGAGAACTAAGTTAATCAGGTCGATTTGTTGCTCAGCGTCACCACCAACAATGTGAACATTGCCAGACAACTCTCCACCTTGGAAAACTTCAACATTATCTAAGACGGTATCAACTTTTGCTGCACCGATGCCCAACGAGGCCTTTAATTTCTTAAACATATTATTTCCCTTTCTAATTATCTGATTTACGAATAGTTATTGCGTGACAATTTGCGACACTTGCCTCACAGAATCAAGCAATTTGCCCCATCTATGTTGAATAAGGTCACATTGCCCGAGGAAATGTTGAAATCGTGAATAAATCCGTTACTCTATTTGTATAATCAAATAAGGTTTCATTATGTCGAAAGCGCCGCTCTACCTTCAGATAAAACAGTTCATAGACGACAATATCACCAGTGGTCACTGGCCAGTGGGTTACCAGATAACCACAGAGCTAGAACTCACTGAGCAGTTCAAAGTGAGTCGAATGACAGTGAATAAAGCCATTCGAGATCTGGTGTCTGAAGGCAAACTCATCAGGAAGCCAAGGCTCGGCACTTTTGTTTGTGAACCAGACGAAAAAGCGCAATCTCCGCTGCTTGATATCAACAACATCGCGCAAGAGATCAAAGACCGTGGCCAAACGTATACTAGCCAAGTTATCAAACACGATAGCATCAAAGCTGATGAAAGCACGGCTACACGGTTAGGAGTGATGATCAATGCTGAAGTGTTCTATAGTGAAATCATACACTTTGCCGACAACGCACCGATACAACTGGAAGCGCGTTGGGTGAACTCTCAAGCCGCCCCAAAATACCTAGAGCAAGACTTTTCAACCTCGACACCCAATGAATACCTTTCAAAAAGCTGCCCGTTAAGTGCTATCGAGCACACGGTTGAAGCCATTATTCCTGACTCTCAAATCAGAACGTCACTAAAACTATCTGAATCAGAGCCTTGCCTACTTTTGAATAGAAGAACATGGAGTAAAGAGCGCCTAATCAGCTTTGCATTGCTCTACCATCCTGGTTCTAAGTACAAATTAAGCTCCAAGATACTTCTAGATTAAAGAACATCATCCTGATCGACGATCACATTTTTGCAACATCAACTTGATTCGGGTCAGCGTTTAGCCTATTTATTTGTATATACATTTAATGTTTAGCAAAGATCTAGGTGATTATGAATTTGATCCTCAAAAACGCACGAGTGGTCTCCATGAGTTCGGGAGCCGATGGTTATCAGCCCTCTTCCCCTCAAGATATCGTTATCGAAGACGGTAAGATCGTGTCCATCTCTTGTTCAAACCAAGGCGTACTTGCTTCTGAGGTAGAACAACCGAGCATTGATAGCTCTGCGGATTACATCACCTATGACTGCAAAAACAAGCTCGTCACTCCAGGGCTGATTGATTGCCACACTCACCTTATATTTGCGGGTAATCGTGCCAACGAGTTTGAGCAACGTTTGAATGGTGTGTCTTACACCGACATCGCCAAGCAAGGCGGTGGCATTCTAGCGACAGTAACCGCGACACGAGCAGCGCAAGAATCCGAACTGGTTGAAATGGCGCTACCGAGACTCGATGGCCTGCTAAGAAGTGGCGTAACCAGCATCGAAGTAAAATCGGGTTATGGTTTAACGCTTGATGACGAACTCAAGATGTTACGCGCAGCCAAAGCCTTAGAGAATCATCGCCGAATTAAGATCACCACCACTCTCCTTGCAGCGCATGCTGTGCCACCTGAATATAAAGAACAACCGGACAGCTATATCGATCTGGTTTGCCAAGAGATCATTCCTAAAGCTGCAGAGCAAGGCCTAGCCGATGCAGTTGACGTCTTCTGCGAATCTATCGGCTTCAACCTAGAACAAACCGAACGTGTATTTGCAGCAGCCAAAAAGCATGGGCTCGCGATTAAAGGTCACACAGAACAGCTTTCGAATATGGGTGGTAGTGCGCTTGCAGCTAAATACGGCGCACTCTCTGTTGACCATGTTGAGTACTTAGATGAAACCGGAGTCAAGGCACTGGCAGAATCAGGCACAGTTGCGACCTTGCTACCCGGCGCTTTCTATTTCTTGAAAGAGACTCAACAGCCGCCTGTTGCCCTACTTCGCGAGCACAACATTCCAATGGCGATCGCGACCGACTTAAACCCCGGCACGTCTCCCTTTGCTGATTTGACGCTGATGATGAACATGAGCTGCACCTTATTTGGCACGACGCCTGAAGAAGCACTGCGTGGTGTAACTTGTAACGCAGCCGCTGCCATTGGCGACTCACAAACCAAAGGCAAAGTCGAAGTGGGTTATGCCGCTGATTTGGCTATCTGGAATCTCGAGCACCCAGCAGATCTGAGCTATCAAGTTGGTGTTCCTCATCTGCATAAACGCATTGTTAATGGCGAGGTGTGTCATGACTCAATCTAATTCCAACGGCATTCAAAAGAACTCAGAAACCGTACATAACTTCGTGTGGACTGGGCGTAATGATCTTGAAGATGGCGCACTCGGCACACGCGTACATCACATTACCAAACAAGTGCAACATAGTGATTTAAGTGACGAGCTTAATGACCGCGGCATCGCCTTGGTTGGCTTTGCCAGTGATGCCGGTGTTGCAAGAAATAAAGGACGCGTGGGTGCGAAACAAGCGCCTAACCTGATACGCCAAGCTCTGGCGAATATGGCTTGGCACAGTGACGCACACATAGCGGATCTCGGTGATATCGAGTGCAATGATGGCCAACTTGAAGTCAGTCAAAAACAGTGTGCTTCGGTTATTGCCAATGCTTTATCAACCAACAAAGTGATTACCCTTGGCGGTGGTCACGAGGTTGCTTGGGCATCGTTCCAAGGCCTCGCTGAGCATTTACATCAAACGGAGCACCTACATAATGCGGAACGCCTTGATAAAGATCAGCCAGTACGCAAACCTAAGATTGGCATCGTTAACTTTGATGCTCATTTTGATCTTCGTGAATTTGAAAGCGACATCGCTGATGTTAAACCGAGCTCAGGCACACCTTTCAACCAAATAAGTAATTACAGCCAAACGTATCAATGGCCGTTTCATTACGCTTGTCTTGGCGTTAGCGCGGCTAGTAATACCAAAGCGCTGTTTAACAAAGCTGACCAACTAGGTGTTTGGTATGAACACGACCGCAACATGACCCAAGTAAACCAAGTCGCTCAACTGGTTAAGTTGCAAAAATTCATCGCTGAGTGTGATTATCTCTATCTCACTATCGACCTTGACGTATTCCCAGCAGCGGCAGCACCGGGCGTAAGTGCACCAGCGGCAAGAGGCGTGAGCTATGAAGCACTTGCTCCTTTTCTAGAACAGATTTTCCAACACAGAGAAAAACTCATTATCGCGGACATTGCGGAATACAACCCAGACTACGACATCGATGGCCAAACGGCTCGATTGGCGGCACGTTTGTGTTGGGATATAGCCAGTGCAATGGCCAGCGACTAATCCAGCTATACCGATAACTACAACTACAACTACAACTACAACTACAACTACAACTACAACTACAACGATATAACGTGAAACAGAAGGAATTCCAAAATGACGGAACACCACAACAGTGACCCTCGTCTCGACACGACTCGCGAAATTCGCGCACCTCATGGTACCACTTTGCGCGCTAAATCTTGGTTAACAGAAGCACCACTGCGTATGCTGATGAATAACCTAGACCCTGATGTGGCAGAACATCCACATGCACTGGTTGTGTATGGCGGTATCGGTCGCGCGGCGCGTGATTGGAAATGTTATGACAAGATTGTTGAAGTATTGGAGCGTTTAGAAGACGACCAAACGTTACTTGTTCAATCAGGTAAACCTGTGGGCGTGTTCCCGACTCATAAAAACGCGCCTCGCGTACTGATCGCGAACTCTAACCTTGTTCCACACTGGGCAAACTGGGAGCACTTCAACGAGCTCGATAAAGAAGGCTTGATGATGTACGGCCAAATGACAGCAGGTAGCTGGATTTACATTGGCTCTCAAGGCATCGTTCAAGGTACTTACGAAACCTTTGTTGCTATCGCGAAGAAGCACTTTCAAGGCGAAGCAAACGGTAAGTGGGTTCTAACGGGTGGTCTTGGCGGCATGGGCGGTGCTCAACCTCTTGCTGCAACAATGGCAGGTTTCTCGATGATTGCGGTTGAATGTGATGAATCACGAATCGATTACCGCTTGCGTACTGGTTATGTCGACAAAAAAGCCACCAGCATCGATGAAGCGATGGCTATGATTAAAGAATCAGACACGCCAATCTCTGTTGGCCTACTCGGTAACGCAGCAGACGTATTCCCAGAGCTTGTTGAACGCAATATCACGCCTGACGTAGTGACTGACCAAACCTCTGCCCACGATCCGCTGAACGGATACTTGCCGCAAGGTTGGACGATGGAGAAAGCAGCACAAGAACGAACCATTGATGAAGCTAAAGTAGTGAAAGCCGCTAAGCAGTCCATGGCCATTCAAGTACAAGCTATGCTAGATCTTCAGTACCGTGGCGCTGCGACCGTAGATTACGGCAACAACATTCGCCAAATGGCACTGGAAGAAGGTGTGGAAAACGCATTTGATTTCCCAGGCTTCGTTCCAGCCTATATACGACCTTTATTTTGTGAAGGCATCGGTCCGTTCCGTTGGGCTGCCCTTTCTGGCGACCCAGAAGACATCTACAAAACAGACCAAAAAGTAAAAGAACTGATTCCTGACAACCCACATCTACATAACTGGCTAGATATGGCGCGTGAACGCATTCAGTTCCAAGGCCTACCAGCTCGTATCTGTTGGGTTGGATTGAAAGATCGTGAACGTTTAGGACAAGCATTCAATGAAATGGTGAAAAATGGCGAACTGAAAGCACCCGTTGTTATCGGTCGTGACCACCTAGATTCGGGCTCAGTAGCAAGCCCGAACCGCGAAACAGAAGGCATGATGGATGGCTCTGATGCAGTTTCTGATTGGCCTCTTTTGAATGCCCTTCTGAACACAGCTGGTGGCGCAACATGGGTTTCTCTGCACCATGGCGGCGGCGTTGGCATGGGCTTCTCACAACACTCGGGTATGGTGATTTGTTGTGACGGTAGCGAAGATGCATCACAACGTATTGCTCGTGTACTTCACAATGATCCGGCTACTGGCGTTATGCGTCATGCTGATGCGGGTTACGATATTGCCAAGCAGTGTGCTAAAGAGCAGAAGCTTGATTTACCTATGCTAAACGAAGAACTTCGTCGCCTTTAATGTCTGGAGAAAACATGTTGAATTTATTACTTAAGCCAGGACTTCTAGGCCTGCCTGAACTGCGTAAGATTAGCCGTAGCCCTGTGAATTTATCTCTCGATCCTGCAGCGATTCCTGATATAGAAGCGAGCATGCACGTTGTCGAACAAGTGATTGCTGAAGATCGCACTGTGTATGGCATCAACACGGGTTTTGGCTTGTTAGCAAATACCAAAATCGCCCCTGAGGATTTAGAAGTACTACAGAAAAGTATCGTGCTTTCTCACGCGGCGGGCATTGGTAAATTCATGTCTGATGAAACTGTTCGCTTGATGATGGTGTTAAAGATTAACAGCTTGTCTCGCGGTTACTCGGGTATCCGCCTCAAAGTGATTAATGCCCTTATCGATCTTGTGAACGCACAGGTTTACCCATGTGTTCCACAAAAAGGATCTGTGGGTGCTTCCGGAGATCTTGCTCCCCTCGCCCACATGAGTACGGTACTGCTAGGTGAAGGCCAAGCACGCCACAACGGCAAGATCATCACTGGCTTAGAAGCAATGCAGATCGCAGGCTTGGAGCCTATAACGCTAGCACCTAAAGAAGGTCTGGCGCTGTTAAACGGCACACAAGCATCGACAGCATTTGCATTAGAAGGTCTATTCGCAGCTGAAGACCTATTCGCGTCTGCAACCGTGTGTGGTGCAATGTCTGTAGAAGCCGCGCTAGGTAGCCGTCGTCCGTTTGATCCTCGTATTCACCGCGTTCGTGGTCACCGTGGCCAAATGGATGCAGCACTTGCTTACCGTCATATGCTTGATCAAAAGAGTGAGATTGGTGAATCACACACTTGTTGTGAAAAGGTTCAAGACCCTTACTCACTGCGTTGTCAGCCTCAAGTGATGGGGGCGTGTTTACAGCAGATTCGTAATTCAGCAGAAACCTTAAACATTGAAGCAAATGCAGTATCCGACAACCCGCTAGTTTTCGCTGACGATGGCGACATCATTTCGGGCGGTAACTTCCACGCAGAGCCCGTCGCAATGGCAGCAGATAACCTTGCATTGGCCATTGCCGAGATCGGTAGCTTGTCAGAGCGAAGAATGGCACTGCTGATTGATAGCGCACTAAGCAAGCTTCCACCTTTCTTAGTCGATAACGGCGGCGTGAATTCAGGCTTTATGATTGCTCAAGTAACGTCTGCAGCACTCGCTAGTGAGAACAAAACATTGGCCCACCCGGCATCAATAGACAGCCTACCTACTTCTGCAAACCAAGAAGACCACGTATCAATGGCCACCTTTGCCGCTCGTAGGCTTAGATACATGGCTGAAAACACCCGTGGGATATTGGCAGTAGAATATTTAGCAGCAGCACAAGGGCTCGATTTCCGAGCGCCAAACCTGTCATCTCCTCGCGTTGAAGAAGCCAAGCAAATTTTGCGTGAGAAAGTGAGCTTCTACGACAAAGACAGATATTTTGCACCGGATATTGAACAAGCTAACCTGTTGCTCAAGTTATCCGTCCATAACCACTTAATGCCAGAAGGTACGCTGTCAAGTTTTTAATACTTTCCGTATACTGGGCTGTACTCTCGTTACAGCCCACTTATCCATAAAAATGAACACACTTATTGATAGGAATGATATTATCCGAAAAATTATCACTCACTGTCGGAAAGTTCATTACCAATGATAACAAAAAAATCCCCAATCCTGCTTACAACAGCCCTTATCAGCACTTTAGTTTTAGGAGGCTGTGGCTCAGACAGCAAAACAGCTCCTACTACACCTACTACACCTACGCTAACTAAAGTCGCAACCTATACAAGTATCGATAACTGTTCAACGGCTGCTGAAGTGCCAAACTGTGCTTTTGAAAAAGGTATTTACATTCTGCCGATTGGTCCAAACATTACTCAAGTTCAGCAAGATGCCGTAAAACTGCAAGTCGAAAATTTGCTTAAATGGGCTCATGATGATGTGAGAAAACAGTTTAGCCAGAAAAAAATACTCATTGGCATAACAGAAGGAGAACCAGATCCTTCTACAGCTCATGGTAAATTCGTGCTTGCACTTGCACAAAATATGTATGCGAGCACCCCTAACATCAATGGTTTAGAGCTTATTTATACTGACCTGTCAGGCGTAGATGAAACAAAAAGCACCACGACATATCAAAAACTACTGCAAGTTTTCGATTACTACGTTGATGGTGACAACAACACAGAGGTTGGCGCTGAGCTAACCCAAAGCTACGCAGGATTCAAAAACCTTATTAACAATAAGATAGGAACCGGCACACCAGCTTTAGGCTACCTAAAATACGATGAATGTAACTACGGCAACGGGCAGTTAGGTGCAGATCGTATTGATGGTACTCCAAGCAAATGTCTCTCAAGTAATGGTACAAGTATTAATGACGATGGTGATGACATTTCGAATGGCAAATTAGACTCAGTCCATACTGTCAAAAAGAACCTCAACCCAGGCGCATTTTTAGGATTGGTTTACGAATACAAAGTGAACCCTGCTAACGGTAAGTTCCCGAATGAGCTGAAAGACGCAAACCAGCCAAAAGGCTTTACTGCGGTCGGTAAAATCGCAAGTGGTGAAACAACAACCGCTAATTACCCATTTAACTATGCGAACCTTGCTTTTACACCAATGAGTGATTATTTAGATAAGTGGTTCTTCCCTAATAAAAAATAAGCTTATATAAATAAAGGTCTAGATTTTCTAGACCTTTATTATTTTTCTCACCAGCCCGCCTTCTCATCAATCTCCCTCCTTTTCGGCCCTCGTAAACTGGATAGACCATTAAAACCAAGTTAGTTAGCTATAATCCCCGCCAGATTTGATGACTAATAGCGATACTATGTTTCTGACACCTTACTTTTCTACTGAAGACAATCAATTTCAATTCACTCGTGAACAAGCTAGCCACTTTGCTAAAAAAGTAGCTGCTGACTTCAACCCAATTCACGATGAAGACAACAAGCGCTTCTGCGTGCCTGGCGATCTTTTGTTTGCAGTACTTCTGCAAAAAGAAGGCATCAGCCAAAAAATGCGTTTTGATTTTTCAGGTATGGTGGGTAACGGTATTGCGCTAAGCGTTGACAACAAGTGTGAGAAAGAAAGCTCACTGGTTGACGAGAAAGGCAAAGAGTACCTACACATGTCTTGTGAAGGTGAAAAGAGCCACGATCAAGCATTCATCGAACACGTAGTAACAAACTACGTTAAGTTCTCTGGTATGAACTTCCCACACATCATGGTTCCTCTAATGGAAGAACAGCAAATGATGATCAACTGCCAGCGTCCTCTTGTGATTTACGAGAGCATGGAAGTTGAATTTACTCGCCTAGACCTATCTCACCCAGAAGTTGAATTCTCTGGTGCGACTTTTAATGTTGAAGGCAAGCGTGGCATCGTGACACTGAACTTCGATTTCAAAGAAGACGGCGGCGTTGTCGGTAAAGGCGTGAAACGCATGGTAGCAAGTGGCCTTAAGCCATACGACCAAGCTTCTGTTGACGACCTAGTAAACCGCTTCAACGAACGTAAAGAGATGTTTCTAGCTCAGTTCGCAGCTGCCGCTTAATAAGCATCCTTATTTACATCACTTAGTGTAAATAGCTAAAACAAGATCAATAAAGCCCAGCTTGGTGTCACAAGCTGGGCTTTTTCATTTCGATTACTAATTATACTAAACCCTAAGTTCTAAGTTCTAAGTTCTAAGTTCTAAGCCATTAAGCCATTAAGCCATTAAGCCATTAAGCCATTAAGCCATTAAGCCATTAAGCCATTAAGCCATTAAGCCATTAAGCCATTAAGCCATTAAACCATTAAACCATTAAACCATTAAACCATTAAACCATTAAACCATTAAACCATTAAACCAGCACTCAAGTCAGAACTAAATCCAGCGCCTAACCTTTTGTTTATAATCAACATATTCCGCACCGAACAATTGCTCTAGAGCGCGTTCTTCTGGCTTAATTTGGAACTGATTCATGTACATTACGAATACAAAACTGAGTAAAACACTGAACAGGTTTTGGAAGAAATAGCCAAAACAAAACAGTAGGATAAATAGCCCTAGATACATTGGGTTTCGCGTGTAGCCAAAGATTCCACTGTCCACAACTGCAGAAGCGGTGTCGACTTTGATCGGGTTAACGGTGGTTTTCTGTTTGCGAAACTCCCATATGCCTGATATTCCAATAACACCACTCAAGACAATCCCGATACCGAGCACAACCATTCGATAAGGCAGTGCCAATGTTCCTTGGCTCAACTGCTGAGCGCAGAAGTATGATGCTACGAATACAATAATGAACAGTGCAACGGGTGGTACTTTTAATTCTAGAAATTTCATACTTTTCCTTATTAACATTCCTTTGTTAGTTTAGAAAAAAGCCCAGCAATTGCTGGGCTAAATGTATTAAAGAATTTTTGCTAGCGCTTGTAATGGGTGAGCAAGCTTCTCACCTTCAAAACGCTTCACTTGGCTACGGCAAGAATAACCCGTCACCAAACAACGATCTTTTGGTAAGTCCTGCATTTGAGGCTTCCAGCTTAAACCGTATATGTCTTTCGACATTTGTAGCTTATCCACTTCGTGGCCAAAAGTACCCGCCATACCACAACAGCCGACCGGAACGCTGGTTAACGCAGCACCAAAGTGCTTGAAGATAGTGCCCCACTCTTTTTCTGCGTTCGGCATTTTGGTTTTCTCAGTACAGTGAGCAAACAAGTACCACATCTCTTCACTTGCTGAGCGAGCTTCGAACTCACCTAACGATGGCATTAACCATTCATGAACGGTGAGCACATCAAAGTCGCCACGCTTGTCACCTAAGATCTCGACGTATTCATCGCGATAACAAAGTACCAGTGCAGGATCAACACCGACCAAAGGAATACCGATATCCGCCACCATCGACAAGAAATCCGAAGTAGATTTCGCCTCACGAGCAAAACGATTTAAGAAGCCCTTGATGTGCAGCGCTTTACCATTAGGCTTAAACGGCAGCAACACCGGAGTTTTACCAAGTTTTTGAGCCAGAGTGACGAAGTCTTCAATCACCTCAGCATCATAGAAGCTGGTAAACGGGTCTTGAACGATCAGCACATGCTGTTTCTTCTCTTCAGAAGATAAGCCTTCTAAGTACTGTAAGTCGAAGAGTTGCAGTTCTTTGCTCGCTAGACGATTTTTTAGCGTAGGCACCGACATCAGTGGTGCATCAACATATCCGACCGTCTTAGCCGTTGCGGCTTGTATCCACTTTTGACCCAATGCCGCGTTCACTACTTTTGGCGCTTTCGCCATTAGCGGCAGCATGGTTTCAATGTTGGCGACTAAATAGTCTTTTGCTGGGCGCTGGTAACGCGAGTAGTAGATATTTAAGAATCGAGAACGGAAACTCGGTACATCAACTTTAATAGGACATTGGCTCGCACACGCTTTACACGCCAAACAACCGTTCATCGCTTCATGAACTTCATGCGAGAAATCATACTCATGGCGTTTGTTCATCGTATTGCGAACACGCTCAATCATAGTCTTAACGGGTGTATTGTCTTTCAGCGCTTCTTGCTCTAAATCGAGAATATCAACACCTTGTTCCGTCAACTGACGTAACCACTCTCTTACCAAGCCTGCGCGGCCTTTTGGTGAATGACGACGGTCTGCTGTGACTTTCATCGATGGGCACATTGGCGAGCTAGTATCGTAGTTGAAGCACAAACCGTTACCGTTACATTCCATCGCTTGCTTGAAGCTATCACGGACTTGTACGTCGATCTGACGGTCGTAGAAACCACGCTTGGTATCGGTCACTTTCACCAACTCAGCATCGCTTTCTAACGGCGTACAGATTTTGCCAGGGTTCATCTTGTTGTGCGGGTCGAATGCCGCTTTTACACGTCTTAATTCGGTAAACAGCTCTTCACCAAAGAAGTCAGGACCATATTCAGAACGGAAGCCTTTACCGTGTTCACCCCACATCAAACCGCCGTATTTCGCCACCAGCTTAACCACTTCATCAGAGACTTCATGCATCAATGCTTCTTGCATCGGGTCACACAAATCTAAAGCTGGACGAACGTGCAGTACGCCCGCATCAACGTGGCCAAACATGCCGTAGTTCAACTCTTTTGAATCGAGCAGCACTCTAAATTCAGAGATGAAGTCCGCCAAGTTTTCCGGTGGTACACAGGTATCTTCAGCAAAAGCGACCGGTTTAGCTCGGCCTTTCGCCGCACCTAATAGACCCACCGCTTTTTTACGCATGTTGTAGATTCGGCCAATGCTCGCCAAATCACTGCACACTTGGAAGCCAATCACACCGGCTTCTTCAGTTTCTACCATGCTTTCAAGCTGTGCGGTCAGCGCTTGAACTTGTTGTTCAACTTCCGCTTCATCTTGGCCTGCAAACTCAACCATGTTGATGCCAAGCATCTCTTTATTTGGAACATCCATCAGCAAATCGCTCACGGTGTGCCAAACAATATCTTGTTTCGCTAGGTTCAATACTCTTGAATCAACAGTTTCAACAGACAGCGCTTTCGCTTCTACCATGAACGGCGCATTACGCAGTGCAGAATCGAACGTGTTGTATTTCACGTTAACCAGCGTTCGCGCTTTGGGAATCGGCGTTAGATTAAGTTTTGCTTCCGTGATGAAGGCTAATGAACCTTCCGCACCACATAGAACACGAGTCAGGTCAAAGCTGTCATCTTCTTCGTTGATCGCATTCTTCAGGTCGTAGCCCGTAAGGAAACGGTTTAACGGAGGGAATTTATTGAGGATTTGAGCGCGCTTATCTCGACAAACGGCCTCAGTTACTGCAAGGGCATGATGAGCAAATTCACCTTCAGCAGGTAAGCCGTGTGATAAATCGGATTCGAGACATGAACCATCTGCGAACACCGCTTGTAGCGACAACACATGGTCAGACGTTTTACCGTACTTCAATGACCCTTGACCCGAAGCATCGGTATTGATCATTCCACCTAAGGTTGCTCGGTTACTGGTAGAAAGGTCTGGAGAGAAAAAGTAACCATACGGACGCACAGCATCGTTCAATTGGTCTTTAACGATACCTGACTGAACTCTTACCCAGCCTTCTTGCTCGTTAATCTCAAGAACCTTGTTCATATAACGAGACAGGTCAACCACGACGCCTTTTGTTAAAGACTGTCCGTTAGTACCGGTACCACCGCCACGAGGGGAAAAGGTCACGCGTTCGTAAGCAGATTTTGCACCCACTTTACCGATCAACACAACGTCTTGAGTTGTTTTAGGGAGAATAACTGCCTGCGGCAATTGCTGATAGACACTGTTATCAGTCGCCACAGCCAAACGGCTAGAATATTGAGATTCAATGTCGCCAGTAAAGCCCGCTGTTTTTAATTCATCTAAAAAACGTACGACAACTGGATCGACATCAGCATTGAGTTGAAGTCTTGGTAACATTTGCTTCCTGCCCCTACTTCGCTGATCCTATCAGCATTGGGTTATCTGAGATTTTTAATATTTTTCTTTGAATTTCGTCACTTTACTACTATTAAGATCATATAAAAAGGTGATCAAATAAGAATCTCGGTGCAAGAATGGAGAAATAGTCACTTTCGTCTTAATTCAGTAGTAAGATAGTAAATAACTTTATTACGACATCTCCATGAGCAAATAACAATGAAAAAAAGCAAAACAGTCACAACTGAAGATATTCTTCTTAAGCTATGCCAATCAGTCTCAAACGTACTTACTTCAGCGACGGCTTCACAGGTGTCCTACTCAGCCATGGTTCAAAAGATCAACAAGACAAGCCTTAAGCCAGATTTTGGTTGTTTCGTCTTGTTCGACGGCGGTTTTTCAGGTCTTGTTGTGATCAATTTTACGTCGAAAGCAGCGCTAGAGATCTACACAAATTACATGCGTAACATGGGCATGCCTGAAGACGAACTCGCTGTACTTCATACTTCAGACGAAGTAGGTGATGTATTAGGTGAGTTGATGAACCAGTTGGTTGGCGACTTTACCAACAAAATCCGTAAAGAACTGCAAACTAACATCACACAAAACCAACCGAAAATGCTAGCACTGAACAAGCAAGTGAACCTTTCTGTTGATACTAACTTAGATCGCCCGCAAGCTCGTCGTGTTACTTTCTCTACTGCCGACAACAACATTTTCTACCTTGAGCTTGCAATGGACAAAACAGAATTCATCCAATTGGAAGAATTCGAAATCGCTGAAGACGAATGTCCAGACAGCATTCTTGAAGCGACTCAGAAAAAAATGCAAGAACCAAAGCAGCCAGAGCCAAGTTCAGGCAACGATTCTGCAGCTGATTTACTCGATGAACTTGGAATCTAGGTTACAAATACTCTAGTTAATCAAGAAAATCGTGTCACTAACGCCATCAATCCTCTTGATGGCGTTTTGTTTTGTCCGGGACCCGCCGCTTCCTTCCTATGTCCTTATCTTCCATAATCGTTCACCACATTCCTACAAATGACTTTTGACTTTGCTGTTACTCGCCAAAACATGTAAAATGTTGGACTTTTAAAAATTTGCGGTAATGATTAAGTTGTCGATGGATAAGAAAAAAGCCCTAAAGAAAATTGCCAAGTGTCTTGAGCTTGGAAACTCTGCGAACGTCAATGAAGCTGCCAATGCGATAAAAATGGCGCATAACTTGATGATGAAATATGGTCTCGAAAAGGACGATATTGAATTTATCAAGATGGGAAAAACTCAATCCAGTCACCTGTTACCTGCAAATATCAGCTCTACACTGCTGCGTGTTATTCGTGGTATTAACACCAAGTTTGGCGTAGAAGCCGTGTTACTGAATCACAAAGGCCTTAAACGCGTTGAATTCATTGGTGAAGCCGATCGCGCTATCTTCGCAGCTTTTGCGTTCGATATTATTTATCGCGAACTGAATGAGCACACTGGCCAATTCAGAAACAGTTTTGCGGGCTCGGGAACAGGGACACTAGAAGTAACACGTCGCGTAAACTCTTACGTTTCGGGTTGGGTAGAAGGTGCGCTTGAAAAACTGCCTGTTATTACCCCAGACGACGAGTCAAACAACAAAATCAATAACTACATTGATAAAGAATTTGAAAATATTGACCGTGAAACCTTCAAACAACAACTCAGAGAAGCGATGAAAAACCTCACCGCAGACTATGAAGTTGGTTTGAAGAAAGGTCGAAAGCTGTCTGTAAATCGACCAGTTGGCGGAACTCAAGCCGTTAAAAAGATAACTAAATCATAGAGCCACTTTACAATGCTTCAGCGTATTGATAAAAACCATCAATAGGACTTATTGTTGTCTTTCGTAATTCATGCGTTTGACAGAAGTACATGATGGAGAAATACGTTGAAAAAAATCACACTAGCCTTAGCACTCACTGTTGCTCTAACGGGCTGTCAAGCGACACAGCGCCAAAACGCTACAACCGGCGAATCTGAAACTAACTCCGCAACTCAAGGCGCTTTAATCGGTGCTATTGCAGGTGCCGTTGCTGGTGTTGCTACGGGCGACGACTCTAAAGACCGTCGTAAACGTGCGCTCATCGGTGCTGCAGGTGGCGCCGCTGTTGGCGGTGGTATCGGTTACTACTTTGACCAACAAGAAGCTGCACTTCGTGAAGAACTCATAAACTCAGGCGTTCAAGTAGAGCGTGTTGGTGAGAACCAACTTCTACTTCGCCTAGAGAACGGCATTGGCTTCGATTCTGGTTCTTACGCTTTAGAGTCAAGTATCCACAAAACACTTCGCGGCGTTGCGCGTATCTTAGTTGAATACCCAGACACTAGCCTAGTAATCGAAGGTCACACAGACAGCACAGGCAGCGAGTCTTCTAACCAAGTACTTTCTGAGCGTCGTGCTGAATCGGTTCGTGCATTCTTGATCTCTCAAGACGTTGCTGCAGGCCGTGCTATTGCTCGTGGTAACGGTGAACGTTACCCTCTATGTGACAACAACACCTCTCAAGGTCGTGCTTGTAACCGTCGCGTAGAAATTCAAATCTTGCCACTTAAGTAGCACGATTAAAGCCCAGCTCGTCTTTATCTATTGAATTAACCTCTATATAGTTGCTTACCGTCGTGTTGCTTGTTCAAAGTAATACGACTAACAAACATAAATGTATTCATACTGAACTATCGACTCTGGGCTTTTTTACGAGACTTATCTATTGTTTATCCTATCCAACTTTCTGTCATTATCACTTCTTAGAACTCTATTTTTCACCCTCATCTTTTCTACAATACAGTTCTCTACTGCACACATCGTTCATGCAGAAAGCAACGTTGCATTCTCGATAGAATCTCAACCTCAAGATCCAGTTTCTCAATACCAACTAGCTCAAGCTTATGAATCAGGTAATGATGTCCCTTTGAGCACCAGCGATGCATTTTATTGGTACTCGCAATCCGCAGAAAACGGCAATGCCAATGCGCAGTTTAGGCTGGGTGAATGGTACTTGGCAGGATCAGATGTAGAACAAAGCAATAAGCTTGCTTTGGAATGGTTTATTAAATCAGCCTTGCAAGGTAACCCGCGCGCGCCTATCGAAGTCGCAAAGCTCTACGAATCCTCACTAGAGAAAAAACTCCTAAAACCATTGGATGAAGCACAGTTATGGTATGAAGCGGCCCTAAAAAACAATCCAAAAGCCGAAGATGGCTATAACCGTATTCTGGAAGCGCAATTCAACCAGCAACGTGCCAAGCAGATCTCTTCGATTGAGAAGCTCAATGACAACGTCATTGCTGAAAGCAGCACGAATCAGAAGCTATCTAATCCAGAGCGAGCAAGTAGCTCCCCTTCTTCTCTGCCCCCTAGATATCAGGCAACACGTTCTAACCTAACGTATTCAGACTATCTGATTGGCGCAGCCTTGGCCGTGTTGATTTCAATTGTCAGCATTATCATGACTCTGGTGATATCAAAAAGAAGACACGCTCTAAAGTCGGGGGAATTAGGGCAACAAAAGCAGACACTTGAAGCACAGCTTAGCTCGAAGGACTTCACTATTAAGCAGCAAAAACGTCAGCTACACACCATGTTCCATGAGTTAAAAAAACAGAAAAATGACAACAGTCTGAACAATTTACAAGTAGCCTGCGCTCTATTTGGCTATACACCGAGTTCAATTCCGAATCAAAAAAGCATTAAAATTCGATATAAACAGCTATCCAAAATCTACCACCCCGATGGTTACGGATGTGACGAAGAGATGAAACGTTTGAACAATTCGCTAAAAACCATCCTTAAAAGTGTTACAAAAACGTAAACCAATGCGCTAACTAGATTTCCATAGTCACAAATGTATCGATTTTATTAGTGTTGCAATCGATCCCCCTCTCAAAAACGAGTAACAAACTATTAACTAATGAGTCTTTCTTGTGTCATAATTTGCGCCGAAAATACACCTGACTTAAACAGGTGAGGAGAGAATATGTTCACAGTAGAAGGCGTTTGTGATTGGTGCAAAAAGCCAAGCCTAGTTAAAAAGCACGATTACCTAGATGGTAAGTGTCATCATGCATGTAAAGAGTGCAATGATATGGCAACCATTGATGTTCGCCTGTTCAATATTGGTGAAATGGAAATGAGAGCAAAAATCTCCCAAGCGACATTGAGATAAGCAACACCGTGAAATATAAGAAAGCGCCTAAGGCGCTTTTTTTGTGCCTGTGGTTTTAGATCTTCTACCTTCTACACAGGTGTATACAGTACTTTTCTGTAAAAACCACTGTGTATACCTGTATAAAGCTCACATTCCTTCAACTTATGAGACAAAACAACAAATTCATTAAAATTTAATTTTTATAATATTTTCAATTACTTAAATAAAATCCACCGCCCTAACCAAGCAAGATCGTCCAATAATCCCTCAAAAAACGCTTGATCTTATAAGCAACAAAAACTACTGTATACACATACAGCATGTATATAAGGACAGCAAAATGATTCCAGCTCACGTTAAAGCACAACACTCTAGCCCGCTAACTCACTGCGCATTTACATCCGTCTCTCGTGAAACAAAAAGTTCAAACGAAGAAGCGTTGTTTGCCAAAATGGCGTTGCTGTCCAATCAACATCAATGGTTACTGTTTACAGCTCAAACACCAAGACCATCAGCTAAACAGCTGCAGCAACATAATGTTTGCTGTGATCGTGTTATCCACATGAAAGCCTCTAATCAAATGACAGAAGTAGAAACCGTCGAGAAAGCTATTCGCTCTAAGAATGCGAGCGCGATTGTTGCGAGTGCTTCGATTGATCAATTCAGTCAGCAATACCTAAGAACATTAGGACTGCGCTTTCAGTGTGAAGTCTTCTTTATTGATGCCAATTCAGAGCGTATTCACTAGACCGCCTTGCTTAATATCATGTTGGCTTAATAACATTGTTGGCTCATAAACATAGCCCATAAACATAGCTTAATCTTTTAGCTAACAAACTGAAGTTAACTTAACAGAATAGCTCCAAAACACAGTTCAAATATACTGCCTTCCCCTGCCCTACAATTCGCCAATTTTTTAGCGATTAGTTAGGCGGGGGTTTTTAATTGAACAATATATTTAGCAATCGTTTGCTTTTCCTCTGGAAGCAAATAGTAGATTGGGTATAATGCCCGTCTAATCATGTGCACACCGCACTTCTCTGTATGACGTTTGATAAAAGATAGGAATGTCTAAATGAGCCTTGCTGATCAAGTTCTTGCCGTAAATGATGACCTACCAATCCGTACTGATAAACCTGTCCACAGTGGCAAGGTTCGCTCAGTCTACTGGTTAACTGAAGAAGATAGCCAACGACTAATTAAAGAGAAAGGCTACGATGTAGCACCAGATGCGCCTTTAGCAATCATGGTGATCAGTGACCGTATCTCTGCGTTTGATTGTATCTGGCGTGGTGAAGGTAATCTTAAAGGTGTTCCAGGTAAGGGAGCGGCTCTGAATGCTATCTCTAACCACTGGTTCAAATTGTTTAAAGACAACGGCCTCGCTGACAGTCATATTCTTGATATCCCTCACCCGTTCGTATGGATTGTACAAAAAGCTCGCCCAGTCATGATCGAAGCGATTTGTCGTCAATACATCACAGGTTCAATGTGGCGTGCGTACGCGAATGGCGAACGTGAGTTCTGTGGTATCGAGATGCCAGAAGGCCTTGAGAAAGACAAGAAATTGCCTGAGCTACTGATCACACCTTCAACAAAAGGGATTTTGAAAGGTATTCCTGGCGTTCCAGAAGCTGACGATGTGAACATCACGCGTCACAACATCGAACACAACTTCGCAGCATTCAACTTTACTCAAGCAAGTGACATTGCGCATTACGAGAAGCTGCTAAAAGAAGGCTTCAACGTAATCAGCCAAGCGCTAGCAAAAGTCGATCAAACCTTTGTTGATACGAAGTTTGAATTCGGCTACGTCAACGATGCTCAAGGCAAAGAAAAGCTTATCTACATGGATGAAGTCGGTACCCCAGATTCATCTCGCATTTGGGACACTAAGGAATACAACAACGGCAACATCGTTGAGAATTCAAAAGAAGGTTTCCGCCAGTTCTTGCTTAACTACTTCCCTGATGCTGATATTCTTTTGAACAAAGAACGTATGCCAGAGCGTGAAGCGTTAGCTCGTGACAATGAACTTCCATTGGATTCATTGATGTCTCTATCGCGTACTTATCTTGATATCGCGGCAAAAATTACAGGTGCGGAAATCGTACTGAGTGAGAATCCGAAGCAAGAGATCATCGATGTATTGCGTGCCAACTACGGCCTAGTCGACTGATTGATTGCATTCTAGAAAGTTAGAAAGCTTCTAAACACAAGTTTCAGATACTAAAAGGGCCTCATCATTATTGAGGCCCTTTTTACGTGTACGATTTTTAATATTCTTTGAGCTCGCTTCTAAGCCTAAGCTCTAAGCTCTAAGCTATATGTTTTAAGCTCTAAGCTCTATGTTTTAAGCTCTAAGCTCTAAGCTCTAAGCTCTAAGCTATATGTTTTAAGCTCTAAGCTCTAAGCTCTATGTTTTAAGCTCTAAGCTCTAAGCTCTAAGCTCTAAGCTCTAAGCTCTAAGCTCTAAGCTCTAAGCTCTAAGCTCTAAGCTCTAAGCTCTAAGCTCTAAGCTCTAAGCAATACTGAAAGATCACAGCTTGATAGTAAACTCTTCTCCAGTATTCTCGGCAATCACCAAATGACTGCGCGATTCAATATACTCGATCTGCTCTTCTTCAAGAGAATATGGCATAGCAACTTTGAGTTCATTGATCCCCTCTAGCTTGGCTAGCTTGAGTAAGGTAACAATGTTTGATTCATCACTTTTACGCGTCGACATCGACTTCAATGCCATCTGCCATAAACGATCTTCAGGGCTTGCGAGCTCTTTAATGCTATCTCGCCAGACGGTACTAAATACTGGCGCAATCGTGGTTAGTGCTTCCAGAAAAGTCCATTTTTTACTGCATGAGGCGCCAAGAAATGTTGTGTAATCAAACTCTACACGCGTCTCTGTCTGTTTATCCATGATGTCCCCCGACACTTTGACAACACAATATACTCAATATCTATCAACTCTTTCTTTATAGCAATAGGATATAGAAGAATAGTCTTTTATGACCTTTTGATTGGTTAAAAAGGCATATAAAAATCAAACTTGTAACAAAATAAGTACTGAAAAAACATATATGCACCTATTTGATTAATATTTTAGAGATAAAACTAATCCATCTATTTGATATCAATTATCCGACTCGCTTTTTTGTACTGAATACGCCAGCCAGACCATGTCGGGAGCTCCCAACGTTTTGGCGATAACTTTCGGCTACCCGATTGATAGTGAACGTAAATCAGCTTTCGTGCGGGCAAGTATTCTACATCGAGTTGCAAGTCGGCAAGGCTCAATGCAAACGGGTACTTTTCCGAAAACTCTGAATAGAGCCAAGTCGGGATACCATCAAATGGAATATCAGCATGGTCGAACATTTCCAATTCGCTCACATCAGTGACACCTAACACTTCAAGCTGCTCTATTAACCATAGCTCAAAGTTAATGTTCTCAATTTCTGGTGTGTATTGGGTTTGTTCATCGAGACCGAGTTTCACATACAGCTGCCAATGTTTGATTTGTTGAGTGCGAGCTTGTGAAAAACCCGGAAGTTGAACCCCATTCGATACAAGATCGACGATCGGCTTTAACGATAGTTGCCCTTCCGCTGCCACGAGCTTGGTCGTGATCGTGCGGCCGGCATACACCAACGCCATCCCAGTATAGACGCCGTCATCATTCACAATCGTTTCACCTTGCTCCCACTCTCCTAGTTCAGCATCAATGATAAGCTCAAGAGGAATGGGGGCCGTGACCGTCGCTAAGGTCAGTGTTTGCTTAACGCCTCTTCCCGGCAAACTATGAGTGTCTAACACCAACATCGCTTGTGCATTGTCCGGGAAACGATTCTGACGGCCGAGTACTACCTCTAACACTCCGTTGGCAAAGGCTTCTTTCCTTTTCAGTCTGCGCACAAACACTAACTCAGGGTGCAGCTTAATCATGGTGTCAATCAGTTCAATACGCAGGAAACGGGACGCGACTTCTAATTGAGGAAGTTCAAACACCTCACGCATTTGCTTAGCCAGTCCTTGTGCTTCATTCAATGCCTGCTGGTCGATTTCTAGATTCGGATATTCGCGACCGCGAACGATCTGAATCAACAGGGATAAATCACACCCTTCCTTTTCTCGTTGAGCGAGTGCTTCCAAATGTTCTGCATTGCTAGGCAACTGATATAAGCGAGCCGGAACAGACAACGCTGCCGTGAGATCGACCATGGCTTCTTTGAGTGCTTTGGTTTTGATTCGAGTAACAATATCGGCATACAAAGCATCAATCGGCAACGGATACAGCTTTTTGCCATGCTCGGTAATTTGATGGTCGGCGTTAATCGCTTCCATCGTCAGCAAGGTTTGAGTAGCACTGTTTAGTGATTTTTCAGGAATAGGATCAAGGAAAGACAAGCTCTCAAGCGGAGCACCACAACAGGCCGCGGCCAACATCGGTTCGATCAGCTCTTCACGCTGCAATTCAGGCGGTGTGACCAACTCTAACGCCGCATGCTCACCATATAGACGCACACAAACACCATCCATCACTCTACCCGCTCGGCCAGCGCGTTGCTTGGCGCTGGCTCGTGAGATGGATTTAAGCATCAGTGTGGTTCTGCCATTTCGTTGAACGGTGCGCCTTTCTAATCCTGAATCTATCACCACGCCAATGTCAGGAATGGTTAACGAAGTTTCTGCAACGTTGGTCGCAAGGATGATCTTTCTCAGGCCATAACCGTTAGCATTAATATCGATATTACGACCCGATAACGCTAAATCTCGCTCTGTATCACTGACTGACGCATGCAATTTCACCACTTGGATATCTGGATTTTTTGCCAAAGCTTGTTCACATTGCACGATCTCTTTTTTACCCGGAAGGAAAACCAAGATATCGCCATGTGAAGCGATCAGTTGATGATTCACTTCTTCAGCAATGCGTTGCTCTAGGTGTCGAATATCTGGCAGTGTTCTGGATTCATTCGCCCTGTGTTCAATCTCAACTTGATAAGTGCGGCCTTCACAGCTTATTCGACTCGCATCTAAATAATGAGCAAGACGTTCCCCTTCAATGGTGGCGGACGTAATTACCAAGCGATGGCTCGCTTTTTGTTTGAGAATGGCCACCAGCAGATCAATGTCCCAGCGCCTTTCATGAAATTCATCGACAACGATGACATCAAAGCCTGCGAGTCCATCTTCTGATAACCAGCGCAACGCGATACCGGGCGTCACAAAAACCACATCGGTTTGCTCGTTATATTCAGACTCAAGCTTGATCGCATAACCAATTTTGTCACCAAGCTTTTCGCCCGATTGTAGGGCGAGATATTTAGCCAATGACGTACACGCGATACGTCTTGGTTCCACCACCAGCACTCGTCCATGCTGAGAAGCCCAAAGTGGCAAACGCGTTGATTTACCCGATCCGGTTTCAGCTTCTACTACTAGGTGAGAATTAGCGATTTGTTCGTGAAATACGTTTTGATAAGCATCGATGGGCAGTAATGACATAAAAAAGAGGCGTCGCGAAAAAGTGTGAGCAAAGTATAACGAATTATGGTGCTAAAATTCGATAAGTGTGGGACATGGGTAAGAATATCATTTTGTTTGCAAAGATCGGAGGTAAACTATTTACAATTGAATAACTAAACCGTTATCATTTTTCGGTTACCCTTTCTCCCATATTAGGCATCTAATGAACAACGATAAACGCCCTCTATATATCCCTTATGCTGGTCCTGCTCTACTAAGTACCCCTCTTCTAAACAAAGGCAGCGCATTCTCTGCTGAAGAGCGCAGTTCTTTCAACCTTGAAGGCTTGTTACCGGAAACAACCGAAACAATCCAAGAGCAAGTAGGACGTGCATACAAGCAATATTGTAACTTCGAAAGTGATATGGATAAGCATATCTACCTTCGTAACATCCAAGACACTAATGAAACGCTTTTTTATCGTTTAGTTCAAAACCACATCTCTGAAATGATGCCTATCATTTACACGCCAACGGTTGGCGCAGCATGTGAGAACTTTTCAAATATTTACCGTCGTGGCCGTGGTCTGTTTATCTCATACCCGAACCGCGATCGTATCGATGACCTACTGAACAATGCGACAAACCACAACGTTAAAGTTATCGTGGTTACGGATGGTGAGCGTATTCTTGGTTTGGGAGACCAAGGTATCGGTGGCATGGGTATTCCAATTGGTAAGCTAGCACTGTACACAGCTTGTGGCGGCATTAGCCCAGCTTACATGCTACCAATCGTGCTCGATGTGGGTACAAACAACCCTCAACGTCTTGCAGACCCAATGTACATGGGCTGGCGTCATCCTCGTATCACAGGTGCTGACTACGATGCATTCGTTGAAGAATTTATCCAAGCGGTTCAACGCCGTTGGCCAGATGCATTAGTTCAATTCGAAGATTTCGCACAAAAGAACGCAATGCCACTGCTTGAGCGTTACAAAAACCGCCTCTGTTGTTTCAACGATGATATCCAAGGCACAGCCGCTGTAACGGTTGGTTCTCTACTTGCAGCGTGTAAAGCAGCGAACAGCAAACTGTCAGACCAACGCATCACTTTCTTGGGTGCGGGTTCTGCTGGTTGTGGTATTGCTGAAGCTATCATTGCTCAAATGGTGTCTGAAGGTATCAGCGATGCACAAGCACGCTCTCAAGTTTACATGGTTGACCGTTGGGGTCTGTTACAGGAAGGTATGCAAAACCTGCTTGATTTCCAACAGCGTCTAGTTCAAACCAACGCGAACACCAAAGATTGGGAAAGCGACGGCACTGGTTTCTCTCTACTAGACGTTGTTCGCCACGCGAAACCAACCGTATTAGTTGGTGTATCTGGTGCTCCAGGTCTGTTCAGCAAAGAAGTCATCAAAGAGATGAACCTACACTGTGAACGCCCTATCGTGTTCCCACTATCAAACCCAACAAGCCGTGTTGAAGCAACTCCAAACGACATTATTCGTTGGACTGATGGCCAAGCACTGGTTGCGACAGGTAGCCCATTTGAGCCAGTAACTCATAACGGCACCACTTACCCAATCGCTCAGTGTAACAACAGCTACATCTTCCCAGGCATTGGCCTTGGTGTATTGGCTGTGAATGCGTCACGTATCACTGATGAAATGTTGATGGAATCAAGCCGTGCGCTTGCTACGTGTTCTCCACTTGCTATCAATGGTTCAGGTGCGCTACTTCCACCATTGGAAGAGATCCACACCGTATCTAAGAAGATTGCTCTTGCCGTTGGTAAGAAAGCGATTGAGCAGGGTGTTGCACTAGAGATCACTGAAGAAGCACTACAACAAGCGATTGACCAGCACTTCTGGCAGCCAGTTTACCGTCGCTACAAGCGTACTGCGTTCTAATAAAACGTGCTACGCTCTGAATAAAGCGTACTGCGCTCTCAATAAAGCGTACTGCGCGTTGAATAAAGAGCGTTAACGACTCTTATATGAGCCTCTGCAATTGCAGGGGCTTTTTTCTTTACACTGTCTTGTCTTTTTAGCTGATTTTTCTCATTTTTATTTGGTATTATCGAGCACTCAAAAATTAATGTTCAGCCAAAGGACCATACCGAGAGTGAAATTCGATTCTCACATTTTCCGTAGCTACTTATTAAAAGCTTACAAAAAACTGCAAGGTTTTCTGTTTGGCGCATTCCTCGTGTTCTTAGTAGGCAGCGCTGCGGTTATTGCGATTGATTATTGGGTTTCATGGCAAGCAGAAGATCGCATCATCTACGATATAGATAAAGTGCCCGAGCTTGAGGTCGCCGTTGTGCTTGGCACGAGCAAATATTTGGGTCGAACACTCAACGACTATTATAAACACCGAATCGAAGCCGCGATTGAGCTGTTCGATCGTGAAAAAGTGGACCAATTTCTACTGAGTGGCGATAACGCTCATCGCTCTTACAATGAACCGTGGACGATGAAACGCGACTTGTTAAAAGCGGGTGTCCCCGATGAACGCATCAATCTAGATTATGCGGGGTTCAGAACCCTAGATTCGATTGTTCGCGCCAAAAAGATATTCGATACCGATAACTTCCTGATCATCACTCAGAAATTCCACTGTGAAAGAGCGCTATTAATCGCAAGCTCTTACGATATTCATGCCCAATGTTTGGCGGTTTCAGGTCCGACTAACCACTCAGGAAAAACCATACGTTTACGTGAAGTATTTGCGCGCACTAAAGCGTTTCTTGATCTGTATATTATTGGTACTACGCCAAAATTCCTTGGCCCTAAAGAGCCGATCCAACCCAGTCCAAAACCAGAATCATTGCCGATTCCTAGCCCTATTACTGACCCCAATGTAAATCCTATAGCAGACCCCAATGCAAACCCTACTGAAAATCCGATTGCAACTCCTTCAGTAAGCCCTATTTTAGAACCAGCAGAGACCGATGTGTAGAAAACTACACATTTTGAATTTGTTGCCTCACACTTCCCCATTGTTAAGTAAAAACACACCAACACTCCTTTATTAACTTGAGTAACATTCTCCCAACAAAGTCTGACCCTACATCAAGTCTATATACCTCGAAAATAATAAGCACCGCTCAACGAAGTCGTGCACCAATAAAACGAGGATAAACAAAAGGAGCGTCTTATGACGGCACTTGTTACTACACTGAAACACTGGTTGTTTACCCGCAACAGCATGATATTAATTGGTAATTTCACGCTATTTGCAGTTTTGCTCAATTCCCTGCCATTCGAAGCGCAAGTGAATACAGGTTTAAGTATTCTCGTGTTCGTTGCCATTCTATGGTTAACAGAAGCTATCCACGTCAGCATCACCGCTTTGCTCGTTCCCCTATTGGCTGTCTTGTTTGGTGTATTCAACACACCCGCAGCACTGGCTAACTTTTCGAATCCCATCATCTTCCTATTCATGGGTGGCTTCGCGTTGGCAGCCGCACTGAACAAGCAAGAGCTGGATAAAGCGATAGCTGACAAAGTATTGCTGATAGCAAAAGGCAGAATGTCGGTCGCCGTGTTCATGCTGTTCGGTGTGAGTGCGGGCTTATCAATGTGGATCTCAAACACCGCCACCACAGCAATGATGCTCCCTCTTGTACTAGGCATCATGAACAAAGTTGACCAAAGTGAAGACCGTAACACCTATGTATTTGTGCTACTAGGCATCGCTTACTGTGCATCGATTGGTGGCATCGCAACTTTAGTTGGTAGCCCACCAAACGCCATTGCTGCTGCAGAAGTTGGTTTAAGTTTCACAGAGTGGATGGCGCTAGGTCTACCTATCTCAATGATCTTATTGCCAATCACAATGGTTGTCCTGTACGTGATGACTAAGCCAAAGCTCGACCATAAATTTGAGCTAGACCACGCTCCTGTAGAGTGGACAAACAGCAAAAAAATCACACTGTCTATCTTCCTTTTAACCGTAACGCTTTGGATATTCGGAAAACCAATCAACGCAATGATTGGCGGATTCTCTAAGTTTGATAGCTTGGTAGCGATTGGTGCCATTGTACTGCTTGGCGCTTCTAGAGCGGTTGAATGGAAAGATGTCGAGAAGACAACGGATTGGGGTGTACTTATCCTGTTCGGTGGCGGTATCTGTTTAAGTAACATTCTGAAAGCGACCGGAACCAGCGTATTCCTAGCACACTCACTAAGTGGATTTTTAGAAACAGCAGGTATACTTCTTACGATTCTAGCCGTAGTAGCGTTCGTGGTATTCCTAACGGAGTTTGCGAGTAACACAGCGAGTGCGGCATTGCTTGTCCCGGTATTCGCGACCATTGCTGAAGCGCTGGGTATGTCACCTGTTATCTTATCTGCACTGATTGCGATTGCCGCATCTTGTGCCTTCATGCTACCAGTCGCGACACCACCTAATGCGATTGTATTTGGCTCTGGTCATATCAAACAAAAAGAAATGATGCGAGTCGGTATGGTGTTGAACCTCGTTTGTATCCTAGTTCTGACTCTGTTTGCTTGGATCTTCTGGTAAGGATAACGCCTTAAAAGTCGAGCTTCCCAAAACTGGTTGCAGCTTCCCCCGGTTCAACCAGTACAAAAATGCCCGCTCTGCTAACAAGATCAGTTTAACTAGCAAGATCAGTTTAACTAACAAAACCAGCTAAACGGGCATCTAGAAACAAGAAACGCTTTTCCCTTTTGGTGGCCCCGCGCCACCTTTTTTGTTTTGGCTATTGGGATAAGAACCATAAAAACGCCACACGTCACATGTGCGCGTGTGGCTTATAAGCTAATCAAAACAATTTTCAGGTTAGTGGCTCAAGACCACCTGATTACGCCCTGAATGCTTCGCTTGATATAAGGCTTCATCAGCGCGGGCAATGGTCTCTGTCACCCGCTCTTGCTTCATCTCGGCAATGCCGATACTGCAAGTGAGTGGATCGCCATGAACCCAAAGGTGTTGGCTGACCAACAGTCGTATTTTCTCAGCCTTTCTCTGTGCTTCACCAGCCTCAGTCTCCGGGCAAAAAACAATGAACTCTTCACCGCCCCAGCGCACCAATTTATCTGTCGCGCTGATCGAACTGCCGACCACCATGCTGAATTCTCGTAAAATATGATCACCCATTTGGTGTCCGTATTTATCGTTGACGCTCTTGAAGTAGTCGATATCGAGATACAACATACTCAACTTTCCATGCCCCTGCTTTACCTGCTGAGACTGCATTTTTAGCCAATCACGAATCGCGTGTCGGTTGAGTATCCCAGTCAGTTCATCACGATGAGCCTTTTCTGAAAACTCAAAGTTTTGCTCTCTCAGTGCTCGATTGACGTTCTTTAAGTGATGATGTCTTTTCTCTGCAAGCACCATACGTTTTCTTGAGCGGTGTAATTCTGAAAGCAGGAACACAGTGCCGGTACCCACCCAGATAAACAGCAAGATCAGGAACAGGCTTTCAGCCGAAATATACGAACCCTCAAACTCAATACTTCGAATAATTATCCGATGGTGACCTAATTTAGCACCAGAAGCAGTAGCAAACTCAACCATGTTCACATTTGAAAACTCAGGGGCTGAATGCTCTAACGCAATCTCGTTATCCGCTAACCACCACGTCATGACTTGCAAGTTTTTGATCGGGATCTCGATCACGCCACCATCGATTCCTGGAGAGAACTCCATCCCGTTGTACTTGTGTGTGTACTCATCATCTGGAACCGAATAAGCAGGATTATAATTACGCAGGTAAGTTCGCAAACGACCGCTAGAATCGGCCTCCGCATGGTAATCAATATTGACTCTAAAGGTGTGGTACTGCGAAAGGTCAAGGCCAGTGGTAATGTCTGGGTTGATACGAATCGATAGGCCGCAATAAGGCCACGGATACTCAGATTCTTTAAGCTCACAGTCGAGAATATACTGGCCATTTTGATAAGATAATTGGGACGTACTGACGCCCCTATCCACCTGATCGCTGGTCGCAATAAATTCATATTTATCAGGCGTAATTGCCGTTATCACACGATTTCCGCTCACACGGTAATACTGGACAATCGCCAGCGTCGTGATAACTAAAAAGATGACTATTTTATGGATCCACTTCACGTCTAAGCTTCCGGCTTAAGGTCCCTATAGTTGGGATTTCACGATAGAAAATAAGTTAGGTAAATTAGTGATCTTAATGCCAATAATTTACTAAAAAACGTTATATCACGCCTGAACAAAATGTCATACCATAATTTTGAGCGAGCGTTTACTCATCAATTATCCATCGCAATAATCAAGTAATATTGCGTATAAAAACGGACTCTATTTGTTATACTCATCGCATAATCATCGTTAACCGTAGCGCCTGCTTACAGAGCGTCCGAGTCGACGAAATAATAATCAAAATACAACGAGTAATGTCATGTCTTTATTAGCAAAAGGAACACTCAAGAAAATGAGTGCTTCGCTTGATGGTGCGGTTACCTACCGTTTACCTGTCGGTGAAGAGTTTGTAGAGCTAAACCCTCTGATTGGTAAAACCATCAACCTCACTCACACCGGTAATATTTTTTGCTGCTCGTGTGGTAAGAAAACCAAGAAAAGCTACTCTCAAGGCCACTGCTTTGTGTGCATGAGAAAGCTAGCAAGCTGCGACATGTGCATCATGAAGCCAGAAACTTGCCACTACGATGAAGGCACGTGTCGTGAACCTGAATGGGGCGAAGCGAACTGCATGGTTGATCACTTCGTTTACCTATCGAACACATCAAGCCTAAAAGTGGGTATCACTCGTCACACTCAAATTCCTACTCGTTGGATTGACCAAGGTGCCACTCAAGGCCTGCCGATCTTGAAGGTAAAAACACGTCAGATTTCTGGCCTGATTGAAGTTGAGTTAGCAAAACACATTGCCGACAAAACCAACTGGCGCACGTTGCTAAAAGGCGACGGTGACGATATGGAGTTGGTAGAAAAAGCCAAAGAACTATTGCCACTAGTAGAAGATAAGATTCAAGAGATCAGAGCGAAGTTTGGCGACGATGCAATCGAGATTCTTAGTGAGAACATCACTTCACTCAGCTACCCAGTTGAGCAACACCCGGTGAAGATTGTTTCTCATAACTTAGACAAGAACCCTGAAGTATCTGGCGTGCTGCAAGGTATCAAAGGCCAATACCTTATCTTGGATACTGGTGTGATTAACATCCGTAAATTTGGCTCTTACGAAGTAGAAGTTTCTGCTTAGTAAGCCAACGGCTTTGATGAGCTA
Organism: Vibrio syngnathi; assembly: GCF_002119525.1. NCBI lineage: Bacteria > Pseudomonadati > Pseudomonadota > Gammaproteobacteria > Vibrionales > Vibrionaceae > Vibrio > Vibrio syngnathi. Next base: position 1,259,164 of record NZ_CP017916.1, on the reverse strand, counting down.
AAACTAAAATGCCCTCAGCAATTGCTTGAGGGCATTTTTGTATCATGACCAAACATTATAACGGGGTTACACCCTAGTTAGCTTTGTTTTTTATGCTTCTAAATTGATTGGGTGTGCTAAATTGATCGAGTTTACTCAATAGATTGAAGTCGTCTAGTGCGGTAATGCTTGGCTTATATCGCTGACAAACAATTCTCCGCACACGCAGTTCTTTCCATTCGCTTTGGCTCGATATAACGATTGGTCTGTGAGGTTGACGAGTGCATCGATGGACACTTTCCCTTCGCAAGATCGACTATCACTCACTCCGATACTCACACTCACATTAAAACGAATCTGTTCGCCCACTTTGAACTCGACCTGATTAAATTGCTGTCGGATCTGATCAGAAACTTCTCGCGAAACGTTAGGTGACGCATTGGGAATAAAGAGAATAAACTCTTCTCCACCCCAGCGGCCTGCCACACCACCCACGCTCTCAACATTACGTTTAGTAATGTTAGCCAATGCGCAAATAACCTCATCGCCCACCATATGGCCGTAAGTATCATTGATCGATTTGAAGTCATCGATATCAAGCAGCATACTGACGACATGAGTATCAGAGGCAATATGTTCCCTTAACCACTCATAAATCGCTCTGCGATTGAGTAAGTCAGTCATTTCATCGTAATTCGCTTGATGAACCAATTGCTTTTCCAACATCACCTTTGGAGTCACATCTTCGAGCACAACCTGAACGGCCGGCTGACCTTGCCAAGTAATCGCATTATCGTAAATATTGAAGAATCGATGAATGCCATCGAACCCAATGTTTTCAACCACAGTGCTGGTTCCCGACAATTCACCCGACACGATCGCTTGATAGTGCTTACTGATGCCATCCGTATTCTGCTTTGGCACCAATGTAAGGATAGAGTCCAGCTTTAAAACTTCTTCTATGGAAGAACCACCTTGCATTTTAACCCACGATTGATTGACCATCAGCGGTTTGAACTCTCGGTGAACCAAGATGCCCTGCCCTGATTGCATGATCATATCGTGATACATCTTATCTTGTTCACGCACCGCATTTTGTAGCTGGATCGCAGGGGAAAGGTCGATCACCGTGACTTGCAGTGCAGGCCGACCTTGCCACTCTGTCACATGGTCAATAGAGAACACTGTGAACTCTCGACCATTGCGATCAACATTAACATAGGTGTGGACCTGCGGATCGCGTTGACCACTGATCGTTTCAAGGTAATTTTGATAGGCTAAAACATGGTATTCTTCTGAGATTAGATCTAGGAAGCTATCTATATTAGTAAGTAGTTCTTCGGGTGATTGGTATCCATAGATGCGAGCATAATTAGCGTCAACACTAACTACATTCATATCTTGAATAGTTATTACACCGTACGTGGATTCGAAATTTATTGAAGACATTGCCAACTCCGCACTCTCGCTATACTCCACAAACTGGAGCATAACAACACATCCTGCCAACGCTTCCACACAATCTTTCACGCGTTAGGGGCATTAATATGGTATCTAGTATATCGTACTGCTACAGGCTTCTCTACAATTCTATCGCTAACACGAGTCACTAAAAGTAGACAAGTATCTCAATCCTATTACTCGCGTCAAAAAACAAAAAAAGATAACGTATATCTATGTAAGCATTAGCTTTTCTGTTTTCCGCTTTCAAATAGGTAGCTAGCGCTAATCACAACTCTTTTCAAATCCGTTCATTATTCACTTCTATCTTGTTGGCTGTTAGCTTGAAACCTTGTCGGTTATTCATTCCAATCCGAAAAGTAAGCGACTAGGAAGTCGATCGCTAACCGTGCTCTCTGGGGTAAAAAACGGCGGTTTTGATATACGACCCAACTGCTGGTTCCTGCTCCCCAATACTCTTCTAATACTGGCACCAGTTTTCCATTGGCAAGACCTCCGTTGAAGCTGCTTTTGGGAAGATAAACAATGCCAAGCCCTTCTTCACAAGCTTTCAGTACCGCACTCGAATTATTGCTTTTCCAACGCCCATGTACGCGCACCGCGTTTAACGGTTTTCCATCTTTCTCAAACAGCCACTGATCACTGTTGGCAATAATACAACTGTGCAGCTTCAACTGCTCTGGCTGGGTTGGAGAACCAAATTGATCGATGTAATCCTGACTCGCGGCCGCTGCCATCGGACGATCCACCAGCTTCCTTGCCACCAAACCAGAATCATCGAGTCGACCATAACGAATCGCGAAATCGATACCATCTTCGATGAAGTTAACCATGTTGGTATTGAAGTTCATTTCGATGGTGAGATCAGGGTGGTCTTTGGCAAATTCCATCAGCGCTGCTGCGACATGATTCTCGGCAAACGCACCCGCCGCACTCACACGCAACGTACCGCTAAGCTGAGCTTGTTGAGATGTGACTTGTTCATTCGCCTGTTGCAGTCCGATAACCAGATCTTTGCATTGCTGATAATAGGTATGCCCAGACTCGGTCAAACTCACCATACGTGTTGAACGCGCCAGCAACGCCACGCCCACTCTCTCTTCTAACCTTGAGACTTGGCGGCTTACATGACTGGTACTGCAACCCAGCTGTTTTGCTGCTGCAGAAAAGCCGTGACATTCGGCTACCGCAACAAACTCATTAATCCCTTCAAAGCTATCCATACTTCACCTGTTAACGTCTAACGAATTCACATTCGACTAATTCACATCTGACTATTGCTATATAGCAATAATGTTTTGCCTATTCGGCATATTATCACTCAAATGGTTTACTACTAGTATTACAGGTAACGAAGCAGCGGTATCTCTATTAAAAACACTGATGTCTGTCTTAAAAACGCGGATGACTAAACAACGACGCTGAAACCAAACAAACGTGCTCAAAGGAACGAATCATGAAAAAAATACTAATACCTGTAACTAACCACGCAACATTAGGCGATACAGACCAAGCGAACGGTACTTACGCTCCAGAACTGACTCATGCACTGAAAGAGATTATTGCTGCGGGTTTTGAGTACGACATCGCGTCTATCAAGGGTGGTAAAGGTCCACTGTATGGAACCGATATTGAAGGTGATTCAGTAAACGCAGAGATCTTAGCTGACGATGACTTCCAGAACCGTATTAACAACACGATTCCTGTAAGCCAAGTAAACGTAGAAAGCTACAATGCCATCTTCTACCCAGGTGGATTCGGCCTACTTTCTGACCTAGCAACCGACGAGCAATTCGCAACGATTGCAGCTAAGCATTATGAAGATGGTGGTGTGATCGCATCAGTATGTCACGGCCCAGCAGCACTGCTTCCGATTGTTCTAAGCAATGGCGAGAAGCTATTGAGCTCTAAATCGGTGACTGGTTTTACACGTGAAGAAGAAATCGATTTTGGCACCATCAACGACATCCCATTCCTATTGGAAGAGTCTCTTGCTCGCAGCGCAGCGCGTTTCAACAAGGTTCAACCTTGGCAAGAGCTTGTGATTGTTGATGATCGAGTGATTACTGGCCAAAACCCAACCAGCGCGCACGCTGTAGGTGCAACTCTGGTTAAGCACCTGTCTTAGTTAAATCAAGGGCTTATTCGAATAACTGACGTTGATCAAATAAGCTCAATCAAATAAAAAGAGCATGCTTCCTACTCAATACTCTTGAGAGAAGCATGCTCTTTTTTCGATCTAAAGGCACAAACAGCAAAGGCAAGTGACTTCTTATTAATTACTTCTTGCTAATGGCTTCTCGCTAGTTACTTCGCAAGATCCCTTCAAGCACATTGAACAGCAAGTCGATCTCTTCAATCGAGTTGTAATGCATACAACCAATACGCACCACGCCCTGCTCTTCAATACCCAACTGTTTCACCAAACCTAATGCGTAGAAATGTCCATTCCACACACAGATATTATGCTCACCCAACTTCTTAGCGATGAACTCTGGAGAATGGTCATCAAAGGTAATCGCAAAGGTTGGGGTTCTTAGGTTCGAATCAAACTCGGTTTTCCCGTAGAGCTTTGCTCCTTCAAGATCGGATAAGCGCTTAAGGAAATACTCACTGAGTTGGCTTTCATGCTTATTATACAGCGCGTAACTTTGCTCTAAACGAGAACGCAATGAATCGGCTGGAACACCTAACTGCGCCAAGTAATCTACCGCCGCAATCACACCGGCAAGGCCTTCAAAGCTTTGCGTACCTGTCTCAAATCGACCTGGTCCGATATTGGTTGCAGGCTCAACCTTGTAAGGCTTTAACGTATGCAGCCATTGAGGAGCAACATAAGCAATGCCCACATGTGGGCCGAAGAACTTATACGCTGAACACGCTAAGAAATCACAATTCAGCTGCTGAACATCAATCAAATGATGCGGTGCGTAATGAACGGCATCGACATAAACCTGCGCACCATGCTGATGTGCAAGCTCGATAACTTTCGCCATATCGACAATCGAGCCAGTGGTGTTCGAAGCAAACGTCACCGCGACCAGCTTGGTTTTCTCGTTAAGGAGCGATTCAAAATGCGCCATATCCAAACTGCAATCCGACTCGTCTACGCGAACTTGGCGAACGATCGCGCCTTTGTCGTCTGCCGCTTGCTGCCAGCTCGATACATTTGAGTAATGGTCTAACGCCGTGACGATAACTTCATCGCCCTCTTTCCAATCGCGGCTGATCGCTCGGCTCAATTGGAAGGTCAGAGATGTCATGTTCGCGCCGAACACAACGTTGCCAGAAGACTCCGCATTAAGCAGTGCTTGCGCCGCTTCTCGCGCTTGCTGCATTAAGCTTGTGGTCTTTTGGCTAGAAAAATAGTGGCCGCCTAGGTTTGAATTGAAATGCCCTAGGTATTCGGTCATTGAAGCTAAAACATTCTCAGGCACCTGAGATCCACCTGGACCATCAAAAAAGGTCACAGGCTTGCCGTTATGATATTGGCCTAAAGCACTAAACTGTTGGCGTACATCATTAAGAGTGAAGGACATTGCGCGCATCCTTAGCCGTTAGAACAAACACATCCATATAGCCCATCTCATCGTGGTCTATGGTACGAATCGGTTGTGCATTGTGCCAAAGCTTACTGTCTGCCAACATCGCAACCTCGCCATCGCCGAGCACCTTTCTAAAGAATGGCGCTTCATGTGAGTCTTGATACAGCATGATTTCGCCACCCACAATGTTGTGTCGGTTCACACCGATTAAAGCGATATGGTCAAAACCGTCTTGGTGCACACCTTCTGGAGCAACCTGAGTTTCTTCAAAAATTGCGGCAATACGGATTTGATGGATTTCGATTTCTTGCCCGTCTTCAAGTCCGTTAGTTTCAATAAACAGTTCACACATTTCTTGCATGCCTTCACTGCTTAGAATATTAGCTTCAATCGGCTCGAACTGGCGAACAACGTCACCTTGAAAGTGATTAATGTTTTCAGACTGAACAAAGTTATGTTTGTCTTGCTCAACGACTTGTCCATTACTGAATTGAACCACCGAGTACCTTCTCAATCGAAACTGGCCATCTGCATGCTCTGTGCTTGGTAGCTTAGAGAATGATGGTGACAACTCCTTAACTGCATGGTTACTGAGGTGGGTAATATGTAGGGTATTTTCGTGAGCATGTAACATCATCTACTCCTTAATGATTGTTAATTAACTTTCGATATTTAACGTTTTATTTACATAAAGGATACTTGAAGATCTTGCCAAATCAACATTAAACAATCATTTATCCCGTCAGATTTAATAATTCAGACACTAAATCCAATATAGAAATAAAAAGCAGTGTATAACACCAGAACAAAAGGTGACCAACTCTTGAAACTAGCACACTCCACTAGCCAGTTATAAATACCTACAATTTGAACAATAACGATATTATTAACTAGAAAGACAAGTTTCATATTGTGTCGGCCCTTTCACTTCAATACGCCAGCCTTCTTGCATGAACTCAGGCACCACGCTCTCCATCATTCATTTCTATGCTTTTGCACAATGAAATACGACCTACCTATCAGTTGCCAAGCTATTGATTATTTACACAACAATCTGAAATTGGTTGATTTATGAACAAGCCAGAAACCAAACGCCTTTGCTTGCGCGTCTGGAACAGGTCGAGTTCGGGGGGAACTCGGCCGCCCTCAAATAGAGTGCTTTCTAATAAAACCTACAATTATAAATGATGCGTTTATTTGGAATATGATGGTCTGCCTTTATGTCCTAACTTAGAATTCGTTAAAAATAGGCGACTATAATGATTGGGAATGTTCTACACAAAACAGATGAGAGGGTAAGCAAGCTTGAAAGGTTGGTTGCTAAAAGAGCCACCTTTGGTGACATTTACACCAAAAATCAAAACGAAAATAAGTTAACTAGACTTAAAACGATTCACTTAGAAAATAGGGAATTTAGCTAACACTCAATTTCACTGGACTGATTTTTAAAACCGTTCTTCGAGCGCTTCTGCTGGTACATTCGCTGGTCAGCTAAGCTCAAACACTCAGAAAAATTGACACATTCAAAACTAGATGCGCTTCCAAAACTGAGGCCAGACTGAGGCCAATCAGCACTGCGAATTTGCTCTTCCACCTGAGTCACTCTAAGCTCAATCTGAGAATAGAGAGCCTCAACTTGTTTCTCTTTATCCACTTTCAACAACCAGATAAATTCGTCGCCACCAGCTCGATAAACCATTCCAAGATCTGTAAATTTTTCTCACATCATGCGGCTGGTGTATTCTAAAAAGCGATCCCCTTCATCATGACCATAAGTATCATTAATCGATTTAAGGCCATCACAATCGATGAAGACGATACAATAGGAATGATGTACTAATTGTTTACTCGCATCATTAAAATCCAGCCGGTTTCCAAGCCCCGTTAAACTATCCACCCTCGACTGGATATAGGTTTTCTGATGTTGATGTTGTTGAATCCGCAACCATTCAGTCAGTGACAATAAAATGCAGGTACAATCTATCGCTAATGCAACAACAACGATGACTTCTGTCGATCTCTGAGTCGGCAATGGTGCAAAATGCGCAAAAATGTAATATACCAAAGCCGTGCCATAACAAAGACCACCGATCAAATAATATTTAGCGACAAAGTTTCGTTGATAAACCATCAATACGCCAGTCACTATCATTGTCGGCACCCAGATTGCCGCAATCAAATGGGACATAAAAAAAGTCAACGAAAACGGGGCAAAGACATTAATAAACCCGATAATGACACACAGCCAACTAAAGGCCTGAAAGGTAAGATTAATACGAATAAAATGCTGCGGAAATCCAAACAATAATCTTGTGTAATAGCAAGAAAAAGCAACCGCAAACGGAAACAATACCATTCCAAAATAAACTGGGTTCCAGCTTTGGCTTGGTAATAAGTACCCCCAAGCGCCTGAAGCGGCGAACCATCCCAGGCCATGTAGCCCAACATAACCAGCACAAGCCAGTGTGACTGGATGTTTAGTTTGAAAGTAACAAAAAAGAGCGAAAACTCCCAACGTTAGCATGACAGTAATAGAAGCTAATGTGAGCGTATTGTTGCGGAAAACGTGAATATAAAATGGATATTCAGGTTGAAGAGTGAAGTTAACTGCCTTTGGAAATTTCTTTGCTTCCAAGTAGAGCCAAAGTGTTCCAGATTCCTCCGCATTCAATATTAACGGGAAGCTTTGCCTATGCAGATGCAAGATACTCTTGTTACTTAATTGGCCAAAATCAAGTATTCGCCTTACTTGACCATTTGTTGATTGCCAGTAACCCCAACCTTGATCCAAATAGTTTGCACGGAGTGTAACTATTTGTTGTGACGACTTGATATCGGAGTTGGCCAAATCAACTCTCAACCCAAACGCCCCTTCACCACCAAATATCGTTTCAATCCTTGGAGAGGATTCAATGTGTTTTTTTAATATGGGAAAATCGACTGGATCAGATAACAAAGGCATTTCATACCATCTTACAGCTTCATTAGCTAACACAGATTGTTCCCCGCTGACCTGCAGCGGAGAAGCAAAAACCGAATTCAGGCACACAATAAACACATTGATAAAAAGGATTAGAATCTGCATAGAGTTCAAATAATTCCGCGCAATATATAAATGTCAATAATAACACATACAAAAAAATAACAACTGAGAAACACTCAACAGTTCAAGTATTAACCAACATTACACCTGTTTGTAATCATGCCGTTCATACTAAAAGTGCGTCTTGTGGTCGCTTATCTGCACGCTAATTTTGATGAGTTCTTACAGCGTCTTTTAACGCAAACTTTTTAAAATAAAACATAGGATTCAGGTTCTCTTGTTTTTCTACTCATCAATGTATACGCAAAAAAGTAAATACTGCTATAGAAACACCATGATCAAGAAGACCCTAAAAGTGAGCAATATGCATAGCTGTTTGCAAGAGCACTTTCCTTGACTTATCGCTATTGATCTAAGACACAGGATTACAAGACCATCATTTAGTTCGGTTATGTTCTAACGTATAACGATTAATTACACTTCAGCCCTTGTTTACACTTTTATTGCCTCCATATTTTCCATACAATCCTAAGCGATTATAAATAAAAACAATTTCAATTTCGGAGTCCTCATGAGCGACGTAAAGCACTGTAATTTATTGATTCTTGGTTCTGGCCCTGCTGGCTATACAGCTGCAGTTTACGCTGCTCGTGCAAACCTAAACCCAGTACTGGTTACCGGTATGCAGCAAGGTGGTCAGCTTACAACCACTACAGAAGTGGAAAACTGGCCGGGTGATGCTGAAGGTTTAACGGGTCCAGCACTAATGGATCGCATGAAAGAGCACGCAGAGCGCTTTGAAACAGAGATCCTGTTCGACCACATTAACGAAGTCGATCTATCAAACCGCCCTTTCCGTCTTAAAGGCGATTCTGGTGAGTACACATGTGATGCATTGATCATCTCAACGGGCGCATCAGCTAAGTACTTAGGTTTAGAGTCTGAAGAAGCATTCAAAGGCCGTGGCGTTTCTGCTTGTGCAACGTGTGATGGTTTCTTCTACCGCAACCAGAAAGTAGCGGTTGTTGGTGGTGGTAACACCGCTGTTGAAGAAGCACTTTACCTATCTAACATCGCATCTGAAGTTCACCTTGTTCACCGCCGTGACACGTTCCGCGCTGAAAAAATCCTAGTGAAACGTTTAATGGACAAAGTAGAGAACGGCAACATTGTTCTTCACACTGACCGCACGCTAGACGAAGTTCTAGGCGACGACATGGGCGTAACCGGCGTTCGTATTAAAGATACTCAGTCTGATAAGACAGAAGACATCGAAGTAATGGGCGCATTCATTGCTATCGGTCACCAACCAAACACTGAAATCTTCAAAGGCCAAGTGGACATGAAAGATGATTACATCATTGTTCAGTCTGGTCTTGAAGGTAACGCGACACAAACCAGCATCCCAGGTGTGTTCGCTGCAGGTGATGTAATGGACCACAACTACCGCCAAGCAATCACTTCTGCTGGCACAGGTTGTATGGCTGCACTGGATGCTGAACGCTTCCTAGATGGCCTTAACGATAAGTAAATCTGAGATTGCAGATTTGATTATCGGTGCTCTCGCCTCAGTAGATGCAGGGCGTCATCACATTTTGTTGTAAATCCCTAGAGCCCAGTGGTATATCCACTGGGCTTTCTTTTGTATACTAACCGCCCTCAACAAATAATAATTATCATTAAGCCTTCATAATGGATAAGAAAAAACAACGCAGCTTGAACAAGTGGCTTAAGCAACAGAGTAAGTTAGCGAAACGCTGGCTTATGATTGCGATTAGCCTTGGCGTACTTTCAAGCGTGTTCTTAATTGCTCAAGCAGCTCTTCTCGCCTCTATTCTTCACCAGCTGATCATCGAGAATGTCGATAAATCTGAACTGGTTGGTCATTTCGCAGGCTTGGCATTATCGGTCATTGGCCGTGCTGGCTGTACATGGGGACGTGAAATCGCAGGTTATCGCTGTGGTGAACAGATCCGGGTCTACATAAGGCAACTCATCCTTGATAAGTTACGTGAGTTAGGCCCTGCTTACATTAAAGGTAAACCTGCCGGTACGTGGGCAACGCTGTTGCTAGAACAAGTAGAAGACATGCAAGACTTCTTCTCTCGTTACTTACCTCAGATGTCTCTGTCGGTAATGATTCCATTCATTATTTTGGTTGTGGTGTTCCCAGTAAACTGGGCTGCAGGACTGATCTTCTTGATTACAGCTCCACTGGTGCCGATGTTCATGGCACTTGTTGGTATGAAAGCGGCCGATGCAAACCGTAAAAACTTCAAAGCGCTGCAGCGCCTGTCTGGTCACTTTTACGACCGTTTGCAGTCAATGACGACTATCCGTCTATTTGACCGCACCAACGCTGAAACAGAAGTACTTAAAGGTGCATCTGAAGTGTTCAGAACGCGCACCATGGATGTATTGAAAATCGCTTTCTTGTCTTCTGCGGTACTTGAGTTCTTCACGTCGATCTCGATCGCGATGACGGCTGTTTACTTTGGTTTCACCTACATCGGTGAGCTTAACTTCGGTCACTACGGTGTTGGCATTACGCTATTCGCTGGTTTGTTCATCCTTATCTTGGCGCCAGAGTTTTACCAACCTCTGCGTGATTTAGGTACTTTTTACCACGCGAAGCAACAAGCGGTTGGCGCAGCTGAAAGTATTGTCGAGTTCCTAGAAACCGACATCACTAAGGTTAAATCAGGCAACACTCAGCTCGATCCGGCTCAAGGCATCAATATTGAAGCTACCGACCTAAAAGTGTTAAGCCCTGAAGGTGTTCAATTAGTTGGCCCTATCTCATTTGCACTGAACACTCGCCAATCAACTGCGTTAGTTGGCCCAAGTGGTGCGGGTAAAACAAGTTTGATCAATGCCATCCTTGGTTTCATGCCTTATGAAGGAAGCTTGAAAATCAATGGCATTGAATTGCGTGACCTCGACTTAGCCTCTTGGCGTAAAACCATTAGTTGGGTTGGTCAAAACCCATTGTTGTTGCACGGCAGCATTCGTGACAACGTCACCCTAGGTAAGCACGATATTGCTGACCAAGTTGTCGAGAATGCACTTGAGCAATCATTTGCTAGCGAGTTCGTTAACGAGCACGGCTTGGATTACATGATTTCTGATCGCTCTGGCGGCCTGTCTGTTGGTCAATCTCAGCGTTTGGCTTTGGCTCGCGCAATGATTCAAGATGGCCAGTTCTGGTTGTTAGACGAACCCACTGCCAGCCTAGATACTCGAAGCGAACAGTTAGTGATGAAAGGCATCAATAGTAATATTGAAAGCCGCACTGCCCTGCTTGTGACGCACCAACTTGCTCCTCTTAAATCAGTCGACAATATTCTGGTTATGCGTGATGGGGGTCTGGTTGAACAAGGTCATTACTCTCAGCTTTCGACTGCGGGTGGTTTGTTTGAAGAGATGCTGAACGCGAACTTAGCTCAACAAGATAATAAGGGTAATTTAGATGCGTGATTTACTGCCTTACCTAAAACTCTATAAAAAGCATTGGTTTGGCCTGTCGCTAGGCATGCTATTAGCTTTTGCTACTCTGTCGGCTTCTATCGGCTTGTTAACGCTATCGGGTTGGTTTATTTCAGCTTCTGCGGTTGCAGGCCTTACGATTGCACGTGAAACCTTCAACTACATGCTGCCGGGCGGCGGTGTACGTGGTTTGGCGATGAGCCGTACTGCGGGTCGTTGGGGTGAACGTGTTGTCAGCCACAATGCGACATTCAAGCTATTAACTGATCTGCGTATCTTCTTCTTCAAGAAGCTGGCTCCGCTGATCCCAGGTCGTATCTCAAACCTTCGTGATGCTGACCTACTCAACCGTTTGGTTGCCGATGTCGATGCCATGGACCACGTGTACTTACGCTTAGTAAGCCCAGTGACGGTTGGTGTGTTCGGTATTTTCTTCCTGACTCTGTTCTTGATGTGGTTCGATAGCTCACTAGGTTTGATCTTAGGTTCTATCCTTCTGATCATGCTGTTGGTTTGGCCAATCTTGTTCTACAAGCTAGGTAAACGTAACGGCGGTGAACTGACACAGAACAAAGCAGACCTTCGTGTGACCACACTAGATTGGATTGAAGGCTACAGCGAACTGACTCTATTCGGTGCAGAAGAACGTTACCGTAATGCGATTCTAGAAACACAGCAGAAGCTGATGGCGAATCAGTTTGTGAATGCCAACCTAACCGGTATGGCGTCAGCTGCACTGATGCTGTTCAACGGTTTGACGCTTGTTCTTATGCTTTGGCTTGCCGCAGACGGTGTGGGTGGTAATGCACCAGATCCGTTCATCGCGCTCATGGCATTCGCAACCATGGCAAGTTTTGAACTACTGATGCCTATTGCGGGCGCGTTCCAGCATTTAGGTCAAACTCTGTCTTCAGCGCGTCGCTTAAATGAAGTGATTCTGTCTGAGCCTGAAGTTCAGTTTGCTGAAGAGAAACTCGACATCAACAAGCCGCTTGATATTACGTTCTCAAACGTGACGTTCAACTACCCTGATTCTGAGCGCAGTGTTCTGAACGCTGTTGACCTAACGATCCCTGCCACACACAAGGTTGCGATTGTTGGTCAAACGGGTTCAGGTAAGTCGACTCTGATTCAACTACTGACTCGCTACTGGGATCCTAAAAAGGGCTACATCTCTATCGCGGGTATTGAACTGACACAGTGGAATGAGTCACAGCTTCGTGAATCAATCAGTGTGGTAAGCCAGCGTGTCGACATTCTAAATGGTACTTTGCGTGACAACTTGTTGATTGCGAAACCAGATGCCAACGATGAGCACCTAGCTAACATCCTTAAAGACGTTGGTCTAGAAAAGCTGCTTGAGAATGACGGTCTTGATAGCTGGTTGGGTGACGGTGGTCGTCAACTGTCTGGTGGTGAAAAGCGCCGTATTGGTATCGCACGTGCCATTCTTCATGATGCACCTATCCTGCTTCTTGATGAGCCAACAGAAGGCTTAGATAAGCAAACCGAGCAGAGCATCATGGCGCTGTTCGAGAAGCACTTCGAAGGCAAGACGGTTATATTCATTACGCACCGTTTGATTGGTCTGGAATCGATGGATTCTATCGTTCTGATTGAACAAGGCGAGATTGTTGAAAACGGCTCTCACGAGACACTGTTGAACGAAGCAGGACGTTACTTCCAACTTCGCCAGGCAATCTAGCTCCTCATAAGTTATAAAGAAAACCATTCAAAGCCTGAGTTTATACTCAGGCTTTTTTGTTTATCCATTCTATACCTTTATAAGCACATGGAATTTACACATGCTTACAAAGAAAAAAGACGATTTATTGTACTATGGTGGCCTTATAATTCGCAGATAGTCGGTTTCCTATGATGAATAAATTTACTATTCCAACTTTAGTTTTAGCAACAATGCTTACCGCTTGCGGTGGCAGTGACAGCAACTCAAGTAATACAAGCAGCTCAAACAATTCTAAGAACATCATTGATGCGTCCAGCTCAAGTTCAGTTGCAACCCTAGGAAACGGCTACTCACTGCATTTTAGCGTGAAGTCAATGAAACTGGGTGCGGAAAAAAATACAAACATTGATATCACTCAGTATAGTTCTGAAAAAAAAACGAGCGGCTATTTCGCACAAGTTCACGGTATTCCTGAGCGTAATTACAAAACCCAAAGCGATGCTGATATCACTTTCTCGTTAACCGCAACAAACTCTGCAGGCAAAAAATACGAGGTCGAAAATTTCACTATCTATTACGAAAATTTCAATTCGACGACGACACCTGAAAAGCTTGCTATCGCCGAGGTTGAAAGCAACATCAAGAATATTGTTCAATGGAAAAAGGCCGACACTGTTCGTATTGATAAACAATTCATTAAAGATAATGTTGGCGTAACGTTTAACCTGAAACAAATGAGACCGATGAACCTTTACGTTCGTGTTGATGATACTTTGAGTAATGGTATTCAATTCGTTCCTTCTTTCGCTCAAAACGGTTCAGAAGCATTCAACCTGGTATCAACTAATGACTGCTCCGTGATCTCAAATGCTACGGGCGATCTACTCAAGGCGGGAGTAAAGCAGCAGACTTGTGTTAAAGCTCATGGCTATAAGATCCCTCTTCTAATTGAAGACAAATCGCTAGAAAATTCAGAAGACAAAGTAGCTCACGTTAAGAAAATTATGCAGTACTACCTGGAGCACTTCCCGGCAGAAGTCACCAAAGCGATTTACGACAGCAAAGCGACAATGGCATTCTTTTACGACAAAGATTGGTCAGAGAGAGATGTGAGTGACTTCTTAGATGAGAATTACCGTTACCAAGATTTATTTGCAACAGAGACAACAGATACAACATCAGGCGAAAATAAACCGGGTTTAGTGACAAAAAGAGACGCTGCATTTGAAGAGATAATTCACTTTGTACACGATTACGGCATCATGAATCTCGCGATGCAGTCACCGTCATCAAAATGGGGAGTGATGCAAAAAGAATTAGATGAACTCAATGAAAAAGCCATTCAAGCAGGCTTATATTTTCCTAATGGAAAAGACTCTACGATTGTCAAAGCTGATTTGGATGCAGAATCATACGATCAAGAATATCTAGCCTACTCTCTATATTCATACTACGACTTAAACCATAAAGGCTACAGTGCGCAAGAATTAAGTTCAGCTACGTTTACCGAGCTACAGGCTAACGACCCTGCAATGGTTAAATTTATGGAGAAGTACTTCCCGACTCGAACTGCACTTAAAGCTAAGTTTCCTGGTTACCCTAACAACTAGACATCCAGGAGATACAGGTTCAGTCAATGCACTACAAGCTTAAGCCGAAGCTACCATATAGGACTTGTAGTAATTGTTAACCTTTAGATAGCAGTGTCTAGTCCTAAAATAGATTGACGACTTTTAGTAAGCCAGTAACGCAAGTTACTGGCTTTTTGTGTATTATTTGGTGTATGCATACCTAGGCTCAGATTGGCCTCATCTCGTTATACGTACATATCGACTCTTCAACATACGTTCTTAACTCGTTAAGACCTTTGCACTGAGTAAGTAAGTACTCTTGCTTGAGGATACCTTTGACCTGCTCAGGTAACGTTTTTGTACTGTTACTCAGGCTAATCTTTTGCCAAATTTGCTTTGCAGCCCTCTGACTAGATCGCTGACTTATCGAATTGGTTTTAAACAAAACTCTGCTTGAGCTTCTCTTCTAACGCTTGGACGCACAGTTTGATGGACAGGGGTGTGTTTGATGTAAATGGGGTTAATGCATAAACCGTATTGGTAGGCAACTGGAAGCTTGGCATGATGTCGACCACTTCATTTGATAGCTGATGAAGATAAAAGTCTGGGATCACACCGATGCCAACGCCTGATTTGATTAAGGCAAGACAGCTATGAAATGAGTTAGTGGTGCAGCTTGCTTGTTGTTGGTAAATAAAGTCTTGATCTATTCGAGAAGTAAAGTGATGAGAGACTTGCTTACCTTGCCATGAGTTAGCAATGTAAGGAATAGATTCAAGCTCACGAGAACGCATGCTTTCAACGCCACACAACACGTCTTTGAACTCGCCCAAACGTTTTTGCTTTAAGTTACTGTCACGAGAACTCCCCACTCGTACTGCGAGATCAATATCGTGTTCCATGAAATCTAAGTGCTGATCATCACTTATCAACTCGGGTTTTAGCTTGGGATATTGCTTCATTAGCTCTGCGACAACAGGGGCGACGAGCAAGTCCATAAGAGCATTCGGTGCAGTAATACGAATTCGACCTTGTGGCTCCTCTAGCTCAGCTTTGGCCATATCCCAAGCCGAGTCAGCAATCACGTTGATGTCTTTGCAACTCAAATAAAAACGTTCACCCATACTAGTCAGAGTTTGTCTGCGTGTTGTGCGCTTGAGAAGTGAAGCCCCTAACTCTTGTTCCAGAATTTTGAGGTGCTGACTAACGACGGACTTAGACAACTCAAGCTTTTCAGCCGCAGCTGATACTGAACCCTGCTCTACGATGTGAGCGAAAATCGACATCTGCTTTAGCTTACTCATTTTATTGTTCTCTTTTTACATACAGTATTTTCTATTATCTCTGTTTTTCAATTCAATTTCCAAGACTAAACTGAATCCAACTTATCGAGACACCCAAATCAAAGACACAGTGTTTGAAAGAAGACTGTTATGGAGAAAAGCAATGTTAAACAACCAAGTATTAGAAGCATGTAAGCAAGGCATTAACGCGTGGCAAAAAGCATTCAACAGCCAAGATGCGAAAGGTTGTGCAGATCAATACACAGAGGCTTGTGTGATGGAAGCTCGCCCATTTGGCACTTTTGAAGGTCGAGAAGCGATTCAAGCATTTTGGCAAAACATCATCGACCAAGGCTTCAAAGACGTTGATTACACAGACGTTACGTGGGAAGAGCACCCAGAAGGCGGCTACATTTTGACGGCTAGTTGGACAATGAACAAAGCGTTTGGTGTTGTGCATCGTGAGCACTGGGCACTAGAAGCAGATGGTTGCGCTCGTTTAGTCAGCGATGATTTTGAGGTTCAAGGCGAACGCTAGCCTGCTCGCTTTTAAAAGAACAAGCGGCTTTAAAAAATAATGCGATAACAGTAGTTATGTCGCTAAAAAATAGTTATGTCGCTAGAAAAACAAAGGCCGATAGTCTGAATCAGACTACCGGCCTTCTCTTTTTATTCCAGCCGGTTATCGACTGCTTACGAAAAACAACCGTTATAGTGCCGCTTTCTTCGCTTCTGCAATCCAACCATCGAACGTGCTTTGATTCGCTTTAATCCAACCGTTTACATGCGCTTCGATATCCGCAGAGCTGTTCTTACCTTTACTCATCATCATGTTCTGGGCACTTACATCATTGATGTTAAGTTTGATGATTTCGAAAAGCTTCGCTGCTGATGGGTTGTTCTTAGCAAACTCTTTGTTCGCAATTATGCGCATTGAGTTCATTTCGAAACCGTAGTTTTTGCCGTTAGATAACGTCGTATCCACGTTCGAACGCTCGCCAGGAAGTGCTGAGAAAGGAACTTCTAACCAAACGACATCTTCGTTAGGCACCAATACGCCACTTACCCAGTAAGGTGTCCACGTGTAGTAAAGGATTGATTCACCCTTTTGGTAACGAGAAATTGTATCTGCGATGATCGCGGCATAGTTACCTTGATTATGAGTAACGGTATCGTCCAATTTGAATGCAGAAATTTGGTGTTCGATGACCATCTCACAACCCCAACCTGGGTTACAGCCTGTTAGGTCTGCTTTACCATCACCGTCAGCATCAAACAGCTTAGCGATTTTTGGATCGGTTAACTGACCAATATTAGTAATGTTGTATTTTTCAGCCGTTTTCTTGTCGATTAGGTAACCTTGAGCGGCACCACTTACATATTGGCCTTCACGGTAGAATTTGTCATCGCCACCCGCCATTTTGTATTTATCAGCGTGTAGTGGGAACCAGCCTACTGTTAGGAACGTCGCGTCACCTTTTGCAATTGAGGTGTAAGCTACGTTGTAGTCTACTTCTTGTGTTGATTTCACATCGTAACCAAGCTCTTCTAAAGCACGGTTAACAATCAGTGTTTGGAACGTTTCTTCAGCAACTGAAGATTGAACAGGCTGAACTGATACACCTTCACCCGGTAAGCTTGCAGCCCACACGTTCGTTGATACAGCCAGTGTCGAAACGATGCCAACGGCTAGCTTACTCTTCCATGAATTATTCATTGGTGTTTTTCCTTAGTTGTAGTTCTGATTGTTTACCGCGATTTAAAGCTTTTAGCACAAGGGAAACAGGCCCCATGTGATACCAGCGTAATTTTGTATTACCTGCATTTACCCCAAGAACTTGGGTAATGCGGTCAAGTAGGATTGCAAGAATAACAATGCCTAGGCCACCAACAGCGGCCAGTCCCATATCTAGACGGCCAATACCTCTCAGTACCATTTGACCTAAACCACCTACTGCGATCATTGATGCGATAACCACCATAGATAGCGACAACATCAGTGTTTGGTTCACGCCCGCCATGATGGTTGGCAGTGCAAGTGGTAGTTGAATTCGGTAAAGCATCTGCTTTTTGCTGGCACCAAATGAGTGACCCGCTTCGATCAGATCTTCCGGTACTTGCTGAATACCCAGAATGGTTAAACGTACCACCGGTGGCAGTGCGAATATAATGGTCACTACCACACCTGGAACGTTACCGATACCAAACAACATTACGATGGGTACTAAGTAAACGAAGGCTGGCGTTGTTTGCATAGCATCCAAAATTGGGCGAACGAATTTAGCCGCCGTGTTACTTCGGGCGAGCCATATCCCCATAGGTAAACCTATCAACAGGCAGAAGAATACAGATGTCATCACCAGTGAAAGCGTAGTCATCGCTTCAGACCAAGCGCCAATCAAACCAATCATAGTAAGAGATACTGCCGTAGCAACACCCAGTTTCAGGTTTGAAAATTGCCATGCCACCAAGAACAAAATGATGAGCATAAATGGGGCTGGCGTAGACACCAATGCCGTTTCAAATGAACTTAGAATGAAATCGATAGGTACACGAATTGCTTGAAACAATGGTCGTCCGTGTTCAACTAGCCAATTCAATCCAGACTCAACCCAAGTATCAACAGGCAGAACGGCTTCTGCAAAAGGATTAAGAGGGTCAAAAGGAATGGTTTCTACGGTTTCACTGCTTAGCCAATCTGCCGATGGTGAAGTGTCAGCGGCTTGACCCCAAGGATCACTTGATGGCTGAGCAGCAGGAGCAGACTGTGACCATGGGTCATTATTTGTTTGTTCAGACGACATGATCTACCCCTTATCCAATGTTTGTAGCAAACGTGACTTAGTTACCACGCCAAAGTAATTACCTTGCTCATCCACAACAGGAACTGAGTAAGGCACACCACCAACAAGGCCAAGCACGTCATTGATTGGTAAATCAGGGTTCAGCGTTAGGCCATCATCGAGCTGCGCACTGGCCAGTGATTTGTTCTCTTTGTGTGCTTTACGAAGGGAATCAATAGAGACGATACCGGAGTAACGACTGCTTTTCTCAACAACAATGCCGTATTCACGGTCGTTATCCATCAATATTTGTAGAGCCGACGCTGGGCCGTCATGTTCTGATTTTTTAAATACCGCAGCTGGCTTCTTACGTGCAATGTCTTTCACAGTAAGAACACTTGCTACATTCACACCGCGGAAGAAAGCTTCGACATAATCGTTCGCTGGGTTGTTAAGAATTTCGTCTGGGGTACCCACTTGAACCACCTCACCGTTTTGCATAATGGCAATGCGGTCACCGATTCGCATCGCTTCATCCAAATCATGGGAGATGAAAACAATGGTTCGTTTGTCGTCATTTTGAAGACGAATCAGCTCATCTTGCATTTCAGTACGAATCAAAGGATCGAGTGCAGAAAATGCTTCGTCCATTAACAGAATATCTGGGTCACATGCTAGGGCACGAGCCAAACCAACACGCTGCTTCATACCGCCAGACAATTCATCAGGGTAAGATTCTGAATACGGCCCGAGACCGACTCGTTCCAACGCTTCAAATGCTGACTGTTTTCTCTTATCGATTTCAACACCCGCTAGTTCAAGACCAAACGCAGCGTTTTCAATCACTGTCATGTGAGGCATCAATGCGAAATTTTGGAAAACCATGGAGATGTTGTTGCGACGGACTTCGCGGAGTTCACCTTCTGAGATGTGGGCAATGTCTTTGCCTCGAAGAAGCACATTACCTTTGGTAGGTTCGATCAAGCGATTAAGAAGACGTACCAGGGTTGATTTGCCAGAACCTGACAGTCCCATTATGACGAAAATCTCGCCTTCTTGAATACTAAGAGAAACATCGTTAACGCCAATCGTTAAACCTGTTTCTTCAAAAACTTTGTCTTTGTTCGCGCCTTCATTGATCATCGTAAAAGCACGATCGGTGTCTTCACCAAACACCTTGTACAGTCCCTTAACTTCCAGTATGGGATCCATGTAATCTAATCCTTTCTTAGTTATCTAAACTAATAGTTATTTAAACTCAAAACCGATTATTTAAACTTAAAAACGGTTGTTTAAACTTTAAAATGGTTATTTAAACCCGAAAAACGATTAGCACTCTAAGCAATTAACCCATACAAATCAAGGGGCATCGTCCTGTAAATCCAATACAAAACCGTTAAAACCCCAACCCAAATAAAGGCCAAATACCAAACAAAAATAAAGCAAAATATTGATAATAAAGAAATTTAAATCACAAGTGGCATCTGCAACATTATGTATTACTTACTGATGGATTATTGAATATTTATTTCACATCAGAACAATTAATAGGCCAAATAGACCAAGAACATGCACAAATAGTTCGTGTACAAATAATTCGAATACAAACTATTTAGTGATGATTTTGGCATCATTTCAAAACCGGAGATTGACTCTATTGCTAGAGCCAAAACTTCCTGCTGCCTTTGTCTATATACAAAGGAGGTTCTGCATAAAGCCAACGAAGAAAAGAAGCATTCAATATTCCAGACCAAAACAAATATTTGGGTAAAAAATCACCGTAAAAAGGTACAAAAAGCCGCTAGGAACGTACCCAATGAGGTATCGTTTCGATTGATAGAATGATCTTTGATATCCAGAACATAACGCCGAGTGTGATGCTTGCTGCAAACTATTGAATGCCGATTATCTAAGCCAACAGACAACTTGTAGAGTGCTCATTGCTGAGCCATTCTTTATAGAAGAAATGGATATTCTTTCCACTATGACTAGTGAAACAAGCAAGGAACTCGAATGATAAAAATGCTGATATGTGACTTTGATGGGACGTTAGATGGGGGATCTTCTCATGGGGTTAATCAGTTATTTGACTACTTAACTGAGCAATCTGATATCCGATTTATCATTGCGACGGGAAGAACTCTACCCTCTATTAGGGTGGGTTTAGCGTCGGATAACTACCCGAAACCACACAGTATTATCAGCGATGTGGGCACCAGAATTCACCACGACCACTCCCAAACGCCGGATCACACCTGGCATAATCAATTAGAAGCGTATTGGAACAAGTCGAAGGTTGAGTCTGCACTTGCATCGCTCGATTTCATGGGGGAACGCTTAGAGAACCATCAAGGCGACTACAAGATTACCTTTGAGGGAAAACTGTCTGACTCTCAGCACGAGCTAATTGAATCAAGCTTGGAGTCACACGGATTGGATGTACACCTCACCTACTCTCACGATTGGTATTTGGACATCACACCGAAGGGCGTCAACAAAGCGACTGCGATTCATCACCTGCTCAAACAACATGATTTGAGCGTTGATGAAGTGTGCGTAGCGGGTGATTCAGCTAACGACACCTCTATGCTGACCATAGAGGGCGTAAACTCGATCTTGGTGGCTAATCATTACCCTGAGGTCGCTCACCTATCGGATAGAGACAACGTGTATACCAGCAGAGCAACACACGCTGAGGGTGTGTTAGAGGGGCTCAAGTACTGGCAATTACGCACGGTATCTGGCAGTTAAAACTGGCAGATCTGGGCTTTATTGTCCTTACTTCAGGTGCTGACTTCACACCTTTATTTCCAACCAGGAAGCCAATGATCTTTGTCGGTCAAATCCCGCCAATTGATGGCTTCCTCTCGTTTGGTCATCACCGCTTCTATTAAGCAACGAATGACCTCCCCTTCTTCGAATTCGACCTCCGTGATCATAAAGTGCTTTTCTTTCTTCACTGGGCTAACGGCCGTCCATTTACTGCGAAGTAGTTTCTTTGGATTGATTCGATTCATTGATTCCCCTATCTGGCTGGGTAGTTGTTACTGTTCGTTAGTACTTTATCTATAATCCTCAAAGAATTTAAAAGATCACTTCAAGTTAAGAAAGTCTACGGTTCAACCCCAGGTAAGTCATAACTAAAATCAATAAAACAAATCGTGAACTCGGTACAATAGTTGCCACCAGATCACAAACCAACTCCCCATGAACCAATCAGAATTCCAACAAAAAATAGCGAGTTTTACTTCGATTGAACAAGCGCTTGATTACTTTGAAATTGGATTTGATAGCAAGTTCATCGAGCAAAATAGAATAGAGCTTGTAAAGCGCTTCAATGGTTATCTGATCCTGTCAAAGCCGGATGATTGGTTTTCTGGAAGAAGAGCGCTGAAAAATGCCTATTGTAAGGTGCAACGCAGTAAGCTGGATCGCTACACACGATCAGCCTGTCGTGGTTGCACGACTTGCCAGCGTCGATAGCTCAAAGTTAACCGTTAAACAGCTGTCGATTTAAAAGTAGGCAGCTAAAAAACAGATAGCTGAAATAACATCTCATTACGATTTAGTTAGTGGTTTGCTCGAAAAAAAGTGTGCTAATCTTACGGCAACTCAACTACGAGATAAAAACTACAATGAAAATTTTCAGCAACTTCGAAAGCGGCAACATTCACGTCGTTTCAGCAGATTCACCACAAAACATTCAACTAACTATTCCAGCGGATAATCAAACTGAAATTGCACAATGGTTTCATTTCCGCTTAGAAAGTGAAGCTCAACAAGCTCACCACTTTGAAATCGGCCAATTGGCAACATCTGCCTACCCTGAAGGCTGGAAAGATTATGATGTGGTTGCATCGTATGACCGTGAAGAGTGGTTCCGCATTCCATCTCAATTCGATGGCGACACTTTAAGCTTTGATATCATTCCTGAACACGATTCAATGTACTTCGCGTACTTCGCGCCGTATTCATACGATCGTCACCAAGATCTTCTGCACAGTGCTCAAACGCACCCTGCTTGTAAGCTAGAAACTCTGGGCCATACGTTAGATAACAACGACATCACTTTGCTAACCATCGGTGAGCCTAGTGCAGAGAAGAAAAACATCTGGGTTATTGGTCGCCAACATCCGGGCGAGACCATGGCTGAATGGCTGATCGAAGGTCTGCTGCAACGCTTGCTTGATGAAACAGACACAGTTGGTCGTTCACTTCTAGACAGCGTTGTATTCCGCGTTGTACCTAACATGAACCCAGACGGCAGTATCCGTGGTCACCTACGCACTAACGGTATTGGCGTTAACCTAAACCGTGAATGGCAGTCACCTTCTATGGAACGCAGCCCAGAAGTATTCCTTGTTCGCGAGCGCATGCTAGAGACTGGTGTTGACCTATGTCTAGACATTCACGGCGACGAAGCAATCCCGTATAACTTTGTAGCGGGCAGCGAAGGTACACCTTCATACAACGAGCGCATTGCAAAACTAGAGAATCACTTCAAGCAAGCGCTTCTGACTATCACGCCAGAGTTCCAAGATGAATTTGGTTACGATAAAGACGAGCCGGGCAAAGCGAATATGACGGTCGGCACAAACTGGATCGGCGAACAGTTCAAATGTTTGGCTTACACCGTAGAGATGCCATTTAAAGATCACATCAGCCACGCTGACGAACTGTACGGTTGGTCTCCAGAGCGTAGCGTTGCATTTGGTCACGACATGCTAGCAGCGGTTTGGGCAACAGTAGACGAGCTATAAAACGAACCATAGACAGACTAAGCGCCTTAGTTTGTCCGTATCGTTAGTTTGCTTACACATATAGCAAAGCCCAGCACTTGTGAAAGTGCTGGGCTTTTTAATATCGGATCTAAATGAGTGACTTGGGTTTTAAGGCATCTAACTTTAAATGCGTTCTATGCCACTCTGAGGCTAGCAAAAAACACCGGGTACCTTTGCCTAATGTGTCTTTGTTCTGACACCATATCTTTGAAGCTTGGTCCTTGTAACAACTGAACGATCACTTCATCGCCTTCTTGTCGCAGCACTGCACCACTAATATCAATGGTGTTGTTATCGTGCAATCTTAAGCTGCCTGCCATTGAGAAGCCTCGATAAACAGGAATGATATTACGCATCATCAAGCGCACACCCTTTTCAGACACTTCACTGACATGAAAAAGCTCATCCTTAATTCGCATCACTGGACGTGCCTTTTTTGGGTACTTCAAGCGGTAATATTTGCGTTTCTGGGTGAATGACTCTTCACTCATCTGTGACTCCCTGTCTCTGTTTATTCGGTCAAGCAATAGCTTTTAGCTTCAATTGGATTTTGAACGAACACATTCAACAAATTGATAGCTGATTATTATATCGACTTTACGAGCTAATGCTTTAGAGATTTATGCAGAGAAACAAGGATTGCTGAGCATTCAGTAAAAAGTGAGATGTGAGTCGGATATGTTAGGAGCTCGATTGTTAGCGATGAACCCTAAAGCTGAAACAGCGCCAATTGAATGCTGAAGCCAACAAACAACAACCCGCACACAATGTTCATCCATTGAGAAGTGCGCTTTTGAGTTAACAACCTCTTAAACGTATCAGCCATCAGAATGACAACCAAAAACCATGTAGCAACCACTGTCGCCTGTATCGCGCCCAACATTAAGCTGTCGGATACAATGTTGTTCGTAGAAACAAACTGAGGGAATATTGAGAGGTAAAACAGAACGATTTTAGGGTTGAGTAAGTTGGTCAATAACCCTTTCACAAATTGATGATAAAGCTTACTTCCCGATGCGCTCACCACAGCAAGCACGCCCTCTTGAGCTCGCAATGCCGCACGAAAGTGATTATAACCAAGCCAGATTAAGTACAAGACGCCCAGCCACTTAAGCCCTTCAAACGCCATTGGGGTCTGAGATAACAGTAAGCTCATACCATTCGCAGAAACAAACGCATGAAAAAAGAACCCGCATGACACACCCAACACGTTAATAAACGCAAACAGCTTTCTTTGGGTTAAAGCCGTGCTCAATACCAACAGAGCATTTGGGCCTGGAATAATGGCAATAAAAAACACGATGACAATAAACAGCCAGATACTTTCCCAACTCATTTCGCTCTCATTTCCTTAAAGCTTCCTAATCATACTTGATCGTTTTAGGGCGGATATTGTACGTCCATTCAACACCATTACAATATGCCAAACGTTTATTAGCTTATGCTTGTCTAGTTCACTTGTATGGATAACGCTTAAATTTAACGTGTATAATTCGCCCGTTTACTTTGTAACACTGCAAAACTCATTCTCTAACATTTATAGCCCTGTTAGACTCCACCTCCCTTTTGATACTTGGTTCATTTATGTCATTTAATAGCCTAACTCTAAACGATCAAACTCTTGCTGCGATCCCCACCCACCTCCAGACTCCTACAGAGGTGCAGCAATCGGCTATTCCCCATATTGTTTCGGGCAAAGACGTTCTCGCCTTAGCCCAAACAGGCAGTGGGAAAACATTGGCGTTTGGCTTACCTGTATTAAATAACATCAATGCTGCAATTCACGAACTGCAAGCGATCATCATTGTTCCAACCCGTGAGCTTACCTCTCAAGTAGCTAAAGCTCTAGAACCCATCGCAACCGCACTTGATATCAAAACAGTGACACTGACTGGTGGAGTTGATATAGATAGCCAGCAACAGCAATTGTTAGAAAAGCCACAACTCGTGCTCGCAACTCCTGGCCGCCTACTTGCCGTTATTCAAGAGAACAAGCTCGAGCTAACCCAATGCAGGTCTTTAGTTCTTGATGAGGCAGACCGTTTACTCGACATGGGATTTTGGCCCGATGTTCAAACCATTATTTCTTCTCTTCCTAAAAAGCATCAAACACTGTTGTTTTCGGCTACGTTGCCAAAAGAGCTGGTCAGTCAGGCTGAGGCGCTTCTTATTAATCCAGTGAAGATCACGACGCACCAAGAGAACAGTGTCGTTTCAGCCATTGAAGAAACGCTCTACCTAGTGAATAAGGGAAGCAAACCTCAAGCACTGATCGCGTTACTGAACCAACATCAGTGGCCACAGGTATTGGTTTTCATCAGTGCCAAAGACAATGCAGACTCACTAACCAAGCGATTGAATAAAGCAAAAATTAGCGTAAGTGCCTTACACGGCAACAAAAGCCAAGAAGAAAGAACGCAAGCATTAGAAAGTTTCAAAAATGGTGAAACACGAGTGTTAATCGCAACTGATGTGATGGCTAGAGGCATACATATAGACCAACTACCTGTCGTAATTAACTTTGACTTGCCATCTCACTCAGCCACTTACGTACACCGTGTCGGACGCACAGCCAGAGCAGGAAGCACTGGATTCGCAATTTCCCTTGTGAGCCACGGTGAAACTGAGCATTTAGACGCAATTCGAACTCTCACCAACAAAGCACTTTCGTTGCAGTCATTAGAAGGGTTTCCGGTAACAGATAAACCCGCATCTGAAGCAACAGCGAGGAAACGTCCACCAAAAGACAAAATGGCCAATCGCAGAACGGCAAAAAAGAAGAGTGTTAAGCAATTTAAGAACAAGCCAAATTCTTCGAGATAACCAGTTCTTCAAAATAACCATAGAAAATCGATTAGCCCAGTATTAACTGGGCTTTTTTATTCAAAGAAAAACTGACAGCTAAACCTGAAAAAGACCGCTTAATCACACCAAGTTAAATGACACTTTTATGAATTATGATGCCAACGTATTGATTCTTGGTTGCTCAAAAAAAATACTTTCTGATCACGTTGACGCCCTTATATCTGGCAACTAGATTTTTCTATTAGTGTCTAAAACAGGAGGTCATTGAAATGAAACGTGCTAGCTCTACATATCGATTGCAACTGATTAAGGAAGTGGCAACTCGCCGAGATCGTCAGTGTTCCAATGACCCGATGGCAAACTACATACAAAACCTAATAGATAACAAAGACGAGAGTGACTGTTCTGTTGAACGCAACCACAGATTCAGTGGCAGTCATTTCGATGAGCACATAGGCGGTTGGGTTAGCGACCACTGGGGTAGTAAGTAGGCCAAAGGCAATAAGCTCATAAGCGAATAAGCGAATAAGCGAATAAGCGAATAAGCGAATAAGCCAGCATAACCGCTGTAGAATTTATCTCCGCATTAACCTATTATCTGCAACAATTTCCCTTCATTGAGTAAGCAGAAAGTGTCTGAGTTAAAAAGAGAAAAAGAAGTGATGGTTGCCTTCCAAGTGATCCCTCGCGTTAAAGAAGGCAACAATTTCGAAGTGGTTGATAAAGCGATTGAAGTAGTGAAAGCAGCTGATGTTCCTTTTCAAATTGGTGCGATGGAAACCACAATGAAAGGTGAGCTTAACCAATTACTCGAGATCGTTAAAAAGGCTGAGCAAGCTTGTTACGATGCAGGGGCTGTCGAAGTCATCATCAACATTAAGATTCATAGTAAGACCACCGAGGCCGATGATACATTTTGCACTTACCATCGTGGTGTAACGAAAGCGAATCACATGTTTGTTTAAGAAGACGTTCATTTAAGAGCTTGTTGGCTTACGAAAATGTGACTATTGAGAAAGACTCTGATGAACCAGTGATGTTATTGAAAAGGCATGTCCGAAAGGTGAGAAAGGATTTCCATTCGCTCTTCTTCTGACATCGAATGCCAATCACGCGGGCTCTCTTCAGGGTCATCTTTCGCCCCGATAGGTTTTTTATCCAGTGCTTTGACTGGTTTTTTTTTGATTTTCACGTCCTTTTTATTCATACCGACACCACTCCTTCTGGTACAAAGGTACCTACCTTAATATTACACCCCAACCATTATGTAAAGTAATAGTTACTTCGGAGTTAAATAAAAACTCAATAGTTATTGTTTAGCCGAAAAGATCTCTTTGGGGACTTGTGTTTCCCTCTTCTTCTTCAGGCTTACCAACCAAGTTGTTTTGCTTCATTATTTTTCTTCTATAGCGCTGACGGCATAATTTTATGACATGCAACTGCTCCGCAGATGTCATCGACATCCAATTAAAGCGCTCTTCTCTTTTGCGCATACAGCCATGGCAATAGCCTTTTTCATCGCTTGAGCAAACCCCAACACAAGGGCTTGGAACTTGGAAAAACTCTAACTGCTCCACCCTGTCTCCTTACACATCGAAATTAAGCTTACTAATTCAAAAATAAGCGATTAATTTGTCGCCAGACCGATTAAATCCATACTAAACTATGACCTTATACTGACACATATAGTGTTTTGTAAACTATACTTTGAACCCATCAAGTTACACATATTCAGTAACTTCGTTCTTTCCTTTGGAGCCTTATAATATGAAGTTTAGTTCAAAAAAATTACTAGCAGTAGCCGCTTTACCTATGATGCTAGCAGCATGCACAACAACAGGTGATAACGCGATGCAAGTAACACCAACCGATCTACAGCACCATAATTGGGAACTTGCTCAAATTGATGGCAAGAACATTGAGAAAAGCGAACACCAAGCGACACCTCGTCTAGAGATCGGCGAAAAGATGACGGCAAACGGCATGGCTGGTTGTAACAACTTCTTCGGTCAAGGCGAACTAAAAGACGGTCAATTCCGCATTAAGCAAATGGGCATGACCATGAAAATGTGTCACGGCTCTGCGATGGAAATCGAACAATCGGTTTCAGCGACTCTAAGCGAGTGGAGCGACGTAACACTAACAAACGATACGCTAGTATTGAAAAACGATGTACACACGCTAACGTACACAATTCGTGACTGGGTAAACTAATCCGTCATCGAAACCAAATATTGATTAAAGGAGCCCTAGTGGCTCCTTTTTTATTGCTTTCTTACACTCATGATTCCTTAAAAACTGACACGCATCGCTTACTTTTCGTACCAAACCCCAATAAACCTAAAAAATCTATCATTTGAGTGCAATAAATTCATCAGTTCAACGGTCTGTTGCTAGGATGGTAAGAGCCCTTAAGTAATTGATTGAATTTACTGTTGAATTAGAAATTATTTCAGAAACAGATAGAATAACTGTAGGGAGTTTGAAAATACAATGCTCTTACCCGTTCACTACCAAATGGAAAAGTTTATGAACAAGATAGTAAGTACGTTAGGAATCATGGCAACCGTTGCATACAGCGCAACCATTTATGCTGATGAAGCAACATCAACCGATAGCTGGAACCAAATTGAACAGCAGGCAGAGGGAGAAACTGTCTACTTTCACGCTTGGGGCGGAAGCCAAGAGATCAATCGTTACCTACAATGGGCAGGCAAGAAGTTACAGAGTGACTACGGTGTTACCTTAAAGCATGTCAAAGTCACTGATATTGCCGAAACCACTACTCGCTTACTTGCAGAAAAGGCGGCAGGCAAGAACACCGAAGGCAGTGTCGATATCGTTTGGATTAATGGTGAAAACTTCCGTTCGATGAAAGACAACGCGCTGTTGTTTGGACCATTCACAGAATCACTTCCAAACTGGCAGTACGTTGATAAATCTTTACCGATTGATGTCGACTTCTCTGAACCGACAGAAGGCCTAGAAGCACCATGGGGCGTTGGACAACTTGTGTTCATCCATGACCAAGAAACGCTGCACAATCCGCCACAATCGTTTTCAGAGATGTTGAGCTACGCTCAAGCTTTCCCTAACCGCTTGAGCTACCCTCGCCCACCTGAATTTCACGGCACCAGCTTCATCAAGTCTCTACTGATTGAGCTAACAGACAACAACCCTGCACTTGCTAAGCCTGTGTCTGAAGACAACTTCCAAGAAGTTACGGCACCACTTTGGGCTTACTTAGATAAATTTCATAAAGTGGCATGGCGTGGTGGCAAACAATTCCCAGCAGGCACATCTGAAAGTATCCAACTTCTGGATGATGGTCAGCTCGATTTAGCCATTACCTTTAATCCAAACTCTGTGTATTCAGCACAAGCGAGTGGCCGATTAGCCGAAACCACCAAGGCTTATGCATTAAAAAGCGGGGCTCTATCTAACATCCACTTCCTTGCGATTCCTTGGAATGCTAATGCAAGTGCTGGCGCTCAGGTAACCATCAACTTCTTGTTGAGCCCTGAAGCACAATCACGCAAAGGCGACCTCAATGTTTGGGGCGATCCTTCAGTGTTGAGCAGCAAGTACTTAACAGGTAGCGCTAAAAACACCCAACAATTTAAATCAATTGATGAACCACACCCAAGCTGGCAAAACGCGCTCGAGAAAGAGTGGCTTAAGCGATACGGTAACTAAAATTCATGCTACGCGCTCTATATTTTGTTGTTATAGCTGTGTGCATTGTCCCTACGATTCCTGGGGTAGCGGGAGTAGTGGCCTCGTCACTGAGTTTCATCCCGCCCCTAGGTTTAAAGGAACCAACACTCAACGGTTTTAACCAAGTCTTTCAATGGGAAGGGGCTTGGCACTCTATTGGTTTGAGCCTAGGGTCAGCAATTGCAAGCAGCTATATCGCCTGCTTCCTGACTTTTTGTATTCTTCAAGCCTCTTGGGGAAACAAGTTTTGGAGAAAGATTGAGTTAACGCTATCGCCAATGCTTGCCATTCCGCATGTGGCTTTCGCTATCGGCTTTGCTTTTCTATTTAGCCCAACCGGGCTTGGCGCAAGAGCCGTACATCACTTGCTCGGCGAATCAGCTACAAGCTCTGAATTGGCTTTGCTGATAAAAGATCCTTACGCGTTTGGCCTCATCATCATGTTGGCGCTCAAAGAAGTCCCGTTCTTATTGCTGATGAGCATATCGATACTTCAACAAATCGATGTTGAACGCATCACTAAGGTCAGTGCCTCACTCGGTTACAGCCGTGCTCAGATCTGGTGGAAGTGTATTTTCCCACAATGGTTTACTAAGCTTCGCTTCCCAATGCTGGCGGTACTCGCCTATAGCGTGTCGGTTGTCGACATTGCTCTGATCATTGGCCCAACCAACCCGCCAACTTTTGCCGTTTTAGTATGGCAATGGTTTAACGACCCAGACCTTAACCTACTCCCACGAGCTGCAGCTGGCGCCATCATTTTATTTGGTTTGGCTTCGTTGATCATCGCCTTAGCGCGTTTAATCGAATGGGCGGTTTTGAAGTACTTTCGAACTTGGCAATATTCAGGCAGAACAGGTACAAACCTTCCAGGGAAAACGATCTTCGCAGTGCTTGCGACATTGTCACTGTTGATCATTCCGCTAATGGGGATTTGGAGTGTTGCTCAGCGGTGGCGCTTCCCTGATTTACTTCCAAGTCGCTATAGCATGCGTTTTTGGGAGTTTGAGTGGGATAGCATCATGAGTACCGTCGGACAAAGCTTATGGATTGGCCTTATTGCTGCTTCCGTTGCTTTATTACTCGCGCTGGTTGCTCATGAATACCGAATCAAATACAAGTGGCAAGTTCCGGGCTTCATTATCGCGATTCCCATGTTGATACCTCAACTCTCGGTATTGTTTGGTATGCAGGTCACCACACTCTACGTTGGCAGTAGTGCTTATGAGTTCTGGGTGATTTGGGCGCATGTTTTCTTTGCTTTCCCGTTTGTGTATCTGTCTTTGGACGGCCCGTGGAAAAGCTTCAATGATAGGTTGATTAAAGCCTCACTTAGCCTAGGTAAATCGCCATTTCAGAGTTGGTACTCCATCAAGCTGCCTATCTTGCTACCCGCAATTGCCTTTGCTTGGGCGGTCGGGATCAGCGTAAGTTTGGCTCAGTACTTACCCACCTTGATGCTCGGCGCGGGCCGTATTAGCACAATCACCACAGAAGCCGTTGCCCTTACCAGTGGTTTCGACCGCAGGGTGACTGCAATTTATGCTATCTGGCAAGCCTTATTGCCTCTGTTCTTTTTCTCTTTAGCGATATTAGTCAGCCGACTTCAACTCAGATATCGCCGTCTTACTTTTAAAGGTTTTCTAACGAATGAGTCTGCACCTCAACGACCTCGCCATCCGTAAAAACGATGGTGTATCGCTGTTTTCAGCGCTAAACGTAACATTAGAATCAGGCCAAGTATTGGCTTTGATGGGGCCGAGCGGCTGCGGAAAATCGACCTTGTTGGACGCCGTAGCTGGGCACTTAAATGATGAGTTTTCGTATTCTGGCACCGTTATTTTGAACGACATTCAGCTGGATGACCTGCCTTCACATCAGCGTGAAGTCGGTATTCTATTTCAAGATGACTTGTTGTTCCCTCACCTCAAGGTATGGGAAAACTTGGCGTTCTCTCTGCCTAATTCAATTAAGGGCTCCGCTCGTCAACAGCAAGCGATGGCTGCACTAAAAGACATAGAACTAACTCACTTGGCAGAGTCTTTCCCGGATCAAATATCTGGCGGTCAACGTGCAAGAATCAGCTTAACTCGTATGTTATTGGCGAAGCCGAAGCTCGCCCTACTCGACGAACCGTTTAGTAAGTTAGACCAAGAGTTAAGAGCACAATTTCGCGATTGGGTCTTCGAACAGCTGACAAAAGCAAATATCCCAACATTAATGGTCACGCACGACGAAGCTGACGTACCTCAAGGGGCGCAAGTGCTGTCTTGGCCATGGAGGAGTCATCATGCTGGATAAGTACTCCATCAAGGTCATTAAGTGGCCATTAAACCAATCAGCTAAGTTACTGAACCAATTTGGTATCACAGCTAATCAAACCACCTTATTTGGCTTTCTGGTCGGGTGTTTAGCATTTGCAGCGTTGGCATTTCAACAATATGAATGGGCGCTAGGTTTCATTGTATTCAACCGAGTATGTGATGGGCTTGATGGGGCTTTGGCTCGAATCCAAGGCATCAGCGATGCGGGCGGCTTCCTCGATATCAGCCTAGATTTCCTATTCTACTCGCTGATACCTTTTGGATTTGTCATTGCGAACCCAGAACACAACGCCATTGCCGGTGCATTTTTGATCTTCTCTTTTATCGGTACAGGCAGCAGCTTTTTAGCGTTTGCGGTTATGGCAGGCAAGCGAGGCATCGAAAACCCAGTCTATAAACATAAGTCTCTCTACTACATGTCGGGGCTAACCGAAGGCACAGAAACCATCGCCTGTTTCATTGCCTTCTGTATTTGGCCTCAACACTTTGCTGTTATCGCCTACACCTTTGGCACCGCGTGCTGGCTAACTACGTTCATGCGAATTTACTTTGGATTCCAGACACTCAAGGATCAAACCAATTAGTATTTGTTTCTGTATTTCTCATAAACAAAAACGCCGCTCAAATGAGCGGCGTTTTTTCGTGTCAGTTTTTGAGGAATTAGGAGTTAAGACTTAAAACCCCAAAATGTAACTTACGAATAATTCATTTAATAAGCAGTTATTTAATAAGCAAAGCGAGTCTCTTCTTTAAATAAGCTAGCTATAACCTCTTGGTATTGCATAAGGTTAAACGTAGAGTTGTCATTGTTATATTTTTGTTGCTTACTTGCTAAATATGGTTGAGACACTAACGACGTAACCAACATCTGGTAATAATGAAAGTTTGACTCGTTACAGCCATCAACTAAATAAAGAAGATTTTCAAGAGTCTTATTGTAGGTGTAACCAAACTTAGACTCTTTGAGTCGTTGAACATTGTCGTAGTTATAAGAGCTACCGCCAAAAGTGAATAATAAAAAGATGTTAGGCGCAGCTTCCCAAAACTCGATAAGTTCAGAAAGTAAGTGTTGTAATTGTATTCCATCCACTCTCTGATACTTTGAGAACTGGTCTTGAAAGCGACTTGTATGCTCTTCGATGAGCTGATCAAACAATTGCTCTTTGTTATTAAAGTAATAAAGAATTAACGCGGGGCTTACACCCGCAGACTTAGCAATAGACCGAATTGAAACTTTACTATAAGGCTGAGAAATAAATAGCTTTTCTGCTGAGCTCAAGATTTTTGTTCTTTTGTCATTTAGCATCAGATTGTATCCTCACCTATTTGTTTATATTACCCGCGCATTCTATAACTCAACCAAATAATCTCAACATGCCCATTTTTATATCAAACAAACTAAATGAATAAAAATATAAAAAATTTGGATTTTTTAGAAAATAGAACAAAAAACAACCAGCAAGATTGCCTTATGAAACAATAGGATAGGGAATTGACAAGCGAGTGTAAGCGGTAAGTTAGAGAGTTCGAGCAGTATGTAAGCCAATGTAAGAGTGGCGCCCTATTAGAGCGCCACACGAAAAGCCTTTACTTTGCAGCTCAAACTTTTATTTTATAGCTCATTCTTGTGCTATGTAGTTCAAGATTAGAGTTTTAGAAGAACCTTAACTGAGCTATCAACTAAAGAGTCATCGATATAAGCAATTTTGTTTGAAGAGCTAGCGACCATGTCTTTCGCTAAGCTTTCTTGACCTACAGCTTTAGGTGGTTGACCTTTACCCGTAAATACTCGCTTTGCCCAGTAAGCTTGAAGCTGTGCTTCTGTCTTCTTTGTAATTGCTTGGTGAAAAGTACCCTTAAGTGGGTGACCGTCTTCCAAGTCTACCGCTTCAATCTGTAGAGACTTTGCTTTACCTAGATACAGTTTTTTAACTGTTGAAGCGTCCAGCTCACTCATTGATGGATTACCAACAACAACCAAACCAGCGAAAGCGTTCATGCTGCTAAGAAGAGCAGCGGCTACCAATGCTTTTTTAAACATAATTCTCTTCCTTAAAATACAGCGTCGACTTTAACCGTGTACAAGATGTTGTCTTCGTTCTTGTAAGACGCGTTAACACCACCATTAGTTGAACCAAAGTTAGTTAGGTAACTAACATCACCTTTCAGCGCGATATTAGGCATGAAATCCCAACGAGTACCAATGCTGTAAGTTGTGCGCTGGATATTCATGTTGCTCGCAACCTTGACAGCAGAACCGTAAGCATAAGCCGCTGATAGCGTAGGTTTTTGTTTGTAATTAGCACCTGCACGTTTTACTTGGTTGTTACGCTCTGAATCATCCGTCGTTTCCATGTGCGCAACCGTCACGTAAGGCGTGAATTCGTTCACACGGTAAGCCGCTGTTAGGTAAGCAGAATCTACATCGTGGTAGAAGCCTTCAACCGTGGTACGAGTGACTTCTGAAACTAGCGCTAGGTTACCGTTGTCGTATCGACCACCAATTCCGTAGAACTTCGCTTTCTCATCGTTAAACGTTGTGTTTAGAAGAGACTTGTTGTTTGTGTTCCAGTTTGTTGTTGAGCTCACTACTGCTTGAGCGTAAACCGCACGTAGCGTCCAAGTATCATCTGTCCAGTTGATCACACCACCAGCGATATCATCAAACTGCGTATCAGCATTGTAGCTATGCTTAGACGCTGAAAGCTTTTGTGAACCTACGAAACCTTGGAATGATACTGTGCTGTCGTCTAACTCAACGTCATAGATGAAATCACCACCAGTAAGTGAAGTAAGAACCACAGAACCGTAAACTTCGCTAGGTACGCGTACGCTTGTTTGAGCGTAACCCACTTCTAGGTAGTCAGAGTACATGAACAGAGGAAGACGTAGCTTACCGCCACGGACTGTCAAATTTGGTGTTACTTTATGGCTTAGAAATGCCCACTCAACATCCGGTGTCCAGTTTTCTTTCTTGTTACCGCGCGCAACCATTTGCACTACAGCTGAAGTAGAGTCGTTAACTTCAAACTCACCTTGCAAACCAATTAGAGAACCTTCATCAAAGCGTACTTTGTTTTGTGACTTCATGAAACCATGGCTATTGTTACCAAGTTGCATGTTCAAAGACGCAAAACCATTGAAGCTAAATTTATCAGCGACTGAATTTAGTTCTTTTGCTTCAAGAATAGCGACCTTGTTTTCAAGCTCAGCCAATTTTTGCTCATCTGTAGCGTGTGCAGCGAATGAAGTCGCAAGTGCTACCGCTAACGGCAATAAGCGAAAAGAGGAGTTAGTCATTGTTGTTCTCCGTTATACTTTAAATTGTGATGTTGATTTACTCAGCTCTGTAACGATGCCACTCAGTTGGTGACTTAGAGCTTCGAGTTGATCTGTCGACTGAGACACTTGATGAGAGCACTGTCTAAAATCATCCATATGGGTGTGGATTTGTTTTGAAGCACGAGCTTGATGCTCTGTAGTACTTGCAATTTGTTTGTTGAGCTCGGTAATTTCTTCTACCTGGCCACTAATTTCTAATAGATAGTCACCCGCGTTTTGCGCGTCTCCAACCGCCTGTGACGAGCTCGCTAAGCCTTGGTCCATAGCGCCAACAGCAGCGTTAGAGCCGGACTTAAGGTCGACCAACAAGGCATTAATTTCTGTTGCGGATTGTTGAGTATTGTTCGCTAACACGCGCACTTCGTCGGACACAACAGCAAAGCCTCGGCCATGTTCACCAGCTCGCGCAGCTTCAATTGCAGCATTTAGTGCTAACAAATTCGTTTGCTCAGCGACACTTTGTATTGTGTTTAGTATTGAGCCAACATTGCTTGCATTCTGATCGAGTTCTTTCAACTTACAGGCCGTATCACGGATGTTTGTCGCAAGCTCTTCAATTTCTTTACTCGTTTTAAGAACCACTTGTGTTCCTGTTTGAGCACTAGAGTTGGCTTTTTGTGCTTGAGAATCTGCATGCGATGCAAAGTTAACAACTTGTTCTATGAGGTCGATGATGTTATTGACCGCCTCGGTAACCTCTTCGATGTGATCACGTTGAGTGCTATTTAGAGCCAAGGTTTGATTCGACTCGCTACGAATCTTGTCGCTGACAACCTCGAGCTCGTGTCCAATGCTTAACGTACTCGCGATAATGCCTTGTAGCTTTTCAATAAATTGATTAAAGCTCTCAACAAGTGTTGATATCTCATCTTTTCCTGCGTAGTCGATGCGTACCGTTAAGTCACCATCCCCTGTCGCAATCGCCTTCATCTTTTCTGTCACAAGCAATATTGAGCTAATAACCGACTTGAATATTGCGTAACCAACAGAAATAACAGACATCAAAAAGAACACACCTAACCAAATAGATTGATTAGCAGCGTCGTTAGCGGCTTTTTCAGAGTGCAAGATAGTGTCTACGACCTTCTGACTCGCGGATGCACGTAACGTCTCGCTTAACGCAACTAATGAATCATATTCAGTGCTAAGTTGGTTCGCTCTGGAGGTCAGGCTCTCGAAAGAGTCATTGAGATTAATAAAATCTTCGCTCAGCGCGTACGCAGAATCCGTGTACCTTGCTAGTTGTTGTGACAGTTTATTAAAAGCTGTCGCTTGTGAAGGTAAAACATCGGCACCACGACTCGCTTCAATTTGAAGTTCAGAAGAAATTTGACGTGCAAAATCGAGAGCTTGCTCATCTTCCATCACGACAGCAGCTTCGAACTGTTGCTTCACGTTAGGTAAAAGAGAATATATTTTCGTCGCATGCTCAAGTGCAGGGTAGTAACTTGACTCTAACTGCTTTAGGCGCTGACTATTATCATTATGAATAAAGACATTTATCGAGATAATGGCAGCTAGGCTAAGAGATATTATTGAGAGCAGTACAATAAACTGTACTTTAATGTTGATATAGCGAGACAATAGCATAAGGTTTTTTCATTAGCGCTGGTTGTGGCTGATGGTAACGTTTGTTCATATTTAATAGCGAACACATTCACTAAACAAATTTACCGTTATGTTCAAAGCCCGCTTATTTAATTTCTTTAATTAAGTTCAGCTCTTTAATTTTTCTGTCCCAGTCTTCTTTCCACTCTAATAGTTTACGAGCAGGCATTGGACGAGCGATAAAATAGCCCTGAACCAATGTGTCGACATTACTGATTTCACGAATGTCCATCCAAAGAGAATGATCCTCAACCCCTTCAGCAACCGTACTCAGTTCTAATAAGTGAGCCAAGTAGAGAGTAGCGCGAACAATGGCATGGCTTGAACGACTGCTCTGAATGTTTTTCACAAAGTCGATATCCAGTTTCAGTGCTGAAAATGGCAGGTCATCTAATTGCTTGAGTGAAGAGTAACCTGTTCCAAAGTCGTCAATCGCCAGGGGAATACCACGCATGCAGATCCTCGTGGTGGACGCTAAAGCAAGAGCGACACTTTCAACTAAATCAGATTCTGTTAATTCCAATTTTATCTGCTCTGTCTCAAGTTCACCTTGGTCGATCAAAGCGAAGATATAATCAACAATATCACCGTCAATAATATCTTTAGCTGTCAGGTTTATTGCAAATCTCCGCTCTCCGAGAAATGACTTCTCATTGATCGCTTGATTGATTAAATACTTCATCACCTCTCCCATTTTTCCTGACTCAAGTAACCGAGACAAAAAGAAAAAAGGGCTGAGTACGCCATAACGAGGGTGCTGCCATCGAATTAGCGATTCACTTTCTCGCCATTCACCACTATGGATACACACTATCGGTTGGTAATAGAACATAAACTCTTGGTTGCTTACCGCTTTTGCTATGTCTTCATCCGTAATAACGATGTCGCTATTAGAATTGGAAGCAGCCGCTTCTTTTGTAGAGTTAAGGTTAATTAACTTTGACAGCGACTCTTTTGCTATTGGCTTCTCAAGAACACCAAGCAAATTCAGGTTAAACGCTTTACACATCTTC
Source organism: Vibrio syngnathi (assembly GCF_002119525.1). NCBI lineage: Bacteria > Pseudomonadati > Pseudomonadota > Gammaproteobacteria > Vibrionales > Vibrionaceae > Vibrio > Vibrio syngnathi. Next base: position 1,220,736 of record NZ_CP017916.1, on the reverse strand, counting down.
CTTGCGGCATCGAGCACTGTTTTGCTTTCCGCACTTGTGATGATGATATTGCCTTGAAAATCGGCCTCAGCAAGGCGTTTTAGGAGTTCGATACCATCGATCATCGGCATATTCAGATCACATAAGATCAAATCGACAGAAGAGGCTTCAATAAACTCTAGAGCCTTATATCCACATTCAAAAGGTTGGATATTTTCCATACCCAAACTCTTTAAAACCATCCCCATTACATTCAATTGAAAAGGGTGATCTTCTATCACTACAACATGCTGGTTCATGGTAGCTCCTTAAATGGTTTGATTGATTCTGAACAATAAGTCTTCAATTGGTTCGTCAGCTGTTCGAGGTTATCGTAATGTGCTTGAATACCATCTAAGTCACTTAAGGAGACCAATTCCATTGTTTGCAATTGATTGGCAATGTCCTCTGTGCCTACCATTTTTGCAGCTCCCTTCATCTTATGAGCTACCTGTTTAATGGCTTCGAGATCTCGCTGTTCACACGCAGCTTGAAGCAGAGGCATGTCAGCTTGATGGCTCTTGATAAAGTCAGTGATGATCTGCATGACGAGATCTTGGTCACCAAACAATTCGGTTAAGTTGGCGAGATCAATCGGAGCAGAGCTCGGCTCACTTTTAGGCTCCGAGGAACTAATACAAGGCTTATCGACAACAGATTGCACCTTATCAAGATGTTTGATTATGGTGTCGCCAATCACCCTTAATTTGGTTGGTTTTGATAAGAAGTCATCCATACCAATCTCAAAGCACTTATCATTTTCCCCTTGCACAGCGTTTGCGGTTAACGCAATGATCGGAAGACGAGGTTGGTTTTGGGTCTGCTCTTTTACTCGGATCTGCCTCGTTAATTCGTAGCCATCCATCTCAGGCATGTGGCAATCGGTAATTAGCAGCCCATAATCTTCATTATCTAAGGCAACAAGTGCTTCCTTGCCGTTATCTACCATGTCGGCATGGAAACCTAATTGCTCAATTTGTTGAAGAATTATCTGTTGATTGATTGGGTGATCTTCCGCTATTAAGATAAGTCTTTGATTCTGTTTGGCAGACTCGCGCGACTCAGTACTCAATTTCAGATTATTATCATCTTGGACAACATCTTCCACAAACGCAGGACAGTTGTGCAAACAGTGCATCAACTGCGAAGGCAACAATGGGTTTGCTGACAGATTCCAGCCCAATTTGCATGGAGCAGGCGAAAGCATTCCTTGTTCACTGACACAAATAAACTGCACGCTTTCGGCGAACGTATCAATGCTCTGATCTAGCTCATGAGGAATAAACACAAAATCAGGCTCAATGGTATCGACCCAGTATGCGAGCTCTTTAGTCACCTGAACATTCTTTGAAATAACCTTAATACCCCAAGAGGTTAGATAGTTCTCTAATTCAGATTGCTGCATGAACGTTTTGGTAAGTAGCGCCACCTTGCCATTCATGTCCGCTCTGTTATTTTCAGCGAGCGTTTTAAGCGGCAGCGTAATAGAGAACGTTGAACCAATGTTGATCTTACTCGTTACGTTAAGACTGCCACCCATTTGTTCAATAAGTTGCTTCGAGATAGTCAAACCAAGGCCTGAACCACCATATTTCCTCGTGGTTCCTTCATCGGCTTGAACAAAAGGTTGGAATAGGTTTCGAATGTGTTCTTCACTGATGCCAATACCACTGTCAAACACCTCGAAACAAATTTGTTGCTGTTCACCATCCAGGTCGAGTAACTTTGCCGCTAAACCTACGGTTCCATATTCTGTAAATTTAATGGCATTGCTCAACAAATTATTCAGAACTTGCCCAATACGAATGTCATCCATTAAGACTAAATCATTCAACTCAGGGTCTAACCAAAATTTGAACTGTAACCCTTTGGCGTGAGCTTGCCTCGCCTGCAACTGAGTCACTCTAAGAGTCAATGTATCTAGGCTTGCAGGCTGATAATCTAGGGTCAGCTTACCGGCTTCAATCTTCGAGAAATCGAGTATATCGTTAACAATATGCAGTAGGTTATTCGCAGATTGGCTCAGCGTTGTATGGATTTTTTGAACTTCATAATCAACTTCATATTGCTCTGACAATTCCAACAAGCTAACAATCCCTCCCAATGGAGTTCGGATTTCATGACTCATGTTTGCCAAAAATCGAGACTTTGCCTCTGTGGCAGCGATAGCACTTTGTCTTGCTTGTGTTAGCTCTTCTTGCTGTTGTTTTAGCTCAGTGATATCAGTAAGAACAGAGTCCCATTCATAATAATCACCAAGATCAGAAATCTTACTCTGCAAATTGAGCCATCGGTTTTGGTTATCAATATTCACTCCAATATCGAGGCTTAGTTTTCCCTCTTTATTTCCACTACGTACCTTCTTAATTAAGGTTCGACGATCCTGAGCATTAAGCGGTGCGAAAAAACTAATTGGAGAGCGGCGCAATTGAGCAGGAGTAAGCCCTAAAAGCTCCTCTACCCCATTACTAATAAAGACGAATTCAATATCGTGAAGACTTCGTTTGGGCTGAATATGCTGTATAACCGCGCCATGCAAATTGTTCGCCAGTTTCTGTACTCGGTCATCGGCACTTTTTGCAATTTTTTTCGCTTCGTAAAGCTCAGTAAGATCATCAAGAATGGTCACTGAGCCTTCGATATTCCCGTTGGAGATATAAGGGCACTTCCAATACGCGTAGTGTTTACTGCCTTGCGGCGAAACGACTTCTTTTTCTAAGCGAGGTAAAACAACCCCGTGATGGATCATTGTGTCTTCATCGGAGTTATTAACGATGCTTCCTTCGATCAACTCAAAACCAGTAAGCTGCTGCGCGGCACTGTTCAGACTGATTATCTGGTTATCCAAGTTACGCACAACAATAGGAAACGGCATTGCGTCCAACAATGAACGCTCGAACTCCACTTGATGTTTGAGAGCGGATTCAGTTCGCTTTCGATCTTCAACTTCACGTCTTAGTTTCCAGCTCCATGCCATTACAAGCATAATGAGCACCGATGCGACAGAGATTAAAATGGCAGCACCCAAGATAACATCTGCCGTATCCACGCCTGATTCATAAGACACATCCAACCAATGCTTCTTGATCTGCTGATACTTGTGATGAGGTATGGCGAACAGCGCTTTGTTAATAATATTGTTCAGCACTTCTTGGTCGGCTTCGACACTGTAGGCGACTGGAATATCGTTGTCTTTAGATAGCAGGCTTGTTACGCGTAAGTACCCTGAATACTGGCCCTGTAATAGAGGAGACGCTAAATAGAGCGAAAGCATCGCTGAGTCTACCTCTCCTGTATCCACGGCATCGAGCAAAAGCAACTCAGAGCTATAGGTCTTAATTGGGCAAGCCTCACAATAGCGTTTCACAAGCTCTATTCCGACACTGTCGTTTATAGTTCCAATAACGGAGCTCTTCGTTAACTCACCGAATACCGCCAATTTACTCGTATCACTTTTACCAACCAGTGCCCACGGCTCAACCATGAAAGGCTTAGAATAGAGGTGATGCTCATCGTCACCAGTAGAAGGTGTCGCCTTAGTATGAATTACTGGAAGAGAAACTGGATGAGCTTGGTTACCCTGTAAATCGAGGTCGTTGTCGTAAATAAAGTTTAACCCCGTAAGTCGGGATATTTCACTCAATATATCAATCGAAATACCATCAGGCTTACCTTCACTATTCATGAAAGATATAGGCTTAGAGTCTGCCGTCGATGATACATATATGTTCGGATTAAGAAGCAGGAACTGCTGTTCTTTTTCAGTTAATAGCAGCTTGTTTTTACTAACGACTAACAGAAGACGCCTTTGTATTTCGTTCAACCACTTTTTGCGAATATTAACAAGCTTGCTTGAGTTATCTTGGTTTATAGCGTTGTTGATAATACCCAGCAACTTCCTATTTTCAGTCGTATCCAGCAAGGCAATAACATAATTATTTAAGGGTAAACCATCATGTAAGTTGACCGACAAAAATAACTCATAGGGGCTATTCATTAACTTGTTGTGCAGTAACACTCCATCATCAACAATGGCTAACGCGTTCTCTCGAGCTACAGCAGCAATCGCGGTTTGATAGGATGAATATGACTTAAAAGAAGAAAATGGGAGAAGCGATTTCACAGAAGACGCGTTACTCGAGTCTTCAAAATAAGCTAGGTTTCGTCCCTTCATTAATAAGTGGCTTTCAATAGGCTCACTACTTAGGCTAACCATTCGACTAGATAAGATAGGTTTAGAGTAAATAACACCGCTACTAGAAACATTTTGTTCAGCCGTAATAATGGCATCAACTTGTTCAGTTTTAAGTACGTTATTTAGATCCGACGGCGAATGAAAACCGACAAACTCCAAGCCATTCAACTCACGCTCTGCATAGAAACCGGTCAATTCAGGTAATAATCCCGAAACCTCCCCCTCTTGGACAACAACGTACGGAGAAAATCCTGAGGTTTGAACTCCGATTGTAATCGAACCACTAGCCTTAACGTAAAAAGATACGGAAGAAGCCAGGATAATTAGAGAAAGTAGATTAAAAGCGCGGAACATGAATAACCTAGAGTTTTATTAATTAGTGCACCTTATATCTTATTCACAGTCTCGACTCACCAATTTGCACTGAACAATATGGAACTTCTGTTTAACGCAATCGTTCACCCAAGTTTAAACACCTCAAAACCCATAATGACAGTTTTAAGAAACAAAAAATCCGAGAGCCTCACAGCCCTCGGATTTTTTTGGTGTTCTACTTTCAGATGCTAGGCGAATTACAAATCAGCGCCATAGATATCAAAAGTGAAGTACTTAGAGGCTATCTTGTCGTAGGTACCGTTTGCTCTAATCTCTTCAATCGCGGCATTGAATTGTTTCGCCAGTTTTGAATCCTGCTTTCTTAGTGCTAAAGCCGTACCTTCGCCAATGTAGGCTTTGTCTGTTACCGCTTTACCCTTGAATTCAAAGCCCTCACCTTCTTTCTTATCTAAGAAAGCCAATGAAAGTTGATCTGAATTGCCAAAGGTTAGATCTAGACGACCGTTTTGCAGATCCAAATACACTTCATCTTGGCCGGTATAACGCTTAATGTTTGCCACATCGCCAAACTTGTCGGTTACGTAGCGATCGTGAATCGTACCTTGCTGAACACCGATGGTTTTGCCTGTTAAGCCTGCCTCATCTACGCTGAACTCCACGCTTTTAGCTGCAACAAACACGGCTGGAGTTTGGTAGTACTTGTCAGTAAACAAAATCTTGCGCTTACGCTCTTCAGTAATACGCATCGAAGCCATAATCACATCTGACTTTCTCGCCAATAAACTTGGAATTAGCGAGTCCCAACTTTGTGAAACCCAAGTACAGTCTAATTTAGCTTGCTCACACAAAGCGTCAGCTATCTCAATATCAAACCCGACAGGCACACCGTCACTGTTTTTATAGTTGAATGGCGGATAGGTAAAGTCTGACGCCAAGCGGATTTCTTTCGCCTGCACCGTGGTACCAAGTAAAGCGGCCGCACAAGCGAGTCCTAGTATTATCTTTTTCATCATTGCCATCCTAGATATGATCTTTATCGAGTTGAGATTGAGTTTCTTTATGCTGAGATTGTTTGCCTTGTTGATTCTTTTCTAATTCGGTTTGGTAGCGTGTTAGTGACGTTATCACTTCTAGCATGCTCTCTTGGCTACCAATACTGATTCGTACACAGTTACGCAAAGCAGGTTCGTGGTTTTGGTTTCTTGTCACAATGCCATCCTTCGCCAATACGCTGAATATATGATGCCCAGGTTTTTGACGCAGCAAAATGAAGTTCGTCGATGAAGGGTAAACTGACTCGATAAAATCAAACTGAGTTAACTCACAGGCAAACCAATTACGTAATTCGACCAACTTTAACGCCGTATCTTCCATCACCGAGACTCGTTCATCAGACAATGCGTCTAGCACTATTTGAGATGAGCAATCTGGCATCGGATAAGGGGGAACCAGTTTCGCGACATACTGCATCACATTTTGACTCGCTAAGATAAAGCCACAACGAACCGCAGCCAATCCAAACGCCTTTGATAAAGTGCGAATCACGACTAGATGCGGATAACGCTCAATAAGGCTCACAGCCGATGTCTGAGGTTCAAATTCAATATACGCTTCATCAACCACGACTAACGATTTACCCACCGTTCCTTCCAGTACCTCAATGAGGTCGGCTTTTGGAATTACATTGCCCGTCGGGTTGTTTGGTGAACAAAGAAAGACAAGATTGACCAGTTCCGCCTTATTCACAATATCAGCGACGTTCAGGCTGAAGTCTTCCTGCAATGGGGAGTCCAAGGTATTTATCGCCAATGCATCGGCGCAAAACTCATACATAGCATACGTTGGAGAACAGATAAGTATGTTGTCGCTCGCCGGCTTACAGAATGTTCTGATCAGCAAATCAATCGCTTCATCTGCGCCACGAACAGCAACCGTCGCTGCATCAGTGCCACAGTAACCTTGGTAAGCCTTAGCAATATCTTGTGGTAAGAAGTCTGGGTATCGATTGTGACTCGCCTCTCCTTGAAACAACGAGCTTTCCAATTCATTGGCGTTTAGCCAGACACGTCCATCACCACCAATTCTTCTTGCCGATTGATAAGGTATTAATTTTTTTACAGCCTGAGGTACTAAGCTATCAATAAAAGATGTCAAGAAGCTATCCCTTCCACAAAATCACAATGTCTTCACCACTGCCTTTATATTCAAAAAATGCAATTTATACACATATTGAATCACAAATGATGATTAAGTATTTACATTCAAACAGAACACTATTGATAAATGAATCGAAATAATCACATAATAGCCATGATAAAAAGTCATAGGTGATGTATGAATAAAACTCTCCCTTCCACAAAAACATTGCTCGCATTCTTGTCTACAGCTAAGCATCTCAACTTTACACGCGCTGCACATGAGCTCAATGTTACGCAAGGTGCAGTAAGCCGTCAGGTATTGTCGTTTGAAGAAAGCCTTGGATGTGACCTTTTCTACCGACATGCTCGCGGGCTGTCATTAACTCCTAAGGGAGAAGAGTTAGTTCCGCTGATTCAAAATACCATTCAGCAGCTGCAATCAGCGCTTAATCAGGTTGCCAGCTCTCCATCGAAGATCAAACTCAACGCACCAAGTTGTATCACCTCTTGGCTATTGCCCAAGCTAATGTCATTTCAACAAGCTTTTCCAGAAATCGATGTAGAGTTGACCTCAACAATAAAACACGTTTTCGAGCCAAGCTTTGACCCTTTTGATGCCGTTATTACCTATGGTAAGAAGCCAAACCAACAATCGATTATCAGCCAACTCTTGTTCAACGAGCAACTGGCGCCCGTTTGCCAAGCGCAAAGCATTACGCAAAGCCACCTTGTAAGTGACGCGTCGACCATCATCAAGCCACACAAGCTTGCCCAATACACTTGGCTACACGCCAATAATGAGCAGAGTGATTGGCGACTTTGGTTAGAACACATCGGCAGCCACGACCTTTCAAGCAAGAATAACCAACAGTTTGCCACGCTCGATCAAGCCATGAATGCTGCCATTCAAGGGTTTGGGATAGCCATAGGCGATATCACGCTAGCGAAGCAAGATATCGATTTAGGTAGGTTGGTGAAAGTGAGTGAAGGCAGCGTCTTCTCAGGAAATGGTTACTTCTTGCTGCAACCCAAGAATCGTCAAAATGCATCATTATCTACTCTGGTAGATTGGCTTGTTGATTAACGGCATTCATCATTGGTAGGCACGTACTACAAGCGATAGTCGAGCGTCATTTTGAGAATTTCAACATTCTCAAAATGAAACTATTTTATCTCTGTGACGTATTGGCTGTCATAGAACAGAACGCACCTTCCTTTAACTGTTTGAAAAGAAATTCAATTCTATTTTGTAGGAAACTTGTTCTGTTCAATTGGATAAAATGGCATTCGAATTGCTTTGTCATAGATAACCCAACCAATATACAGCAGGTTGCATCATTTTCGCTGCAGCTTGTCACGGAGGATAGGCTATGACCTTACAAAGACATACGTATTACGGCTTGATTCACCATGGAATTAAAACTCTATTAATGGACAGAATTGGCCACTTCACAGAACGTGAATATCACGAGTATCTCGACCTAACGACAGGCAAATCGACGTGTTTTGCCATGAGTGAGCAAGAGCTCGAAAACACCTTAGACAGCTTAAAGAGCGAAGGTTACCTTGAAGATATCAAGAAGCTAATACCTCGCTACCAAACCTCGTCAATGCGTTAACCTGTTAGAGCTCGCCAAACACGATAAGCGGTTAGATGTAATTAATTGGCACCCAATTGTCTCGGGCTATTTAGCATCGAGACAGTTTTGGTTAGACTGTCTGCAACTCAACTAACTGGATAGTCAGTGTCTCATGAAGCAAATCCTTGATTTCATTCCTCTCATTATTTTCTTTGCGCTTTATAAGATGTACGACATCTATACCGCGACCGGTGCTTTGATTGTTGCTTCTGCTGTTCAAATCGTTCTGACGTACGTTATCTACAAGAAAGTAGAAAAAATGCAGATCATCACCTTTCTAATGGTTGCCGTATTTGGTGGCATGACCATATTCTTGCACGATGACAACTTCATAAAATGGAAAGTCACCATCGTTTATGCCCTGTTTGCGATTGGTCTGACGGTCAGTCACATCATGGGCAAGTCAGCAATTAAAGGTATGTTAGGTAAAGAGATCTCACTTCCTGAAGCGGTATGGGGCAAGATCAACTGGGCTTGGACTCTGTTCTTCACATTGTGTGCGATCCTCAATGTTTACGTTGCTTTCAACCTGCCATTGGATGTGTGGGTCAACTTCAAAGTGTTTGGCCTTCTCATCGCTACTTTTGCATTTACCTTGCTAACGGGCGTTTATATCTATAAACATTTACCAAAAGAGCAGCTTGAGTCAAAAGAACCGCGTCAGCAAAAAGACCAAATTCCAGAAAACGATAAGCAACAAGAGCTCTCAGGTAAAAATACCGACGAGAAATAACCCTTGGGCATGAGTCCTCATCCCCTTTTTGATATAATTATTATCAATATGCGATTTAACAGTGGCCAATGATACTCGAGATCATTGGCCACTGATTATTTGTGTTCGGTGGCGACATTAAAAATTCGACCACCGCGAGTCTCGTAAACACATCTATTTTTATATAAAACAATCAATACCATTAAGAGTACGACAATGACTATTCAATCAACTTTGAACCCGATTGGTTCTTTACTTCTTCGCACTTTAGCGATGCCTTCTGATACCAATGCGGCAGGGCAAATATTCGGTGGTTGGATAATGTCTCAGCTTGACCTTGCTGGCGGCATACTGGCGAAAGAGATCTCTAACGGCAAGATAGTCACTGTTTCAGTATCGAGTATTGAGTTCAAACAGCCTGTTTCAGTGGGCGATGTGGTGTGTGTTTATGGTGACTGTACTAAGATTGGTCGTAGCTCGATGAATATCGATCTAGAAGTATGGGTTAAGCCTGTACTTGATCATGGTATCGGAGATCGTTACAAAGTTTGTGGCGCGACATTCAACTACGTTGCCGTTGATGAAAGTGGTAAGCCTCGCCAAATCAACAAATAGCACCTTTATTAAGCGTGTGGTATCGATGGTCTTTAGTTTATATAAATGAAATTGCTAGAGACCATACAATCCTCTCGCACCAATTCACAATTTCTTATCATTGGCTCTTCCAATACCGATTAGTTCGCGTAAATTAGCAAGATAGCGAATTAAAACGCCCTCAATTTAGTGAAGTAAAATAAGGATATCTCAACATGTGGTACGTGATTTTTTCTCAAGACGTCGAAAACTCATTAGAAAAACGCCTAAGTGTTCGCCCACAACATCTAGAACGCCTACAAACACTTCACGATGAAGGTCGACTGTTAACAGCAGGTCCAATGCCAGCCATTGATTCAGATAACCCTGGTGAAGCAGGGTTCACAGGTTCTACTGTAATTGCTGAATTCAACTCTTTGGAAGACGCACAAGCATGGGCTGATGCAGACCCGTACATCGCTGCGGGTGTCTACCAGAATGTGATTGTTAAACCATTCAAGAAAGTATTTTAACGTGAAAAAATGGATTATTGGGTCACTGGCTATTGCCCTACTCGCAGGCTGTAGCTCATCAAGTGAACAAGACAAACAACGACAGTTAGAGATGATGGCTCACCATCGTGCCGGCGTACTTTCAGCAGGCTTGCCTATTGAGTATGGTCCTCTGTCTATCATGCGTGTGCTTGCCAAAAATACTGTCGTCGAAATCATGATGATCTACAACCAAGATGCAAAAGGTGCTAAGCCTTTAAACCAAGTTGTAGATATGAGTGTGAATAGCTACTGCACCAACTCTGAAGTAAGAGCTAACCTCGACATGGGCTTAGCTTACAACATCAAGATTCGCAATACGCGCGGACAACTGATGGTTGAAAAGCTGATCAGTAAAGAGACGTGTCAGAGCAGCTAGATTCGAACAAGTATAAAACCAGAAGGCCTCGCAAATGCGAGGTCTTTTTTGTGGTTCATCACGGATTAGCGGGTCAATCAAATCTTAGACTGAATTATGCCTCAGCTGATTCCCACTCTTTACGCAGTGTCTTCGTCGCCGAAACTAAATTAGTGAGTGCCGCTTCTGTCTCAGCCCAGTTACGTGTCTTCAACCCACAATCAGGGTTTGCCCACAAACGTTCTGCCGGAATTTTCTCTGCCGCTTTCTTAAGTAAATCAACAATCCACTCTTCTGACGGAATGTTTGGCGAGTGAATATCGTAAACGCCAGGTCCAATCGCATTCGGATAGTTAAACTCTTCAAACGCTTTCAGCAATTCCATGTTCGAGCGAGAAGTCTCAATGGTAATCACATCGGCATCTAGCGCGGCCACTGAATCAATGATCTCGTTGAACTCGCTGTAACACATATGGGTATGAATCTGAGTTTCTGGTTTAGCACTCGCCGCTGAGATCTTAAAGGCATCCACTGCCCATTCTAAGTATTCTGCATGGTCACGTTTTTTCAGAGGTAAACCTTCGCGAATAGCCGGCTCATCGATTTGGATAATGTTGATGCCAGCGTCTTGTAAATCAGATACCTCATCACGCAGAGCAAACGCCAATTGATTGGTGATCTCCTTACGTGAGATATCTTCACGTGGGAATGTCCAACATAAAATAGTGACGGGTCCTGTCAGCATCCCTTTCATCTGTTTCGAGGTCAGGGATTGCGCATAAGTCGACCACTCGACCGTCATTGGTTTTTCACGCTCGATATCCGCAACCACAATCGCCGGTTTCACGCAACGAGAGCCATAACTTTGTACCCAACCAAACTTAGTGGTTTGGAAGCCTGCTAGGTTTTCTGCAAAGTACTCCACCATGTCATTGCGTTCCGCCTCGCCATGCACAAGCACATCCAAATCTAAGGCTTCTTGGCGCTTAACAGCATCAGCAATATGACCTTTCAATGCGGTTGTGTATTCCGCTTCATTCAGTTTGCCAGTTCGGTAAGCACTACGCTGAAGACGAATCTCTCCTGTCTGTGGGAACGAACCAATGGTTGTGGTTGGTAACAGCGGTAAGCCGAGAACTTCAGACTGATGCGCTGCGCGCTCGGCGTATGGAGCACTTCGCTCTGCCAGTGCTTTGGTAATGGTATTGAGTCGAGCCTGAACTTGCGGCTTGTTTACATGAGTCGCGCTCTTACGAGCAACAATAGGTTGGCTGTAAGTCTCACACGCTAAAATGGCATTTTGATCGCCGTCTAACGCGGCCCCCAACAAGCTCACCTCGGTCACTTTCTGTTTTGCAAAGGCAAACCAACTTTTCACTTCTTCGCTGAGCGTTTCTTCTAACTCCAAATCAACAGGGCTATGCAGCAATGAACACGAACTTGCGATCCAAAGCTTATCTCCTAGCTTGTCTTTTACAGGTTGTAGGCGCTGTAACTGAGCGGCTAAATCCGCTCGCCACACATTGCGTCCATTGATTGCACCTGCCGAAAGCACCCAGTCTTGTGGTAGCTTGTTTACCACTTCATTGAGTTGCTGCGGTGCTGCAGCCAAGTCGATGTGTAAACCGTTGACAGGCAGTTCTACGATTTTATCTAACGTGTCTGTTACCGAATCAAAGTAAGTGGTAAGCAATAGTTTCACATCGCCTTGAATCACTTGATACGCCAGTTTGAATGCATCGGCCCATGTTTTCTCAAGTTCCAGAGAAAGGATAGGTTCGTCGATTTGCACCCACTCAACACCCAACTTGGATAGTTTAGCCAAAATCGCTTGGTAGGCAGTAAGAAGGCGAGGCAACAGAGTTAAGCGGTCAAAGCCCTCTTCCACTTCTTTGCCTAGGTACAAGTAAGACAGTGGGCCGAGAAGTACAGGCTTAACCTTGTGTCCTGCTTTTATCGCTTCGCTCACTTCCTCGAACAGCTGTGGCCAACTCACCTCGAACGAATCATCTTTACTGAATTCAGGAACAATATAGTGGTAGTTAGTGTTGAACCACTTAGTCATATCAGACGCCGCTGTACTGTCTTTAGTGCCACTTTCCAAACCATGTTGACCACCACAGCAGGTTGGCTGCGTTTGAGATTGACCACGACCAACCCGGAACAAAGTATCTAAATCTGGAAAGGCTTTTTCACCGTCGGAACCACCAGCATGACGCTTTGGCACGTGACCTAAAAGTAGCGTTGTTGTGAGTACATGGTCGTACCATGCGAAGTCACCCGCAGTTGCAAAGCTTAGATTCGCGTTGGCTTGTACATTCCAGTTACGATTTCTTAGCTCGCTGCCGAGCTGCTTAAGTTCTGATTGGTCAATCTCACCGCGCCAGTACTTCTCTAGTGAGAACTTAAGTTCGCGTTTTTCGCCGATGCGTGGGTAACCAAGAATATGCGTTGTTGTCGTCATGAGTCTGTTCCTTATTCGATAATTCTAATTTCCGGTTAGACTGCCTTTGATGATTTTACTTTTTCACAAAGGCGTCTGGATGGCTAAACTATCGCCCTAATCCGATCGATGGACAACGTCCAAATATTCATCTTGTTTATTAATAATATTCATCTTGAATCGCCCAAAGATGAACAGTTTAAATCCATCTGGACATCTAGACGTTTACAAAAGATCAAAAACACCGTAGGGTGATTATTAAGAAATATTGAATTGGCTTAGGAAATATGAGGAATACTCATGATAGAGCTTAAACACCTTCGAACATTGACCACCTTGAGAGACAGCGGCTCGCTGACGGCGACCGCAACTTCTCTTCATCTGACGCAGTCGGCACTTTCTCACCAGTTGAAAGACCTTGAGGCCCGTATCGGCGGTCAGCTTTTTTTGCGTAAAACAAGGCCGGTTAAGTTTACATCGGAAGGCGAAATCTTGTTAAAACTGGCTGATGAGATACAGCCACAAATCGCCAAAGCTGAAAACGAACTCGCAAGCCTAAAAGAAGATGTGAATGGCCGATTGCACATGGCGATCGAGTGTCACTCATGCTTCCAATGGCTAATGCCCGCTTTGAAGGAATACCAAGTTGCTTGGCCAAGCGTGACCTTAGATTTCTCGTCAGGGTTTGGGTTCGAGCCTCTACCGGCATTGATGGCTGGAGAACTCGATTTGGTGATCACCTCCGATATACAGCCCCGTTCTGAAGTTCACTACGAACCGCTTTTCGATTTTGAGATGCGTCTTATCACCGCGATCAACTCTCCTTTAGCCGAAAAGCCGAGTATTGAACCGCAAGATCTTAGTGATATTACGATGCTCTCTTATCCGGTTCAAAAGCAGCGTCTCGATGTAGTGAAACACTTTTTGCAACCCGCAGGCGTTGAACCAAAGAAATGGAAACAGGCAGACAACACATTAATGTTGGTACAAATGGTATCAGCAGGCTTAGGTGTCGCAGCATTACCAAACTGGGCGATCAGTGAATTTTCAAGGCAAGGACTCATTGCCAGCAAACCATTAGGCAAAGGGCTTTCAAGAAGGTTATTCGCAGCGGTAAGAAACTCAGAAAAAGACAAACGCTACCTGCAAGCTTTCTTTAGCACGGCAAGACAGCAAAGTAAGAGTCACCTAGATGGCATTGAGGTCGTTTAAGAGACGCGTTGTTGGGTTAGTTTATGCCAGCGTTGAACCTGATAGGCATGCGCCAGAAACAAAAAAGTCACAGATTATCTGTGACTTTCTTCTTTTAGCTTTAGTACCGACGATGGCGGTACTTGTTCATTCTCGATAACTGGCTCACAATCGACAGAACATGCGCCAGTTTGCTGCTTATCTTGGATAAGACTTAAACTGGTTAGTTAATGGATCGTATTGATAGCCAAGCATATCAAGCTTACCTACAACACTTTCTATATCCATTTCATACATGCTGACCAACTCTTCAAAGCTATCACATTCCAAACGAAGCTTTTCGTTGACGATCCCCAGCAAAATAATGCTATCGAAACCTTTGACGTTGCTTAAATCCATCCCGTACTCCTAACGAACACACCGACTAGATTTAAGTTTAGAACGCTTACCAACACCACGCTAAAAAACAGATCACACTTTTTCGATTCAACACCAAAAGGCTTGTGAGATCAGTAACCGCCTACATCGCCCAAACTGGCGTTAAACCAACGGCCGCCACCAATAACATCAACAATGAAATAGTCAGCTGAAGCTTTTCAGGGGTTTTAACGAACAATAGATGCCAACACCACACTACGATAGCTGAGATTAGCAACGCAAAGCTAAACAGTAGGGTTGAAATCATTGGCTCTAATTGAGCTTCAGACAGAGAATAAACATTTACGACCGTCGCCAAAACCACCAGCATGCCTGTTAATACGCCCACAACAGGCAGAACACGGTGAAATGCTTGTAAGCGTGTTCTCGCAATCGTCAGCAGTAAATGACCAAACGCAGACCCCAACAGTGCCACTAGCAGTAAAGTAGTAATAATACCGACGGTGGTTGCTTGCTCAGTCGCTTGAATAGCAACGTATGAAAGCGCCAAACCACACGCAAGGTACATCACCCAAATAGGACCAGAATCACGTGTCTTCTTGGTTTGAACTTGAGAATAGAAATAAAAGATCGCGAACACGACAAGAAACGCTTCAATTCTTAATGAAGCAACAGCAAGCCAAAGCACGCCAATCGCAGGTAACATCTTGTGAATACGGCCACGTTGTCCCGGGCAAATATCCCCTTTTACCAAGATGAGGGTTAAGATCAGTTGGGCTCCTAGTAGCATGGGAGCAAATTGTACTAATAATGATTCGACCATTGTGGATCTACTTCTTCAGACTTATTTTCGCGAATAATATCAAAAACTGCTGCGAACACTAATCAAAATCACAAATTAGCGACGTTATTCAAGGCTTCAACTATGCTGTTGTATGGTTCTTTTGTCAGCATTATCTGCAAAATGGCGAAAGACATCAGAACTAACAGGGGCATGTTCTACTGGCTAGTCTAGGCTCATGCCGCTATAATTCCCGCCTCAAAAATCAGAGGTTGAAATATGTACAGCGATATCACTCCTATTCACGAACACAAAAAATACTGGGCCGAGTGCTACGGAACAGCACCCTTTTTGCCTACCAGTAGAAAGGAGATGGATGCTCTTGGATGGGATAGCTGTGACATTATTATTGTAACTGGTGACGCTTATGTCGATCACCCGAGCTTTGGTATGGCTATCATTGGCCGTTTGCTTGAAGCTCAAGGTTTCCGCGTGGGCATCATTGCCCAACCAAAGTGGGACAGTAAAGATGCCTTTATGGAACTGGGTCGACCTAACCTATTCTTCGGCATCACTGCGGGTAACATGGATTCCATGATCAACCGCTACACCTCTGATCGCAAACTTCGTCACGACGATGCCTACACACCAAACAATGAAGGTGGTAAGCGTCCTGACCGTGCAACTCTGATTTATTCTCAACGTTGTCGTGAAGCTTACAAAGGCACACCAATCGTTCTTGGTGGTATTGAAGCAAGCTTACGTCGCGTAGCACACTACGACTACTGGTCTGATAAAGTTCGTCGCTCTGTATTGTTTGATGCAAAAGCAGACATTCTTCTTTTCGGTAACGCTGAGCGTGCATTGGTTGAAGTGGCACACCGCATTGCCGATGGCGAAGACATTTCTACGCTGACCAATATCCGCGGTACTGCTATCAACTTACCTGCAGCGCCTGAAGGTTACAAAATTATTGATTCTTCTCGTATCGAAAAACCGAACAAAGCCTACGTTCCGGTTAACCCGTACGAAGTAGAAACGCAATGTGATACCAAGAAAGATGAAAAAGAAGAAGTAAAGGCGCAGCCAATTACTATTCGTCCTTCTCGTCACGATGCAAAAACAACCGCGGTTCGTATCCCTGGTTTCGAAAAGCTCAATAACGACCGTATTCTTTACGCTCACGCTAGCCGTATTCTGCACCTAGAGACCAACCCGTATTCAGGTCGTGCTCTTATTCAACGTCACGGTGACCGCGAACTATGGGTAAACCAAGCGCCAATTCCTCTTGCAACTGAAGAGATGGATTACGTGTTTGGCCTTGCGTACAAGCGTGTTCCGCACCCTATGTATGGCAAAGCAAAGATCCCTGCATACGACATGATTAAAACCTCGGTTAACATCATGCGTGGTTGTTTTGGTGGTTGTTCTTTCTGTTCAATCACAGAGCACGAAGGTCGTATCATTCAGAACCGTTCGAAAGAATCGATCTTGGATGAAATCGAAGACATTAAAGATAAAGTACCTGGCTTTACCGGTACCATTTCTGACTTGGGTGGACCAACGGCGAACATGTATCGTCTAGGTTGTTCTGATCCTAAAGCTGAAATTAACTGCCGTCGCCCATCATGTGTGTTCCCTAAAATCTGTGAAAAACTGAACACAGACCACCAGCACACCATTGACCTTTACCGCTCAGCGAGAAAGGTTCCGGGTATCAAGAAAGTAATGATCGCATCAGGCGTTCGTTATGACCTTGCGATTGAATCTCCAGAATACGTACGTGAGCTTGTGACTCACCACGTCGGTGGTTACTTGAAGATTGCTCCAGAGCACACTGAAAAAGGCCCTCTGGATCTGATGATGAAACCGGGCATGGGCACTTACGATCGTTTCAAAGAGATGTTCGAGAAGTACAGCGCTGAAGCCGGTAAGAAACAGTATCTAATTCCTTACTTCATCTCTGCTCACCCGGGCACGGAAGATGAAGATATGCTTAACCTTGCGTTGTGGCTGAAAAAGCACAACTACGAGTGTGACCAAGTACAGAACTTCTACCCATCGCCAATGTGTAATGCGACGTCGATGTACTACTCAGAGACCAACCCTCTGAAGCGCGTGAAATACAAAAAACGTGAAGATGTTCCAGTGCCTAAAGGTGATCGTCAACGTCGTCTGCATAAAGCATTGCTTCGTTACCACGATCCAGAAAACTGGAAGATCATCCGTGAAGCACTGATCAGCATGGGTAAAAAGCACCTAATTGGTGACAAAGCGAACTGCTTAGTGCCAGAAGAAGACTTTGAGGCTCAGACACCGGCACAGCGTCGTAAGTCTGGTCGTCACGGCTCGCAACGTTTTGCAACTAAGCACAGTAAAGCTCAACCGGGTCTTGGCGGCGAAAGCCCACGTAACCATTCTAAGCCTAGTGGCAATAAGCCTAAACCGGGTGGTAAGAAGCCAACAGGTAGCCAAAACAACGGCAACCAGGGCAACGGAAAGCAGAATGGTAATGGTAATAAACCAGCGACTGGCTTCATCAAAAAAGCCCCTGCTAGTCAGCAATCACAAGGCAACGGCGGCGGAAATGGCAAGCCAAACCGCAGCAAAGCGGGTAATGGTCAAGGTGGTAAACCTGCAAGTAACGGCAAGAATCGCCAGCGCGCAACACAGCGTTAATATAGCGACCCCATTTACTTGGTGCTCATAAAAATACAAAGCGCAGCTATTTAGCTGCGCTTTTTTGTGTCTGTAATCAATGGTTAGCTACTCAGCCACTTAGATACTTAGATACTTAGATACTTAGATACTTAGATACTTAGATACTCTGATGCTAACCAAGGGGGTTACCTACTTATCTAACGCGTAAACACCCAATACTGGCTAAATAGGTAATTGGTGACCATTCCGACCAGAGTCCCCACTGCCATTGCGATAAAAACAGCTCCGATAAATGTAGGGAGTAATTCCGTCATCAACTTAAAGCACAGTAAATTAGGTACTGCCGATATTGATGCTGACAACATGAACTTTTGCCACTGAATCAGTTTTTCAGACCAATGACCTCGCCCTTTATATTCAAAAGTCAGTATGCGATTACCCAACCATGTCGTCGTTGCAGCAGCAATAAAGGAGCTAATTCGCGCCATCATTAAAGGTAGCCCAACAACATAATGCAGCAATGCAAAAACCAAACAATCAACAACAAACCCACCAACACCAACCACAGCAAACCGAACCATCTTGTGATGGGACTGAAGCCTTTGGCTGTGTGTTTGAAGCTTGTCATTGAACATTCGTAGCCTTGAGTTAACGCTGAACATCATTTTCACTTTCAATATGATTCAACGAAAAATTTGGTGTGTTGCTCTGGTTATGGCAGCTGAACAAAGCACGCTTAATCTTGACCGTCGGCTCCAGAATGCACGTTAACGCGTTCTCTTTGATCTTAGTTTCTACTTCCGCTTTATGGCCGATCAAATAGAACTTATCGATGCCATTTAGCTGCTCGATATCAAGAAGCTTTTTCGCTTGCCCATGACTGTAAAATTGCCCTGAGAATGGTCGTTTACCCACATAAAAGCTTGGCGCAGAATCTGTAATCTGTTCAAAAATAATACGGTCACTTTTCTCATTCGCTTTACCTAGGTTCAGGTATACCATCGCAATCATCAGCAATACAGGCAGAACCAAAGCCACGCTTGAGAACCACTTTTTATCTTTTTCCACTACGAGTATAGCAATCAACAGGCCAAGCGCTGGGATACCTGGGAGCACATAAGCTGGAAGAATATTACCCGCCATAGTGAAAAGAATCAGTGGTGAAATCAACCAACAAACAAGAAACGAAAACAACCCGCGATTTTCGGCGTTAACTTCTACGATTTTCTTACGACGGGCGATAGTCAAAATAGGCAACACAATCGACCAAGGCGCAGCGGCTTGAATCCAGAACACCCAAATCATACCTCTGGTTTCATCATGAGCAGATCCGTAAAGATCACCTTCCCAACCACTCACTACAAAGCGCTTAAAGTGTTCACCAACAATAAAGTAATCAATAAAACCCGGTGTCGCCATTTCTGCCATGATGTACCAAGGCAAGGCAATCGCTAGCATCACACCTATGCCCGACAGCAATGGAAAGCGTTGCAACAACACTTTAAAAGCGCCAAAGAAGCCATGCTGTAAGATTAACCAAGGGAAAACGGCAATCCCCATTATCACAATCGCAACGGGTCCTTTTGCAAGTAACCCCAGAGCTAAGCCAATAAAACCGATGTACCCCCAATTTCTATTCGTCTTAACACTCCCTTCTGCTTGCCAGCATAGGTAAAAACCTAACATGGCGATTGTCATAGCTAAGGTCAACGCCATGTCAGTCATCACAGCACCCGCGGCGATAGAGAAAATCCCACATGTTGCCAATACAACAGCCCCCACTAAGGCACTTTGTCCCGTACGCTTCGCCAGATACGCGACCAATAGAATCGTCGCGAAACCAGCTAACCAATGCGGAGCACGCACAGCAAACTCACTCAAGCCGAACAACTCAATACCAGCAGCACTCATCCATGTGAACAACGGTGGCTTACCCCAAAAAGGAATACCGTAATCAAACTGAGGGGTTAACCAATTGCCAGTTTCTACCATCAAGCGAGCCATTTCTCCATAGCGCGCTTCAGTGGTATCCATTAACGGATAAGTCGCCAAAGATAAGAGTCTTAGAACCAGTGCAAAAGCCAACAAATACCATAGGTGCGTTCTGTTCAGGCTCATGCTGACTCCTCTAATTTGAAATGTGTTTTTAATGCAGGTGTATCGACCACCGACTGAATCAGATACAGAGGGCGATTCTTGGTTTCGATAAAAATACGACCTATGTACTCACCCATTAAACCAATACTCAGGAGTTGAATACCGCCAAGGGCAAGTTGCACGACCATCATTGACGGATAGCCCGTGATAGGCTCGCCAAACATAGTGGTTTTGAATACGATGAAGACGCCATACACAAAAGCAGTAAGTGCCACTAAACCACCAACGGCCGTCGCAATGCGCAGAGGTCGGATAGAGAACGAGGTAATCCCATCCATCGCCAAACCGATTAACTTGAGGTAGTTCCACTTGGTCTCACCACAGAAGCGAGCATCACGCTTAAATTGGAGCGTCGCTTGTCGGAAACCCGGCCATGAAAAAATACCTTTCATGTAGCGGTTACGTTCTGGAAGCTGATTGATATGGTCGACAACTTCTCGGCTTAACAGTCGGAAATCACCCACATTCTCAGGAACATCAATCTTCGCAGCCACGTTCATTACTTTGTAAAAGCTCGCTGCTGAAAACTTCTTAAACCACGTTTCACCGTCGCGCTGGCTACGCTGCATATTGACGACATCATAACCTTCGCGCCACTTGGCAATCATTTGCGGGATAAGCTCAGGTGGATCTTGTAAGTCAGCGTCTAGCAAAATCACCGCTTGTCCACGACAGTGCTCGAGGCCTGCGCTCATCGCTGATTCTTTGCCAAAATTACGGCTTAAACCAATAACAGAAATTGAGCTATTAATTGAAGTGAATGAACTCACCAACTCCAAGCTGTTGTCTTTACTGCCATCGTCGACATAAACAATCTCGCTCGTGATCGGTAAGCTATCGAGAACCTTAGTGAGGCGAGAGTGAAACTCTTCCAACACCTCTTGTTCATCGTAAAAAGGCACAATGATAGACAGAGAAACCGCAGGGTTGATCTGCGATGTAGATATCTTAGGGCGGCTTATATGAAGTTCAGACATAATACGTTCTTCTATTTTTTAATCTGAATCCAATCTACCCTCCCATAAGTGAAAGTTATGTTATTGACATATTTTTCACGCTCACTCAGGATAATGTTACTGTCTATTTCTGTATGAGAATCAAAATGAAACGAGTTCTATTAGTCGAAGATAACCGTGAAATTGCAGGTGTCTTGTTTGATTATTTTGAGTGTATTGGAATGGAACTCGATTACGCGGACAACGGTGAACTTGGCCTGCAGCTCGCGTTGGAAAACTCATTTGATATCATCATATTGGATCTAATGTTACCGAGAATGGACGGCCTCACGGTTTGTAATAAGCTGCGAGACCAAGGCAATGCAACACCGATTCTGATGCTGACAGCACTGGATAGCCGCGAAGATATGTTGAAGGGTTTTGAACATGGTGCCGATGATTATCTCACCAAGCCTTTTGATTTGGATATTTTGGAAGCGAGAATGAACGCGTTAGTCCGTCGTTACCGCGGAAAAGTGGCCTCTTCTAAACTTCAGTTCGATGAACTCACTATCGACCAAAAAACCCGTAAAGCTTACCGCCAAGACAAGCTGCTTGCGCTTAACCCAACCACTTACACTATACTTGAGATGCTGTGCCAAAGCGCACCTGATGTGGTAACACGTGAAGCTATCTCATATAAATTATGGGAAGAAAACGAGCCCAACAATGATGTATTGCGCAGTCACATCTATCAATTACGTAACCAACTCGACAAGCCTTTTGACACTCAGATGTTGATTACGGTGCCTAAAGTTGGTTTCCGATTGGAGCCATCGAATTGATTTCAAATGTTCTTACAAGCACAAAAACCCTAACGGGCCGCTTAGCGGTTTTCTTTGGGTTAATGGCATTGATTGTTTCTGCGTTCGTCTACGTTGTGTTTATCACAGCCCTGTACTTGTCGGAAGACCGCGTGGGTGAAAGACGCATCCTGATCGATCGTAACTATGCAGTCGGGTTATTCCAGTCAGGCGAAAGTGGAGAGCTTCGTATTGATGATCTGACTATCGCTTACAACGATCTTTCCTATCTGCCAAAAAAGTATTTAAAGTATATTGAAGGCAAAGAAAATTTCATTGGTGAGGTCGGTGAAGATCCAGAATCTCGCATGGTATATGTAGGCGAGTATACTCATGAAGGTAGAACCCATCCGATTGTTCTGCTTTCTGAGATAGACCGAGTCGAGCTTAGTGTCTTTGAGCTCGTTTATGCCACCACATTTGTATTAGCCCTTCTCTCTATTCTAATATTCAGCTTCGGAGCTCTGCTCTATCGGTTGTCTAAACGGCTGATTGAGCCCTTCAACTCCCTGTCTGAACAGCTTGAATCCAATAAGCTCAATCTAAACGAAGAATTTGGAGTGAATGACGATGCGGCGGTGGAGTTTCGTCAGTTGACGGATCAACTCAATCAATACAGAAGAGAAATCAATTCTCTAGTAAAACGCGAGCAAGCTTTCGCACGCTACTCAAGTCATGAACTAAGAACTCCGTTGACTGTTGCTCGTGGTGCCAACAAACTGTTACTGAGAAGCGAAACAACCGAATTTCAATCTCGTCAGGTTGAACGTATTGATGAAGCCATTGTTCAAATGTCTGAAATGGTCGATGCACTGCTTGGTCTCGTTCGCTATGAAAGAAACAGTGACGATGCACCGCTACGTTTATTCAGCCAGCAAGAGCTAGAGACTATCGTTTCTAAAAATTCGTTGCAGGCTGACGAGAAGGAAGTCGCGATAACCTTACAAGTTCAATCAGAACCAACCATTCAATCCACCAACGCGATCATGAATATGTTGGTCGGTAACTTGTTAAGAAACGCGATTGCAGCCACTAATAGCGGTACAGTAACTATTACCCTTTCTCAAGACAGTCTTATTATTGAAGACCAAGGCGAAGGCCTGCAGGAGCAATACAACCCAAATGGTCATGGACTAGGTTTGTTGATTGTCGACGACTTGTGCCAACGCTTCGGTTGGGGCTTTCAATTATTCAATCGCACTTGTGGAGGATGCATCGCAAAAATCACCTTTCAAACAGATTCAACCTCATCTAAACAAACATCTACAAAAACATAAACATCAACTAGGTCAGCACCAAATAAACTCGTAGTGCTGTACTCAATATCCTACGAAAACTTGATTTAGTTGGTTTACAGCACTTGCAGGCTACTAGATACTTGTTAGTCCTATTTGAACTAAAAATGCTGGCTTCTTAGTCAGCGTTTTGTCTAAGTGCGATGAAACTAAATAATAGCCCTGTAACTCAACATCAATACAACGACCACACCTTTTTCTTAAAGCGTGACGATCAGCTCCACTCTCACTTTTGTGGTAATAAAGCCAGAAAGTTCATGAAGCTACTGGAAGACGAGCACCCAAACACCACCACTCTAATAAGCTATGGTTCCGCTCAAGCTAACTCATTGTTCTCGCTAGCCGCACTTGCAAAAATTAAAGGCTGGACGCTTGAGTTTTACGTTGATCACCTTCCTCAATGGCTACAAGAACGTCCAATCAGCAATTACCGTGGCGCTGTAGACTTGGGCGCTAAGGTTATTTCAGTCAAAGAGACGGGCTCTGAGCTTCATCCACAAGAATATATCGAACAAGTCAGACAGCCTGACGCTCAGTGCATTGTGTTGCCAGAAGGTGGACGTTCTCAGCTTTCTGAATACGGAGTGAAGCAACTGGCGATGGAGATACTCAGCTGGACTCGCTTCGAAAACAAACACGATTTTGTGGTTGCACTACCAGCAGGCACCGGCAGTACGGCTTTGTATCTGCATAAGCATTTAAAGGTGCATAACATCCCGGTGTTAACCTGTGCGTGTGTTGGCGGTAATGACTATTTAACGCTGCAATTCAATGAACTTGGCGAAACTGATCACCCGCAGATCTTACCGCTCAAAACCAAGCACCACTTTGGTAAGCTGTATCAACAGGACTATCAAACTTGGTTGGATCTACAAGAACAAACGGATATTGAATTCGACCTGCTCTACGACCCATTGATGTGGCAATGCTTAGAGCAATGGCAAGAAGACAACCCAACCAAAACCGTCATCTATATCCATCAAGGTGGCATCTTAGGCAATGAATCGATGTTGCCACGCTATCAGCGTAAGTATCCAGAGATGAGCATTAGCAAAACCAACGCATCTTGGTAGTTGTTTTCCTTTATTCCCCAGCTTAGCTATTTAAGTTTTGGTAAGCTGAAAACATCACAAAACAGCCATCGCACTCCCTCTCGATGGCTATTCATCAGCAATAGCCACCGGCTATCCCTGCCATACATTTCAAGTTAGAGACAGAAATATGGCGAGAATCATCGCGTTATCTATACTTTCGATTGGAACGTCAATTGTCATCGAAAGGAATAACGCATGCGAACACTCACCACGCTAGGCTTGTTTTCAGTTTTACTGCCCTTCTCTGCGATTTCAGGAGAAAACATCACTTACCAAGTCGATGGTATGGATTACGAAGGTTATTGGAGTGAAGCCAGTGACCAAGCGCCTTTAGTGCTATTAGTACACGATTGGGATGGTTTAACTGATTACGAAAAGAAACGTTCTGAGATGCTCAACGAACTCGGTTACAACGTGTTCGCCATCGACCTATTTGGTAAAGGCATTCGCCCGACGGAAGTGAAAGACAAAAAACAACACACAGGCGAGTTGTATAAAGACAGAGAAAAAATGCGTGCACTACTTAATGCGGGAGCGATGGAAGCGAAAAGGCTTGGTGGTAACTTAGATAACAACGTGATGATGGGTTACTGTTTTGGTGGCGCAGCCGTTTTAGAAGCCGCTCGTGCTGGCATCCCATCGAAAGCTTATGTCACCTTCCATGGCGGTTTATCGACACCTAAAGGACAAGACTACTCTGAGACAAAAGCTCCAGTTGTCGTGTTCCATGGTACAGCAGACGCCATGATCTCAATGCACGACTTTGGAAGCCTCGCAGCTCAACTTGAATCAAGCAAGGTTCCGCATGAAATGATCACCTACAGTGGTGCGCCACATGCCTTTACCGTATTCGGCTCAAACAACTATCAACAAGAAGCTGACCAGAAATCGTGGGATAGATTTACCCATGTACTAGAAACCACCACCAGATAATCTTCTCCTTGAGAACCCATAACCCCATTCTACAGTTTAAGAATGGGGTGACTTTAGTTAACACGGTGTCATGCCGCTACAAATAACGATGGATACTTAAGTCATCAGATTTAATATCACAGGCAGAGCCACTGACTATGCTTGCTAAGATCTTTCCTGAGCCACATGCCATTGTCCAACCTAATGTTCCATGACCTGTATTGGTAAATAAATTTTTGATAGGCGTCTTGCCGATGATAGGCGTGCCATCTGGCGTCATTGGTCTTAGCCCGGTCCAGTATTCAGCCTTAGAAAAGTCCCCCGCTTGTGGGAAAAGATCTTTTATCACCATATCAATCGTGGCTTTGCGTTTTTCTGGGATTAGGTAATCAAAACCAGCGAGTTCTGCCGTACCCGCGATACGAATACGATCATCAAATCGCGTCATCGCGACCTTGTAGGTTTCATCCATAACAGTCGAAGTCGGTGACTTATCTACATTCACGATAGGCAATGTTAGTGAATATCCTTTCACCGGGTAAACCGGTATAGACAAGTCGACTTGCTTTAATAGTTCTCGAGAATAGCTTCCTGACGCGACCACGTAAGCATCCGCTTTGAACTCGCCTTGAGTCGTGGTAATACTCTCAATGGCTTGATTCTGATGATTCAAACTTACCACTTCAGTATCAAACACGAACCTAACACCGAGTTGCTTGGCTTTCTCAGTCAAGGTTAAACAGAACTGATGGCAATCACCGGTTTCATCATGAGGTAAGTATAAGCCGCCCACCAGCTTGTCTTTAACGTCCGCTAAACCCGACTCCACTGACAGACACTGGTCAACATCAAACAGCGAGTGTTCGATCCCACTCTCTGTTAATAGCTTCATATCCTGCTGAATAGCATCGAGTTGCTTCTCGCTTCTGAATACTTGCAAGGTGCCTTTCTGCCTGCCCTCATAAGCTAAATTTTCACTGGTTCTTAGCTCAGTCAGACAATCTCGGCTGTAGTTTGCGACTCTCAGCATCCGCGATTTGTTCCGTGCATATTTAGCTTCGTTGCAGTTGGCGAGCATCTTCGTCGCCCAAGAAACCAACTCAGGAGAAAGCGAAGGCTTTACTTTGAGAGGGGCATGTTCTTGGGTTAACCATTTCATCGCTTTCAAAGGGATACCAGGCGCCGCCCATGGTGAAGAATAGCCATAAGAAATTTGCCCTGCATTCGCAAAGCTGGTTTCTTTGCCACTGCTACCTTGACGATCAATAACCGTGACCGAGTGACCTTCTTTCGCTAGGTACCAAGCACTGGTCAATCCAATAACACCGCTGCCAATTACAATAACTTCCATTCTCTTCCCCTAATGCCCGACAAAGCCAAAGCCAGCCGAACACAGCTTACAGTCTAAAACTCGTTTCGTTAATGATTTGTAACTTATTCCGCTCATGTTGACTTAACAATAGAGAGGGCGTTGACAAAAAATCAATTCGACTTAAAAACGAATTCGGCAGTTTGGAAGTGTGATATTGGCGGTATTTGGAAGCTTGGGAGGGATAGTTACATAAACCGATTAAGCCTAGATATTGTAGGCGTCATGACTCAAGAAAGTGGCATTTTCAAGTAAGAAATCTAACAAGGTTTCTGCCTGTAGCGTGAGTGCACGACCTTTCAAAGATTGAACCTTAACCGTCGCCTTCGATAGCATCTCCAACTCGGTCGCAACCACTTCGATCTGTCCTGACTTTATCTCATCAATCACGGTGAGTTTGGGCATAAAAGTCACGCCTAGTCCTGCTGAGACAAAGTTAGTGAGTGCGGTTACCGAATTAGTTTGAAGCTTTGGCTGCAAGGTAAGATGGGAAATTTGTTCAGCCTGCTTTACCAGCCTCCCCATCCCGGTCGAGTTATCGATTAAGGCGAGAGAAGCGCCTTTAATATCTCGCAGTGTCACTGGTGCACTTTTCATCGTAAGGAAGTGCCCTTTGGGAGCAATCAATTCCAGCGGATGGCTACGTTCAACGTGGGAGTGTAGTTTGGGGTGCGGAGCTGAAGCATAGGTTATTGCAAAGTCTATCTGTTGATCTTCCAACATCTTGACCGCGTCCAATGCACCAGCAATCTCTATAGATAGGTTAATATCAGGATAACGTGCCATGAAGGTTTGCATCGGCTTTGACACCAAGTTGGTAATAAACCCTTCACCGATGGCGATACTGACATTGCCTCCTTTAAGATTTTTGAGCTTGGTTAGCCGAGCAAGCACTGCGGCTTCTCCACGAACAATGGAGCGGTAGTAACTCAACAGCTCATTACCCGCTTCAGTTAACAGTGATTGGCGGTTGTTACGCTCCCACACTTTCATTTCCGCTTGCGCTTCGAGCTGTGTCAGCATTCTACTCATCGCAGCAGGGTCAACATTCATCATCTTGGATGCCTTACGCAGTGAGCCATACTTAGACAACGCGTTTAAATACTCAAGAGCGCGGATATTAAAGTGATGCATTCAACTTCCTTGTGATTCGACTGACACTAAATCAAGCGTCTCACAAATTGGCGGTTAACATGTATCCCAATTTATCAAGAACGTGCTTACACTTGCTAACTTGTGCACCGAGTCACTTCAAGGCTGTTGAAGGCTCATGCTCGTTCATTCGATCTACTCTTGATAAACAGATGGAAAGAGCTTACAGAATCCTAATTTATACCAAGCGCAGTAAGTAACCAGAAATAGCCAAAAGACTTTGGGATAGAGATAGAGATAGAGATAAAGATAAAGATAAAGATAAAGATAAAGATGCTCTTAAACGAGAAAACCCCAGCATTTCTGCTAGGGTTTTGAATAGTGGTGGAAGGATGGGGATTTGAACCCCAGATACGCTATAAACGTATACTCGCTTTCCAGGCGAGCGCCTTAAGCCACTCAGCCATCCTTCCACAAATTGTGTGTTGAGCTTGTCACTCAACGAGGCGCTACTTTATTGATTCTGCTTGCTTTGGTCAAGAGGCATTATCAAAAAAAGTGCCTTTTTCAGTTTGTTCGATTACAAATTAACTCATTAGATCAAAAACAAACCAAATTTCATTCTATCGTTGTACTTACGCTTGTTGCTTTTCTTAAGCTTGTTGATAGTAGCCCGGAACTCTAAACCATTTACGGCACATATCTAAGAAATAACCGTACAGCACGCCCATACCACATGAGATAACAGCGTTACTGGTGACAGCCGTAACAATCTGGTCGCTCGAAGCACCTACTGCCAATAAAATACCGGCATACACAGGTGACTGGAATAACACGTACGCCACCAAGTCAGACAAATTTTTCATCAATGAGCTTTGTGAAAGCTTTGCGCCGTTACGCAAGAACCAATCACGAAAGACTCCATAAGGCCAAGCGATAGCTATGTTTACCGGAATAGATAACGTTCGAGAGGCAAGAGACTGCTCAAATGTCATACCAGAAATAAACACTTCTACGATCATGCCAGAAATAAAACAGAAAACGACCATAGCAAATGTATCCGCAGCGGCGTTTCGAATACAAAATGGACCACGAGACTTCATTGATGATAAACCTAAAATATATCACTACTTAATTAGTGATTTAACAACACATAAACAAGGCACATCAGCACCTTGCCAGATAATATCGCTATTAAATCATAAGATTAGCAGTCATACATTCCAAATTAAAAATAAAGTCGTAAATTAACAACCAAAAACGACTTTAAAAGCAGTCATTTCCACCAAAAAACACACACTGGTCAAATTTCAATCATATAGCCACTGCATTTATGTAATTAAACAACACCTATGCCATAGGAAGATTTACAGTAATGGTATTAATGATCTCTTGTTCAGGAGTAGAACCTAGAGAAACCTGTTGTAAGGCTTTATCAACTTGAGATGTAAGTTCTGCGTTATTCATAGGTTCAGCATGAGCACGCAAGCTCTCTAAGGCAGACTTAATCAGCGCTAGGTTATTATCTTCGAGCGCTACGTACAGCGTGACAAGTAGCTCTTCGGTGTTATCTTTGTTTCGCAGATCAGGTTTAGGTAATGACTCACTGTTACTTTTCGAATCATGTTTTTCAACATCCGGGCTATCAAGATCATGAGCTTTAACTTCATGGTATTGGTAAAGCTTGTTCGAATAGCGGAACAACGCATCATCCAACTCACGCTCATCAATCGGCTTGGCAATAATATAATCCACACCCGCACCAAGCATACGTTCGCGAGTCTCTTTAAAAACATCAGCCGTACAACCAAACACCAGTACCGATGATATCTCGCCGATCAAAGCACGAATAGCCGTGGTTGATTCAACGCCGTCCATCACTGGCATATGGTTATCCATCAGTATCAAATCAAAGCGTTCAGCCACCACGGCTTGTATCGCAAGTTCACCATTTTCGACACTCTTACAAGTAAAGCCTTTACTGCTCATAAAGGTTTCAATGATGACAGTATTGGTTCGGTTATCCTCGACAATCAGTACCTTCAAGCCAGAGTAATCTAACTTCTTATGTGGCAAGCTCTCTATTTCGCCAGGCTGGCAAGGCTTAATTTTCAAGCGAACATCGAAGCTGGTGCCTATCCCTTCTTCGCTGGTGACGCTAATACTGCCCTCCATCAACTGGGCAATTTTCTTCACAATCGCTAACCCGAGACCAGTACCGCCAAAGCGCCTCGTGGTCGAAGACTCAGCTTGTTCAAACGGTTTAAAAATACGTTTTTGTGCTTCTTTAGATATACCAATACCGGTGTCGCGAACTCGAATACTAAGGTAGGTATCACTCCCTTCTACGACTTCTTTAAGGTACACCTCGACAAAGCCTCGAGAGGTAAACTTAACGGCGTTGTTTAAGAGGTTAAACAGAATTTGGCGAAGGCGTGCTTTGTCTGAGAAGTACCAACGGCCAGAAGGCACTTCAGAGTACACTTTGAATTGAAGCCCTTTCTCGGAAGACAAGGTGTAATAGACACTGTTGATACTACCTATGATTGAATCAAGCGGGAATCGTGTTTCATCCAGATCTAACCGACCCTGCTCTATCTTTGAAAAATCCAAAATTTCATTGAGTAACGTCATCATATGATCACCCGAATCATACAGGCTCTTAAGATGCTTCTCTTGCTCTGCGATCAAAGGGGTTTTCAGTAAGATCTGGGCCGTCCCTAATACACCATTCATCGGGGTACGAATTTCGTGTGACAAGGTCGCAAGAAAGGCCGTTTTGGCATTGGTTGATGCTTGAGCTTTAACCTTCTCAGCTTCGAGATAGATGGTTTTTTCGTTGAAGGTTTTGATCAAATGTCCGATTTCATCATCACTAGAGTAGTCAACATCGATGATCTCGCCCGCTTTAGAACTATCAACTTGGGCGGCAATCGTTGTGATTGGGCTTATCAAATAGCGGTTCAGTAAGTAATAACCGGCCATGACACACAACAACAACAGCGGCACAATACCGCCTTCAACGCTCATTACCTGACGAAACACTTCGTCTGCTACTCGTGATTTTGAGTTGACGACATCCACTTGCCATCCAAACTCTCCAAATTGGTTACTACTAATATAAATCCCATCAACGAGATTGAAGTTATGAGAAACCAACACTTGGTTAAGTTTGTCTCTTAGAGTAATACCAAGGTTGTATTCTTCCGCATGGTTCTTGATAAAGCCGAGCAACTCTTCGAGTGAGAGATCCACCGTCGCGACACCTGCAAAAGTTCCATCGTAATAGTAAGGTGAAGATGCTGTGATCATTTGAACATGTGTATATGGGTCAATATACACATTGCTCCATGCAATGGTTCCCTGCACTTTGTTTACTACAGATGTATACCAATATTCGTTTTGATAAGGCGCATTTTTGGGGTTGTTATAAGAAAAGAGCTGGTCAATATCACCATCGTCGGCTTTGTTGAAAAAATAACTGTTAAGGATTTTATCAGAATCCAATGCATGCGGTTCTGGCCAAATACCTGCGCTGACGATCGTGTCATCGCTCGCCGCCAACATTGACTTAATAAATAACGGTATAACATCAGTATCACTGCGCTGCGCCTGAGCGAAACCAACCAAACTATCAACAAAACCTTGAGAGCTACTGAGGGGCTCTGTAATCAATTCCGATAACAGTTGTGTACGCAAGTCGAGATTTTGTTGCAACTTAGCGCGTACAGGAGATTCTACGACGTAATACGTCACACTACCGACAATGGCAATGAACATTGCGAGGTATACACCAAGCGCTACCATACTTTTTTTCTTAAGAGACGACCGTATTTGCATAATTATCTTGTTGTTTTCTTTTCTGTTTAACCTAGTGTTTATCACTAATGACATCAAGCGTTTTTAGATTGAAGCTTGATTGGCGCAAGTTCATTGGTACTATAAGCGCAAATATGTTCCCTTTTACGGTACCTCACTTTGACTTTACAAGATATTCTTGCGCTTCCAGAGTTGGAAGGAAAGCTAATCACAGAACACAAAACCATGGGCTTTGTCACTGCAATGGCAGCCGCTCCAAATGTGTTAACTCCTCATGAATGGCTACCATTCCTTTGGGGTGGCGAAGAAGTCGCGCCTTTTACCGACGGTGAACAGCTGGAAAGCTACATTGAAGTTATCATCGCGCTTTGGAACAAAACCCGCCCAGAACTGATCGAAGGTACTTGGGTATGGCCTGAAGCTTGTCAATTAGATGATGCAGAAGTTGTAAATACAGCCGCTCGCGATTTTTGTGAAGGCTTACTTCAAGGTTGGCAGATAGCCCGTGATGATTGGGAAACACTGATGCCCGAAGACAGCGAAGACAACGCATTGGTCGGCGGCGTGTTGCTTTCACTAAGCATGCTTTACGATCCAGAAACTTCCATTGCTACGCTTGCAGAACAAGGCATCGAAGGCCTTGAGCAATTTGAAGAGATCTTTAATGCTGTGCCAGTGATGCTTTGCGGGTTAACGCAACGCGGTATCGCATTAGCCGAAGCTCAATAATTTTCCATTCTCTCTAAAGCGAGAGATA
Organism: Vibrio syngnathi; assembly: GCF_002119525.1. Taxonomy (NCBI): domain Bacteria; kingdom Pseudomonadati; phylum Pseudomonadota; class Gammaproteobacteria; order Vibrionales; family Vibrionaceae; genus Vibrio; species Vibrio syngnathi. Next base: position 1,188,468 of record NZ_CP017916.1, on the reverse strand, counting down.
TAAAAGAAATAAGCTGCGCTATATTCGAACGATAGTAAGAAGGCCTCACAATGAGGCCTTCTTTCGCTTCAGGAGAGACTAAATAGCCATCTAAAAGCCTTTCCAATCGAAATGATCAATTCGCTCATCGGCAATGTAAAACAACTTAGTGCCGCTGCTGACAACTTGGTCTAACTCCGGATTAAGCTCTATACCACTCCCCGTATCAATCGCGATCAGCGTTGCTTTATACTTCTCTTTGAATACAGAGAAAATAGGCGCGACGGTTACAGGTTCGGCATCTTTAGGGTAATACGTCGAATACTGTGTCATACCTCTAGTTGAGCTTAAAAGCTCTTGATGAAGCGCACTTGAGCCAGGGTCAACCGCAGCTTTAGCCAGCATTTCGGCACCCACTGCCGGAATACATTCAGAGTTTGGGCAATGTTGATGCAGTAAATCGCTCAACGCCTCATCTTTAAAGTAAACCAGAAGATGAGCCTTAGGGTTTCGGTTCGCACAATAAAGCGCTGCAGACAGCGTGATGTCGTCTTCGGGGTTATCAATAAGAATACAGCTGGCTGACTCAATGCCCGTTTTCTCCATCTCTTTACCATCGGTGTAGCTGTTTACCTTAACGAAATTGATCTCACCGGGTAACGGATTTTCGATATCTGAACGCGTACATAATACGATTGGTCGCTTGCCCGTTTCTTCATGTTGCAGCATACGGATGAGATGAATGGTTCTTTGCTCATTCCACCCCAACATCAAAATGTGGTTTTCCACTCTAACTCTCCTTTTACCTAACAAGCCCGCTCGCCAATATTCAACACCTTCTGTTGCCACCTTACCCAGTAAAGCAGCGAAAAGGCTGAGCCCTCCAGGGATAACAAACAAAATAACAATCCATCGCCCCGCTTCCGTTGTCGGTGACAAATCGCCATAACCAACCGTAGAAGCCGTCACGACTAAATAGTATGCAAATGTAGTAAACGAGTTGGTTAAGTCCGTTTCACCCGCTAAATACAATGTCGACCACGATAAAAACACGTAGCCGAGGAAAGTAAACAGTAGGTTTTTACCATTCAAAACAAATATATTCGCTTTGACCCAACGTTTGAGTTGTAACCAGATTATCATTAGAGCCTCTAATCCATTTCTCTTAGTTACATGCTAGAAAAAATAAATGATATCAACAAGATGTATCTTAAGAAAAAGGCACATGAGCCCCAAATAATGCCAATAGTCCACATTTAGGTACAAAAAGACTTAGAAATACCTACAAACAATTTCTGGAGTAAATCAAAACTGAACAAAAAGTCATGTGAGTTACTTCCCCAGAGGCACAATCAATGGAGTATGACTTACGGGATCATCAATAATAACGCTATCTAAGCCAAATACTTGCTTAACGAGTTTGGCGTCAATTAAAGACTTAGGTTCCCCTTGTGCGACAATTTCTCCACCAGCAAATGCAATCAGATGATCCGCATAACGACAGGCTTGATTCAAATCATGCAGCACGGCGACGATAGTGTGTTTTTTCTCTCTATTGAGGCTGCGGAACAACTCCAACAAATCGATCTGGTGTGCGACGTCCAAATAAGTTGTCGGCTCATCAAGTAATACTATCGGTGTCTTTTGTGCTAATACCATTGCAATCCAAACTCGTTGTTTCTGACCTCCTGATAGTTCATCAACCTGCCTCTCGGCCAAATCGGTGACACCAGTATCTTCCAGCGCTTGGAAGACCGCCTCTTGATCATCTAAGCTCCACTGCTTAAACAGTTTTTGATGCGGATAACGGCCTCTTGCTACCAAATCAACGACTCGAATCCCTTCTGGAGCTTGTGAACTTTGGGGAAGTAACCCCAACTCTCTCGCCAACTCTTTAGCTGGTACTTTTTGGATATTCTGACCATCTAGACAAATTTGGCCTTTAGAAGGTTTCAATAAACGGCATAAGCTTCTCAATAAGGTCGACTTTCCGCACCCGTTGGGTCCGACAATGACCGTAAATTTACCTTCAGGAATATGAAGTTCGAGATTTTCACAAATAACGCGATTCTCGTATGCAAGTTTAAGGTTACTTCCATTTAGTCGAGAGGTTGTTTTGGATTTAACCGGTGTCGATAGGCTCATAAGTTTCTGATTTAATTTATGTTAAACAATATCCCCAAGTAACGTTTAGCTATTTGCTTATTTAGCCAATTACTTAACTAAATAGCTCTAGCTATTCAGTTACTTGGGAAAGCGTAGCATCAAGAATAGACTTGTTGCTGCTCAAGGTTACGCTTTGTTTCTTCGGGGCTAAAACAGGCAGCGTTACACAATTTCAAGTTCAGTTGGGTACACCATAACCCATTGGAGCAACTTGTCATTTTTGAGTACTGATGTAACTCGGTAAACTTAAGAAGTATCGCTCTCATTGATCGTATGAGTACCTATGCTTAAAACTGGCGAGATCGGGTCAATAGCCAAATTAAATATATGCCACCTACAATACCCGTCATCCTGCCTATCGGCACGCTTGCTTGAAAAGGCAACCATTGAATTAAAACATCCGCAGTTAAGACCAACAACGCGCCCATAAGAGCTGAGGAGAACAAGGATAATGCTCGCGACTTTCTCAATCGACCAACTAATTGAGGAGCAGCAAGGGCAATAAAGGCAATAGGCCCAGCAGCTCCTGTCGCGAATGCGGCTAAGACCACAGCAAAGAAAATCATAGAAAGACGGACTCGCTCTACTCGGATACCCAGCTGAGTTGCGATGTCATCCCCCATCTCTATCATGGCAAGCGCACGCTTTAGCATCATCATAAAAGGGAGGAGGAGAAATACCCCTATAAGTACAGGATAAACATGTGTCCATGTCCTAGCATGCAGTGATCCTGCAAGCCATAGATTAGCCAAAATGGCATTGTCTAAATTACCCTTAACTAACATCAGGCTGTTCAGCGCACTCAAAATGGACCCGATCCCAATACCAGTGAGTATTAAGCGATACCCTCCAACCACTCCTGCTTTTACCGCAAGTAAGTAAACGATAACGGCCGTGATTACTCCACCGACTATCGCCGCGATTGCCACTTCGATTGCCCCTTGCTCAAACAAAACTATTTGAGCAATTGCACCGGTCGCAGCCCCCGTAGTAAAGCCAATGACATCAGGAGAACCAAGAGCATTTCTTGATACCGATTGAAATACCGCACCAGAAATGCCTAACGCAGCCCCAACAAAGACCGCAGTAAGAACCTTAGGTAGTCTTATGTTAAAAATTATTCGCTCTTTTACGCCCCCCTCTCCAACCCCAAGAATGATATCGGCCACTTGAGGCAACGAGATATTAAACTTACCCAATGTTATGGAATAAGTTGCGATAGCGAAAACTGATATCAACAAAATCAATGCGACAAGTATATGAGACGGTTGATAACAGAAAGAAAACTGACCGAAGCGTACAACACTTCCCGAGCCAGAATTTTGAAGAGTGCAAGGCTCAATCATCATAGGGGAGATATCTTCCAACGTTTCACTAAGAATACAAAGAATGGCCCGCCGATTAGAGCAATCATAATGCCGACACTGATCTCATTGGGATACCCGACGATCCGGCCTAGTACATCAGCGACAACTGCCAGAATGGATGCAATCAGTAAAGAGAAAGGCATTAACCATTTATGATCAGGCCCCGCCGCCATCCTTGCAATATGAGGGGCAGTAAGACCAACAAAGCTGATAGGACCAGCCGCCGCAGTAGAGGTCCCCGCTAAAACCACAATAGCAATAGAAGCAAAACACCATATTTTGATCGGGTTAACACCTAAGGCATGACCAATATCGTCCCCTAACGAGACAGTATCCAAGGCTTTACTTAATGAAAATGCGATTACTAATCCAATGGCTATTAACATGGCAGCCGGGATCAAGACATCGTAACCTCGCCCTTGAAATGACCCCACAGCCCAATGTCTATATTGTTCAAACACCATTTCATTGCTGTTTATTGTGATCATATGAGTCAGTGCAAGCAACACAACCGACAAAGCAGTTCCCGCCAATACAACTCTTACAGGGTTAACCCCTTTATTTACCCCAGCAAGGGCAAAAACACCCGCTCCGGAAACAGCCGCCCCAAGCAAACCAAACCACATCACATAGGCCATATCATGGATACCCAGAAAGGCTATCGCTGAGACTATGGCAACTGTCGCCCCCGCATTGACACCGAGTATCCCAGGGTCTGCTAATGGGTTACGAGTTAAGCCTTGCATGATAACGCCTGCAACACCAAGCGCACCGCCAACAACTAAAGCTAACAAGGTGCGTGGAATTCGAAGGTGGACAACCAATAGATGATCACTGTTGGTTGGATCAAAAGAAAAAATCGCATCCAAAGTCACTATCGGCGATATGTAATGCGTGCCGATAAAAATGCTAAAACACGAGGCAAAAAATAACAAAACGACTCCCGCCATCAGCCATAGTCGTCGTTGTCCATTTCTTATCTGTTCAAATGCTTCTGCAGGACTAGTAATACTTGTCATTACGGACATCCTTTACCCATTTACCATTGGCATTAACCATTAGCCTGCATTTGTATCTCGTTCAAAAAGCTGAACAATGTCGTTAACGATTTCAGTAGCACTATACATATCGATACGAAATGAATTTTCACCTAAACCAAAGACTTGTTTATTCTGGACGGACGGAAGGTTGTTCAGGATTGGGTCGTGCATAAATCGATTAGCGCTGTCATCACTCGCTTCTAGCAAAAATGTGGTATCAGCTTTAAGTTGAGTCAGCAGTTCAAAGTGGACGCGCATAAAATCTGATAAAGGCACGGTGTTGTCATGCCATTGACGATTTTGCACTTCCATTTTGAAACCGAGGTCAATGAGCAAGTCGGCATGAACGCCGTCCTCTAATGCGATAGCATTGGTTGCTCCAGGTCCAAAATACGCCACAATATTGGTTTCGCCTTCTGGTATCTTTAGTTTGTTTTTACTCTGGTTAACGAACAACTCAAACTGGCTAATTTTTTGTTGGGCTTGTTCTTCTAACCCTGTCGCCTGTCCAAGCCTCAAAGCCAAGTCTTGCCATGATTGTGCGGTGTAATCCAAAATAATGGTTGGTGCTATTTGCTTAAATTCAGCGATTTGATCTCTCGCCGAATCACCACCGCGCCATGCTACAACAATCAAATCAGGTTCATAGATATAGGCAGACTCTAAATCAACGCTGCCAGCAGGCCATGCCTTTTCGACGCTTCTCTGTTCAGCAATATCTGCCCATTGACTAAAAAACTTCCCTTCATAAGTGAGTGCTGTTGCGGCTAAAGGAGCATCAATAGCCAGTAGCGTCCCACTAATCGTCACCGAGGTAGAAAGGATTCGAGTCGGTTTAGATGGGAGCACTGTCTGTGAGCCATCCGCATTGACGAAAGTCTTGGGATAAGTATTTTTATATGTCATTTCGGTTTCTGCGAAAACAGAAGCCGAAGCTGAAATCAAAAAAACAACAATGATCTTAAACACGAAATTAATTTTAAAAATTACATTGATTCTCATTTACTGCTTACACTTCATTTAGTCTGAGTTTAATTATTAAGATGGACTTGCTGTGGTGATTACTAAATCAGAAAAATCATGGCTGAAACATCTATCGAATAAATTCAATAAAGCTGATTAGTACTCTTCATCCATAACTTCATGACGTTCATCATGGTACGCTTCTTCATCCTTACCTCGTTTCCAGTAAGGAATCGCATACATATCTTTTTTTGACAGCTTGTACTCTTGTTTAAGCGCTTTACGACACGCAATCACGCTTTCATTTTCACCCGCAATGAAAGCCGAAAGCGAGTGAGATCCATTCGGTGCAATTAAGCCGGAAATAGCTTCGCTCAATAGATATTGATCGCTATTTTCGTCTCTAATTAGCCACTTCAGAACCAGACCTTGCGGATGCTGAATATCATGCTTATCTGCGGCATCCTCTATCTCGATAAATACATAGCCTTGAGTGTCAGAGGGAAGGCTCTCCAAAATAGCACTAATGGCTGGTACTGCTGTTAGGTCTCCCGCAATAATATGCCAATCTGCGGGTTCAAGTAATGGGTCAGGCCCAGCAGGACCTACAAGGCCAATTTGGAAGCCTTGTTCTGCTTTAATCGCCCATCCGCCACCGGGAGAATCGGTTCCGTGGATCACGAAATCGATATCAAGCTCATTCACATCAGCTCGATACTTTCTTACGGTATAGGCTCGAGGCACGGGTTTATGCTCAGGCCAAATCACAGTTTCACCTTCTCGGTAAGGTAACTGCAATATCCCACTAGCTCTATTGGGGAAAAACACTTTTATGTGTGTACCATTTTGATCTTCAGGGAACCCTTTTAAAGAGTCGCCCGTAACAGTTACTCGCAGTAGATGCTTTGAGATCTTCTCCTTACGAACAAAGTCCAACAACATCGGATGTAAACGCACTGGTTGATCGCTCATCAATTTTCCTCTTAAAGAGATCTACAGTATTGAGGGGAAAGCATGACTTTGGTGGGAGCCTCTCCTAATGATCAGAGTTTTACTCATAGGGTCTTCGCCACTTTCCATGCTAATGATTTCAAAATAAACGCCTTGTTTTGAGCAAGGCGTTTTATTATATCTAACCGATTAGAAGTACAATTCTACTGAACCACCAATTTGGCGAGGTGCTTGCTTCGTAATATCATCTCCACCGAAATTGAATGTTTCTTTTTGAGAATCAAACAAGTTTGTAGCGAATAAAGACATACGTCCGTTAGTAAACACATAGGCAACTTGTGCATTTGCAACCCAGTAAGCATCAATACTCTGGTTAGCTGAGTTTTCAACGTCACTGAAGTAATCTCCAGTGTAATTCGCATTACCACTCAATTCGAAATTCTCAGCAAACATGTATAAAGCACCGAAGCTTGCCGTCAAAGAAGGGGCTCGAGCGAGTTCTTTTGAGCTATTAGCATGATCTTTGTAGCTTGTTTTCAACAAACCAAGTGAAGCCAATAGTTCTAAGTTAGATGTCGTTAACCAACGGCTTCCTAGTTCTGCACCGTAAGTATATGCTTCATCAACATTATCAACTTTCACATCACCTTTTGACGAAGTCTCCAGTACTTGGAAATTATCGTAGTCGTTGTAGAAGACGTTAGTTGTTAACTCAAGTTCATTATCTAGCAGACTATGGCGAGTGAAGAATTCATAGTTCCAAACGTATTCGTCTTCATACGTATATGAAGAAAATGCCCACGTTTTGTTATTGAAGCCAACACCGCCACCTCCAGAGTTAAAGCCCTTAGCTGCTCGGATACCCACGGTTTGGTCTGATTCAGGCTTATAGGCAACTTCAAGCTTAGGAAGGAATACATTTGATGTTTCATCATAATCTAAGCCAAAACGACCCGGGGCAACATAGCGTTTTTTGCTTTCGCGTTCGAATCGCCCTGCCGCTACAACTTCGATGCTCGGCATCACCAAGTACGTCACTTCAGCGAATGCCGACATAGCACGGTTTTTGCCTTCCATTGGTATAGATGACCCAGTCTGTTCAAATACATCGTCATCTTCAGATTTGAAGTAGCGTAAACCAAACAAACCAGAGAGATCTTCGCTAAGGGAATCAAATCGAACCAAAGGCTCTATTTGGAATTCATTACCTTTGGATTTGAAATCCTGCTTTCTGCCTGCAGGGTCAGTGATTCGGTCGTAAGTGCGATCGGTGTAGATCAAATTATTTTCGAACACTAACGTATCTGAGATGTCATAAGATACATCCCAAATGCCGCTTGTTGACTGAGTTTCGTAAACAGCTCTATTGATCTTTGTTTGTTGAGATTCCGATTGAGGTCCCACGGTATCCATATGGGCAATCGTCAACGTGGTTTTGAACCCAGGAAGGCCCGCTGGCTCTAGCAAAAATTTACCACGAGCTGTCGTCATTTCAATGCGATTAGGGTCACCGACAGGTTCATACGCAGTAAGGTCTGCATAACTACTGCGCTTTTGTTGATCAACACTCAATCTGAAGGCCAGTTGATCTTCTAGTATTGGCGCCGAGATAACCGCAGCGGTTTGAGAATAGTCTTGCTGACCAATAGCAGCCTTAACTTTGGTCTCAAAATCGTAAGTCGGATCATTGGATTTTAAAACGATAGCACCCGCAGACGCATTTCGACCTTGAACATAGCTTTGCGGTCCAAGATAAATTTCCGCTTGCTGCATATCCCATAAAGATCGAGGGCCAAACGCAACTTCAGAATAGCTGAGTGAACGTCCATCAATTGAAAGGTTCAACCTTGGCGTAGATCCACCAAAGGCAGCAAGACCACCGAATGAAGGGCCTGAACCATCAACACCACGAATCGATGGTAGGTTATTACCCTGACCTGAATCTACAATGTTTGGTGTTAGCTGCAGCAAGTCATCGACCTCAGATGCGCCTGGAGTACTCGCGATACGATCTTCATCATACACATGCACGCTTGAGCCCGTATCATAAATCGAACGTTCTATTTTCTCGCCATACACGGTAACTTCAAAAGTAGTTTTTTCTTCGTTAGCGGTAGTTTCATTATTATTGTTTGTCGCTGCAACAGCTTGACCACTGACACAAAGTCCCATGATGATTGCAGATAAAGTGCGTAGTTTGAATTTGCTATTTCCTAGCTCATCCACTGCCGCGGGGCGTAATGCTCTCATTTAAAATTCTCCTTGATTAAGCATTAACTTTAGGTTGACTCATGTAACGGCATTTATAAGGAAAACTAGGGAAGACATTCAAAAGGTTGAAAACGCAACAACTCAAAACGAGTATCAGCTGTACTTCCTTAGCTCCTTATTGACCACTGCTTTAATACATGAGCCAAAATTCCGACTGAAAACCGTCACATTGAACAAACCTTAAAATCACTCAACGAATAAATTGAAAAATGATTTTCCTTTCAATGACCTGACGAATTTTCAATCGTACTTTATCGGTTGCATATTTAAATGTAAAGCATTCTCATTTGATATTGATAATAATTATCATTTTATCGATTAGCTTGAATTTGGCATTCTGATTTTTGATGGTTAGAGCACCTAACGAGATGCCCTATTCATGAAGGAGGGTTGAAACAAAAATTAAAAAAATAAGACAGCATTAAGCTTATGCAGAATTAATCTAAGACAGAGTTTAGATCTTTAGATAGGTACTTTAGTAAATGATTAGCAGGCTGAGTAGGTAATCCTACTCATCTCATGAACAGTTAAGCGGTAGCCTGCAATTCCGCTATCACTGACACCAATAATCGAATATTGCTCTCCTCCTAAAGCGCTCGTGCGGACTGACCATCTCGCTGATACTGGCTCGTGAACACTCTGTCTCAGACGTACCATGGCCATAAAAATCAGGACTTATAAATTGATAGCTATTACTAATAGTGGTATTTGCTACGATTGGTACATATCTAATGCAAACAGCAGCTACTAGTCAGACTAGATAGAGGCTAATATTCAGATACAAAAAAACCAGCACTGCGGCTGGTTTTTTAATGATGATAAATGCACCACATTATAAAGACTGCTAGTTATAAATATTGGATCATTTATAACCTCACGTCATTATATTAAGCGTTGCCTTTCACTTGCACGTTAAGCTGCTCGGCAAAATCTAGCATGCGGTTCAATGGGATAAGGGACTTCACTCGTAGCTCGTCAGAAACGAAGATCTCGTGTTGCTCGCCACCATTCTCAAGCGCATTTTCAATCGCTTCAAGGCCGTTCATTGCCATCCAAGGACAGTGCGCGCAGCTTCGACAAGTTGCACCGGCACCTGCTGTCGGCGCTTCAATCAGCTCTTTTTCAGGAACCAGTTGCTGCATTTTGAAGAAGATACCTTTGTCTGTCGCGACAATCATCTGTGGATGAGGCAGCTCTTTTGCTTTCTTGATCAGTTGACTTGTTGAACCAACAGCGTCAGCAAGTTCAACCACGCTTGCTGGTGATTCTGGGTGAACCAAAATAGCCGCTTCTGGGTATACTGATTTCATTTTCTTCAAAGCATCAGCTGAGAACTCATCATGAACAATACACTCACCTTGCCAAAGCAACATGTCAGCGCCAGTTTGATTTGCGATGTAAGAACCTAGGTGACGGTCTGGGCCCCAAATAATGGGTTTGCCTTCAGCGTCTAGGCTTTCAACGATTTCTAAAGCGATGCTCGACGTAACTACCCAGTCTGCACGAGCCTTAACAGCCGCAGAGGTATTCGCGTATACAACCACTGTATGATCAGGGTGAGCATCACAAAATTCTGTAAATTTGTCTGCAGGACAGCCAAGGTCAAGAGAACATTCAGCTTCTAGTGTTGGCATTAGAATGCGTTTTTCAGGTGTAAGAATCTTTGCAGACTCCCCCATAAAACGAACGCCAGCGATGATCAAAGTGCTTGCCGAATGGCGGTTACCAAACTTAGCCATTTCTAATGAATCGCCAACAAAACCACCAGTTGCTTCAGCTAGAGCCTGAATTTCAGGATCTGTGTAGTAGTGTGCAATTAGAACTGCATCTTTTTCTTGAAGTAGTGTTTCGATGTTTGCGATGTGGGCCTGCTTCTGAGCATCGCTCAGTGGAACTGGCTTAGGCGGAAACGGGTAAACTGTATCGATTTTATCTAGTATATGACTCATTGCTCTTGCTCTACGCAACTTCTTCCGAGAATTAGAGTATTCTACACAGGACAGCGATTGGGATCAAAAAGGATTGGTTTCAAGCGATGACTAACTAATGCTTAAAACGCATAAACAAAGCAATGCGTTGGCATTACAAAGAAGAGAAGTAGACACAAAATGGAAGTGACCAGATATAAAAAAGAGGTACCTGAGCACCCCTATTTTGTTTTACAAGTGGGTTTTAGCCACTTTAGCCGAAGCACTGTTTGGGTACTCGGTTACGACTTGTTGGTAATATTTCTTAGCTTGCGTCGCGTTATTGTTACGCGTAGCTATGTCACCAAGCTTAACCAGAGCATCAGAGCGCTTGTTAGAGTCTTTGTATGACACAACAGCGGCAAAGCTCTTCACAGCTTCCTTATCTTGCTTTTTAGCGAAATAAAGCTGACCTAACCAATAATGGGTGTTAGGCGTGAAGGTAGAGTCTGGGAAGTCTTTTTGAAACTTTTGGAATGCTGCGATCGCACCCGTATAGTCTCGCTGCTTTAGAATCATATCTACAGCATTTTGATAAGCGGTTTGCTCATCAACATCAGTACTGAACGTACCAGAAGCATCTTTAGAGCCTTCGCTCGCCGCTACTGCTACCGTTGCTGTTCCTGCTGCTTTCACCTCGCCTCTCACGCGGTCCAGTTCAATGAACAGTTCACGTTGGCGCTCTAGCATTTGTTTCATATCGTAGCTGTTTCGTTCCAGCTCACCACGAAGTTCACTGATCTCCAGTGCCATGTCGTCGATTTGCTGCTGCATTTGAAGCTGAACGAGATTACGGTTTTGAAGCAAGCGCTCTAAACGCTCAATATCTGATTCGTTAGATGCTGATCGAGAGGAAGATGTTGAATTTGTTGCGGTGCTATTGAGATCGGATACTGGAGCTGGTGCAGCGAACGTAGTGTTCGCTGCACTTGCCAGTAACGAAAGCAAAATGACTCGCTTTGTGTTACTGAACATGAGGCAATTCCTCAATTATATAGCCTACTAAAATTAGTAAACTAGTACTGCACGACGGTTTTTAGCGTACACATCTTCAGATTGACCTAGAAGAAGTGGCTTCTCTTCACCGTAGCTTACGATAGAGATTTGGTCTGCTTGAACACCTAGAGCTTGTAGGTATTTCGCTACAGCTTGTGCACGACGCTCACCAAGTGCGATGTTGTACTCAGGAGTACCGCGCTCATCAGCGTGACCTTCAACAGTAACGTTCATATCAACGTTCTTAACTAGGTATGCTGCGTGAGCTGCAAGCATTTCTTCGTAGTCGCCTGCGATAGTAGAGTTATCGAATGCGAAGTAGATTGTTTGAGTTTCGCGTAGCGCTTGCTCTTTAAGCTCTTGCTCAGACAGTTGACCGTTAGCGTCAATTGGCGTTACAACAGTTGTATCTACGTTGCCTTCTGAACCAGAAGTAGTTTGGTTGCTTTCTGTGCCAGATGTTGCAGAAGTTGCTTCATCAGTTGAGCTACATGCCGTTACTGCCATCACTGGTAGTGCAATCATCAAGCCTTTAAGAACTTTGTTAAGTTGCATCTTTTTTTCCTTACGTTATCAAACTTAGTTTCTACAGCGACTAAGTGCTATAGATAGTTAAATGCCACAATAGTTAACACTATCAATAGCTAAAAGAATGTATCAAATAAACTAGAGAAACGGTGACCACGAAGGTGCTCTTACGCGTCCGTTCGTTGCCGGTAATCTAGCTTTAAAACGACCATCGATAGAAACCATCGATAGTACATTTGTTTTGTTGTAAATAGAGCTATAGATCACCATACCTCCATTCGGTGCAATACTTGGAGATTCATCTAACAATGTTTTTGTTAGCACCTGAACCGCACCGGTTTCCAAATCTTGTTTAGCCAAGTTAAAACCTGAGTTGCTACGATTGACCATGATCAGGAATCGTCCGTCAGGGGTTATCTGACCACCTAAGTTTTGGCTACCTTGCCAAGTAATACGAGATGTCGAATTATTTGACAAATTTACATTATAAATCTGTGGTTTACCACCACGATCCGATGTGAAAATTAGAGACTTGCCATCTGGGTGCCAGAATGGTTCAGTATTATTAGAACGGCCGCGGGTAATTTGAGTCAGCTTACGGCTAGCAAGGTCGAGAGTGTACACCTGAAGGCTACCTGTTTTCGACAATACCAACGCCAATGTTTTACCATCTGGCGAGAATCTTGGAGCACCATTATGACGAGGGTATGACGTCACTTTCTCGCGCTCACCCGTATAAATATTCATAATGAATATTTCAGCTTGGCCATTTTGGAAACTCACATACGCAAGCTTCTTACCATCAGGAGACCATGCCGGAGACATAAGAGGCTGCTTAGAACGAAGTACTAAACGTTCGTTAAAGCCATCATAATCAGCAACGCGAAGCTGGTACGGGTATTTGTCTTTGTCGTTCACAACTACGTAAGAAATACGCGTTAGAAACGCCCCTTTCTCACCCGTTAGCTCTTCATACACTAAATCAGAGATTCGGTGTGCGTACTCTCTCAAGCGTTTACCAGGCACTGTCGCTTTCTTGTTGAACAGCACATGATCTTTAGAAAGTACTAATTGGCCTTCATCGCTTAGTGCACGGCTTTGCCCTTTAGTCAGTTGACCACGAACAATGTCGATCAGTTGGTAGTTCACCACATACTGCCCTTCGGCATTTTTAGTGATGCTACCTGTTAGCAAGGAATCAACGCCTAGGTTAGTCCAAGCATCAAAGTTCACCTCGGTTTCGCTGTAAGGCGTTTGAGGCATTTTACTTGTCGCAACTGGGCTAAATTTACCACTTCGTTGCAAGTCAGAAGCGATAACTGCTGATACATCGTGCGGCAATGGTCCTGCGCCTTCCCAACGAAAAGGGACAATAGCGATAGGTCGTGCAGAGTTAATACCGTCTGTAATAACCAGCTCCAGTGCCGCATGGGCAAACTGGCTGCTTGTAGCTATTAAGAAAACAAAACTCAGTAATAGTTTCTTTAACACAAGTTCGTCCTTTTACTCTGGTGATACAGTTAAGTTAATGTCTTTCAGTGATTTCACAATGTCTGGGTCTTTAGGCAACGGGTAAGATTGCACTTGTGCCACCGCACGCTTGGTTGCCGCGCATAAACGGCTGTCACCATCTAAGATGCTCAAACTACCCAATATCGCATTAGAGCCCGTTGGAATAAGCTTAAGGTTTACTCGACATGAGCGACCTCGATAACTGTCTTCTAACAACAGGTTCTGTTGGATCAGTTGAGTATAGATAGCACCATAACGCTGCGCTTCATCACTAATAAACTGCTGTCTTGCAGAAGAGTTTTGAGTCGCTTCAGTTTCAAGCCCAGCAAAAATATCGTTCAATGCCGCTTCTTGCTGTTTACGCTCTTTCTCCGCTCTTGCTGCAGCTTCTTTCGCTCTACGGGCTTTTTCTGCTGCGGCTGCCGCTTCTTTCTCTTTCGCTATACGTTGTTTCTCAGCACGTTCAGCGGCTTCTTTTTCTTTACGAGCTTTTTCAGCGGCCTCTTTCGCGGCTTTTTCTTTCGCCACGCGTTCTTGTTCAGCTTTAGCAATGGCCGCTTCTTTTGCCTTGCGTTGTTTTTCTGCTTTCACAACCGCGGCTTCTTTCAACTTACGATCGGCTTCTGCTTTCGCGGCTTTCTTTTTCTCTTGTTTTAAGCGCGTCTCTTCAACTTTACGTTGCTTTTCATTTTCAACTCGACGCTTTTCCGCTTCGCGAGCCGCTTTGGCTTCTTTCGCTTGCGTTTCTTTCAGCCTTCGAATGTTTTCTTCTTCAGCTTTACGATTTTTTTCAAGTCGTTCGCTTTCACGTCTTAGTTTATCTAAACGCTCTTGCTCTTTTTTGCTCGCCGCTTCTCTTTGTTGACGAATCTGTTGAGCTTGCTGGCGAACCAACTGAGGATCAATCACCACAGCTTGAACCATCTGCCCTGTCGGCTTTGGTTCTGACATTGTGAAATCCGCTCCCCAAATGAGCGCAACGAATAGCATGACGTGCAGCCCAAGAGAAATAAGAAGCGGTGACCTAAAATTATTGGATTTTTTATTATTCGCTTTCATGAATGCTACGGAGCTATTCCCTTATATCCGTTAAAAGGCCAACCTTTGGCACACCTGCACGGCTTAATTCATCAAGTAATATAACCACTTCAGCGTAAGGCGTTGCGGCATCACCGCCAACTGCCACTGGAGAATTTGGCTTCAGAGACAGTTCCGCCTTCACTCGGACGATAATATCTTCCAGAGACAAGCCTCGCTGAACCTCTTCGTTATTCACACTCAAACCAAGTTCGCCGTCTTTGTTCACTTCAACGATAATGAAACTCGCGTTGTCGTCACCTAAGAGATCTTGTGCCGACTTAGCCGTTGAAGCCTGAGGCAATTCAACATCTACGCCTTGAGTGACAAACGGAGAAGTCACCATAAAAATGATCAGCAAAACAAGCATAACGTCGATGTAAGGTACAACGTTAATCTCTGCTGTCATTTTGCGTTTTTTAGGTTGGTATCCGGCCATCGGTTATTCCCTGCCAGCCATCGCTTGACGGTGAAGAATGCTATGGAACTCTTCAGAGAAAGTCGCGTAATTATGCTCTAACTTACCCACACGGCTGCTAAAACGGTTATACGCCATTACAGCTGGAATAGCAGCAAACAGGCCCATTGCTGTCGCGATCAGTGCTTCTGCAATACCAGGAGCAACCATTGCTAATGTCGCTTGCTTCACTTCACCTAATGCGATGAATGAGTGCATGATGCCCCAAACGGTACCAAACAATCCGATGTATGGACTGATAGAACCGACCGTTGCTAGGAAAGGTAAATTGGTTTCTAGCTCGTCTACTTCACGGGCAACCGCTACGCGCATTGCACGTCCGGTACCTTCCATAATGAAGTCTGGAGACGCTGCATTTGATTTACGTAGGCGAGCGAACTCAGTAAAGCCTGCGTAGAAAATCTCTTCAGTACCAGAGAGTTCGTCTTTGCGCTTGTTGCTCTCTTGATACAATTTAGCGAGATCAACGCCTGACCAGAACTTATCTTCAAACACGTCAGTTTGTTTAGTCGCTTGAGATAATACTTTGCTTCGTTTAATTATCATCGCCCAAGATACAACAGACATGCCCATGAGAATTAGCATGACCATCTTAACTAGTAAGCTAGCTTCTAAAATTAGGCCTAAGATTGAGATTTCAGCAGTCACTATTCGTTAGCTCCGTGAGAATAAATGTTGGCATTGCTTTGGGTTTCATTTTTTGATTGTCGATACATGCTACCTTAACCATTGCTTTACACAATGCTTTGCCATCAGGATTTACGATCTCTTGACAGAAGACCAAGGTAGCTCGCTTCAACTCGTAAATATTTGTAATGACTTGTAAAGAATCATCCAGGCGCGCACCTTGAATAAAATCGATGTCCATATGTCGGACTACAAAACCGATATTTTGTTCTAACAAGACTTGCTGAGATACGCCAATTGAGCGCAACATCTCAGTTCGAGCGCGTTCGAAAAACTTAAGATAGTTTGAATGGTATACAACACCACCTGCATCGGTGTCTTCGTAATACACTGTCACTGGCCACGTAAATGGCTTAGATAATCCCTGCAATTTGATACCACAATTCAAAACGATAAAGATCTCACTATAACCTAACTCCTTATCATTAATAGTATATCGCTGTGAATTTTTTGATTTAACAGACGAAAAAAAAGGCCATCTGTATAAGATGACCTCTTTTTGGCTAAAAACCCAACAAGCATAAAGGTTCACGTCGTTCTGAACCTAAATCCTTTGCCTTTTATAAAAGGCGCAGCACCGTTAGGTAGAGCAAAATGGTGAGTGAAACATACGGACTAAACAGTAGCTGCCACATCCAAGCTCTTGGCTTAAATCCGATACCGTAAACCATGCTTGAGCATACTGCCCAAATGAACATAGGCCCGATGATCGCGTTAAAGCCACCGATGCTTGTCGCATACGCTTCAGGTTCCCACATCACTAAACCTACATGCATGAAACCCAATACTAAAGATAAAGCTCTTAAAAGAGTTTTATCCATTGGTTGATGCAGTTTAGCGATTTGCTCTGCGAGATTACTCACTGTCTTTATCCATCATTTCTGAATGCTCTAACCATAGAGCATTGATGATGCCGAATGCACATGCTAGAAGTACACCCAAAATCCATGCGAAATACCACATAAAATTTCTCCTAAGTTATTTAACTTCTAGCTTAGTAAGCTGAAACGTCGTTATCTTCGATGTGTTTCTTATCTAGACGACCGAACATTTTGTAGTATGTCCACGTTGTGTAGCCAAGAATCACAGGAACCATTACCGCCGCAACTCCAGTCATAAGACCAAGCGTTAGCTCACTTGCTGTTGAATCCCACATAGTCAAACTATGGTTAGGGTTCAGGCTTGATGGCATTACGAATGGGAACATTGCAAAACCAGCCGTTAAAATAACACCAGCGTTAGATAGGCTTGAGAACAAGAATGCGAAACCACCACGCTCAAAGCGAGATGCAATCACAGCAAGTAGTGGCATTACTACACCAAGAATCGGCGCAGCCCACATTGCTGGATACGTTTCGAAGTTTGTCATCCAAGCACCAACTTGAAGTGATACTTCTTTGTTTAGTGGGTTTGAATCAGCAAACGTGTCTATCGTGCTTGTGATTACATAGCCTTCAATAGACTGAACCCAGAAGCCACCGATAACGAATAGAGCAATAGCAATTAGGCCAGTGATCTGAGCAACGTTTCGAGCGCGGCTGTGCAGTTCTTCTGTTGTCTTCATTTGAAGCCATGTTGCACCTTGCATCACGAACAACATCAGCGCCAACACGCCACATAGCAATGCAAACGGGTTTAGCAGAGCGAAGAACGTGCCATGGTACTTAGACATCATCAGGTAGTTCAGTTCGAATGGAACACCTTGCAGTAAGTTACCAAATGCTACACCAAAGATGATTGGTGGTACTGTGCCACTAAAGCAAAGTGCGTAGTCCCAAGCTTTACGCCATTTTGGCTCTTCAATCTTAGAGCGGTAATCAAGAGCAAGCGGACGTAACCAAAGTGCAGCTAACGTCACGTACATTGCAAAGTAGAAACCAGAGAAAGACGTTGCGTAAACCAGCGGCCATGCAGCAAACAATGCACCACCCGCAGTGATAAGCCAAACTTGGTTACCATCCCAGTGAGGGGCAATCGTGTTTAGCATAATACGACGTTCAGTGTCGCTCTTACCGATAACAGGAGACAGAGCAGCAACACCCATGTCAAAGCCGTCAGTTACGGCGAAACCAACCAGTAGAACACCGATCAATACCCACCAAATAAGTCGTAAGCTTTCGTAATCAAACATAATATTCCCTCACTTATACTTCGACTGAACGGCTAACTTTGTCTTCAACAGAGTTATCGTTTTGTTCGAAGTGGTAACGGCCTGTCTTTAAGCTACTTGGACCTTTACGTGCGAATTTCAGCATTAGGTAAACTTCAGCAATCAAGAACACTGTGTACAGTGCAAGAATCGCGAATAGAGAAGTCCAAAGCTGTTCAATAGTCAGTGCTGATGCAGCAACGTTAACCGGTAGGATTTCACCAACCGCCCATGGCTGACGACCAAACTCAGCAACGAACCAACCTGCTTCAATCGCAATCCAAGGTAGTGGAATTGAGAATAGTGCCGCTTTAAGTACCCATGGTTTCTGTTCGATCTTCTGACGACACGTTTGAACAAACGCCGCACCGAATACAAACAGCATGATGAAGCCACAAGCAACCATCAAACGGAATGACCAGAACAGAGGCCAAACTGTTGGGATAGAATCATCCGCAGCCATTTGGATTTGGTCTTCTGTTGCATCAACAACGTCGTCTGTATAGCGCTTAAGAAGCAGTCCGTAACCTAGGTCACCTTTTACTTCATCAAATGCCGCTTTGTTCTCTTCTGAACGATCACCGCCACGTAGCTTTTCAAGTAACTCATACGCATACATACCAGTACGAATACGATCAACGTGATCGTCACGTAAGTCACGTAACCCTGTTACTTCAGTATCAAAAGAACGTGTTGCAATAATACCCATAACGTAAGGGATCTTAATTGCGTAGTCTGTGTGCATGGTTTCTTGGTTTGGAACACCAAATACCGTGAATGCGGCTGGAGCTTCTTCAGTGTGCCATTCAGCTTCAATAGCTGCTAGCTTCACTTTTTGAACTTCGCCAAGTTCGTAACCAGATTCATCACCTAGCACGATAACTGACAAGATTGCCGCCATACCGAAAGATGCTGCAATCGCAAAAGAGCGACGAGCAAAGGCTAGGTCACGACCTTTAAGAATGTAGTATGAGCTGATACCAAGGATGAACATTGCACCCGTTGTGTAACCAGACGCTACTGTGTGTACGAATTTAACCTGTGCTACTGGATTTAGTACAACTTCAGCGAAGCTCACCATTTCCATACGCATAGTTTCAAAGTTAAATTCCGCACCCACTGGGTTTTGCATCCAGCCGTTAGCTACCAAGATCCAAAGCGCAGAGAAGTTAGAACCAAGTGCTACTAACCACGTTACCGCTAAGTGTTGACGCTTTGACAATCTGTCCCAACCGAAGAAGAAAAGACCAACAAAAGTAGACTCTAGAAAGAATGCAACAAGCGCTTCGATAGCCAGCGGAGCACCAAAGATGTCGCCAACATAGTGAGAATAGTATGACCAGTTAGTACCGAACTGGAACTCCATGGTTAAGCCTGTCGCTACACCAAGAGCAAAGTTAATACCAAACAATTTACCCCAGAACTTAGTCATGTCCTTGTAAATTTGCTTGCCAGTCATTACATAAACTGACTCCATAATGGCAAGTAGAAATGCCATACCTAAAGTCAGTGGAACAAATAGGAAGTGATACATCGCTGTAAATGCAAATTGCAATCGCGACAGATCAACAACATCAATCATGGTAACTCCTTTGTGTCGGCTGAATGACACTTGTGTGATTATTCACCGCAAAAATCCGTGTTAAAACAATTCGTGAAGTTGTTATTACAAGTTGGAATTTGTAGTAAAAACGTACCGTTATAGTTAGATTATTGTTAAGCATGAGCTAATATAGCTGCCGCTAATATTACTGGTAAAATCAGTATGTTTCAAAAGGTTTATAGGAGAACCTTGCTTTGATTTGTATCAATTTTATTCAAGCAAATTAGAGTTATTTTTGAACAGTTATGATTAAAATCACACCAATTATGTCTCTATTAATAGCAGCATATGATATCTGTGACAAAAGCGAAGCACCGCATCAACATATGAATTACAACTACCCATAAAGTGTTAACAAAAAACATGACAACTTATTTCACTTTTTGTTACTCAAATCAAACGTGAAAACAAAGTTTTCATTTTTGAGGCGTAGCTATTCAGCTTTTTTATCGACTCGCTCAAAGAGTTGTTATTCAGTAGAAAGCAAAAAATCCCAGCGCTTATGCAACTGGGATCTTTAAAAATGAATAAATTAACGATTAGACGGTTTATCTATGCCGAAGTGCAAATACGCTCTGTCGGTCGCGATTCGACCTCTTGGCGTTCTTTGTAGATAACCTTGTTGAATCAAGTAAGGTTCTAACACATCTTCAATGGTATCTCTTTCTTCACCAATCGCCGCAGCCATGTTGTCTATACCAACCGGCCCACCACCAAACTTCTCCATAATCGCAAGCAAAAGCTTCCTATCCATGTAGTCGAAACCTTTAGCATCGACATCCAACATGTTTAGCGCTTTATCAGCAACCTCTGGGCAAATATGTCCATCGCCTTTCACTTCCGCATAGTCACGAACACGGCGCAGTAAACGGTTAGCAATACGTGGCGTACCACGTGCTCGGCGAGCAACTTCTAACGCCCCTTGCGATTCCATAGAAAGACCAAGACAATCAGCACTTCGCTGAACGATGTTTTGCAAATCTTCAACTTTGTAATACTCAAGACGCTGAGTAATACCGAAACGGTCACGCAACGGCGATGTCAGTGAACCAGCACGAGTGGTTGCGCCAATCAAAGTGAAAGGAGGAAGGTCGATCTTGATAGAACGTGCCGCTGGGCCTTCACCAATCATGATATCTAATTGGTAATCTTCCATTGCCGGATACAGAACCTCTTCAACCACAGGACTAAGGCGGTGGATCTCATCAATGAATAGAACATCATTTTCTTCAAGGTTGGTCAGCAATGCCGCCAAGTCACCTGCTTTTTCCAATACAGGTCCTGAAGTGGTACGAATGTTCACATCCATTTCATTAGCAACAATGTTTGCCAATGTGGTTTTTCCCAAGCCTGGAGGACCAAATATCAACAGATGATCGAGCGCCTCATTACGCATTTGTGCTGCTTTGATGAAAATTTCCATCTGACCACGGACGTGATCCTGACCTTGATAGTCAGCCAGTGCTTTAGGGCGTATTGCACGATCAATGACATCTTCATCTTTGAATACTGGGTTGTCCGGTGCAATAAGGCGATCGGCTTCAATCATAAATTCTGATATTCCTAACTATGCGCTTCTTGACGATGCGCTTCTTGACCCTGTGTAAAGGCAAAGTGAATGAATCTGTTTTGTAGAACGAGTATATGAGGTATTAAACCATCGATTTCAGAGCTTCGCGAATCAACTGTTCGCTGGTCATGCCATCTTTAGCCACTTGAGAAACCACCTTAGAAGCTTGCGTCGGCTTGTAACCTAATGCAAGTAGTGCACTTACCGCTTCTTCTTCAGCGTCGTGGACTGTCGGCATAGAGTCAATAGGTGCAGCATCTGTCGCAGGAGTAAACAGATCACCTGCGCCCCACCCTTTCAGGCGGTCTTTCATTTCAACAACCAAACGCTCAGCCGTTTTCTTACCAACACCCGGCAGTTTAACCAATGTTGAGATATCTTCACGTTCAACACTCTGAACAAACTGGCTAGCCGTCATGCCTGAAAGTATGCCAAGTCCGAGCTTAGGACCCACACCGTTTGCTTTGATGACTTCACGGAACAACGCTCGCTCTTTAACTGTATTGAAACCATAAAGCAGCTGCGCATCTTCACGAACGACAAAGTGAGTGTAGATTATCGCCTCTTCGCCCACGTTTGGTAATTCATAAAAACAGCTCATTGGCATTTGAACTTCATAGCCAACACCACTCACTTCAATTAGTAACTCTGGTGGCTGTTTTTCTATTAATGTACCGCGTAGACGTCCGATCACAATTCACTCTCTTGATGGAATATTATTTGGGGAACAGAATATAAAAGAACTGGATACTTATCCAGTTCTTTGTGTTTTTTGAAGTGAATAATTTGGGCTTGGAGAGCTACATGCTTGGAAAACTATAAGCTTGGAAAACACATGGCTCAGGGTTTTAGAAAACGCCACGACCTAGATTAACGGTAACGCCCTTTTCTTGCGCCAGTTGCTTTACCTGCCAATGCAACCAAGGTTTTATTGGTGTTAGCGTGAGTGATCGCTACGCCTAGCGCATCGGCAGCATCAGCCTGTGGTTTAGCAGGTAACTTAAGCATGCTCATCACCATGTTCTGAACCAGCGACTTATCAGCACCGCCATTTCCTGTCACAGCTTGCTTAATTAAACGAGCCGCATATTCATGTACAGGTAAATCCGCATTCACCGCTGCCACAATCGCACTACCACGAGCTTGTCCAAGCTTAAGTGCAGAGTCAGCGTTCTTCGACATGAAAACTTGCTCGATCGCAAACACATCCGGCTGAAACTGGGTGATGATTTCGCTTACGCCGGCGTAAATCTGTTTTAGTCGACCCGGTAGCTCTTTTTCTGACATACGAATACAGCCACTACCTAAATAATATAGGTGGCGACCATTTTGACGAATCACGCCATAGCCGGTAATACGCGAGCCAGGGTCAATCCCTAAGATAATAGACATAACTTCAATACTGATTATTTATACATACTTTTCAGCTTAGTATATCGAACGCAAAAAAAAATGCCCGTCAAATTAACGGGCATTTTCTAATTTAATCACAAATCTTGGCTAATTAATTCAGAGCTCTCTATCAACTAGGATCTCTTCATCAACGAGAAAGATAATAGGCTTACGCTTGCTCTTTCTTCTCTGCCAATTTAACAGCGATTGCTAGCTCTTCCAGTGATGCTGGGTTTGCTAGGCTTGGCGCGTCTGTTAATAGACATGCTGCAGCTGTTGTTTTCGGGAATGCGATAACGTCACGGATGTTCTCTGTACCACAAAGAAGCATAGCTAGACGGTCAAGACCGAATGCTAGACCTGCGTGTGGTGGCGTACCGTACTTAAGCGCTTCAAGTAGGAAACCGAACTTCTCTTGTTGTTCTTTAGCTTCGATACCTAGGATACCGAATACAGCCGTTTGCATTTCTGCGCTGTGGATACGTACCGAACCGCCGCCGACTTCGTAGCCGTTGATTACCATGTCGTATGCATCAGAGTTAGCTGCTGCTGGGTTTGCTTTTAGCTCTTCTGCGCTCACACCAAGTGGTGATGTGAATGGGTGGTGCATAGCGTGTAGGTTGCCTTCGCCATCTTCTTCGAACATTGGGAAATCAATAACCCAAAGTGGAGCCCACGCTTTCTTGTCCGTTAGCTCTAGGTCATCGCCTAGCTTAATACGAAGTGCGCCCATTGCTTCAGCAACGATGCCCGCTTTGTCTGCGCCGAATAGAATGATATCGCCAGATTCAGCTTGAGTGCGCTCAAGAATACCGTTGATTACGTCTTCGCTTAGGAACTTAGCAACTGGAGATTGAATACCTTCCATGCCTGCAGCACGGTCGTTAACCTTCATCCAAGCTAGGCCTTTCGCGCCGTAAATGTTTACGTGTTCAGCGTAACCGTCGATTTGCTTACGAGTTAGCTTAGCACCTCCTGGAACACGGATAACCGCTACGCGACCTTTTTCGTCGTTAGCTGGGCCAGAAAATACTTTGAACTCAACGTCTTTAACCAAGTCAGCAACGTCGACTAGCTCTAGTGGGTTACGTAGATCTGGCTTATCAGAACCGAAACGACGAATCGCTTCAGAGAAAGGCATTACTGGGAATTGACCTAGTTCAACATCTAGAAGTTCTTTCCACATATCGTGAACAAGCTTCTCAGTCACGTTACGCACTTCTTGAGAAGTCATGAAAGATGTTTCGATATCGATTTGAGTAAATTCAGGCTGACGGTCAGCACGTAAATCTTCATCACGGAAACATTTAACGATTTGGTAGTAACGGTCAAAACCAGACATCATCAGCAGTTGCTTGAACAGCTGAGGAGATTGAGGAAGTGCGTAGAAGCTACCTTTGTGAACACGGCTTGGTACTAGGTAGTCACGAGCGCCTTCAGGTGTCGCTTTCGTTAGTACTGGCGTTTCGATGTCTAGGAATAGGTTCTCGTCTAGGAAACGACGAACGAAGCTAGAAGCACGCGCACGAAGCTTGATACGGTCGCTCATTTCTGGACGACGAAGATCGATGTAACGGTACTTAAGACGCTGCTCTTCAGAGTTCGTTTGGTTGAAGTCTAGTGGAAGCGCTTCTGAACGGTTGATGATCTCTAGACCAGTCGCGTAAAGTTCTACTTCACCCGTCGCCATATCTTTATTTACTTGGCTGTCCGGACGAACGCGTACTTCACCAGTAAACTTGATACAGAATTCATTACGCAGTTGGTTAGCGATCGGGAAGATATCTTTCATATCTGGATCGACAACAACCTGAACGACGCCTTCACGATCTCGCATATCGATAAAGATAAGACCGCCTAAATCACGGCGACGGTTTACCCAGCCGCACAATTCTACAGTTTGTCCCGCCAGGGACTTGTTCAGGTTACCACAGTAATGGGTACGCATAATGAATTTCCCAATCTCTTAATTATTTACTAATTTCCAAGCTGTCAGTGGTCATTCCACACAACAGAGCAAAGGAACATTTATACGCGGAAACTCGCTTAAAATCGACCTTCCACATTCGAATTTATTGTGTTTTATCTGGCTTTGCTGCTTTTTAGCCCATCAAGTGCGCAAAGATTCATCAAAACCGAAAAAATTGCGCTAATTATATCTCGAAAGTACCTTAATCAGCAAAACTCTCGTACAGTAGTTTTTCATTTCAACTTAAAAACTTTTTGTGATGACAAATGGCGTAACGACTAACGGTGTAATGACGATGGAAACTTTACCTTTAAGACTTGGATTAACCATGTGGTCTCACTCTGAGTGGCAAAGTCAGTTCTATGGCAAGGGAACCAAGCCTGCTGAACGCTTAGAAAGGTACACACAAGTTTTTCATACCGTTGAGGGCAACACGACCTTTTACGCTACGCCAAGTATGTCGACAGTTCATAACTGGAAAGCCGCCAGTCACGATGATTTCAGGTTCACTTTTAAGTTACCCAAGTTCATCACCCACCAGCAACAACTCAGACATTGCCAAGGGGAACTCAAAGAGTTCTTGATGACTATGTCTCCACTGCATAGCCGTATTGGTCAATGGACAATTCAATTGCCCCATAGCTTCGAACCCAGCATGCTCCCTGCCCTGCAAAAATTTTGTACATTATTCCCGAAAGATATGCAGCTTGGCGTCGAAGTTCGACACTTGGGTTTCTTTGACAAAGGCGACGCAGAAAAACGCTTCAATCAATGGCTGGTTGAAGAAGGCATTAATCGTATTATCATGGATAGTCGCCCTGTTTTCTCTGCACCACCAACCACAGAAGCGGTGATCGATGCGCATCAGAAAAAGCCGCGCGTTCCCGTTCATGCCATTGCGACGGCAAACAATCCGATGGTTCGTTTTATTGGTCATCCAGATCAGGAACCCAATCTGGCCTTCTTTAAACCTTGGTTCGCGAAATTACCAACTTGGTTAAATGAAGGTAAGCAGCCTTATTTAATGATTCACACACCAGACAACAATCACGCCCCTGAGTTGGCTATTGCTATCTATAAGCAATTACAGACGCAAGCTGCTGAACACACAAAGATAACCTTGCCTAATTTGGCGGAGTTTCCTGCTCAAAAAGGCGACCATCAAATCTCGATGTTTTGATAGTAAACAACTACTAACAAGCGTTCACTTTCATCAATCTCAGTTTTCGTGACACAAGCGATTTTTTTACGTAAAATACGTCCCCTTTTATTTGGTATGAATTCTGTGCCAATTACGCTGACTGTCGAGAGAGAATGCAATGAGCAACAAAGACAATATCTTTTCCGCTCCCATTGATAAAATTGGTGATTTCACCTTTGATGCAAGGGTTGCTGAAGTATTCCCAGATATGATTCAACGCTCGGTTCCTGGATATAGCAATATCATCTCTGCTATTGGCATGTTGGCTGAACGCTTCGTAAAACCGCACTCAAACATCTACGATTTGGGTTGCTCTCTTGGCGCTGCGACACTTTCTATGCGCCGCCACATCCAGCAAGAAGGTTGTACGATTTTTGCTGTCGATAATTCGGAAGCCATGGTTGAACGCTGTAAGCTGCATGTAAACGCCTACCGAAGCGATACGCCAGTCGAAGTCATCGAAGCTGATATCCGTGAAATCGAGATTAAAGACGCTTCAGTTGTTGTGTTGAACTTCACCTTACAGTTTTTATCACCAGACGACCGCTACGCGCTGCTTGAAAAGATCCATGCTGGATTACGTCCGGGCGGTATTTTGATTCTGTCAGAAAAGTTTGTGTTTGAAGATGAAAGTTCAAATGAACTTCTTATCGATCTGCACCATGATTTCAAGCGTGCAAATGGATACAGCGAGCTTGAAGTCAGCCAAAAACGCAGCGCTATCGAAAATGTGATGCGTCCTGACTCGATTCCAGTTCATAAGCAGCGTTTTGAAAAGATTGGCTTCTCAAGCAGCGAAGTGTGGTTCCAATGCTTCAACTTTGGTTCGATGTTCGCGATAAAGTAGATGTTCGCGATAAATTAGATATTTTCGATTAAGTAACAGTCGCCACACAGTTAGCACGTACTAGAACGTCATCCTCAGAGTGAGGAACACGCGAGTTGGGAAACTCTTATCAAAACGATAAACCGAGATTCTCTTCCATGTTCGTCCCTCACTGCAGGGAATGACAAATTTAATTTTTATTTTGGGGTTTATTGACCCTATTAACTCAGTGAAAAACTATGTTTAATTTTGCCAATTTTTATCAACTCATTGCCCAAGACACTCGCCTTCAGCCGTGGCTTAATGTTCTTCCTCAACAGCTGACAGATTGGAAAAATGCAGAGCATGGTGACTTCGACCGTTGGATACGTGCACTAAACAAGATCCCAGAAAGTGTGCCAGACCAAGTTGACCTGAAAAACTCAGTAACGATTGGCAGCTCTACACCGTTTCACACTGGCGAGCTTAAAAAACTAGAAAGCTTGTTGAAGACCTTCCACCCATGGAGGAAAGGGCCTTACACCGTTCACGATATTCATATCGATACGGAGTGGCGCAGTGACTGGAAATGGGACCGTGTACTTCCGCATATTTCACCGCTTAAAAACCGTTCTGTACTCGATGTAGGTTGCGGTAATGGTTACCACATGTGGCGTATGTTAGGTGAAGGAGCTCGTCTGACCGTAGGTATCGATCCTTCCCACCTTTTCTTGGTTCAGTTTGAAGCTATCCGTAAGCTGATGGGCGATGATCAACGCGCTCACCTTTTACCTTTAGGTATTGAACAACTGCCAAAGCTAGAAGCTTACGACACTGTGTTCAGCATGGGTGTGCTTTACCACCGCCGTTCACCGCTCGATCATTTGATCCAATTGAAAGACCAGTTGGTATCTGGTGGCGAGTTAGTGCTTGAAACGTTAGTGATTGAAGGTGACGAAAACGCTGTACTTGTGCCTGTTGACCGCTACGCGCAAATGAGAAACGTGTACTTCTTCCCATCTGCTCGTGCACTGAAACGCTGGCTTGAGCAAGTTGGGTTTGAAGACGTTCGAATCGTTGATGAAAATGTCACGACTATTGGTGAACAACGCACAACAGATTGGATGACACACAATTCTCTTCCAGATTACTTGGACCCGAATGATCCAAGTAAAACAGTTGAAGGTCACCCAGCACCAAGACGTGCGATTCTAGTAGCGACAAAGCCTTAAGCTCTGCTACACAAAACCATAAGCTCTGTCGTCATCCAGCCACCGTTATTTATATGTGGGAGTTTTTATAAAAAAGAGAATTAATTGTACAAAAGTTGCGCTCACGCTTAATAAGTGAGCGTCCTTAAGTGGCAATAATTTTCGTAGCGCTCACATTGCGATTCAATATGACCAGACTCTTACAATAGGATGCTTCACGCATCCTTTTTTGTGGGATAAACTTCTAAATAGTCTGAACTATTCTCTAATTTTCAAAGGTTTTTATATGTTTAAGCGATTATCGCCTATCGTGGCGGTTGGTTTGCTCTCTGGTTGCACCCTCACGAGCGGTGCTACCTACCATCAAGAAACTCTCGACGCTATTTCCCGCTCAGAGACAAACATCGCAAACAAGGTTCAAAATCTTGAACTGCAGATAAGTAATCAAAGTGACTATATTGAAAGCTTAGAAGACGAAATCACGACTCTTTCTAGCCAATTAGATGTCCACCTAACCAGCATGGAACACAGAGTTATTGATGAACTAAAAGAAGCTGACCCTGTTGCAGTTGTAGCCGCACCTATCGCTCCAACCTCACAACCAACTATTCTAGGCGGTATTGAAAAAGTATCGATCGACTCTATCAAGCAAAGCTTCGATGCTCGTGTTGATACTGGCGCAACCACCTCTTCTTTAAATGCTGTCGACATCAAAGAATTCGAACGTAATGGTAAAGATTGGGTTAAGTTCCATTTGGCAGATAAAGCACAAGCAAAAGAAGACCAAAAATGGATTGAAGCACCCGTTGTTCGTTTTGTGAAAATTCGCCAATCAACCAATGATCAGACAGAACGTAGAGCTGTGATTGAATTATGGGTGAAAGTTGGAAAAATCCATGAAAAAGCGCAATTTACATTGGCGGATCGCTCTCAAATGAGTCACCCTGTATTACTAGGGCGCGAATTTATCAAAGACATAGCGCTAGTAGATGTAAGTAAAAGATACGTACAAACGGAAGTTAAATAACAATAGTAGGGTAAGCTATGACGTCAAGAATTCCATTTTATATCTCAATTTTCCTGCTCATCGTAGCGGGTATAACACTGAGTATGTTCAGACATACAACCTACGGTGTACCCTGGACTCCAGGTGAAACTAATCAGGTTTGGGACATTGAAGCTCGTATCGAATTCAATGCAGTGGGCAAAGAAGCAAAAGTTTCACTAGCCGCACCTCACACACAGTCTAACTTTACACTTATCGGCGAGTCAGCTTCATCACCAGGCTACGGCATTTCATACTTGAATACAGATTCAGGTCGCCGTGCTGAGTGGTCAATTCGTCACGCAGACGGTCCGCAGACTATCTACTACAAGACACAGTTCTTAGTCGATAGCCAAGCGAACGTTACCTCAACACCTCCAGAAGGTGATGTGGTTCAACCAAGCTTTGATGGTCCTGAAGAAGCCGCGGCCCTTGCTTTGATTGACAGAGCAACCAAGCGCTCAGCAGACAACATCACCTTTACTCGTGAGTTAATCAAAACGCTTAACGATCCAGACAGCCAAAACTCAGCGCTGATTCTGAATAACATGACCAAAGTCGAAGCGACACACAAGCTACTTTCTGCCGCTAAAATCCACAACAAAGTCGTCGGTGTTATTGAACTGGAAGACGGACGTCGTCGCCAATCAATCCAACACATGAACCAAATTTGGGATAATAACCAGTGGGTTCTATTCTCTCCTGAATCTAGCGAGCAGCAAGTTCAACCAAACCTGCTAATTTGGGATGAATCAAATGTATCTCTATTAGACGTGGTTGGCGGTCAGAACAGTAAAGTTCACTTCTCTATGATAGCTCAGGAAGTTACTCCAACTGAAGCAACCAACAGTAAAGTATCAGCGGATCAACTGTTAAACCTTTCCATTCATAGTCTGCCGCTAGAAGAGCAAGCGATGTTTAAAACCATCATGCTGATTCCTATCGGGGCTCTGATTGTTGTGTTCCTACGTGTCATCATAGGTCTTAAGACTTCTGGTACGTTCATGCCCGTTCTGATTGCCGTGGCATTCGTTCAAACACAGTTGGTTACCGGTATTGTTGGCTTCCTACTGATTGTCGGTACCGGCCTTGTAATACGAAGTTACTTATCCAAACTCAACCTATTGCTCGTGGCCAGGATATCCGCCGTAATTATTACAGTAATTATGATTATCTCGATATTTACTGTAGTCGCGTTTAAAATCGGACTTACAGAAGGCCTATCAATTACGTTCTTCCCAATGATTATCTTGTCTTGGACTATCGAACGTATGTCTATCCTTTGGGAAGAAGAAGGGGCGAAAGAGGTAGTGCTACAAGGTGGTGGTTCTCTATTTACCGCGGTGCTTGTTTATTTAGGTATGACTAACCCGTTCATTCAACACTTAACGTTCAACTTTATTGGTTTACAGCTTGTTATTCTAGCGACCATCTTGTTACTAGGTAACTACACAGGCTACCGCCTAACTGAGCTTCGTCGCTTTAAACCGCTAGCGGAGGACTAAGTTATGTTTGATCAATTTACTTCACCGTTTAAGTTGAAAGACAAAGGCATAATGGGAATGAACAAGCGCAACCATAGTTATATTGGTCGCTATAATGATCGTTCCAAGTATCCACTCGTTGATGACAAGCTTAAGACTAAGATTATTGCTGAACAGGCTGGTGCCACCGTGCCAAAACTTATTGGCGTTATTAGCCACCAAGCTGAAGTAAAAGCAATCCACAAGATGGTTAAAGAGTGGCCTGGCTTTGTTATTAAGCCAGCGCAAGGAAGTGGCGGTAAAGGCATCCTTGTTGTGGTCTCACATAAAGATGGGGTTTACACCAAACCATCGGGCTCAACCATTAACGAAGAAGACGTAGAGCGTCACATCAGTAATGCTCTAGCCGGTCTTTTCTCACTAGGTGGTAAGAACGACGTAGCTGTAGTTGAAAACCTCATCAAGTTTGACGAGTGTTTCGAAGGCTTCAGTTACGAAGGCGTGCCAGATGTACGAATCATCGTATTTAAAGGCTACCCTGTGATGGCGATGATGCGTCTGTCCACTTCAGATTCAGATGGTAAAGCTAACTTGCACCAAGGTGCTGTTGGTGTGGGTATAGACATTGCGACAGGTAAAGCGGTTCGAGCGGTTCAGTTCGATCAGCCTGTTACACACCATCCAGATACGGGTAAAGAACTCGCGTTATTACAAGTTCCTCACTGGGAAAAGCTGTTAACTCTAGCATCAAGTGCTTGGGAAATGACGGGCTTAGGCTATATGGGTACTGACATGGTATTAGACCAAGAAGAAGGCCCTATGGTACTAGAACTTAATGCTCGACCTGGTTTAGCTATCCAAATCGCGAACGGCGCGGGGCTACTTCCTAGACTGCATCATATTGAAAACCTTGGCACGCCTGCTGAATATCCAAAACCTGCGGAGCGTGTTGCTTACGCTGCAAAACAGTTCGGTCACAAGTAGTCAAAATTTTGTCACTCAAGTTTTAGGCCAAAATTTGGGGTGTTTGGGGTTATTTCCCCTTACATCCCAACCCTTTCTATACACTTACCTCAGCAACATATTCGCGCCAAAAATAGATAAAAAGGTACTTATTTGTGCTAATTCCGCCTAGGAAGTAGAAAAATACGTACCATAAAAATCAATTAAAACCCATCAAATTTGTGTAGATACCCTATTCACTGTAAATCCCACGCATAAGTATTCACACAGCCTATTTGTAACGACTTTCCCTTACAAAACGACCAACAAATAAATTGTAACCCTATGTTAGCATACAGATAATTTAGTCAATAAAATAAGCAATAACTGTTAAGGAAATGCTCTGATGACCGTCAAAAATAAGATTATGCTAACAATTAGCGGCCTAATCTGTTTAACGATTTTAGTTATATCTACGATAGGATATTTCGAATTTAAGTCTGCCACTACGGATGACTACCGTCATAACTTGTCTACGAAATCGTTTCTTGTAGCCAAAGCTGTCGAAGGGAAAATGGAAGCGTATTTCGGCGCTTTGGAAAGCATTTCAACCAGTATCCACACTGATAGATCCGGTAACATCATGATCAACCCGATGCTGTTGAAAATGATGACGAACAGTAAAGAATCTCTTGGTGTTCTTAATATTTACATCGGTCTTCCTGATGGCAAAACTTACGACGTTAAAAATCAAGGTATCATTCCTAATTTTAATGCTAAGCAAAAACAACGCGAATGGTTCAACCTTGGTTTTTCAGGAGCAAAACGTTCCGTAACCAACCCTTATCTTGCAACGACAGGGCATTTGACCATGTCGGTTGTTATTCCTTTTAAAGCCAGAGGCGAAACGAAAGCCGTTATCGGCCTTAGTCTTAAAATGAGTGATATTACGGACTACATAAATGAGTTATCTGAAGAGCCAAACTTATTTGTCTCTCGCCAAGATGGTTTCCTTGTTGCCGCTAGCTATGAAGATTTTATTGGTGAAAATATCTATGACCTGCGACCTTCCTATCGTGAACACGCGAGTAAGATGACCAGTGAGCACTCTTACAATGTTCCAGATAAAGGCGACTTTTATGTCGTTTCGTCTCAAATTGAGTCGTTAGGCTGGAACATTTGGGCTTGGGCAAGTTGGGACGACATTGAAGCGCCTTCAAACGCCATGGTGAAAATCAATACGATTGTTGGTCTCATTTTTGCGTGTTTAGGAACAGGTATTACATTCTGGTTGGTGACACAACTGATGTATCGCCCTATTGGTGGGGAACCACAATACATCGAAGCTCTTGTTAGTCGAATTTCGTCAGGAGACCTGACCAATATCCCTAAGTTAAATGGTGATGAAACGGGGATCTACCGTTCAACTCTTGAAATGGCAGGTAACCTCCAAGGCATTATTGGCAATATTGAGCAGTCTTCAAACTCTCTCTCATCACAATCCTCATCTCTTGAGACCTCGTCAAATCAGTTAAGCACCTCATCAGAAGAACAAATGATGCAGCTGGAACAAGTTGCAACCGCGATGAATCAGATGACCGCAACTGTCGCTGAAGTCGCTCAAAATGCGATGCAGGCTTCATCATCATCCAATGAGGCAAGCCTTTCATCTCAGTCAGGCCTTGAGACTGTGGGTGACATGAACCAACAAATCAGCTTACTTGTAACGAATATTGAGCAGGTTCAAGAATCGATTCTTGGGGTAGAAAAAGAAACCCAAAATGTAGGTAGCATACTTGATGTTATTCGAGGTATTGCAGAGCAAACAAACTTGCTGGCTTTAAACGCAGCAATTGAAGCCGCTCGTGCTGGTGAGCAAGGTCGTGGCTTCGCCGTCGTGGCTGACGAGGTGCGTAACCTCGCTAACAAAACACAAGAAAGCACGAACGAAATACAAACCATGATTTCATCACTTCAAACTCAAGCAAAACAATCTGTTGAGCTTATGGTTGAAAACGCAGAGACAGCTAAAGCGACCCGTGAGAAGTCAGATCAAGCGAGTGAAATGCTGAATACTATTCAGCTCGAAATTGGCAACATTCAAGATATGAACAACCAGATTGCCGCTGCAGCAGAAGAACAATCGCAAGTGGCCGTTGAAATCAACGAAAATGTAGTGAATGTAAATGATTTGGCGCGAGCGACTGTCGATGACGTCCAGCAAAATGTTCAAACAGCGCAAAATGTTAATAATGTTTCGGACGAACTGCATCAAACGATAAAGATGTTTAAAATCTAATCTTAGATAAGCTAAACGTACCGACAACCTATACGTTAAAGCCTAAGTATCAAAACCTTCGGCTTGAAAAAAGATAACGTAAGTAAAAACCGCCTTCTCTTCTGAGAAGGCGGTTTTTTATATGGTAATAAGCTCTGTTTGAATCATGCCAATCACAGTCAGTGATTATAAATAGCTCAGGAATACCACCCTAACCCTCACCCTCACCCTCACCCTCACCCTCACCCTCACCCTCACCCTCACCAAAAGAATAACCAGAGCCGTGAAGCTACCAAACAAAAAAAGCCCCGAAGTAAGTACTTCGAGGCCATTAATTTACGGTAGAAAGGTTACGGCTTTAAGGTGTTTCGATAAGCTCTTGAACCGGTGATACTGGTTTGTTTTGAGCAAAACCACGCAGACCAACAACGTGTACATGTTCGTGATCTTTGAAGACCTTACGAACCAGTTTGTAGGTTGTGCCTTTCTCTGGGCTAATATTTTCTGGCGCAGCAATCAGAAGTTGCATACCTAAACGGTCACACAGTTCAAACAGCGTAGAAATCGACTTAGAATCCAGACGTGCTGCTTCATCAAGGAACAACAAGCGACATGGCACAATGTCTTTACTACGAAGTCGACGAGACTCCTCTTCCCAGCTCTGGATAACCATCAATAGGATAGATTGACCCGTACCGATCGCTTCACCCGTAGACAGTGCACCCGATTCCGCTTGTAACCAACCATCTGAACCACGGTTAACTTCAACACTCAGCTCTAGGTAGTTACGGTAATCGAGTAACTCTTCACCCAGAACTTGTGGAGAACGTTGACCCATATCGATATGCGGGTTCACTCGTTGGAACAACTTCGCCATCGCTTCTGAGAAGGTAAAGCGCGTTGATTCAAACAAGTCTTTGTGTTGCTCTTGTTGAGTCGCTAACCCTGATAGCAAAATCTCATGGCTTTCACGGATCTTAACGTTCAGACGTACGCCCTTGACCTGACCAAAGTAGATGTTAGACAGACCTTGGTTGAGCATTCGAATACGGTTCTGCTCGCGCTGAATCGTTTTCTTGATGATACTTGCTACTGACTCAGAGCTAATCGCCAGGCGGTTTTCACGCTGCGTCAGTTCTTCTGTTAGTCGAGCGAGCTCAACTTCCATCTCTTCTATTGCTTCAACCGGATCATCCGTATGAATAATGTCTTGGCGAATACGCTCACGAAGGTGCTGGTAAACCGCAATGTAGAACAGAACCTTACGCTCTGGATGTGCATTGTCTTCAGATAGACGCAGCGAATCACGCAGGTCGTCATTGTCAGCCACAGCCAAACGCAGCGCACCTAGTGATTTATCTGACATTGAGCGAAGTTCGCCCGCCGTTAGGTAAGCCAATTCACGCTTATGAAGACGACGTTCCACGTCATTCTCACGAGCTAAACGAAGTACTGAACACCAGCCGGCTTTTGCTGCAACAACGAAGGTACGAAGCTCGGTGTACTCTTTCTGAACTTTCTTAAGACGCTTAGCCAGGGCTTTCATCTCAAGTTCTGTTGACGTAATCGTACGCTCGTATTCACTCTTACGGCTGCGAGATGTGTGTAGACGCTCTTGAAGCTCGTCACGACGACGCACAGCGCGCTCTTCAGCGCCTTCATCAGCATTGACGCCAAACTCTTGTAGCTCTTGTTTGAACTCTTGAACCGTTTCTTGTTTCGCTTGATGTGAGCTCTTCAGTGCTGCCAATACTTGGTTGTACTGGTTCATCTGTTCACGAGCTTGCTTCAAGCCATCACGGCCTTTGGTTCTTGCTTGTTCTGCTTGAACCAACTTCGCTTTCAATTGCTCACTCAGTTCGCTGCTCTTGTTAAGCAGGTCTACAGAATCCGCGTAAGCAAAGTAGTGACGACGTTCGATTAAGTCAGACAGAGCAAACACTTTACCTTTCAAGCTTTGTAGAGCTTGGTCAGCGTGTTGGTATTGTGCTTCTAGTGCCTCGAACTGTTCTGGGTCAGCATCGAGTGCTGATACAATTTGCTCTAGTGAAGTAAGCGCTTTGCCATGAGTATTCAAGTAAGACTTAGCTTCGCTTAAACGCTCAAGTTGTGCTTCTAATTCAGCTAAGCGCTCAGCCAATGTTTCGTCTTCTAAAATACGAACCATTGGTGCTAATTTATCTAGCGCACCGAGTGCCTGCTTGCTTTGCAGAAGTTGGCTACGTTGCTGCTGCTCTTTAGAGTCTAGCTCTGCCAGAGAACGAACAATTTGGTTACGCTTATCGCGAATAGACACTAGCGCCTGTTCAGGATCGGCGTTAAAAGCAACGTGTAGGTGCTTAGCTACAAAGTTGTTGAACGCTTGGTATAGGCGATTCAGCTTTTGTGCATCAAACGCCGCTTTCGCATGGTTTTCCACAACAACATCACGCTCTTCGCGTAATTTCTCTAATCGTTGCTCACGAGCCGCACGACCAAACAATGGAATCTCAGGGAAGCGCGAGTAACGCATTTGACGATCGTTTAACTGAACACAGACCGCACCTTCAAGCTCATCGGCATTGAATGAGCTATCATCAAACGCGTCTACATCGCCTTCTAGGATGTAAAGGTCTTCTGGACAATCATCGAGATCCACCAGCTTCTCTTTAATGCCATCAAGGTCCGAAACCACAATTGCGTGACGAGCTGGGCCATACATCGCACTAAAGTACGGTGCATCACCAATGGTAATGTCATCGTAGATCTCAGAAAGCAGCACGCCACCCAGTGTATCCGCTAAGCCCTTCAAGCGAGGATCGTTAGAGCCACCTGGAGACGCTAAACGTTCAATTTCTTGCTCAAGCTCAGCTCGGCGCGTTGCCAACTGATCTTTTGCTACCGCTTGAGATTTCTCGTTTTCAAGCACTTGCTGCATTTGAGTCATAACTGCTTGGCTATCTTCTAGCTCAGCGTCTGTTTGATCTCTGAGTGCTTCAAGTGCGTCATTAGCTGTAATCCACGCAGGAGCAATAGCCTCGAGTTTTTGAATCTCTTGGTCATGGTTTTGTTGTACACGACGTTGCTCACTCTTCGCTTCACGCAGCTCTTCTTGAGCGTACTCAAGAGACTCGATCTGCATAGCATGGCGTTCACGTTCTTCATCGAAAACCGCTTCGTCAGTCAGTGAGATGTTGTGTTGCTTTTGGTATTCAGTCGCCAGCTCTTTTGCTTGACGCTGCTGTGCCACATCACGCGCCATGTCGCGGTGCTGCGCACGCCATTGCTGTTCATTTTCAACAACGTGTTTTGCGTTACGGCCTTTCTCTAACGCTTGTTTAGCGCTGTGAGAAGCGTCTTTACGCTCAACATCACCAACGATGCTTTTAACAAGAGACAGTGCTTTGTCGAACTGTGCAGACGCAGCAGAAGACATGTCTAGCTTATGTTTAGTAGACAGTAGCGTTTGAGTGCTTGATTCTTCTTGTGCTTTTAGCTCAGAAACCAGAGTTAATGCGCTTTCTGCCGTAATAGACTCATCACCAAGTAGTTGCTTAGTTTTCTCTAGTGCTTGAACCGCTTGCTGGTATTGAAGCGCACGAGTCTGCTGAACATCCAACGCTTGTTGGTAGTCAGCAAGCTGAGTTTTCAGGCTATCCACTTCTTCTTCAGTTATGGTTGCCTGTTCTTCAGCAAGAAGTACTCGCTCTTGAGCTTCTTCAACCACCATCATCTGCTCTTCTAGACGTTCATTAAGCTCTTCTAGATCTTCGCTGTAACGAGCGATTTTCTCTTGCTGACGAAGTGCTGTTTGAACCAATTGAAGATGATCCGAAGCCGCTTGATAGTCTTGCTCTAATGCCGATTCTTGATCGACCAACAGCTCAAGCTCTTCTTGAACGCGGTTCAACAAGTTGTTTTGATCAAGCAAGGTTTCACGAGAACCAAACAGTTCGCCACGGAACTTCATTGTTTGATCAAGCTTGTTACGACGATCGTTGGCATGGCGCATGTAATCTGCTGCCACGTAATTCGTAGATTCAGTGATCAAGTGCTTGAACAGGTCACGATCCGACTGAGTCGTTTTGATCGCTTCTAGCGTCATGCGGTTTTCACGCAGTGCTGATTCCATATCTTGGAATGCTTTCTTCACACCGCCATTTTGCGGCAGAAGGTAATCACGCAGAGAACGTGTAATCGCACTTGAGATACCGCCGTAAAGCGATGCTTCAATCAAACGGTAGAACTTAGAACGGTCACTGCTGTTACGCAGTTTCTTTGGAACCACACCGTATTCAAACATCTGTGAGTGGTAATCAACAATCGAAGAAAATGCTTTAAAATGCGCGCCTTCGTATTGTGCAACCGCCGCTTTCACGTCGCTCAACTGACATACACGTGCGTGGCTGTCTGAAACGTTCTGAATCAATACATCCGTTGGTTTCACGTGGCTTGGAAGGCCTTGGATAACAAATGGTTTGATGTCTACTTTCTTATCACGACCCGCAACTTGCTGCAGTTTTACCGCAAACAATAGGCGTTGATTACGAGAGTTCACCACATCTAGCGCGGCATAACATGCGCCAGGTTGAAGCTTACCGTAAAGACCTTTGTCACGAGAAGACTGCGAACTACCCGCTTCCGTTGTGTTACGGAAGTGCAGAAGGCTTTGGTCTGGAATAAGTGCGGTGATGAATGCCGCCATTGTGGTCGACTTACCCGCACCGTTACCGCCAGAAAGCGTTGTAACCAATCCATCAATATCAAAAGTACGCGCAAAGAAGCCGTTCCAGTTGATCATGGTTAATGATTGATACTTACCTCTTTCAATCATGCATCACCTTCTACTTTGTTCTGTTCGCCAAGGTTTGATTGGTCATCAAAGTCGGCTTGATCGTTAAAAATGTCTTGCTGACCGTTTTCGTCTACGTCTAGTTCTAATGCAGCTTCTGCCTGCTCTTCATTTAGCAAGCTGCCTTGGTTTGGCTCTTGTGTATGAACCACGGCTTCACCATCGCGAATAAGACGTAATTGTGCTTCTTTCATATCATCGCCAACACGAACGTCCGCACCAAAACGGAACACCGCTTCGCTGATACGGAATTTACCTGTTTCACCAATCACGATCAGCATGCCGATACGACGCAAACGGCGTAAAGAAGTACGTACTTTTTCAAACAGCTTTTCTTTATCTAAGTCAGAACCAGACGCACGGTTGGTTGCTAGCTTCATGAGTTTTTTCTCATCCGCTAACGACATCAGTTCATCAAACAACTCTTGATTGCTGAATATGCCTTCATGAGCCAAACGCTCTGGGCTTAGGTATAAGAAACACAATACTTTGCCAACTAGCATGTCGAGCTCAGACAAAACACTACGGCCAATTAAAGACGTAGAACGCGGGCGCAGATAGAAGAAACCTTCAGGCGCTTTTACCAGTTCCGTATTGTAGCGTTGATAAAAATGCTGAAGCTCAACTTCAAAATCAGAAAGCAACGCATGGTTATCGAGGTCTTCCGTTGAAACATGCTTGCCTGAACGCAACATGCTATCTAGCGCAGGAAACAATGGGTTCGCTATCGCTTTTACCAGTTTCTCTGGCATGTAATCATCAGTACTTGTTAATGACATTTGCTTGTACCTTTGCACCGAAATCGTTGATTGCCTGCCAATCCGGCTGAATAGCCTGATAGTCAGACTCTGAGTAACCTAAGCGCACGGCTTGGTCGACAACAATTCTGGCTAAATCAAAATGGTGTGTGCGAGGGTGTGCTGCGAGGTAATCGCGTAGCACAAGGCCAAGATCAATTGGCGCGCCTTGCTGTTTGTGAGCTTTCAACATATCTGCGATTCGTTCTGAAAGTAGATCGTTCACTTGCTCAAATTCTTCGTATTCTACGTCGATTGGCGCTTGCCCCATCACTTCGTCATCACGGAGCACAAGTGCTTCATCACGAAGATCCGTAAGTTTTTCTGCGTCTGCATAGGTCAATAACCATGGCGCATCAAAGTAGTCAGTGACTGACTGACGCAAGCGTTGGCTAAAGGCACGGTTTTTATCCATATCGATAGCGGTACGGATAAATTTGTGAACGTGGCGGTCGTAGCCGATCCACAAGTCGATTGCTTGCTGACCCCAACTGGTGATTCGGTCAAGCTTCATTTGCAAACCGAACAGGGTTTCGCCAACGAACTCGAGTTCATCGTCACCGTAAACAATTTCTTGAATATCGAGAATCTGTGTTTGCAGTTCGTCACCAGCCGCTTGCAAGGTGTCTTGCAATTCTTTTAGCGTGGCTGAGGTTTCCGATAGCAAAGACTCACAGTTATTGATCGCTTCTCGCCAGTCCTTATTTAATAGGTCGGCAATTTGCTGCTTAACGGTTTGTTGCTGCTCATCCATAACACGTTGGTTAAGATCAATCTGATCGAAAATTTCACCAACTGAATATTTGAGCACGCCGTAAACGTTCTTTTTCCAATGCCCCGGAGTTCCGCCCTTCTGCGCAGCTTCAATGGCTTTTGCCATCTCATCGGCAACCATAGAAAGCTGAATAGACAGTTTTAATTTAGAGAACTGACGGTGACGTAAGTAATAATCAGAGATACCAACGGCCAACGGTGATAAGCGGTAGATGCTCGCACCATCGGTGATTTCACTGGTAAAGCGGCTGATCAACTTCTGTTTAACTAGCTCATTGATGGCATTGTTGGCACGAAACGCAGACGCTTCGCCAGTATCTTCAAACAGTCGAGTGACAATGGTAAATGCATCGTGCAGTTCACCTTCGCCCAACTCTTCATCGAACCTTTCATTGCTTAGTACTGCGATAGCAATCAAAAATGCTAAGCGCTCTGGTGGCAAGTTTAATGAAAAATCATGCTGCTTGACCCAGCCCACCAACTCATCAATTGGCTGCTCTTCGGCAGTTTGAGTCATTTCACTCATTGTGGTTCCTGTTACTGTTCTTCGTCATATCGAACGTATTAGATATGACGCCTATTTCTTTATGACGCGGGCTTGTTACGATTGCATAGCGCATGTTGTGGCTTCTTTTACCACATTCACCACTGCTATTGCGCAGGTTTTTGAGCCCAAACGTGAATATAACGGCCTAGTGACAGGTATGGCTCTTGGCGACATAGCTGTTTCTCTAGTTCCAATACATCTTCGAACTGGTAATCGCCCATGAACTCCATATTACCTATGTAGTCACTGAAAGAGCGAATGCCTGATTTACCACAGATATCTAAACCAGCGTCTTCTATCCATTGATAAACCTCTTCAGGCCTCAAGCCTTTTTGTGGTTGCAGCTTAAACCTTTTTCGATGTGGCATCCCATTCAATACATGAGGAATGTTGCCACAAATCACATTTTTCAGGACTAAACCATGGTGGTTGTAAAACATTATCGAGGCGATGCCACCGGGTTTTACTTGTTCCAACAACAAATCAAGCGCCTGTTTAGGGTCTGCTAACCATTCCATTACGGCATGAAACATCACAAAATCGACTTTCTCTTCGAGATGCTCTGCCACTTTTTGTACCGGAGAATGGATAAAACGATACTGCTCGAGTAAACCTGCTTCTGCGATGCTTTCTTCCGCTAGCTTCAACATTTCAGAAGAGAGGTCGCACAGAGAAACGTTGTGGCCTAGTGTCGCAATTTTTTGCGACATTTGAGCAAGCCCACCTCCGGCATCAAGCACATGCAACGGCGAAGCGGATTGCTCAAATTTGCTCAAAGCTTGTTCTAAATCTTCCCATACGATGCACTGACGGATCTCTCCTTTGTCAGAGCCGTATATGTTTTTTGCAAATTTGTGGGCAATATCGTCGAAATTACGGTCTTCAGTCACGGCTACTTGAGTTATTATGTCCTATCGTGCCTGCTATTCTGTCACAGGAATTTCAGGAATAAAGAGGCGATGTCTCTTTTTACTACTAAGTGATGTTTTTTCGGACTATTCGGATATGTTTGAGCTGAAAAAAGTAGTGTCTTCGTTACTGATGCCACTGCCAGCAATGTTAATTCTCGCTTTTCTGGGTTTAGCCCTAGTGATGTTTACTGCAAAACGGAAGACAGGTTGCCTAATTACCCTCTCAGCCCTCTGTGGTATTTTCCTAATCGCTTTCCAGCCTGTTTCTAGTCAACTTTTAATGCCAATGGAAAGGCAACACACCGCTTTTTTACCTATCGATGATACCGTCGATTACATTATGGTTCTTGGAAGTGGTCACGTTGTTGATGACCAAATCCCGCCAACATCAGAACTTAGCCGCACCGGTCTGATGCGCTTAAGTGAAGGGATTCGTATCTTACGTCTTTACCCTGGAGCTAAACTCATTTTGTCTGGTTATGGCGCAGGCACTGAGGTGAGCAACGCAAAAATGATGGCTAAAGTAGCGCTAGCACTCGGCGTGGCAAAACCCGACATCATTCTACTTGAGACCGCGAAAGATACATGGGAAGAAGCTCGCCAAGCCGCTGCATTCGTTAAGAATAAGAAAATGGTGCTCGTGACATCAGCTAGCCATATGACTCGCGCACTTAATGAATTCAATGCCGCTGGCATGAAACCATTACCAGCTCCAACCAACTACCTTGCACAAGAAGGGATCGTTGAACCATGGAATAAGTACATGCCTAAGGCTATCTATCTCGAGCAGACTGAGCGCTATTGGCATGAGACGATGGGATTAGTTTGGCAAAGCTTGCGAGATTGGCTAGACACAAGTAATGACCCTGTCGAGAGCAGTACTCCGATGATAAACAATTAAAAAGTTCAGTAACAAAAAAACCGAGGCATCATTGATGTCTCGGTTTTTTTTACGTTCAAGTATCGTTACTGAAACCAGCTTTCCACGGGAAATTAGTCACCAGCAAACATGTAACCTTCACCGTGAACTGTCACAAAAATTTGTGGGTTTTTAGGGTCAAACTCCATTTTTGCACGCATACGACGGATTAACACGTCAATAGTGCGGTCATTCGGCGCGTCCACTCGATGGCTGATCATATTCAAGATACGTTCACGACTTAAAACTTGGTTAGGGTAAGAAGAGAGCGCAACCAACAGTTCATATTCCGCTTTGGTCAATTTCACCGGCTCGTTATTCTTACTTAATGCACGGCGAGGTATATCAAACGTCCACTCACCAAAACGAACCACAGATTCGTCTCCTGCTTCTTCTACCGCAACCGCTGCTGTCTTACGAGCCGCCGAAATGCGCCACAAGAGGTTTTTAACTCGAACCAACAACTCGCGAAGTTCGAAAGGTTTAGTAACGTAATCATCAGCGCCCATTTCAAGGCCAACGATCTTGTCAATGCTATCCGTGCGTCCAGTAACTAAAATTATGCCAATGTCTGATTGACTGCGTAATTCGCGAGTTAGCATCAATCCATCTTCGCCTGGCAAGTTGATGTCTAACATAATGAGGTCAACGTTATTTTCTTCTAACATTTTTCTCATTTGAGCACCGCTTTCAGCTTCGCTCACTGTGTAACCTTCATTCTGGAAATATCCAACCAGTTTACTGCGGGTTACCACATCATCTTCTACGACTAATACGTGATAGCTCATCTACACCACTTTTCTTATTTAATAGTTTCATTGACCATTCTATTCATAACTCGTAACAATTCTAGTACTACAGAAGATAAAAGCCAGAAACATGATTTTTTTTTGATACAAGACAATCTTAAACCTTGCTATTTGTCGCCCATCGCAATTCAATATAGGCATTACTACTAACGAGTAACTTTGCGTTTCGCAAATAACCTTGTTATTCAGCCTTGGTGTGCCTATACCCAAATCACTCGACGATGCTAGGTATACACACACCACAAGACTAAATCAGGATCTAAGAAATGAAAGATACGAAAGCATTCAACGAACAACGAGCAGAAATATACTGGTGGCTATCAAGCTTGTTCGCTAAAGAGCTCACTCAAGAA
Organism: Vibrio syngnathi; assembly: GCF_002119525.1. NCBI lineage: Bacteria > Pseudomonadati > Pseudomonadota > Gammaproteobacteria > Vibrionales > Vibrionaceae > Vibrio > Vibrio syngnathi. The sequence continues at coordinate 1,144,896 of NZ_CP017916.1, read as the reverse complement.
GAACTCGATCACTACCACTCTGTTGAAATTCGTTCTTTCCTAACTGGTTTAGGCGAAAATGAAACACTAAAGCCGGCAATTGATAGCTTAGTGGATGCGCTAAACCGTCTACAAACACGTGAAGATGCTCAATTAGAATTGTCTGCTGACTTCTGTGACTTATTCTTAAAGACTGATAAACATGGCGCACTTCCTTACGCTTCTATGTATATCGGCCAGACTGGCCTTTTGAACGATAAGCCAGCAAAAGATATGGAAGAGATCATGGCTAAACACAACTTGGTGGTTAACCAAGACCTGAAAGAGCCAGCTGACCACATTGCTATCGAACTCGATTTCCTAGGTAATCTCATCATTCGTTCGAACGAAACTGAACTTGAAGAAGAACTAGAGAAATCCTTCGCTGTTCAACAGCAATTTATCGAACAACAACTTCTTACTTGGGTACCAAAGTTCAACGTTAAATGTCATGACGTTGACGAATTCGGTTTCTACGCTTCAGTCTCATCTCTGCTACTTGCATTCTGCAAATTGGACACCCAATACCTCGCTGGTGAATAAGCTTATTGGATGACTCGTTAAATAAATTCAGAAGAATGTGACAATTCACCCGGATTTCCGGGTGAATTTTATTGCGAGTAATTTCTAGTCAGTCTAAAATTGTGACCGCAAACGATAAAATATGAAACATTCACGAAATGCTATGCTTATTATAGTTTTGAGCATTTCGGTGTTAAGACAAGCCGCTCAATAGCGGTTTTTTGTTTTTTAGCACTTTAGTACCCAAAGAGCCCTACAAATTTAAGCTCTTAGTTAGGTAGCTTAACGGCTACTTCATTCCGTACTTTGGGAAAGTAGCTTCTAATAGGATAAAACCATGGCCACTATAAAAGATGTCGCTCGCTTAGCAGGCGTATCAACAACAACCGTTTCTCACGTAATCAACAAAACTCGCTTTGTTGCAGAAGCGACGCAAGAAAAAGTAAATAAAGCCGTAGACGAACTGAACTATGCACCAAGTGCCGTTGCTCGTAGTTTGAAGTGCAATACAACCCGCACTATCGGCATGCTAGTTACTCAATCAACTAACCTATTCTTCTCTGAAGTTATCGATGGTGTTGAAAGCTACTGCTACCGTCAAGGTTACACTTTGATCCTGTGTAATACGGGCGGTATCTATGAGAAGCAACGTGACTACATTCGAATGCTTGCAGAGAAACGTGTAGATGGCATCTTAGTTATGTGTTCTGACCTAACTGAAGAACTGAGAGGCATGTTAGACCGTCACGCTGACATCCCTAAAGTAATTATGGATTGGGGCCCTGAGAGTTCTCAAGCAGATAAGATCATCGACAACTCTGAGGAAGGTGGTTACCTAGCGACCAAGTACCTCATTGAGCACGGTCACTCCAAGATTGCTTGTTTAAGTGGCCACTTAGACAAAGCGGCATGTGTTGAACGCATCGCGGGTTACAAACGCGCACTCAACGAAGCGAAGATTACTGCCGATGAAAATATGATCATCGAAGGCAACTTTGAATGTGACACAGCTGTGATTGCTGCTGACCAAATCATTGAGATGGAAGATCGCCCTACCGCTGTATTCTGTTTTAACGACACGATGGCATTAGGACTGATGAGCCGATTGCAAGAAAAAGGCATTCGTATTCCTGAAGATATCTCAGTGATCGGTTACGACAACATAGAATTGGCTGAATACTTCTCTCCACCGTTAACGACGGTTCACCAACCTAAGCGCCGTGTTGGTAAAAATGCATTCGAAATACTACTAGAGCGTATAAAAGACAAAGACCACGAAAAACGCGTCTTCGAAATGCACCCTGAAATTGTTGAACGAAGTACAGTTAAAACGTTAAATTAATTGATGTAATGAGTTTAGTTTAATCAAGCGCACCTTTAGGTGCGTTTTTTTTCTCAACAAACAAAATGCACTTGCATGCATAATTCGAAGATCATTAATTGAAGCAATATCACATTTTCAAGTAAGAAGTGTGAGCCTAATTCAACAAAAACTTTATTCTAATAACCCAGTCACGCACAGGGCAAACCACTTGAAAAAGTGGGACGCAAAGCTTCCGGCCTAAACCACTCGTTGGTATGGTAGCGGGGTTACCGATGGCAAAATGCAGTAACTGCTAATACTTTAGTAATTTACAGCCTATTGACAATTTAATTGCAACATTTTGCTAATCTCTCGGACCTGCTTATTTGGTGGCGTAGTTCAAATACACCGAGATAAATAACATGGATAAACCGATACTAAAGGACTCAATGAAATTATTTGAGCCCCTAGGAAAAATTAAGTCACGCTCAATGTTTGGTGGATTCGGGCTTTTTGCTGATGACACAATGTTTGCCCTGGTTGTGAATGACCAGTTGCATATACGATCTGACAAATGCACAACGCAACAATTCGAACAACAAGGATTTCAACCATACGTCTACAAAAAACGTGGTTTTCCTGTCGTTACTAAATATTTCGCTTTACCTGAAGGCTTATGGCAAGACCAAGAGAAAATCTTGCAGCTTGCGACTACGTCTCTAGGTTTTGCTAAAGAAGAGAAAGCTGAACAATCTTCTGCTAAACCAACTCGACTCAAAGATCTGCCTAACCTTCGACTCGCCACCGAGCGGATGTTGAAAAAGGCAGGGATCGATTCTGTAGAACGTTTATATGAATCTGGCTCTGTAAACGCATTTAACGCCATCAAAGAATCGCATGCGTCTTCTGTCAGTATTGAACTGTTATGGGCGCTAGAAGGCGCGATCAATGGTACACATTGGTCTGTTATACCGCAGCAACGTCGTGAAGAGCTTATCAATCACGTCAATTAACATTGTCAGTGCAAACTATCTAGATAATTAAGCCGCATTTTTGCGGCTTTTTTTATATCTGGTGAAAGTTATTCTATGCTTTGCCTGTCTATCTATACTAATGGTATACATTGAAAAACTAATGGTATGCATTGAAAATTTAGAGGAAGTATCAATGAGTAAAAAAATGATATTGGGTATTGTGTTGGTCATAACCATCGTCTTGTTAGGCGTCAATTTCGGCCAGTACTTAACGCTTGAAAATGCGAAAGCCCAACAAGCTGTTTTGAATGACTACATCGAGAGCAATTTCATTGCCGCTGCCGCTATCTACTTTGTCGCTTATGTCATGATTACGGCTTTCTCAATTCCTGGCGCTGCCGTTGTTACGCTGTTAGGCGCTGCGCTGTTTGGTTTCTGGAACAGTTTACTACTGGTGTCCTTTGCAAGTGCCATTGGTGCAACCCTCGCCTTCTTAAGTAGCCGTTACTTGTTACGTGACTGGATCCAAACCAAGTTTGGTGACAAGTTAGCCACCATCAATAAAGGCGTTGAAAAAGATGGCGCATTTTACTTGTTTTCTCTGCGTCTAATTCCCGTGTTCCCATTCTTCCTTATTAATCTGTTGATGGGTCTAACACCGATGTCGGTTAGTCGTTACTACATTACAAGTCAAATCGGGATGTTGCCGGGTACTGCCGTTTTCTTGAATGCCGGAACTCAACTCGCAGAAATTGATTCACTTTCGGGTATCGTGTCTCCCTCAGTACTGTTGTCATTTGCCTTACTGGGTGTGTTCCCAATTATTGCCAAATGGTTGATGAATAAATTTCGCTCAGCACCTGTCGCTGAGTAACGAATATAACTAAATAACTTATATAGCTAAATAATGCATGCAGCCAAATAAGGTTCTATTTCAATGAAAATCTTCAGTGCATCGAATCCGACAGAAGCTCATATCATCTGTGGATTGTTAGAAAGTGAGAATATTGCGTGTGAAGTCCGTGGTGAGGGTTTGTTTGGTTTAAAAGGGGAAATCCCATTTACTGAAGATACAGACCCTTACGTATGGTTATATGAGCCAGAGCTCGCTAACAAAGCCCGTACGATCGTCAATGACTACCAAAAACAGCAAGATTCGATCATCTATGAAGAGTGGCGTTGTGGTGAGTGTCATGAAATCAATGAAGCACAATTCGGGTCTTGTTGGCAGTGCGGTGCTGCATCACCAGAATAAAAACATAACGAACGATACTCCTCCCTCAAAATAAAAACGGGAAGCTATTATTAGCTTCCCGTTTTTATTTCAATTCTATTCAAGTATGTTCTGATCAAGGATCTAGAGAATCACTGAATTTGCTTTTGAATAAACGCGATAGAGCGTTGGTTGAACTCTTCAGGGTTTTCTACATTACACACATGTCCGCAATTCGCTATTTCCACTAACTCACTCGACTCGTGCGCTGCAACCATCTCTTTTACGGGCTTGATGAACATGTAGTCACGTTCTCCCATCAAATAAAGGGTTGGGATCGGCAACTCTCTATCTTTGAAGTACTTCATAAGAGGGTTTACATCAGCAGTTAGGATAAACCAGCGTTTAAATTCTTTTTGGCACAGCTTTTTAGCTTCGCGGATAAATAGGTGACGTGATTCTTTCTGACTTTTTTGCGGCATCACAACATAAGCAAAAAGGCTATATAACCACATATAAGGAATGATGTGCTTACTCAAGTTTCCTAATTTGATTAAGACTTGAGAACGAGTGTTAAGTTTAGTAACGGCACCACCAAGCACCATCGAACGTACTCGGCTTGCCGCCAATTCAGCCACGTTGCGAACGATAATCGTACCCAAAGACATGCCTACAAAGTGTGCGGATCGGATTTTTAGATGATCTAACACTTTAAGTATATCGAGCGTTACTGATTTGAACGTATAACGGTTCGAAATCAGATCTTTAAGTATATTGTCTGATTTACCATGCCCTCTCAAGTCAATGAGAAGCAAGTTGAAATGCTGTTTATAGGCTTTGATCTGCTTAAACCAAATGGAGGAACTGCCTCCGGCGCCATGCACAAACACAACCCACTCATCGCTCGTAGGGTGAGTAAATGTTTTATGAAATAATAAACTCTCAGACATACCTATCGCTTAATTTATTTATGGAGCTAAGCCTCATCACAAGGCGATGACTAAGGATATCACGCAATTAAGAATTTTAAGTGATAATAGTGTCAAACCCAACACTAGTCATGTGAATACCTGACCACCTTTTCTACCTGACTAAAATGAGTTTGCAAGCTTTCTCTTCGTAAACGTGATGTGATCTGACCAGAAAACAAAAAGGCACTCTACTATCAGAGCGCCTTCTTTTATTATGAGCTGTTGTTATTCAACAACTGAATTTTAAAGCTAAGTCAACACGTTAAAATGCAGAATGGTACATCGTAAGATATTCTTTTGCTGCATCCTCCCAACTAAAATCTTGCTGCATCGCGTAAAGCTGAACGCGCTTAATTTCAGATGGATTTTGTGCATAAAGTAGTAATGAACGATGTAATACCGCTAGTAATGCTTGCGGTGTTGGCTCTTCAAAAGCAAAGCCGGTCGCTATCTCGGGATCCTGATCGTAGTCATTGACGCTATCCTTTAACCCCCCGACAGAGCGCACAATCGGTAAAGTGCCGTAAGCCATGCTGTAGATTTGGTTCAAGCCACAAGGCTCAAATTCAGAAGGCATCAAGAAGAAATCAGAACCCGCTTCAACCAAATGCGCCAGCTCATTATTGTAGGCTTCTACGAATGAAAACTTGTCTGAATGAAGTGCGGATAACTCTTTCAATTGACTCGCCAAAACCGGATCACCAGTACCGACAATCACGATCTGAAGATCGTTTTTCAAAAACTGCTCGATGATCGGCAGTAAGTAATGAACGCCTTTTTGGTTGGTCAGACGGCAAACCATGCCATAAACCGCACAATCGGTAACGGGTAAGCCAACATCTTGTTGCAGTTTTTGCTTACAAGCTGATTTCCCACGAGTCATGCTGTGTTTCGTCGCTTTGAATTTACGAGGAAGGAAAGCGTCTGTTTCCGGGTTCCAAGCTCCGTAATCACAACCGTTGAGAATTCCAAATAAGTCTGCCGAACGATGTTGGAACTCTGCTGCCATGCCATGGCTACCTAACTCCGTTTTCAGCTCTTCTGCGTAGGTTGGGCTTACTGCATTGACCTTATCAGCACACATCACGCCGGCTCTCAGCATAGTGACATGCGTGTCACTCACTGAAGCTTCAGGCACATTGTAGCTATGCATTTCTGGTAGAAACTGCAGTTCATCGTATGCGAACACACCTTTGAAAACTGCGTTGTGAATCGAGATAACACTGCGCGTATTTTCAAAGAAATCGTGTTGTTGATAACGTGATTTAAGCAAGAAAGGCACAAAACCTGTGTGCCAGTCATTTGCATGAATGATATCAGGTTGGAACGCGAGCTTAGGAAGCATATCCAAACAAGCCGTACTGAAGAACGAGAAGCGCTCTCCGTTATCGGCATACGCTTGATTGTTCTCTGCGTACATTTCAGGGCGGTCGAAATACTTGGCACATTCAATAGCGAAGACTTGAACACCTTCGACACTCAACTTTTTGACTTGATAAGCAGTGTGAGGCCAATGATCGAGCTCGGTTGACAAAATAACTTCAGCAGAACCAATGTTCGGAATGTTTCTATAAGCAGGGATGGTCACTCGAACATCTTGTTCGAGTGTTTGTAACGCTTTTGGCAGTGCCTTGGCTACGTCAGCCAAGCCACCACTTTTGATCAAGCCTTCAACTTCAGACGCTACAAAAAGTACCGAGAGAGTCTTAGTAACCAACTCGTGCTCCTTTAGAAATCACTACAACACCATCGTCAGATACGTGGTAATGCTTTTTGTCTTCTGTCAGATTCACACCAATCTGTGTACCCGGTGCGATATCTGCATCTTTATCAATGATAACGCGGCGCAGGATACAACCCTCACCCACTTTTACATCACCGAGTAAGATACTTTCGCTAATATCACACGCTGATGCGATATTGCTGCGGAAGCCCAATACACTCTTTTCAATACGCGAACCACGTACATAACTACCGCTACACACAAGGCTATCAATGATCTGAATTCGACCATTTGCCGAATCAGTAAACGTAGCGGGTGGTAGTGGCGGGTAATAAGTGTGTAGCGGCCATTTACGGTTGTATAGCGAGAATGGCGCATCTTTCTTAAGAAGGTCCATGTGCGCTTGCCAGTACGCGTCAATCGTACCTACATCGCGCCAGTAAACTTCTTCTTTCTCACCAGTAATACGGTTGGTGCTGAAATCATAAACAAACACATCACCACGTGGGAACATGTTTGGAATAATGTCTTTGCCGAAATCGTGTGTCGAACCTTCTCTATCAGCATCTTCCGTTAGTTCAGCAAAAAGCTCTTTCGCTTCGAACACGTAGTTGCCCATTGAAACGAGCGCTGATTCTGGATCGCCCGGAATCGACTTCGGATTTGCAGGTTTCTCTTCAAAGCCAATCATACGGCCGTCAGCATCCACCTCGATAACACCGAACTCTGATGCTTCAGCAAGCGGCATTCGCAGTGCAGAGACGGTTAACGCTGCTTTCTTTTCTTTATGGAAATCAAGCATTTGTTTGATGTCCATTTTATAGATATGGTCAGAACCAAAAATACAGACTTGATCAGGTTCTTCCCGCTCCATAAAGCCCATATTTTGGTAGATAGCATCTGCTGTGCCTTCATACCAACGCTTTCCTTTACGCATTTGCGCAGGAATTGGGTCGATAAAACGATCTGTGATGCCACTGATATTCCAACCTTTTTTCATGTGGTGGAACAGAGATTGTGACTTAAATTGTGTTAATACGTAGATCTTCATAAGATCAGCATTAACGAAGTTGTTCAAAGCGAAATCAATTAAGCGGTAACTACCACCGAAAGGAACCGAGGGTTTGCTGCGAGATTCAGTCAAAGGTCTTAAGCGAGAGCCTTCACCACCAGCAAGAATCATTCCCAATACACCAGCCATTTTATTCTCCATATATCTATAGCTTGTCGATGTCAGTACTCGTAGAGGTGTCTTCCTCTGGGGGATGAGCACTAACACTTATTTCGGTACTTAACGAATATTCATTCACATACAGTGACAATATCCTAAGCCAAACGTTGTTATGCGTGCACTATTCTTTGCACTTGGTTTTATATACGTTATCGACTTTTCGGTCGATTTCAATTTTTAATACGCCATTCTGTGCTATGTAAGCTGATTGCTTTCCTAAGACTTAAAGCAGCTCACACTACACCGTTCGGGCGAAACATTACATTAACACCCGTCACACATCAGGTATACAACTAAACACTGATCTTTGAGTTACAATATTTGAATTAAGTTACATTCTCGTTAAAGTTGCATAATTAAAGATTATTATCCATTTCATTTATTTCATGACCTGAATTTAACAAATAGACACAGGTAAGGCCGACGATCGAGAGACAGCATAATTAGTCATATTTAGATCAAAAAAAGCAGCCTAATGGCTGCTTTTTCATCAATAAAATGCCAACCCATATCAGATCGGGTCACACATTCAGTTACTTCTCTTTAGGCTTTTTACGTTTATCCGTAACTTCCCACTTACCGTCGATGTACAAAGCGGTCCAACCTGAAGGTTTACCGTCCACTTCGGTACGAACGTAGTTTTCTTTTGTCTTACGACTAAAACGAACGACTGTCGGCTTGCCATCAGGATCAGCAACCGGTGCTGATGTCAGATACTGGAATTTAGGTGAAATACGGTCTTTAAAACGAACCAGTTCTTCCACTAATGGTGCACGTGTTTCACGTGATTTAGGGAAATTACTCGCGGCCATAAACAAACCAGAAGCCCCATCACGAAGTACGAAGTATGCATCTGAATTTTCACATGGGAGTTCAGGGAAATGCACTGGGTCTTCTTTAGGTGGCGCTACTTCGCCATTCTTCAGAATCTTACGAGTGTTCTTACAATCTTCACTCGTACAGTCCATGTATTTACCGAAACGACCATTCTTCAAAACCATGTCAGAACTACATTTGTCACACTCAACAAGCGGACCATCATAGCCTTTCACTTTGAATTCGCCGTGTTCAACCACATAACCTTCACAGTTAGGGTTGTTACCACACACGTGCATCTTACGCTTATCATCTATCAGATAAGCATCCATTGCCGTTTCACAAATCGGACAACGCTTTTTCGCTCGAAGTGCTGCGGTTTCAACGTCTTCTTCAAGAACGTTGATAATACCTTCTTCATCACCAAGGTTGATTGTTGTCTTACAACGCTCTTTTGGTGGAAGTGCATAACCAGAACAACCCAGGAATACGCCTGTCGAAGCCGTACGAATACCCATTTTACGGCTACAAGTTGGACACTCAATATCGGTTTCTACGATATGATTTGGCTTCATGCCACCAGCGTCTTCGTCTAAATCCGCTTTTTCCAAATCGCCAGTAAAGTCTTCGAAGAAGTTATCTAGCACGCCTTTCCAGCTTGCTTCGCCTTCTGCAATTTGGTCTAACTTCTGCTCCATACGAGCCGTAAAGTCATAGTTCATTAGATCATTGAAACTGCCATCTAGACGGTCAGTAACAATTTCACCCATCTTCTCAGCATAGAAACGACGCTGTTCAACTTTTACATAACCACGGTCTTGAATCGTAGAGATGATTGATGCGTACGTTGAAGGGCGACCAATACCACGCTTCTCAAGCTCTTTAACTAGCGCAGCTTCAGTAAAACGGGCCGGCGGCTTAGTGAAGTGCTGTTTAGGGTCTAATGCGATTAGGTCTAGCTTTTCACCAACCTGTACAGCAGGAAGAATCGTATCTTCATTTTTACCCATTGGACGTTGAACGCGAGTCCAACCATCAAATTTAAGAATACGACCTTTCGCTTTTAACGTGTACTCATCAGCTTTAACGCTTACCGTCGTTGAATCGTACTGCGCAGGTGTCATTTGACATGCAACAAATTGATTCCAAATCAGCGAGTAAAGCTTGTGTGCGTCTGCGTCTACGCCGTTTAGGTCTTCTGACTTAACATCGACACTTGAAGGACGAATCGCTTCGTGAGCCTCTTGTGCGCCCTCTTTGCTGCCGTATACAAGCGCCTTCGGTGGAAGGTATTGTGCGCCAAACTCAGAACCAATGTATTCACGTGCGGCTTCTACAGCTTCTGAACTCAAGTTGGTTGAGTCAGTACGCATATAAGTGATGTAACCCGCTTCATACAAACGTTGAGCCAACATCATGGTTTTCTTTACGCCGTAACCAAGACGTGTACTCGCCGCTTGTTGCAGAGTCGACGTGATGTAAGGTGCAGACGGCTTACTCTTAGTTGGGCGGTCTTCACGTTTACATACTTCGTATTGCGCTTTTTCTAAAACGCTTACTGCAGCTTGTGTTTGCGCTTCATTATCAGGTTTAAACGCAACACCGTCTTTTTGAGCAACTTGCAGTCTGAAATCTGTTTTCTCTGCCGTTTTGGTATCAGCATGCACATCCCAGAACTCTTCAGGGATAAAAGCGTTGATCTCGCGCTCACGTTCAACCAGTAGTTTTACAGCTACAGATTGAACACGGCCAGCGGATAGGCCTCGTGCTACTTTTTTCCAAAGCAGTGGTGACACCATAAAGCCAACAACACGGTCCATAAAACGTCGTGCTTGTTGTGCGTTTACGCCGTCGATATTTAGCTCACCTGGAGTTTCGAAAGCTTGCTGAATAGCATTTTTAGTGATTTCGTTAAAAACCACTCGTTTGTATCGCGTTTCATCACCACCGATGATCTCACGAAGGTGCCATGCGATAGCTTCTCCTTCGCGGTCCAAATCGGTTGCGAGATAAACATGGTCTGCGTTCTCAGCCAGTTTTTGCAATTCAGCAACGACTTTTTCTTTACCAGGTAGAATTTGGTAGTTCGCTTCCCACTCTTGATATGGGTTGATACCCATCTTTTTAATCAGAGCTTTGCGATCTTTTTCTTTCTTGATACGAGCTTTATCTTCTGGGCTCATACCCTTGGTTGAAACTGCAGCAGCCTTTTGACCAGTACTTTGACCCGCCGTTGGTAAATCACGAACGTGACCTACACTCGACTTAACGACAAAGTCTTTGCCAAGATATTTATTGATAGTTTTAGCCTTGGCTGGCGACTCCACTATAACGAGCGATTTACCCATATTGACTCTAACGTCCTTAATCACGATGCTTCAGCACCAACAATTTAGCTTGTGGGCTTTTACGCATGATATTCTAAATTCATTGCTTCTTTTTTTACTATTGTGCGAGATTACTAGAAGATCAACCGCTTTTTTCAAAATTGGATCTGATCGCTCGACAATTCGACGACTCATAGAGAAAAGAGTCACAATATAAAGAAGCTATAAAGTACTCACTAAGAATACTTGCAAGAGCCTATTCATCAGGCATTACGTCTAAACGCGCTCATACTAAGCTTGTCAGCGAATCTAACGCGAGCCCCATTCAATTATTTTTGTCATAAATCACAAAATAAATTGTGGATGTTTGAAAAGACTCTCTTAATCGGTTGTGAAATCATTGAATTTCTAGTTCGACACCATAAACTCAACGTTATATTCAGTTATCAGAGATAAACTCATGACAAAGAAAGTAATAGCAGAATTTGATTTACTGCTTATCGCAAACCAAATTATCCAATCACATGATGACTACATTGAAGGCATGCGCGCAAACAGCGTAGTAGAAAAAGACGATGTGCTCATTTTCAAAGGTGAATACTTCTTAGACAACAATGGAATGCCGACAGAAAATACAACCGCGGTATTTAACATGTTTAAGTACTTGGCGCATCACCTTTCGAAAGAATTTACAATTCAGCAATAATTAAAAAGCTTGCCATCTAGGCAAGCTTTTTTGTTCCTGGACCTTTATATACTTATCATTTTTATAGACTTAGTATTTTTATAGACTCAGCATTTTCAGCTTATCGAAGTAGTCAGGGAATGTCTTTGATGTACAACCTGGATCATTGATCGTCACCGGGGTGTCACTCAAAGCAACCAACGAGAAACACATCGCCATACGGTGATCATCATAGGTATCGATCGCCGCATGTGTCAGTTGAGTAACAGGGTTAACAATGATGTAGTCTTCACCCTCTTCGACTTCAGCGCCGACTTTACGAAGCTCTGTTGCCATTGCCGCTAAGCGATCCGTCTCTTTCACACGCCAGTTGTAAACATTGCGGATTGCGGTTGTTCCCTTAGCAAACAAAGCCGTTGTCGCAATTGTCATCGCCGCATCTGGAATATGGTTATAGTCCATATCAATGCCTTTTAGCTCACCACAACGAGAGATAACGTAGTCATCACCCCACTCGATTTCAGCACCCATTTTCTCAAGTGCATCAGCGAATTGGATATCACCTTGGATACTGTTTTTGCCAATACCTGTCACTTTAATCTCGCCACCTTTGATAGCAGCGGCTGCAAGGAAATATGACGCAGATGATGCATCACCTTCAACCAAGAAATCACCGGGTGCTATGTAAGATTGCCCAGTTGGAATCACAAATTCTTGGTAGTCATTGTTGATAACATCCACACCAAATTGCTTCATGATATGCAGCGTAATATCGATGTAAGGCTTAGAAACCAATTCACCTTCGATTTTGATGGTCACTTCGCCTTCAGCTAAAGGTGCAGCCATCAAAAATGCCGTCAAGAATTGACTAGAGATAGAACCATCGATTGAAACCGTACCGCTTTTAAGGCCAGTACCCGTGATCTTCAATGGTGGGTAATTTTCGTTTTCTAGGTATTCAACGTCGGCGCCGGCTTCTTGCAGTGCAGTCACTAAGTGACCGATTGGTCGCTCTTTCATGCGAGGCTCGCCAGTAAGAACGTATTCACCGCGACCTAAACAAAGTGCAGCAGCCAATGGACGCATTGCTGTACCCGCGTTACCTAAGAAAAGCTCTAGGGCTTTGTCACTTGAGAATGCACCACCAACACCAGTCACTTCACAAACCGTTTTGTCTGCAGACAACTGATAATCAACACCTAACTGTGTTAATGCATTCAACATATGACGAATGTCATCACTGTCTAGTAAGTTTGTTAGGCGAGTTGTTCCCGTTGAAAGTGCAGCCAAAAGAAGCGCACGATTAGAAACACTTTTTGAGCCAGGTAGGTTAACTTCCCCGCTCACTTTCTGAATTGGTTGTAACGTAAGGCTTTCCATTAGTTCTTATAGTCCTTGTACCACCCGAAGTCACTGGCGCGTATTTATTTTCGGGTGATGAATAATTCTTCGTACTTGCAGACTAACGAACTTTTCCAACGAACTCCAGAGCTAATCCCCTCGATAAAGGCGATTAATTAGCCAACCAAACATATTTATATACTAGTACGCTAGATCGACTCGAACGCTATCTGAAAAATAGAGAATCCGCACATCATCACCTCTATTGAACAACATCGAATTGTCAACGTCTTGAATGATGTTAACCAGTTTGTCATCCTTGGTTTTAACCAATAATTCAACGAGTTTATATTCCACCCGATATTGCGTATTACCGCGATTACGAGCGATCCCCGCCCCCGCTACAGCACCAACCGCCGTTGCGACTTCTTTTCCTGTGCCGCCACCAAATTGATTACCAACCAAACCACCAATTGCCGCACCCAACAAGGTTTCCCAACCATTCGCTTTAGACTCTACGATCTCCTGTTGGGTAATGTACCTGACCGTATCAACCTCACCGTAAACGACCTCATTCACTGGTCTGGCTTGGTTTCTGTTGTAAGCTGCATTTGCCAACATGGGCAAAACAAGTAAAATCCAAAGCAACTTCTTCATGGTAAAACTCCTAAAGACCTCTTGGTCAGTGATTAATCTGTAATGCGGTACTTATGACTATATACCTAACCGAACTTGATACTACTAGTATAGAGTTTCCTTCGCCCTTCGACGCGCTTGATGAACCCAACGGTCTACTCGCGTTCGGTGGTGATTTGTCACCCATACGAATTCTGAACGCTTATAGCCAAGGTATATTTCCATGGTATGGCCCAGGAGAGCCTATACTTTGGTGGAGCCCTGCACCGCGAGCGGTATTTAATCCTAAGACATTCGAACCATCAAAAAGTCTTAAAAAATTTCAAAGAAAGCATAATTACCGTGTCAGCATCAACCAAGCGACGGACAGAGTAATTGGTTATTGCTCTTCACTGAGACCCGAAGAGGAAACTTGGTTAAACAATGACATGCAAGCAGCCTACCGTGAACTCGCTTCATTAGGGTTCTGCCACTCAGTTGAGGTTTGGCAAGATGACGACCTGATTGGCGGGCTTTATGGGTTACAAAGAGGCCAAGTCTTTTGCGGTGAATCGATGTTCAGCCTGAAGACTAATGCCTCTAAAATTGCGCTATGGTACTTTTGTGAGCACTTTACACAATTCGGCGGACAACTCATTGATTGCCAAGTCATGAACCCACACTTGGAATCCTTGGGCGCTATCGAGGTTGATAGGGATGAATTCCTAAGTTCTCTTCGATTACTCAAAGAAACGTCCGTTAACGATGCATGTTTTAAAAAACAATGGCTAAAGGAAATGCCTTAATGAATCCAGATTTACAACAAATCAGAATTGGATTAACAGACAATCACGCTTGCAGTTACTTACCCCATCTAGAAGAAAGAGTGGCAGTCACGCTTGATGAACACATGCACACCGCAGATAACTATGAAGTTCTACTTGCGAATGGATTTCGCCGCAGTGGAACAACCATTTATAAACCACATTGCGATAATTGCTCATCGTGCCAAGCGATTCGACTATCAATTCCCGAGGTCAAGTTTTCCAAGAGCCAACGACGAATACTCAACAAGGCCAAAGCGCTGCGTTGGGAGCTGAAAGATGAAATGGATGACAACTGGTTTGACTTGTATAGCCGCTATATCACCGCTCGCCACCGTTCGGGAACCATGTATCCACCGAAGAAAGAAGAGTTTCTGCATTTTTCTAAAAATGAATGGCTTGCTACAAAGTTCATGCACATCTATGATGAGGGGCAGTTAGTCGGCATTGCCGTTACAGACATCATGTCTCACTGTACGAGCGCGTTTTATACCTTCTTCGACCCTGATATCGACATTTCCATGGGAACTCTTGGCGTTCTATTCCAGATCCAACATGCCCAGAAAGAACAAAAACAATGGTTATATTTGGGTTATCAAATCGATGAATGCCCTGCGATGAACTATAAAGTACGATTTCAACGTCATCAAAGGCTAGTAAATCAGCGGTGGCGAGGGTAGAATACGCGACAACTTTACATATTTTGATTTTAACGGCACAATCAAGCCGTTGAAAACCGCCAAATTTCGAAAGAGGATTAGATGGCTAAAGAAGACGTAATCGAGATGCAAGGCACTGTCCTTGATACTCTACCAAACACAATGTTCCGTGTTGAGCTTGAAAACGGTCACGTAGTGACAGCACACATCTCTGGTAAAATGCGCAAGAACTATATCCGTATTCTTACTGGTGATAAAGTAACTGTTGAGATGACTCCATACGACCTTTCTAAAGGCCGCATCGTCTTCCGTGCTCGTTAATTTTTAATTACCGAATACGATAAGAAGCGGAGCCCTTAAGGCTCCGTTTTTTATCGCCTGAACTTTTTACCACTCCAACAACACCAACCTAGCATCTCGCATCTCGCATCTCGCATCTCGCATCTCGCATCTCGCATCTCGCATCTCGCATCTCGCATCTCGCATCTCGCATCTCGCATCTCGCATCTCGCATCTCGCAAGCATAAAAAAACGCACAACCGAAGTCATGCGTTTATTATCGTGATTAGCTGTACCGCGCTCTCAATAAGCAGTCAGCAACAGCTTAAGCTGTTAAGAAATAGGCTTAATGCATAACCTCTTCTTTAGCACCAACATAGATGAAATCTAGATCGTCTTTTATCAGGGATACTTTAACCGTACCGCCGTCAACCAAACTACCAAACAGTAATTCATTAGCAAGAGGCTTTTTAAGCTTCTCTTGAATCACTCGTCCCATCGGACGAGCGCCCATGGTCTTGTCATAGCCTCTTTCAGCTAACCAATGACGAGCATCCTCAGAAACCTCTAAAGATACGCCACGAGCGTCCAGTTGGACCTGAAGTTCAACAATGAACTTATCAACAACTTGGCTTATCACACTTGGATCAAGGCTATTGAACCAGATGATATTATCAAGACGGTTACGGAACTCAGGAGTAAATACCTTCTTGATTTCGCCCATCGCATCTGGCGCATGATCTTGTTGGATCAAACCGATCGATTTCTTCTCGGTTTCAGCAACACCAGCGTTGGTCGTCATCACTAGGATCACATTACGGAAATCCGCTTTACGACCGTTGTTGTCGGTTAGCGTGCCGTTGTCCATCACCTGTAATAACAAGTTGAAGATATCTGGGTGAGCCTTCTCGATCTCATCAAGTAGCACAACAGAGTGTGGGTTCTTGATGACAGCATCGGTCAACAGACCACCTTGATCATAACCAACATAACCAGGAGGAGCACCGATCAAACGACTCACAGAGTGACGCTCACCGTACTCAGACATGTCAAAGCGCAACAGTTCAATACCCATCAACTTAGACAGCTGTACAGTCACCTCTGTTTTACCTACACCAGTAGGACCAGCGAATAGGAATGAACCAACAGGTTTATTGTCTGCACCCAATCCTGCACGAGTTAGCTTAATGGCTTCACTCAATACATCGATCGCTGGGTCTTGTCCGAATACCAACATTTTCATGCGGTCATCCAGTTTCTGCAGCGTATCTTTGTCTGAAGATGATACTGATTTTTCAGGAATACGAGCCATTTTCGCAACCATTGACTCAATGTCAGCCACGCTTACCGTTTTTTTACGACGGCTTGCTGGCGCCAAACGACTACGAGCGCCGGCTTCATCAATCACGTCAATTGCCTTATCAGGAAGGTGACGTTCATTAATGTACTTAGCTGATAATTCCACTGCAGCACGCAACGCTTTATTGGTGTAACGCACTTCGTGGTGAGCTTCGTATTTTGGCTTCAAACCAATCAAAATCTTGGTTGTATCGTCTAGCGATGGTTCGATAATATCAATTTTCTGGAAACGACGAGCTAAAGCACGCTCCTTTTCAAAAATACTGCTGTACTCTTGGTATGTCGTTGAACCGATGCAACGTAATTTTCCGCTGCTTAATAACGGTTTAATTAGGTTTGCTGCATCCACCTGGCCACCCGATGCTGCACCTGCACCAATAATGGTATGGATCTCATCAATGAACAGGATAGCGTCTTCTTCTTTCTCTAGTTGCTTGAGAATCCCTTTAAAGCGTTTCTCAAAGTCACCACGATATTTTGTTCCCGCAAGCAGTGAACCAATATCCAAAGAGTAAATCACGCTGCTCTGAATAATTTCAGGTACTTGGCCTTCAACGATGCGCCATGCAAGACCTTCAGCGATAGCAGTTTTACCCACACCCGCCTCTCCCACTAACAGAGGGTTGTTCTTACGACGACGACACAGAACTTGAACGGTACGTTCTAACTCTTTATCACGACCGATTAGTGGGTCAATGTTACCTTGCTTCGCTACTTCGTTAAGGTTGGTCGCAAAATTTTCTAGACGATCTTCTGAGTTAGCTTCTTCGGCATTCTCTGCACCACCAAATGAATCAGGAGATGAACCGCTATCGCCTTCATTACTGCCTTTGGTAATACCGTGTGAAATGAAGTTCACTATGTCTAAGCGGCTAATGTCGTTTTTCTTAAGAAGATACGCCGCATGAGACTCTTGCTCACTAAAAATAGCCACAAGTACATTTGCACCTGTTACTTCACTGCGACCTGAAGATTGAACATGAAAAACAGCGCGCTGAAGTACTCGTTGAAAACTTAGCGTGGGCTGGGTTTCACGAGTCTCGTCGCTTTCAGGGATAAGTGGGGTCGTTTGGTCGATAAAAATATCGAGCTCATTGCGAAGAGCATCGAGATCAGCCTGACAAGCTTGGAGCGCTTCCTTGGCCGCATCATTTTCTAATAATGCTAGTAGGAGGTGTTCGACAGTCATGAATTCATGTCGCTTGTCTCGCGCACGAGAAAATGCGCCATTTAAACTCGTCTCTAATTCTTTATTTAGCATAAGTACCTCCTAAGGGAACAACAGTGTTGTTCGAGCAATTTATACTTGCTCCATTGTACATAGTAGCGGATGCTCATTTTCCTTTGAGTACATCGTTACCTGCGCTACCTTTGTTTCCGCTATTTCAGCACTGTATGTGCCGCAAATAGCTTTACCGTCATAATGAACCTTGAGCATCACTTCCGTTGCTTTTTCGATATCTAGTGAGAAAAATCGCTCTAGGATCTCGATTACAAAGTCCATAGGCGTGTAGTCATCGTTATGTAATACAACGTTATACATTGCCGGTGGCTTTACTTTCGTTCTCTCTTTCTCCAGTAAATCTGAGCCTGGAGATGCCCATTCAAAGTTTCTACTCATATTAGCTTTGCTAAGGGTTATTTTTTGGAAGTCGTGGATGTTTAGTTGACTCAAACTTACCACATTCACGCATTACGGTGTACTAAGAAACTGCACCAAGAAACAGTACCAAAAAATATTCCTCTATACTGAGCCTAATCCACCATTTCCATCGCTGCAAATAAAAGATCTCGATTAACAGGATTAACATATGTGATTGATTAAAAAGACACCATAACTATTGATGGTGCCGATAAGATCATCGTTAAGTTACTATTTAGTTAATAGTATGCCGTCAATCTCGAATGTGATTTGTTATTAAAATTGATCATTTTTATACCAATTTGCTATTGACTGTACTCAATCATTAGCTACATTGGAGCTAAAAGGTTTTTCTGATACAAATTCGTAACACGATTCTAGACCTAGTAATACGCGTTAAAAATTAATAATAAGGAATAATTACGCAGGGTAGCGTTAATTTCCGTAAGCAATGTACGAGATTCAAGCTATTAGCTGAAATTCTTTAGTTGATAGGAATAATATCAATCGAACTTACATTGATTTGATATAACAACGTTAGTAACAAAATGCATGAGGGATGTATAGCATGGCTACAGGTACAGTAAAATGGTTTAACAATGCCAAAGGGTTTGGCTTTATTTGTCCAGAAGGTGAAGACGGCGATATTTTCGCGCACTACTCCACAATACAAATGGAAGGTTATCGAACCTTAAAGGCAGGTCAGCAGGTCGACTATGAAGTAGAAAGTGGACCTAAAGGCTCCCATGCTAGCTCCGTTGTTCCTGTAGAGGGCAGCGCCGTTAAATAGGCGATTGCCAGATCATGTTGTTGACCTCCATCAGTCCGATCTAATGGCTGATAGGTAAGCAAAATATTGAAACCGCTCATTCGATACCTGTAATACAGGATTAAATGAGCGGTTTTTCGATCTGGGAGCTAAAAACTTGCTCACAGTACAATTTTCTCACAGTACAATTCGCGCGAGCGATGTTTACACCCCCAAGGTACTTCTAGGCCTAGGAAAGCATTATGAATAAAAAAAAGACGCTTTAACGTTGTCGTTAAAGTGTCTTTCGTTTCGGCTTTGTCTATGACTTAATTGTCAAAGCAAGCTACTCGTTAGCAACCCAAATCTATGACTTGCTAACGATAAGTCTAATCATTATGCGTCAATGAATGCGTTCAATGTTGAACTTGGACGCATTAGTGATGAAACCAGAGCATCATCAAGTAGGTAATAACCACCTAAGTCGCCAGCTGGACCTTGAGCGTTATTCAGCTCAGCAACAATAGCTTCTTCACTTTCAGCCAATTGAGTTGCAACACCTGCGAACTCAGCAGCAAGGTCAGCATCAACCGTTTGCTCAGCCAGCGCTTTCGCCCAGTATGCTGCAAGGTAGTAGTGGCTACCACGGTTATCAAGCTCACCTACTCGACGTGAAGGAGATTTGTTTTTGTCTAGGAATTCACCCGTCGCTTTATCAAGTGCATCAGCGAGAACTTGTGCCTTAGCATTCCCCGTTACTACGCTTAGGTGCTCTAGAGATGCCGCTAGTGCCAAGAACTCACCAAGAGAGTCCCAACGCAGATGGTTTTCTTTTTCTACTTGTTGCACGTGCTTAGGCGCAGAACCGCCAGCACCTGTTTCAAACAGACCGCCGCCATTCATTAGTGGAACAATCGACAGCATTTTAGCTGACGTACCAAGCTCTAGAATCGGGAACAAATCAGTTAGGTAATCACGTAATACGTTACCTGTAACCGAAATAGTATCTAGACCTTCTTTGATACGAACCAATGAGTATTGAGTTGCTTCAAGTGGCGCAAGAATCTTAATTTCAAGGCCATCAGTATCGTATTCAGGAAGGTACGCTTCTACTTTCTTGATAAGTTGAGCATCATGCGCTCGTGACGCATCTAGCCAAAATACCGCTGGAACGCCCGAAGCACGAGCACGTGTAACCGCTAGCTTAACCCAATCTTGAATCGGTGCATCTTTAACCTGACACATACGGAAGATATCGCCTTCCTCTACGTCTTGCTCAAGAAGCACTGAGCCTGAAGCGTCTACAACTTGAACCTGACCCGCAGCTTCAAGGATGAAAGTCTTATCGTGAGAGCCGTACTCTTCCGCTTTTTGAGCCATTAGACCAACGTTTGGTACACTGCCCATCGTTGTTGGATCGAAAGCACCGTTCTCTTTACAGAAATCAATAACCGCTTGGTAGATGCTCGCGTAGCTGCGATCAGGGATCATAGCTTTTGTGTCTTTTTGCTTACCTTCTGGATCCCACATTTGACCAGAAGAACGCAGCATTGCAGGCATAGATGCATCAACAATGATGTCGCTTGGAACGTGTAAGTTAGTAATGCCGCGATCCGAATCAACCATCGCTAATGGTGGTTGAGTCTCGTATACCGCTTGTATGTCAGCTTCGATTGCTACTTTTTGATCCTGAGGAAGTGCAGCAATTTTTGCGTATACATCGCCAATGCCGTTGTTAACATCAACACCGAGTTCTTCGAACAGCTGACCGTGTTTAGTAAACACGTCTTTGTAGTAAACCTTAACCGCATGACCAAAGATTACTGGGTCCGATACTTTCATCATCGTCGCTTTCATGTGAAGAGAAAGCAGTACACCTTGCTCTTTAGCCGATGCAATCTCTTTCTCGAAGAACGCAACCAAAGCGGCCTTGTTCATCACTGACGCATCAATGATCTCTTTATCTTGCAGTGCAAAAGCAGGCTTCAGTGTTTTCTTCGCGCCATCTTTGCCAACGAATTCAATGCTCACTTCTGTAGCACCTTCAATCGTTACTGATTTTTCGCTACCGAAGAAGTCTTTGTCGTCCATGCTTGAAACGTGCGACTTAGAATCTGCAGACCATGCACCCATTGAGTGTGGATTTTTCTTCGCGTAGTTCTTAACAGAAAGTGGAGCTCGGCGATCCGAGTTACCTTCACGTAGTACGGGGTTTACTGCACTGCCTTTGATTTTATCGTAAGTCGCTTTAACGGCTTTCTCTTCGTCAGTGTTTGCTTCTTCTGGGTAATTAGGAAGTGCGTAACCTTTTGACTGAAGTTCTTTGATTGTTGCTTGAAGTTGAGGTACAGATGCAGAGATGTTTGGAAGCTTGATAATGTTCGCTTCTGGTGTTTTAGCCAATTCACCAAGTTCTGCTAATGCATCACCAATACGTTGCTCTTCGTTCAGGTAGTCAGGGAAGTTGGCAATAATGCGCCCTGCAAGTGAAATGTCGCGAGTATCAACGTTAATACCAGAAGAAGCCGTAAAAGATTGAATGATAGGCAGCAGAGAGTAAGTTGCTAGCGCCGGAGCTTCGTCAGTAATGGTATAGATGATCGTTGGTTTTTCAGTAGGCATGAAATTTCCCTATAGTTCTTACAAGCTCACTTAAAGCAGTGAGAGTGTTATAAATTGACCAGTAAGCCACTCTGAGAGTGAAAACTGCTTACTCGATAGTCGTACTCTATCTTATTTTTCATGCAATCTTGATGACAGCATGAGCCAAATCCGTGAGTGCATTGTTTTAATAAAAGAGCCAGTTATAATAAAACACGAAGGTATAATTAAACAAATCAGGCTTAAGAGTCCATCAACTTGTTCTATTTTGTGTCTTTTAGGCGCGCAAATGATAGCTCAATTCCGTTTCCATGAAAACTTTTCGGCACACTTCGTTTACATTTTTGCAAGGTAGTTAACATGTCTACTCGCTCACGCAGCGCATCTCGTTCAGACAAACCGGCTCGTTCTGGTACCACATTAAAACAAAGCGGTAATAGACAGAATCAACACAGTGGCAAAAATGACACTGGCAGTTCACACAAAAAACCGCACTCCAGCAAACACCGATATAAAGGCAAACCTACCAACGCAAAGCCTAAGGTAGCACCCGAAGATCGCAAAGTAATTCTGTTCAATAAGCCTTTCGATACTCTCAGCCAGTTCACTGATGGCGAAGGTAGAAAAACGCTAGCGGATTTTATTCCCGTAAAAGATGTTTATGCTGCTGGTCGCTTAGACCGCGATAGTGAAGGTTTATTGGTCTTGACCAATGATGGCGTCTTTCAAGCGAAATTGACTCAGCCAAACTCAAAGTCGCCCAAGACTTACTGGGTACAGGTCGAAGGGGCACCTTCTGAGAAAGATTTAGATAAATTGAGAAAAGGTGTTGAACTAAAAGATGGTATGACATTGCCTGCAGAAGTAGAAGTGATGCAAGAACCTCAGGTTTGGGAAAGAACTCCTCCTGTACGCTTCAGAGCGGCGATACCAACAACATGGTTAGCGATTACCATCATCGAAGGACGTAACCGTCAGGTAAGACGAATGACGGCAAACATAGGCTTTCCTACCCTGCGTCTAATCCGCTACTCAATGGGCAATATGAACGTGGGTCAGCTTCAGCCAGGTGAATGGAAAGAGATTTAGCTGTTACTGATACAGAAAAAGTACCAATATAGCAAAAGCGAGACTCTTATTAGTCTCGCTTTTTTTGTAGATGAAGATTGATTACTCTTGGTCTATCATCCATTTACGGAATTCTTTGCGTTCTTGCTTAGATGCTTTGATATACCAAGCCTGCAATTGCTCAACATTCTGTGCGTCAGCCAGTTTCACCGGTTTCTGAGCTTTGCCACTTGTCTGTGCTGTCGTATTGTCTACCACAGAAGCTAATACCACTGCTTCCGCTGGTTTATCAAGTAACACGCCATCTTTAAAATAGACTGCCTTACTTGCATTATGCTCAGCCAGTCGAGACTCTAGACCGCCAAACGGTGCAAAACCGGGCTTACGTTCAATGACATCCTGTTGATATTTAATGGCGACATCATCCTGCAAAACGACCCATGATGGATTCACAGCTTCAAAGACCTTCTCCGCTTCCATATAGCTACGTACTTTTGGAGACTTAATTTCAACCTCTTCACCAGTAACATCAAAATTCAATACATAAGGTGCCGAAGAGTAAACACCGCTGTTACCAAATTTTTTATCAAAACGAACTAAAACCTGGTTAAAACCCTCATTAATCTGGTTTTCACTGATTTTGTTTTGAGCAGCTTGACCATTAATGTACAGAATTGATACGCCTTTCTGAGGCGTTAGAGTAGCGGCACTTACACTGCCAATAACGCTTGTAAGTAAGCCCAAAGCTAACAATACTTTCTTCATCATGTCTCTCTTTCAAATCGAATAAACTGTTCTTTATCCTAACAAAAAAGCCACCCTAAGGTGGCTTTTTTTCTAAAACTCGATTACGAGGTCATTAGAATGATGCTTCAACACCAATTGCTAGACCAGTATCTGTTTTGTAGTATTTTGCACCTTTGTCGTTAAGACGTTTTGAATCGTAGTCAATACCACCGACTTCCGCGTACACTTTAGTGTTTGGTGCGATTGCGTAAGTAGAGTTAACGAACCAACGATCTTCTTCTTTAACTTTATCGTCGTGGTCACCGATTGAGTAACCAGTGTTGAAGCCCCAAAGACCCATAGTGTAACCTGCAGCAAATGCGATTACAGAGTTGTCATCGTTCGCAGTATCAGAGTTTACACCGTAGTATGCTGTAGATAGGTAAACGTTCTCGATACCAGAGAATACTAGCTCAGCACCGTAACCTTGGTGATCGCCTTTTGCTACGTTAGTATCGAAATTAGCAACGAATGCAGAAACATCGAAATCAGCAAAACGGTAACCCATACGAGCATCGAAGTACTCAGTATCTTTACCTGGCTCTTCTTTGTTGTTCTCGCCATTTACTTTGTCTTGCACGTAACCTAGAGTTGCGTATAGAGCGCCATTGTCGTAATCGTAACGAACAGCTTCGTCAGCACACTCGTTAGTTGCGTTGTCTAGAAGTGTAGAGATACCGTAAGCTTCATCTTTACCAATACCTAGATCATCAACAGCAGTACATAGGCGACCAAACTTGATTGAACCGAAAGTGTCGTTGTATGCCGCTACGTAAGTATCACCATTGCGAGTTTTTTGAGCGTTTGCGTTCTCAGAACCGTTGAATTCCCAGTAAGCGCCAACTTTCCAATCTTCGTTTACCATGTACTTGATATCAAAACCGAAGTCAGCGTCTTCGATTTTTTGTTCCATTGAAGAACCTTTTTTGTACTCGTTGCTGTATACAACTTCGATGTCGCCTTTAAGGTCAACAGAAACGCCGTCTTGGTTGTAAATTTCGATTGCTGCGTTTGCAGAACCAGCTGCTGTCATAACTGCTAGAGCTAATAGAGTCTTTTTCATAATAAATCCACTGCCTTTTCTAAGAATGGGAGATCCTTGCCCGGTTCCCTTTTATTTTTTATGACTGGTCATTACTACTCTTTGGTAGTTAATCACCGCCACTAAATTTCGTGGTCTAGATTGCAAAAGATTATCCTGCGTGTCAAATAAACTAAAAACAAACCTAAAAAAAACAAAAATACATAAAAATCATATGTTTACATTTTTTTTCATCATTTTACGAGCAACTTACCCTTAAATTTAAAGGGAAATATAATAGCCCAAATAAAGAACAATTCAGTATAATAATCCGCACATTTAGATTTAAAGCGTGATTTACAGAACTTAACACCTGCATTGTGCGATTTTTTAATATATATATTTCGTAACATAAATAAAATCGTTAAGTTCCTGAAGGTTCAGTTTTTTTTTGTGAACGAGATCTACCTTTGATTCAAAAGCAAGCTATTTTGCGGTAAATGTACCGACTAGTGATATGTGCTACTATCCTCGCTCCGTTACGTAGGTCACAGTATGCTAACTACTAAAATTCAAAATTCTATCCGCACCAGTTATCAAAACCTCCAAGATCAGTTGGATAACTTTGTACCTCGACGTGCTCAAAATTACCTTGTTGCAGAAATAGCGAAGACACTTTGTGGTCAATACCACAAAAGTAATCGCATGATTGTTGCTGAAGCAGGTACCGGGATCGGGAAGTCACTGGCTTATTTAATGGCAACAATCCCTGTCGCCGTGCTCAACAATCGTAAAATCGTCATTTCAACAGCGACCGTTGCGCTACAAGAACAGCTCGTCAATAAAGATCTCCCTCTATATAGACGACTTACTGATAGAGAGTTTTCTTTCATCTTAGCGAAAGGAAGACAGCGTTATTGTTGTACAGAGAAGTTGGCCGCTGCGTGTGGGGTTGATGGCGGTCAAATAGCCATGTTCGAGTCCAAACCAAAAAAGAAAGACATCGAGCAACTGCAAACCATGTACCGCAGCCTCACCCAAGGTAAATGGGATGGCGACCGTGATTCGTGGCCAAAACCTATCGACAACATGATTTGGCAGATGATTGTCAGTGATAAGCACAGCTGTAACAACAGTATGCCTACGCACAGAGACTGCCCTTTCCAAAAAGCGCGTTCAGAGCTAGATAAAGCAGACGTGATTATCGCCAATCACAGTTTAGTGATGGCTGATGCGGACCTAGGCGGCGGTGTGATACTGCCAGAACCAGAAAATAGCATCTATATATTTGATGAAGCTCACCACTTGCCACACGTAGCGAGAGATCACTCCTCTGCTGCCGCAAGCTTAAAAGGTGCTGCCTCTTGGTTAGAGCGTTTGAATCAATCGATCACTAAGCTTTCTGGGCTAGCAGACGAGAAACGTGTTCATAGATTTAGAAATGAGTTGCAAGACTCAGTACAACAACTGATCCCGACTCTGACTCAAATGAGCAAACAGTTTGACGCTAACCACTTTGAAGATGGCTTGTATCGCTTCGAGCATGGTGACTTACCTGAATGGTTAGAAAGCGAATCGAAAGATCTCAAACAATTAACGCAAAAGGCGAGCCAAGCCGTAGCAAAAATTGCAGACTTGATTGCAGAACGAGTTAAAGACGGAGAGCTTTCAGCAAAGCTTGCAGAGCCTGCGCTTGCAGAAATTGGCTTTTATATACAAAGAACAGAAAACCTTGCTCAAGTTTGGCGATTAATGGCTGAGCCTAAGAGAGAAAAAGGGGCGCCTTTGGCTCGTTGGCTTGAATTAAGCAAAGAAAGCGAGGGGGACTTTGTTGTTAATGTCTCACCATTAGAAGTCGGTTGGCAACTGGATCAGCAAATCTGGAGTCGTTGTGTTGGTGCAGTGTTAGTATCTGCGACCATGAGAGCACTCAACTCTTTCAGCTTTTTTTGTCATCAATCAGGTATCAGCCAAAAAGCAGAAGATGGCGTACAATTTCTTGCTTTGGCATCGCCGTTTGATTATCAGAACCAAGCTGAATTAGTGGTACCTGCAATGAAGTACGAACCACAAGCACCTCAGTTTACCGAATATCTTATTGAAATTTTGCCTAAGGTAATAGAAGACAACAAAGCCAATCTCATTCTATTCTCTTCTTATTGGCAAATGAACCAAGTGGCCGAAGCTTTGGCAACAGATTTCGTTAAAAAGTCGTGGGCGTTACAGGTTCAGGGGGATACCTCACGAACTGAAATCCTAAAAAAACATAAAAAGCTCATAGACCAAGGTAAAACCAGCATTCTTTTTGGAACGGGTAGCTTTTCTGAAGGTCTTGATCTGCCTGGCGAGCTGCTTGAAAACCTTGTTATTACCAAGATTCCTTTTGGTGTTCCTACCTCACCTGTAGAGCGGGCACATTCAGAATATATTGAATCTCGTGGCGGTAATCCTTTTATGCAGATTACTGTTCCAGAAGCGAGTAAAAAGCTTATTCAATCTGTGGGTAGATTGCTGCGTAAAGAACGAGATTCTGGTAAAGTCACGATCCTTGATAGACGCATAGTCACGAAGCGATATGGAAAGTCCCTACTCGATTCGCTACCGCCTTTTAAAAGAACAATAAAATACTAATTTTCCTACCCTCGTGGTAGTTATGGGCCTGCCATCGCTAGGCCCTTGCATTCACAACCCAGCATGACTAATCCCTCGATTCTTCATGTGGCTGCCCTATCAGCCGATAACGAGAACACTAGCTATTTATGGAAATGATTGAGCCAACCATGTTGGTCATACTTGCCTTGGTTGCATTTTCTGCAGGCTTTATTGATGCTGTCGCCGGTGGCGGAGGGATGTTAACTGTACCAGCTTTGCTATCGCTTGGTTTACCGCCACACATTGCACTCGGCACTAATAAGCTGGCCGCAACATTCGCCTCATCAACAGCCGCTTTTACTTACTATCGCAAGAAGCTGTTCAAACCTGAATGTTGGGTCAATGCATTCATATCTACTTTAATAGGTGCAACAATCGGCACCCTGACTGTTGATGCCATAAGCACAGAGTGGTTAGAGAAGGTATTACCGCTAGTCATTCTTGCAGCAGCGGTCTATACCATTTTTCATAAGACTCCAGATGTGAGCCATAATGTGTCTCCTAAACCGTGCCCGGTACTCAAGAGAAAGCAAAAGTACCAAGGATTCATTCTCGGCTTTTATGATGGTGTTGCAGGCCCAGGAACCGGCGCTTTTTGGACTGTGAGCTCAATGGCGCTTTATCGTCTCAATATCTTACTGGCTTCTGGTCTATCTAAAGCCATGAACTTTACCAGTAACTTTACGTCTTTGGTGACCTTCGCGATTCTTGGGCATATTGATTGGGTTCTTGGTTTAACCATGGGTCTTTGCTTGATGGCTGGTGCATTTGTTGGAGCACATTCTGCTATTCGTTTCGGCGCTACATTTATACGCCCTGTTTTTGTTACTGTTGTAAGCGTACTTGCAATTAAACTGGCTTACGAAGCGTGGTTTGTAAACTTATAACCACCAGCAAACGGGAAGCAAAATGAATCATTTTTCAAAGCTAAAAAGTATTATTGATACCTTGATTGGCCATTGCTCTCAAGTTGACAAATCGCGTGGTGCTTATCATCAAGCCTTGTTTGATAGAACCTTATTTAAGTGCAGCTCTTCTATTTTACTGCCCTACGCACTCGAAACTCAGGCAACGTACAACACTATTGTTCGAGAACAAGCGACAAATCAACTTACCGCATCTCGGGCCAACTACCTGACAGAAAAACTCACTAATCAGATAGCTGCAATCCAAAGAGAGTTAGCCAACCATGATTTACGGTTAGATCGAAAAAGTAAGTCAGGGAAAAACCTTAACGACCTATACAACGAGCTCGCTCAGCACCAAGATTGGCAAAAGCGATTGGTCGATTTAGTACGAATACGCAAGTTAGCGTTTGAATCTGCGCCTCGCCACAGTAAGAAAAAAGCGGACGAGGCTTGGCAATTAGCAAAAGAACGATTAGAACGCTGCGAAGACTCCATGAAAAATATTGAAAGACTGATCAACTTAGAGAACCCTAAGCGAAATGAGCACTGATAACCCATCATCACCACTGGATAACGCCCCAGAAGAAGTTAAGTTAGCTGTCGACCTGATCTATCTGCTCGAAAGCAACGAAATCGACCCAAAGGTTGCGTTAGAAGCAATTAAGATTGTCCAACAAGATTTACAAGCCAAACTAGCATCTAGCATCTAGCATCTAGCATCTAGCATCTAGCATCTAGCATCTAGCATAAAAACATACAGGATTCACATGTACCAACTTAGCTTTTCTATGCCCGAGTTTCTTGAAAACTACTGGCATAAAAAACCAACCATCTTGAAAGGTGGCTTCCAAAACTTCGTCGACCCAATTTCGCCGGAAGAACTTGCTGGTTTATCGATGGAAGAAGAAGTGGATTCTCGCTTTGTCTCTAACCTCGACAATCAATGGACTGCAGAACATGGTCCATTCACAGAAGAGAAATTTGGCGAACTCACTGAAACACATTGGCAATTGATCGTTCAAGCAGCTAACCACTGGCATCAAGGAGCCAATCAGCTGACTGAAGCGTTCCAAGCGTTACCAAACTGGTTATTCGACGATCTAATGATCTGCTATTCAGCACCAGAAGGTGGCGTAGGCCCCCATATTGATCAATACGATGTATTCATCATTCAAGGCCAAGGTAAACGCCAGTGGAAAGTCGGCGCAAAAGATGTGGGTCAATATAAAGAGACCGTTCAAGCTTCTGCACTTCGTCAAATCGAAGGTTTTGACCCGATCATTGATGAAACTTTAGAGCCGGGCGATATCCTTTATATCCCACCAGGTTTCCCGCATGAAGGGAACACTTTAGAGCCGTCAATGAGCTACTCTATTGGCTACCGCTCCCCTAAAGAACAAGAGCTGATCAGCAACTTTGCCGACTTTGTACTTGCTCATGATATGGGTGATGTCCACCTGCATGATCCAGAGTTCAAAACGCAAGAAGGCTACGGCAAAATTCGTGCATCGGATTTAAGCAATCTCACTGACATGTTGAAATCTGCACTAGAGCAACCTGAAACCATCAGTGAATTCATGGGGTGTCTGCTAAGCCAATCACGCCACCAGCTTGATATTGTCGCTCCTGAGCCATTATGGACAGAAGAAGAGATCGCCCAGCACTTAGAGTCAGAAGGCGAGATCTGTCGAGTATCGGGGTTAAAGGCGCTATACCATGAGAATGAAAGCAACACAGCTTACATCAATGGTGAAGTGGTTAAAGTTGAACAGGCTGATTCGTCGCTACTAAACGTACTGTGTGATGATTCGGTAATTAACTCAGCAACCAATCTTTCTCCTTCAGGTGTAACTGTCGTGACAGAATTAGTGAATAAAGGTTACTGGTTTATCGAAGACTAACTTGGTTAATCGGTTTCGCGGATATCGCCAAGCCCTAAAGCGATAGAACCTAAGAAAAACAAAAGGGACAAATGAAATCTTCATTTGTCCCTTTTTCTATTCCAACGTTTAATAAATTTAGCTTACTAAACTGCGAACAACTAGAGCTTGAATGACTAAACCTTAAACTGCTAGACCTTGAATTGATTCACCAATTTCTGCTGCTGTTGAGACAGTTGGTCAATTTCGCTGCCCACTTGTTCAGAAGCTGCGGCTTGATCCAAGATCTTCGCACTCAAATCACGGATATTAACCACACTTTGGTTCACTTCACCGGAAACCGATTGCTGCTCTTCTGCCGCTCTCACGATCTGGTTGTTCATATCACTGATCGCTTCTATAGAAGTAAAGATCGAACCCAGATCTTCGACCGCTTTTTGAACATGTAATGCCGTGTCGTTAGCGAGAATATTACCTTCTTGTATCGCTTCAACGACATCTTGAGTGCCCGCGTGGACCTTGTCGATCACGGCTCTGATTTCACCAACCGATGACTGTGTGCGACTTGCGAGGTTTCTTACCTCATCAGCAACGACGGCAAAACCTCGACCTTGCTCACCTGCACGAGCCGCTTCAATCGCCGCATTCAATGCCAGTAAGTTGGTTTGCTCAGAGATCCCTTCAATCACACTTAAGATCTCAGTGATGTTACCGTTATTTTTAGCCAACTCTTCAACAATAGGCACGGCGCTCGACATACGATCCACCAGCTTTCTCATCTCACCGGCAGAAAGTTCGATAACCTGTTGGCCTTGCTGAGCAGAACGATTCGCTTCACAAGCGGCATCAACGGCTATTTCAGCATTTTGTACTACTAAGCCCGAAGTCTGAGTCATCTCTTCTGCCGCGGTCGCCACAAGATCCACTTCTTTAAACTGAGACTCACTACTTTCACGAGTGCTTGATGCAGAGGCCTTCGCTTGACTTGTCGTGCTCGCCACTTGCTCAGTGGTCTGAATCACCTCTTTAATCGTGTGCTGAAGCTTATCTAAGAACAGGTTAAACCCTTGTGATAACTGACCAATTTCGTCTTGAGATTTCACTTCCAAACGCTGAGTCAAATCACCTTCACCTGAAGCAATATCATTGAGCCTTTCAACTACCTGTCGGATAGGCTTAACAATAGACAATGAAGCAAAAGCGATGATCGCTAGACCGAAAAGAATAAAGCTAATACCCGCAATCACTTCAGTCTTAATACCTTCACTTAGCTTAGTACTAATAATGGCATCCAATTGATTCGCGTCAGCAACCACACTGCCCCTTGGAATCTCAAACAGCACACCCCAAGTTTGGTTTGCGGCGACAACAGGCGCAAATGCGAGTAACCACTCACCATTCTCACTCCACTGAGTCGTGACTTCACCACCAAAGATAAAGTCCGTCATTAGATCGCTACTTGTATTGTTACTTTGAAAACTCGAACCAACCGCAATACTTTGATCATCAGAAGCGATAACGGAACCGTCTAAACTCACGACGTAAACCGCACCGGCACCATCAAACAAACTTTGATCCGATTGAGTGACAACATTGGTTAAACCATCGAGCCTTAAGTCGATGCCCAAGAAACCAATCGCCACGCCATCAACTATGATAGGCACCGAAATCGAAGACGTAAGCAGTTCTTGACCACCACTACTCACGACTCTTGGCGTACTAATACACGTTTGCCCTGATGACAAAGGACAGAAAAAGCGTTCGCTGTTTTTGTTATCACTCAATATTGATTCTGATAACACATTAGGGAGAACATTCTCGCCATTATCTGCGACCTTCCAATAAGGAGCAAAACGCCCTCTTTCATTCGAGCCGACATAATCCGCATCGACATAATTCGCATCTTCAGCATCAAGTAAATCGGGCTTGAAGACTAGGTAAGCCCCTTGAATAGAATCAAAGTTCAAAACGGAACGACGAACCATCTCATCTAACGCAGTACGAAGCTCTTCACTTGGGGTAAAGTTTTCGTCTGCGTTGTTCTTTAGAAACTGAGCACTAGAAGCCAACATTTCTGCTCGATAAATAGCTTCATCGACATAACGTTGAGTTTCTTGAGCATTAAGCTGAGAAACGGATGCCAACAACTGTTGAGTTTTGTTAATCACCGATTCTGAGCTTTGAGATTTTATGACTTGTTGATTGCTCGTCGCGTTGTAGATCGAGAAACCAATGAGAGACAGTGACGTAATGATTAAACAACAACCGGCTAAGAGGGTTATTTTCCACTGTACTGATAGAGAGCGCATTTAATATCCTTATTTAAGCCAAAAGACTTCCATAACCGTAACCATCACATTAGTAACAAACTGTTATGCACAATGTGAATGAGTTAGACGAATAGCTTAGCGGATAATTACAGCACAAATTACGGGCATATAAAACGAAAGTTTATAGAAATGTTAATAAATCGTGTGTTTTGTCTATTATTGCTTTGATTTCAAGAGCTTTCAGCTTGTCAGACTTAGGCTTCTTGATGCCTACGCTTCCGGTCATTAATAACGCAAATTGATTCAGAGTAATGGCAACATTTCAAGGAAGCCCATGACCCCTTATATTTAATAACCCAACCAAATTCGGATTAGTTTTTATAATCCAAGCTATAGATTTTTATCTTGATCAACTTCACACTTTTTGGTTGCTAAGTAGACGCTCAATCTCTAATATCTCGCGCCTAGATTCCCAGGTTACTGTACTTATTTGGCTCTCCTTAATGGAGCGCCAAGGCTTTTTACGTCCTAATTTTTGGAGAGATACGCAAATGTCCGCCTCGTTTCCATTAGCGAAACTTACCTTTTTAATCGCTATCCTGACTGCCGTGGGTCAAATGACTCAAACGATGTACGTGCCTTCTATCGGTCATATGGCGGGTGAGTTCTTGGTTTCAGCATCTTCGCTTCAAGCTGTGATGGCGTGCTACCTGATCCCTTATGGTCTGTCGCAATTTGCATACGGTCCACTTTCTGATCGCCTAGGTCGCAAACCAATCATCGTCGTCGGTTTGATCATCTACATCATCGGTACTTTGGTGGCATTGTTTGCTCACGAATATGAATGGTTTTTAGCAGGTAGCTTTATACAAGGTTTGGGCATCGGTTGTGGTGGTGCGATGTCTCGTACATTGACTCGCGACTGTTTTGAAGGCGCAGAACTGCACCGCGCAAACAGCTTAATTAGCATGTGTGTGATTTTTTCACCATTGATGGCTCCTGTATTAGGTGGGTACTTAACAGAAGCTTTCGGTTGGCGTTCTAGCTACTTGTTCCTTGCGCTGTTTGGCATCGCAGTAGTGATCACCATGATGACAAGCATGATGGAAACACTGCCAAAAGAACGACGCAAACATGAATCGGTTGCCAACAGCTACAAATTTGTTCTATCTGACAAACGTTTCCAAGGTTTCTTATTGGTATTGGTCGCAACGTTTTCTGGCGTAGCGGTATTTGAAGCTGCAGCAGGTGTATTGCTTGGCGGCGTACTTGGCTTGCCAGCAACCACAGTAAGCTTGTTGTTTGTATTGCCCATTCCAGGCTACTTAGTCGGTGCAGGCCTATCTAGTTACATCGCACAACGTCGCAGTGAGCGCCGTGTACTGAATGTTGGTCTAGTTGCTATCTTGGTAGGCTCAACAGTGGTATTGATACCGGGTCTATTCGGTCAAACAACAGCATTAACTTTGATTGGCGGTGCAACGATTTACTTCTTAGGCGCTGGTATCTTATTTCCAGCAGCAACAACGGGAGCGCTTTCGCCATTCCCATTCCACGCAGGTACAGGGGGCGCGATCCTCGGTGGTATGCAAAACCTAGGTGCTGGCATCGCAACACTATTGGCCTCGTTCTTCCCAGCTCAAGACCAACTGCCGCTCGGTTGCTTGATGATTGCAATGTCATTCATCGCCATGCTTGGTTTACGTTGGGTTAATCGTAAACCTGACCATTCAAACGAAATGCCATTGGCTATCTAAAGTAAACTCTACCTCAGCTCAAACAACGAAGAGGGACATACTGAAAAGTGTGTCCCTTTTTCATTGCACGTTTTCCCCCAGCTCACATCTACCATCGATTCCATTAAACATTACTTTGATTTATTGAAAACAATAACAGACACTTACGTTGAAAGTGCCTATCCAGAATCTAATTATAAATAACATCACTGGAAGAAAACTAACCACTAAAGGATGCTGGCATTAAAACGAGTAAGGTACACAATAGGATATACAGATGCGTTTCGCTTTAACCACATTAGCCGTATCGGCCGCACTTGTCGCCGGATGCAGCAATCAAGGAATAACAACCATGGACCACAACTCTCCATCGCAACTCATCGCACATCAAACCCAAGCTCCCGTAGCTAAGAAAGTCCCTCATGCAATGACGATTCATGGTGATACCCGAATCGATGATTATTACTGGATGCGCGATGATGAGCGCCAAGACCCAGAGATCTTGCAGCATCTTGAGCAAGAAAACCAGTACGCAGAGGCCGTGCTGAAACACACTGAAGCATCACAAGAACAGTTATTTGAAGAGATCAAAGGCCGAATCGCAAATGACGACCATTCGGTACCGGTTCGCAAAGGCAGCTACTACTACTCGAATGAAGTCACAGGTGACAACGAATACCCAGTTCACTTGCGTGAAAATGACTTTTTAGGTACAGACAAGCAAGTCATCTTAGATGTTAACGAACTAGCAAAAGACCATGAATTTTTCAGTATTGGTGGCTTAACGATCAGCCCAAGCGAAAACTTGTTGGCCTATGGCGAAGACACGCTGAGCCGCCGTATTTACACCATCAAGATTAAAGACCTCACGACAGGTGAATACCTAACAGATGAAATTGAAGGGGCTTCGAGCGCGATTGCATGGCAAAACGACAACCAAGCCTTTTACTACATCAAAAAAGATCCACAAACATTACTTGGTTATCAAGTTTACCGTCA
Source organism: Vibrio syngnathi (assembly GCF_002119525.1). Taxonomy (NCBI): domain Bacteria; kingdom Pseudomonadati; phylum Pseudomonadota; class Gammaproteobacteria; order Vibrionales; family Vibrionaceae; genus Vibrio; species Vibrio syngnathi. The sequence goes on along the minus strand of NZ_CP017916.1, from coordinate 1,109,725 downwards.
CGTTTTGGGCACACCTCAGACAAGCGATGAGTTAATCTACGAAGAAACCGACAGCGCTTACTACACCTCTTTGAGCAAAAGCAAAGATGGTGAACAGGCCTACATTTGGCACTCGAGTACAGAAACTAGCGGTGTTTCAGTCATAGATGCCAACAATCCAAACGCTAAAGCTGAAGCTTTCTACCCACGAGAAACGGGTATCGAGTACAGCATCGCTAAGCTAGGTGATTGGTACTACATCTACACCAACTACCAAGCGGTCAACTTCCGTTTAATGAAAGTCACTGCTGACGAGATGCATGACCGCTCTAAATGGGTCGATGTCATTGCTGCTGACGAGAATACTCAGCTTGTTGACTTCGAGCTGTTTGATGACCATCTGGTTTACGAGCAACGTGCGAATGGCTTGTCTACAGTGAAAGTTCGTCAACTCTCAACAGGGAAAGAGTTCCCACTTGAATTTAACGACACTGCTTTTGCTGCTTACCTAACAAGTAACTATGAATTAGATAACTCAAAAGTTCGCGTCTATTACAGCAGCTTAACCACGCCAGGTACTTACTATGATTTCGACCTAAGTTCAGGAGAATCCGAAGTCATGAAACAAACACCTGTATTGGGTGATTTCGAAGCGGATAACTACCAATCAGAGCGAATCATGGTAACGGCTCGCGATGGTAAGCAAGTACCTGTCTCTCTGGTTTATCGCAAAGACTTATTCAAGAAAGACGGCACTAACCCAATCTACCAATACGGCTATGGCTCTTACGGCCACACGATCGAACCAACCTTTGGCTCGGCTCGTCTCAGCTTACTTGATCGCGGATTCGTTTATGCGATCGCACATATTCGAGGTTCAGAGATGCTCGGGCGCCCTTGGTATGAGGACGGCAAAAAGCTGACCAAACAAAACACGTTCAACGACTTTATCGATGTAACCAAAGGGCTGGTTGAAGAAGGCTACGGCGCACAAGATAAAGTGTTCGCCGTTGGTGGTTCTGCTGGCGGTCTATTGATGGGCGCAATCATCAACCAAGCACCAGAACTGTACCGTGGCATCGGAGCACATGTTCCGTTTGTAGACGTAGTGACAACCATGCTTGACGAATCGATTCCTCTCACCACCAACGAGTATGACGAATGGGGCAACCCGAACGATAAAACCTATTACGATTACATGCTAGGTTACTCACCATATGACAATGTGAAGGCTCAAAGCTACCCGAACATGTTGGTAACAACAGGCCTGCATGACTCACAAGTACAATACTTTGAGCCGATGAAGTGGGTGGCGAAGCTGCGTGAGATGAAAACAGACAACAACGTACTGCTGTTCAAAACCGATATGGAAGCTGGTCACGGCGGGGCTTCCGGTCGATTTAAACGATTAAAAGAAGACGCACTTGAATACGCTTTCTTTTTAAACTTGCTAAAGACTCAATAGGTTCTGAAAAAGTGAGTATTCACACCATTTTGTCGCCATTTAGGGGCGACAAAGTGGCGACAGAAATTATTAAGCATGGTTAAATACGATTAATCATTAAATCCACCAAATCAACAAACCCTTGATAAACAAGCAATCGTAAGGGTTTACGAGAGGTATAAAAACAAATGAAAGTAATCAGCTTCAACATCAATGGCCTTAGAGCCCGCCTTCACCAACTGCAAGCTATTATCGATAAGCACCAACCTGATGTGATTGGCCTACAAGAGATCAAAGTGCACGATGAAGCCTTCCCACTAGCTGATGTTGAAGCTATGGGTTACAAGGTCTACTTCCATGGCCAAAAGGCGCACTACGGTGTGGCTATGCTTTGTAAGCAAGAGCCAATTTCTGTACAGAAAGGCTTTCCTACAGACAATGAAGATCATCAAAAGCGTATGATCATGGCGACGTTTGAAGATGACAACGGTGAAAAGGTCACTGTGCTAAATGGTTACTTCCCTCAAGGGGACAACATTAAGCATGAAACTAAATACCCGTATAAGCGTCAGTTCTACAAGGACTTAATGACGTACCTAAACGATTACCACAACAAAGATGAACAAGTAATCGTAATGGGCGACATTAATATCAGCCCTACCGATATTGATATCGGTATTGGTGAACCTAACGCGAAACGTTGGTTAAAAACAGGTAAGTGTTCTTTCCAACCAGAAGAGCGCGAATGGTTAAAAACACTGATGGATTGGGGCTTTGTGGATAGCTTCCGTTTACTGCACCCTGAAGTGAGCGATCAATACTCGTGGTTTGATTACCGCTCAAAAGGTTTCGTGGACAACCGCGGCTTACGCATTGACGTGGTACTGGCGACTCAGAAACTTGCTGATAAGTGTACTGAAGCAGGCATCGACTACGAGCTACGCGGCATTGAAAAACCGTCAGATCACGCTCCGATTTGGTCAACGTTTAAGTAGTTACTTTTAGGTAACAAAACTTAGCCATATCAAGTAGCTGGTAAATCGTGCTCACTAGGCTAAACAGAAGCTAATAAAAAAGAGAGGAGATAGTATCTCCTCTCTTTTTTATTCGTGACTCTATCAGGCATATACCTAATTAAGCGGCCAAACGGTCGTGCCATCAACGTTTAGCGGCTTCTTAGCAAACTCATCTAAGCAATAGCCTTGATTAGACGATGCAAAATATGTCAAAGGCATGTTACTTAGACTAAGAGCGGTGACTTGTTGCTTCGCTTTATCACTGAAACTGAATCCCCACATATCTAAGTATTGCGTCATATCCCTTTCTGCAACGTAGCTTAATGCGATAAGCAACCAGTCATTGTTGGTGATGCCTGCCGCTTCTTGTGTGGTGTAATCTGAAAAACCAATCGAGCCTTTACCGTTACTCCAGAGCTCATCACTGGCTTTCAAGCGATTAAATTCACGTTCAATCAAGTGTAAACGCCCTAGCAAATGCCAACCGGAATTCAATACACCTTGCTGCTCCGTTAACATCATCATTTGAATGAACACACGAGCACCCCAACTCCAACCGGTTTGATTTTGAGCCGCCATAAAAGCGTTTGGATCTGGTTGAGTTCGGCTCTGCTGTAACAGTTGATACTGCCCTTTAAAGTCTAAGCTTTGGCAAGACGAAACCTTGGCCGTATCTTTGTAATACTTTGATTTACTGAAATACGAATAGTAGTTGGTTGTCGAGTGGCCTTCCCATCCAGCGAATCTAAAACGTCCTCTTTCCAGTCCATGACCAAGCTCGTGCAAATCACCATGCCCTAGAGGATGAAAAGACCAATAAGCATCGTAAGGGTTCCCTGAACAACCGTAACCACAAGTCGCTTGATCGGCATTCATGTGTTTCACAATATCAATGCTCGCAATTTCCCAGCCCTTTGCCTCTCCGTATTGATGTATTTCAGCAATCTCATCAATACCCGGCCCTTTAAAGCCCGCAAGCGCATGAGGAAGATTGTGTACGTAACGTTCAGTAGCGAGCGCCATATCATGAGGCTGAGCCCAATCAGACGCGCCGATAGACTCTTTCATTTTGTCGAGTTTAGAATGAACTTCGAATCCGGGTGTCATTAACTCTGCCCAGTCAAAATTGCCTTCTTCAAGCTGCGCGACAAAGCTATCGTTGTCCGCTTCACTTCGCCAAACAGGGTGTTGAGCAACATTTTCAAAGCGCAGCTCTACATCAATATCGTTGGTATCAAAATGAACTTGTAGTGTCCCACCATAGGCAGAGGTCAGATATATCGTTTCTCCATGCTTTACGGGGTAAGCTACCGAGGTCAAAAACTTTGGCCTTGCATAGCCGTCTTTACCCGAAAACTCATGAGTCGCGCCGCTGCGTAGTGTATTAAGAGCGATCGACGTTGCCACTTTGTTATTATCTAAGCGCGTCACTTTGATCGTCTTACCCGGTAAAGCATAGACACCCGCCGCACGGAAGTTTCTCTTTGACTCTAAAGTAATATTCTTGGTGATGAGAGGGACATTCTTAAAATTCTTGGTGCTGAAATTACCTAAACTCGGCTGCGCTGCATTATGTTGTCGAGTGTTGTATGTCGCGTAATCACTGTAATACGATCGAAGAAAGTCGATTCTATCTGTTACGTCTTTACCCATTGGGTACTTAACGTCTTGTCGATAATGATCAGCAAGTAGCAGTAACAGTTTTTCATATTCGTAGTTCTTGGATGCAAAGAGATCAATTTTTTTGCTATCAAGCGTCGTTAGGTGTGAACGAATGCTGTTCGCTGCCTTATAGAACTCTTCATCCATGTTGGACTGATCTGGGCAAGATTTGTCATCACATAAATTCAAGTCAACAGTGAAACTATCATGTTTCAGGCGCTGTAAAAGTGCTTGTTGTTTGACGATATTATCTGGCATGCGATCAATCAGTTGTGTTGAATCCCAATTTGATAGCCCTAGCTTTCGCCAATAGTTATCACCAACATATGTGACATGCATTTCTGCAAATAGCGCGTTGCCTAAGTCCGTCATACCGCCATCAAGATGCAAATACAACACGGGGATTTTTTTGTTGAACGCCAAGCGTAACCCCTTCATCACATCGTTAATCTCGTCACCATTATTTAACTTTTGAGACAAAATCAATAAATCAGGGTTATTCTTTTCAATACATTGGCTTAATTTGCTGCCGTCACACGCGTTGTCATCATTGATAACCATCGAAGGATTGATGTTGCTCGTTAGCCAGTTTCGCGTTGCTTTGTCATCAGGAAAATAATAAGACTGATCCATCTGAGCCAAGACAACATTCTTAGGTGAACTTGTGCCTGATGCCCAACCCACCAAGTTTTTCAACCACACTTCCATTTCTGCGTTGACTGAATCCGTTGAACGTTGCTTAGTTCGAAATGGGTTACTTGCTAACGCAGCGTAACGATTACCGCTCGATGTATAACCTGCAATACCAATCGCAAGCTCTTGGTCAGTATATCCACTCTGCATCGCTTTATTGGTTTGCAGGATGACATCGTTGAAGCCGTAAGTTGGTAAGATTATCGCGGCATCGAGTGTTGGATCCCAATGAAGATTGCGCAGCGGCGTGCCGTCTGAATTTTTAGATAGAGACTGTTTAATTTGACTGTAATCAGATTTGTATTGGGCAACGAGCGTTTGGCTGGCGTCAATAAACTCATTGGCATTAGATACAAGGGATGCATCTCCGGATTCAAGCGCTTTTTGTACCGCCGTTTTACTCGGGGGTTGAGCGGAATCACTAGAACCACCACATGCAGAAAGTAGTAGAGACGACGGCAGAATTAGACACAAAGATAAGATGTTTTTTTTCATTGTTATACGACACTCAAAAAAATTGGAGCAAGTGTATCTATGGGTTTACTTAAGTCAATTGATTCGACTAATGGGTTCGTAATTTATGGAGTGAATTTAACAAATACCACTTAAACTTATTAGAACCCGAACAATTGAATTGAAATTAAAAACGGCGCTACAAGAGCGCCGTTTATCTAAGAAAATCTGTATCGTAGAGTTAACTTAACGGCCTTAAGTAAGCAAGGAAACGCTTCTCTGCAAATTTGAAAATCGCAATGATGATAAACGTTAGTGCCATGTAGAACAGACCCGCAGTTAAAAAAGATTCAAATGGAGCATAGTAACGTGAGTTAACCAAACGTGCTGCACCCGTCAGATCCATAATGGTTACGATACCTGCTACCGCTGAACCATGAAGCATAAAGATAACTTCGTTACTGTAAGCCGGTAATGCACGACGTAGAGCACTTGGTAAAATGATGCGTCGGTATGTCTTAGGTGTGCTCATGCCATACGCTTTTGCTGCTTCAACTTCACCTTTTGGTAAGCCGTTAATCGCACCGCGAATGATTTCAGCTGTGTATGCCGATGTGTTAAGGATGAATGCCACCAAAGCACAAAACCATGCATTTTCCCATAGTGTGTCTTTTACTGGGAAGAATTGGTCCATTCCGTAGTAAATCAGGTACAACTGCACCAATAACGGCGTACCACGGAAGAAATAAATGAACGACCAAGCTGGTGCATTAATCATCATATTTGGACTGTTACGAGCGATAGCTAATGGTATGGCTACGAATAAGCCAACAATCAAAGCGACACAAACCATCCAAGCCGTTGTCCATAAACCACCAAGGTAAATCGGCAGGCTTTCAATTATCAATGAAAAGTCCATAACTACCTCGCGTGGATACTGAATTTACGTTCAACCAACTTAAGTAAGCCCGTCGAAACACTGGTGAAGAATAAGAAGATGATTGCTACCGTCATATAGAATGTAAATGGCATTTTGGTTGAACCCGCCGCCAGAGCGCTAACACGTACCATGTCTTCAAGGCCAATAATAGAAACCAGCGCGGTAGTTTTTAGTAAAACCAACCAGTTATTACCAAACCCCGGCAGTGCGTGACGAATCATTTGCGGTAATAGAATACGACGGAACGCTAAAACAGGGCCCATGCCATAAGCCTTTGCCGCTTCCATCTCACCGCTGTCGACAGCCATTATTGCACCACGGAAGGTTTCTGCCATGTACGCGCCAAAGATGAAGCCAATAGTTAAGACACCAGCAATAAATGGACTAACATCGATATAATCAGGTAGGTAAGCGGTCCATTCGTGGTTAGGGTCACTTGATGTGAACCACTCATTGAGCCACTCATTGATGGAATACAAACTGTTGTTTAAAAGGATTTGTCCACCAAAGAAAATCAGCATCATCAATACCAGATCGGGTATGCCGCGAATAACGGTTGTGTAGAGGGTTGCAATAGCACGAGCCCAGCGATAAGGCGCGAGTTTAGCTAAGGCACCTAGCATACCAAGAACCATAGCTAAAATTAGCGACAGCAAGGCAACTTCAATTGTAAGCACCGCCCCTTTCAGGATCGACGCTTCATATCCTTGTAAATCAAACATAATGAATTCCAACAGAACTGCGAAAAAGTTGGTAAGACAGGGAGAGGAGAACCTCTCCCTTAAGAAGTGACGCTAGAGATTACTTACCGTATACGTCGTAGTTGAAGTATTTAGCAGCGATATCTTGGTAGATGCCTTTTTCACGTAGTGAAAGGATTGCAGCATCTAATTGCTTAGTCAGATCTTTGTCTTGCTTACGTAGAGCAATACCAAAACCTTCACCGAACCACTTAGGATCAGTTAGTGATGGACCAACAAACTCGTAGGCTTCACCACCCGCTTTGTTTAGTACGCCTTCTTCTAGAGCAGATGCATCACCCAGTACAGCAGCAACACGGCCGTTAGCTAGATCAAGGTAAGCTTCATCGAATGAACCGTAACGAACGATTTCTACTGTGTCGCCGTAGTTATCTGTTAGGTACTTGTCGTGAGTTGTTGCACGTTGAACGGCAATTTTTTGACCACTTAGATCATCAAAGTTAAGGCCTGCACCTTTTTTAGCGATGAACTTGTTTGGGATAAGTGCGTATTTACCTGTGAAATCGATCTTTTTCTTACGCTCTTCCGTGATAGACATTGCCGCAATGATCGCATCATATTTACGAGCAAGTAGAGAAGGGATAATGCCATCCCAGTCTTGTGCAACGATCTTACACTTCACCTGCATTTCAGTACAAAGCGCGTTAGCCATATCGACATCGAAACCTTTCAGTGAACCGTCAGCTTCTGTCCAGCTAAATGGAGGGTAAGCACCTTCAATACCGAAACGTACTGTTTTCCATTCTTTTGCTTGAGCTACGCCCGTTGCAGCAGTTGCAGCAAGTGCCGCGACTAATAACCACTTTTTCATATCCCTACTCCTGTGATTTAGGTTTTTATGTTTTGCTAATTTTAATATTGTGTTTGTTGTTACTTATTAACTTACTTGTTGTGTTTCATTGTTAACACTGTCGCCATTTACCTTAGCAACAGCATTTCAATTCTGATTAGTAAATCGATGATATAAATTGTTGTAATCGCTCAGATTCAGGCTCAGTAAACAGTTTAGCTGGATCGCCCTGTTCTTCCACCAAGCCTTGATGTAAGAACATCACATGATTTGATACGTCACGAGCAAAAGCCATTTCATGTGTTACCACAAGCATGGTTCTTCCTTCTTCTGCTAGATCGCGCATTACACCAAGTACTTCCCCTACTAACTCAGGATCAAGTGCCGATGTTGGTTCATCAAAAAGCATCACTTCAGGATCTACCGCTAGTGCTCGCGCAATAGCAGCACGTTGTTGTTGCCCGCCAGACAAATGACCTGGGTAGTAATCTTTACGCTCATACAGGCCTACTTTCTTCAGTAGTAACTCTGCATTTTCAATCGCTTGTGCTTTAGGTACACCTAAGACGTGAACAGGCGCTTCGATAACATTTTCGAGAACGGTCAGGTGAGACCACAGGTTGAAACCCTGAAAAACCATCGCCAAGCGAGAACGGATTCGCTGTACTTGTTTTTCATTGGCAGGAACAGAAACACCTTGGCGGTTGTTTTTCATTTGAATTAATTCACCATTAACCCAAATCTCGCCAGCGGTAGGTGTCTCTAAAAGGTTGATACATCTAAGGAAAGTACTTTTACCCGACCCTGAAGATCCGATAATCGATACTACATCGCCTTTATGCGCAGAAAGTGAAATTCCCTTTAAAACTTCATTTTGACCAAACGTTTTGTGTAAATCCTTTATGTCCAGCGCTGGTACATCTTTCATGCGCTTTCTCTCCCAAGTTTGTGAAAATGCAAGGTACTCCGACCTTTTCATGCGATACAAACTAGCACCACACGGAACAACATGCAACAAATTATTAACCTAATAATTAGGAATAAATAGCGATTAACTCTGACTTATTATGCAATGAATAGCGTTTTAGTCTCAATTTACTGAATGAAATGTATCAACAAGCTGTAATTACAACTCTGACATTGTTTAAATAAAGTTAATCAAATGAGATTCTCGTAGCTTGATGCCTCACAAGAAAAACACGTTTTGTGAACTTAAAAACTGCGCTGCCGACGAAATCTAACACGCGCATTAGTACACCAAACTCACTCGATGAGAACGTTATTTGAAAGCGATTGAGTGATTAAAACTTCATAGGCAACTAAGAGATAAGTGGCTAATAGTGAAATAACTCAGTAAGTAAGAGCTATTCAGCTCATGCTATATAGGGCAAGACATGAAGAAGATAGGTAACGTCAATTTGTGAAAACTAATTACACAATTCATCAACGGTACGTTAATGAATCGCTTCGTTTTGTAGCTTTCTTTCACATAAACTCATAAAGTGATCAAGATCAATCACCCTAAAGGGTAAGCTTGTTAGACTCAGCAGCAAAGAATAAGGCATTAAAAATGCCGAACATTTCTTTTAACTTAGCTGCATAAAGCACACCAAAACCGTGCAACATAATATTAATAAGTTATAACTAATAAATAACGCAATTACGCGAAACTTTATAATTCAATTTTTGAATTACTAACATAAAAATATGAGGAATCTATGTCAGACGTTGTGAATAATGCGAACTCTGAAGTAGAAGAGAAAAGCTATAAAGAGCTACACCGCCCTGCTTCTGAATTTGAGAGCCGCTCAGATTACTTAGATCACGAACTTCAAATCATGAAGCCTCGTCGTTTTGGCCTAAACCTTCCAGGCCGTGATTTCCGTTTTGAACTTGAAGATCTTGTTCCTGCACTTGCTGGTACCATCGGTATCATCGCGATGTACTCAGCAGTAATGATGTCTTGGGCTGATGGCCTAACTCAAGCTTGGGATCACGTAAACCTAGGTAAAGACTTCGCGATTGAAGTTGCTCGTGTAGAAATGCTGATTCCTGCACTGCTGTTCTGTATCCTTGCTTCTGGTTTCTTCAACCCTAAAGCAAACCTTGCCGGTAACCACGGCCCAATGATCCCTCTTATTGGTACCATCGCTCTCGCTGGTGCTCACCCTCTTGCATTGGCAATCCTTATCGGTGTCTTCGGTCTAATCCTAAGTTTCCTAAAAGGCGGCTCCAAGCTGGTTAACCTGACTTCGGAAGGTACCGCTGGTGGCTTGCTCATTTTCTTAGGCCTAACAGGTACCATGAGCCAAATTAACTCGATTCAAGCATGGGCGGTTGGTCTTCAATCTTCTACGGTTGAAGCGGGCAGCATGGGTTACGTTGGTTTAATCGTTCTTGCTATTACTATTGCTATCTATGCTTTCTTAGCAAAAGTGAACAAGCGTTGGTTAGCTATCCCAGTTTGTGCATTCACAGGCCTTGCTATTGCATTAGCATTGGGCGCTGGTTTCGATATCGTATTCGAAACTGAAATGGGTATCCCAAACCTAAACCCAGTTTACTGGTGGGGTTCGACTTCTGAAGGTTGGATGCTTGGCTTGCCAAACGTTGAACACTTCATCGCTTCTCTACCATTTGCAATCCTAGCGGTAGCGATGTGGTCACCTGACTTCCTAGGTCACCGTATCTTCCAAGAACTAAACTACCCTAAAAAGTCTGAAAAAGTTCTGATGGACGTTGATGACACTATGACTATGTGTTCAGTTCGTCAAATGGTGGGTACAGCGGTTGGTGGTGGTAACATCACTTCTTCTTGGGGTACTTACATGATCCCAGCAGCAATCGCGAAACGTCCAATTCCTGGCGGCGCAATCTTGCTTGGTTCTCTATGTATTATTGTTGCGATTCTTGGTTTCCCAATGGACGTTGCAGTATGGCCACCAGTGATGCGTGTTGCGCTACTTGTAGGTGTATCTCTACCTCTACTTGAAGCGGGTATGCAAATGGTTAAGGATTCAAAGGATTCTCAAGCAGCGGGTATCTGTATCTTCGGTTCAGCGGTTGTTAACCCTGTATTAGCATGGGCTCTGACTATGCTTCTTGATAACAACGGTCTAATTGGTGATAAAGAGCGTGCGAAGCGTCTATCATTTGTAGATAAGATTGTAATCCCAGTTGGCGTTTTAGTTATCTGTTTAGTAGCAATGCTTGCCGTTGGTATGCTAGAAAGTCAATATGGCCTAAAAGCTTGGCTATAATGCTCATTACTACACAAAAGTAGCATTGGGACTAAAAAAAAGTTTGGGTGGCAACCCCTGCCACTCAAATTTTTTCAACTTTTTTTGGCATTTATTGATTTAGTTTAAGGTTTACAGAAATTTTTTAGCGTAGTCTTGAATACATAGAGTAAAGACAACATATAAAAGGTAGTGACAATATATATAACCATATGACGCTCATATGCTCATATATATTGTTATTAATAAGAGTGTACTACCCTTACGAGGGGCACTGGCTCAACAGTGTTAATGTACGTATTTTTTCTACTAAAAAGGTAGGTATGTCATGGCAGAGCAATTTGCTAAAGCTTGGGAAGATTTTGCTGCAGGTGAGTGGCAAAGCGAAGTAAACGTTCGTGATTTCATTCAAAAGAACTACACGCCATATGAAGGCGACGAGTCTTTCCTAGTTTCTGAGGGTACTGAAGCAACTAACAAGCTTTGGTCTTCGGTAATGGAAGGTATCAAACAGGAAAACGCAACTAAAGCACCTGTAGATTTCGATACTTCTGTTATCTCTACCATTACTGCTCACGATGCAGGTTACATTGAGAAAGATCTTGAGACTATCGTTGGTCTACAAACTGAGAAGCCACTAAAACGTGCAATCATCCCTAACGGTGGTGTACGTATGGTTGAAGGTTCTTGTAAAGCATACGGTGAAACTCTTGACCCAATGGTTTCAAAAATCTACTCAGAATACCGCAAAACACACAATGCTGGCGTTTTCGATATCTACACTCCTGATATCCTAAAATGTCGTAAGTCTGGTGTTCTGACTGGTCTTCCTGATGCTTACGGCCGTGGTCGTATCATTGGTGACTACCGTCGTGTTGCACTTTACGGTATTGATTTCCTAATGAAAGACAAAGCGGCTCAATTCGCTTCTCTACAAGAGCGTTTCGAGAACGGCGAAGATCTTTCTGCAACAATGCAATTGCGTGAAGAGATCTCTGAGCAACATCGTGCTCTAGGTCAAATCAAGCAAATGGCTGAGAAATACGGTTTCGATATCTCTGAGCCAGCTCAAACTGCTCAAGAAGCTATCCAGTGGACTTACTTCGGCTACCTAGCTGCTGTTAAATCTCAAAACGGTGCTGCAATGTCTCTAGGTCGTACTTCGACTTTCCTAGACATCTACATCGAGCGTGATATCGCTGCTGGCAAAATCACAGAAGACCAAGCACAAGAAATGATCGACCACTTCGTAATGAAGCTGCGTATGGTTCGTTTCCTACGTACTCCTGAGTACGATGAGCTATTCTCTGGCGACCCAATCTGGGCAACAGAATCTATGGGTGGTATGGGTATCGACGGTCGTACGCTAGTAACGCGTTCGAACTTCCGTTTCCTAAACTCGCTATACACTATGGGTCCTTCTCCAGAGCCAAACATCACTGTTCTTTGGTCTGAGCAACTACCTGACGGCTTCAAACGTTTCTGTGCGAAGGTATCTATCGATACTTCTTCTATCCAGTACGAAAATGATGACCTAATGCGTCCTGACCTTGGTTCTGATGATTACGCAATCGCTTGTTGTGTATCGCCAATGATCGTTGGTAAGCAAATGCAGTTCTTCGGCGCTCGTGCTAACCTTGCAAAAACTATGCTTTACGCAATCAACGGCGGCGTTGATGAGAAGCTTAAAATGCAAGTTGGCCCAGTTGGCGACAAGATCACTGACGAAGTACTTAACTACGATGACGTAATGGGTCGCCTAGACACATTCATGGATTGGTTAGCTAAGCAATACGTGACTGCACTAAACAGCATTCACTACATGCACGACAAGTACAGCTACGAAGCTTCTCTAATGGCTCTTCATGACCGTGACGTTCGTCGTACCATGGCTTGTGGTATTGCTGGTCTATCTGTTGCAGCTGACTCACTGTCTGCAATCAAATTCGCGACTGTTAAACCAATCCGCGACGAAGATGGCATCGCAACTGACTTCGAAATCGAAGGCGATTACCCTAAATACGGTAACAACGACTCTCGTGTAGATGACATTGCTTGTGAACTAGTTTCTACGTTCATGAACAAGATCCGTAAGCTTAAGACTTACCGTGATTCAATCCCTACACAGTCAGTTCTTACTATCACGTCTAACGTGGTTTACGGTAAGAAAACTGGTAACACTCCAGACGGTCGTCGTGCTGGCGCTCCTTTCGCTCCTGGTGCTAACCCAATGCACGGTCGTGATGAGAAAGGCGCTGTAGCTTCACTAACGTCTGTAGGTAAACTACCGTTTGCTGATGCTCAAGATGGTATCTCTTACACTTTCTCTATCGTGCCAAACGCGCTAGGTAAAGAAGAAGATAGCCAACGTGCTAACCTTGCAGGCCTAATGGATGGTTACTTCCACCACGAAGCTGGCATTGAAGGTGGTCAACACCTGAACGTAAACGTTCTTAACCGCGAAACTCTTGAAGACGCAGTTAAGCACCCTGAGAAATACCCTCAGCTAACGATTCGTGTTTCTGGTTACGCTGTACGCTTTAACTCTCTGACTACAGAGCAGCAAGCTGACGTAATCGCACGTACATTTACTGAGTCTCTATAAGCTTAAACGCTTAAACTGATTACTCAGTAATATTAATTAGCCTCGCCAATGTGCGGGGCTTTTTTATATCTGGCATAAATCGTATTGATTTAACCAGCCTCTCAAAGTGTTAGATTGAGCAGAAAAGCCCCCTTCCGTTCACTTTTTTTCTACAAAACCACTCAAACTACGGTACTATTTCTGCTCATCATTTTAGAGTAACCGCTACATGAAATACCTTCGTTATTTACCACTGATTCTCCTCTCTTGTTCATCACTGGCATCTGAACGCTCTACGCTAACTTTTGCGTTAGACAACGATGGTATCTTTGGTGTCGACCAAGACTATACCAACGGTTTATTTCTGGGTTACACATCGTCAAGTATTACGCCATACGCTTGGGTAAAACCATTGAGCCTTTCCTATTGGGGCGCAAGCTCTTTAGATAAGTGGGAAATCACCATTGGTCACAAGATGTACACGCCTTCTGACATTGAATTAGAAAAACCATCAGCCAATGATCGTCCATACGCAGGTTACCTACATACAGAATTCAACTACATCAGCTTGAACCCACAACAAGCCCAGCGTTTTAACATCACGTTTGGTACTACAGGCGAGCGAGCACTTTCCGAAGACGCTCAAAAACTGGTTCACTCAATCACTAAATCAGACGAACCTATGGGTTGGAAGTATCAAGTTGATGATGAGTACGCAGGTAGCCTTGGTTACTTAAGTCATTTCAACCTAATGCGTAATCAAGCGTTAGCGAATACTGACTTCGAAATCTCTAACGTATCAGAGATCAACGTTGGTAATTTTAGAAGCGACATTTCTACTGGGTTTATGTTCCGTTGGGGTACTGACTTGGGCGGCAACTTTGGCGCAGCTAACATCAGCACAGAAAACCCATTCAAAGCAGGCATGATAGGTGCATCAAATACAGGTTGGTTTACTTACGCTGGCCTTGAAGGGCGTTACCGATTTAATGACCTGACTATCGAAGGGGATCGCTCCGGTGTTAATGATTACGCAAAGAAAAACGACCAAGATCCCGCTATCTACGATGTAACCTTAGAGAACATTCAAGCAACAGCTGTACTTGGTATTGCTTGGTATAACCAATACGTTGGTGCATCTTTCGCACTCACGGCAAAAACACCCGATTACGAAGAAGCAACAAAGTCAATATACGGTACTGGTGGCATCACTATGTTTGCTTTCTTCTAGCCATAGAAAAGGCTTTCATCGCCTACTTTTCAAGTTTAATAAAGGCAATCATCTTCACTGGTGATTGCCTTTATTTTTAAAGACCTAGTTACCATTTGACCCTATTTTATGTGCCGTTTTTGTAATAAAATAAACGGTATAAATTCCTCTACGAGAATAGCTCATGTCTACAACTGGTCGCATTCACTCATTCGAATCTTGTGGTACTGTCGATGGCCCTGGTATCCGCTTTATTGTGTTTCTTCAAGGCTGCTTAATGCGTTGTATGTACTGCCATAATCGCGATACATGGGATCTTCATGACGGAAAGGAAGTAACGGTCGAAGAAATCATCAACGAAGCAAAATCTTATCGTCATTTCATGAAAGCATCAGGCGGTGGTATCACCTGTTCTGGTGGTGAAGCGATGCTACAACCTGAGTTTGTTCGTGATTTTTTCCGCGCGGCGCAAGCAGAAGGCATCCACACTTGTCTTGATACTAATGGCTATATTCGTAAACACACTGAAGTGGTCGATGAAGTACTAGAAGCCTCTGATCTGGTCATGCTGGATCTTAAACATATGCGAGATGAAATTCACCACGATTTCATTGGTGTATCAAACAGACGTACTCTGGATTTTGCACGCTACCTACACAAAATAGGTAAGAAGACGTGGATTCGTTATGTGATTGTTCCTGGCTACACGGATAGTCCTGAAGATGCTCATCTTCTAGGTGAATTCATCAAGGACATGGATAACATCGAAAAAGTAGAACTGCTTCCTTACCACAAGCTAGGTGCTCATAAGTGGGAAGCATTGGGGCACGACTACCCTCTTGAAGGTACAAACCCGCCAAGCAAAGAGAAAATGGATGAGATTGTAGCTATCCTCAGTCAATACCATTCAAACGTAAAATACTAATTTAGACTTACGTTAATAGTGATTTCAAACGCCTCAATTTCGATTGGGGCATTTTCTTTTATGAGCCAAACAATCCTTTCACTTTTCTTTACAACTTTTGTTTATCAATTCAAAAAATCATATTAAATCCGTGTTGAGATCATGTTTCCACTCTTAGGAATGCTGTTACTCTTACTGCAACAAATAATATAACATTTAGTTTTTTAGTGAGGTTCCTCCCATGGAAATGACCAATGCTCAGCGTCTAATTCTATCAAATCAATACTACCTTATGTCTCAAATGGATCCTGAGAACTCAGCTAAATACCAGCGTCTACAAACGATTGTAGAACGTGGTTATGAACTCCAAATGCGTGAGCTTAACAAAGAATTTGGTTGTTTGACTGAAGCAGAATGTCGCGAAGTTATCGACATCATGGAAATGTACCATGCCATGCAAGAGTCAAATAAAATGCTTGCAGATCAAGAGCGTGCTGAAGTTGATCAACGTCGTCTACAGTTCTTAGGTTTCGATATCGCATCTGAAGCGCAAATCGTACATTACGTACGTTTCCTTGTTGACTCTGAAGGTCTTTATCCTCAATTTGACAAAGCTGATCACCACTTCAATAGCCAAATGCCAATGCTAGAGAAATACCGTCGCATGCTAACAACATGGCGCAACTGCCCTCGTCAATACCACCTATGTGCGACAGAGCTATCTCAAATTTTTAGTGCTTAATGCATTAGAAAATTAGCTTTAACTGGGCTTATAAAGTTTCAAAAAAGGGTTACTCATGATGAGTAACCCTTTTTTATTCGGGTCACAGGGCTAAAAAACGCCAACAACATCAAAAAACACAGTGACTTATAAAGTATCTAATTAACCACTCACGAATATCGATAAGGTTCAGATATACGTCTGACAGGCATCAATCCAGCATAACTATTGTTAAACGCCCTAAAATCTTAAAACAAACGATCAAATCCCCTCGAATGTAAAATAACTTGATTCTAAGAGCCTCAATTGCCTATTGCTCTCGCTACGTTTTTCACACGCAAAATTGTAAATAAATACATAATTGTTAAGCAAAATTGTGGAAGCGGGTCTAACCTTAAAATGTAGGGAGAGCCTATTTTTCAATCGCTCGTCAGTTTTGACTGGTTAACAAGGGGAATGTGACTATGAGTATTTTTGACCACTATCAATCACGTTATGAAGCAGCCAAGGAAGAAGAGCTGACATTGCAAGAGTTCTTAGGGCTGTGTAAAGACGATAAAAGTGCTTACGCGAATGCTGCCGAGCGCTTATTACTTGCCATTGGCGAACCGGAGGTCATTGACACAGCTCAAGACCCTCAACTAAGTCGTATTTTCTCGAACCGTGTCATCTCGCGCTACAGTGAATTTAAAGATTTCTACGGCATGGAAGACGCGATTGAACAGATTGTTTCTTATCTAAAACATGCAGCGCAAGGTTTAGAAGAACGTAAGCAAATCCTTTATCTACTTGGCCCTGTGGGCGGTGGTAAATCTTCCCTTGCTGAAAAACTCAAAGCACTGATGCAAAAGCTACCAATCTATGTGCTGTCTGCCGATGGTGAGCGAAGCCCAGTGAATGATCACCCCTTCTGTCTATTTGACGTAAACGAAGATGGCGATCTTTTGAAACAAGAGTACGGAATAGAGAAACGTTACATACGCTCCATCATGTCACCTTGGGCAGCGAAACGCCTCCATGATTTCGGTGGTGACATCTCCAAATTCAAAGTCATCAAACTGCGCCCTTCTATTCTCGACCAAGTTGCGATTGCGAAGACAGAGCCTGGTGATGAAAACAACCAAGATATCTCGTCTCTGGTTGGTAAAGTCGATATTCGTAAACTTGAGCACTTCTCTCAAGATGACCCTGATGCCTACAGCTACTCTGGTGCGCTGTGTAAAGCAAACCAAGGTGTGATGGAGTTCGTGGAGATGTTCAAGGCGCCAATCAAAGTCTTGCACCCACTTCTAACAGCAACCCAAGAAGGTAACTTCAACGGTACCGAAGGGCTTTCTGCACTGCCATTTGACGGTATGATTCTGGCTCACTCAAACGAATCCGAGTGGCAGACCTTCCGTAACAACAAAAACAACGAAGCCTTCCTCGACCGTGTGTACATTGTAAAAGTTCCTTACTGTCTGCGTGTCTCTGAAGAAGTTAAGATCTACCAAAAACTGCTTGAGCACAGTGAACTCTCCAAAGCCCCTTGTTCACCAAGCACACTCGATCTGCTATCGCAATTCAGCATCCTATCGAGACTAAAAGAGCCTGAAAACTCTTCTCTGTTCTCAAAAATGCGGGTTTACGATGGTGAGACTCTAAAAGACACCGATCCAAAAGCGAAGAGTTACCAAGAGTACCGAGACTACGCAGGTGTTGACGAAGGCATGTCTGGGCTATCAACGCGTTTCGCCTTTAAGATCCTGTCTCGTGTATTTAACTTCGACCAAGCAGAAGTGGCGGCAAACCCGGTTCACTTGTTCTACGTGATTGAACAACAAATCGAACGTGAGCAGTTCCCTCAAGAAACCGCTGAGAAGTATCTTGAGTTCTTGAAAGGATACCTAGTACCGCGTTATGTAGAATTCATTGGTAAAGAAATTCAAACCGCTTACCTAGAGTCTTACTCTGAGTACGGACAGAATATCTTCGACCGCTATGTCACCTACGCGGACTTCTGGATTCAAGACCAAGAGTACCGCGATCCAGAAACAGGACAGCTATTTGACCGTGCTTCTCTGAATGGTGAACTAGAGAAAATCGAGAAAACAGCTGGGATCAGTAACCCTAAAGACTTCCGAAATGAAATTGTGAACTTTGTGCTTCGTGCCAAAGCCAACAATAACGGTCAAAACCCGGTGTGGACGAGCTACGAGAAACTGCGCACTGTGATTGAGAAGAAAATGTTCTCCAACACAGAAGAGCTACTTCCTGTTATTTCGTTCAATGCTAAGACCTCAACGGATGATCAGAAAAAACATGACGACTTCGTTGCTCGTATGATGGAAAAAGGCTATACCGAGAAACAAGTTAGACTGCTATCCGAGTGGTACCTAAGAGTTCGCAAATCCTCATAACCAAACGGTACTGAGCTGTTCAAGTGAGCAGCTCGTACATAATAAAAAAGTAGGATCGCGACATCAGCTGAGAGGGAGTTCTTATGGCACAATTTATCGATCGGAGGCTCAATGGCAAAAATAAGAGTGCTGTAAATAGACAGCGCTTCTTAAGACGCCATAAAGAGCAAATCAAAGAATCTGTGGCCGATGCAGTTAACCGACGCTCAATCACCAATACTGAAACCGGTGAAGACGTCACTATTCCTCATAAAGACATCAAAGAACCAAGCTTTCACCAAGGTCAAGGCGGCGTAAGAGAACGAGTTCACCCAGGTAATGACCAGTTCATCACGGGCGATAAAATTGAACGCCCTAAAGGTGGCGGTCAAGGTGGTGGCGCAGGCCAAGGTGATGCTAGCCCTGATGGCGAAGGCCAAGATGAATTCACCTTCCAAATTTCAAAAGATGAATATCTTGATATTCTCTTTGAAGATTTAGCTCTTCCTAATCTAGAGAAGAATCAGGTCAACAAAATCACCGAATGGAAAACACACCGCTCTGGTTATCAAAGCGCGGGGATTCCATCTAACATCGCTATTGTCCGCTCTCTACAACAATCTCTCGCTCGAAGAACGGCGATGACGGCGGGCAGAAAGCGTGAATTAAATACTCTAATGGAGCAGCTCGACCAAGTTAAAATGACTGAGCCTGCACAACCCTTTGAAGAAACACGTCTAAAAGAAGAGATCGCCGAACTGCGTAAACGCATTGAGAGCGTGCCATTCATTGACACTTTCGATTTACGTTACAAAAATTACGAGAAGCGCCCTATTCCATCCAGCCAAGCGGTAATGTTCTGTCTAATGGATGTATCGGGCTCAATGGATCAAGCCACCAAGGACATCGCAAAACGCTTCTACGTACTGCTTTACTTATTCCTCAATCGCACATACGAAAACGTCGATGTAGTGTTTATTCGTCACCATACTCAGGCTAAAGAAGTCGACGAACATGAGTTTTTCTACTCACAAGAAACTGGCGGCACCATCGTTTCTAGTGCACTGAAACTAATGAAAGAAATTGTCGCAGACCGTTATCCTGCTAATGAGTGGAACATCTACGCAGCACAAGCTTCTGATGGAGATAACTGGGCTGATGACTCGCCTCGCTGTAAAGAACTGCTGGTCAATACGCTATTGCCGACTTGCCAATATTACTCTTACATCGAGATTACCCGCCGTTCACACCAAACGCTTTGGCACGAGTACGAAAAACTCGAGAGTAGCTTTGACAACTTCGCCATGAAAAACATTAAAACAGTGGATGATATTTTTCCTGTGTTTAGAGAACTGTTCCAGAAAGAGACAGCGTAAGGGGGCTTGCCATGACAGCAAAATCAAACGTTGCAGAGAAATCAAACATTGCCGATAGAGACAAAGCGACACAGAAGAGAAACGACAAGATGCTGCCTGATGGTCCAGATTGGACGTTCAACCTCTTAGAGCAATATCACGTAGAAATTAAGCGTGTGGCGCAGCATTACCGTTTAGACACTTACCCGAACCAGATTGAAGTGATTACCTCTGAGCAGATGATGGATGCTTACTCCAGTATTGGTATGCCCATCAATTACAACCACTGGTCTTTTGGTAAGAAGTTCATCCAGACAGAACAAAACTACAAACACGGCCAAATGGGATTAGCGTACGAAATCGTGATCAATTCAGATCCTTGTATCGCATATCTGATGGAAGAGAACACGGTCACGATGCAAGCGTTGGTAATGGCTCATGCTTGTTATGGTCATAACTCTTTCTTTAAAGGCAACTACCTATTCCAGACTTGGACGGATGCAAGCTCGATTATCGACTACCTATTGTTTGCGAAAAAGTACATTACCGATTGCGAAGAAAAGTATGGTGTGGCTGAAGTCGAGAAACTTCTCGATTCTTGTCATGCTCTCATGAATTACGGTGTAGACAGATACAAACGCCCTGAGAAGATTTCCATTGCAGAAGAAACCGCAAGACAAGAAGAGCGCGAAGCTTATCTGCAATCTCAAGTGAACGAGCTGTGGAGAACCGTTCCTCAGAACAAAAGTAAGGAAGAAGAAACCAAGAACCGTTTCCCTAGTGAGCCTCAAGAAAACATTCTCTACTTTATTGAGAAAAACGCGCCACTGCTTGAACCTTGGCAACGTGAGTGTGTTCGTATTGTTCGCAAGGTGAGCCAATACTTCTATCCTCAGAAACAAACTCAAGTAATGAATGAGGGTTGGGCAACCTTCTGGCACTACACCATTCTTAACCATCTTTACGACGAAGGCTTGGTGAGTGATAAGTTCATCTTAGAATTCCTACACAGCCACACCAGCGTGGTCGCACAACCCGCCTACAACAGCCCCTATTTCAGTGGGATAAACCCTTATGCGCTTGGCTTTGCCATGTTTAGAGACATTCGACGCATATGTGAAGAACCAACCGATGAAGACAAAGAGTGGTTCCCTGAATTAGCCGGAAGTGATTGGTTAGAGGCGGTGCACTTTGCCATGCACAATTTCAAAGATGAAAGCTTTATCAGCCAATATCTTTCTCCAAAGATCATTCGAGACTTTAAACTGTTCTCTGTGCTCGACGACGACCGCAAAAACACGATTGAGATAAGCGCTATTCACGACGATCCGGGCTATCGCTTGATTCGTGAAAAGCTTGCGGCGCAATACAACCTAAGCAACCTTGAGCCGAATATTCAGGTGTTTAATGTCGATGTTCGTGGTGATCGTTCAATGACACTGCAGTATGTGCCTCACGGCCGTATCCCGCTTGATAAAGGCTACGACGAAGTGATGAAACATCTCTATCGTTTATGGGGCTTTGATGTAATTTTGGAGGAAGTCAAAGATACGGGTCATAGAGAAATTCTGACCACTTGTCCAAAGCGCAATGATTATGGAGCCAAGATTTAATGCCAATCACAAGAAGTAAATGGCAAGTGGTAAGTGGTTGATATAAGACTCCGCTCCCCCTACAACATAGTGGTTAAACCCGCTCGGAAGTGGAGCAATAAAAAGCGCATAAGTCTGATGACTTATGCGCTTTCTTTTTAAGGCTCAAACGTCTTCAATAGACGCAAGGCACTAAACCTAGATACTAGAGCTAAAGCTAAATAAGCTTAAACAATCGGCTTTTGGCCACGTTCAATCAACTTCATCAGCACACTGTCTGCAGATTTACCTGCAACGCCTGCTAGCTTATCTGATAATTTTTTCTTTTGTACGTAGTGAATCGCTAGAACCGTCTTGTCTTTACATGCTGCTACGACTAAATCATCAGAAGTCCTGATCTCATCCACTAGCCCAAGTTCATGCGCTTGTGTGCCAAACCAGTGCTCACCCGTTGCTACTTTTTCAAGATCGAGTGCTGGGCGGTGATCACGGATGAAGTCTTTGAATAAGCCATGCGTCTCTTCGAGCTCTTCTTTAAACTTCTCGCGTGCTTTATCGCTGTTCTCACCAAACATAGTAAGCGTGCGTTTGTACTCACCCGCCGTTAGCTGTTCGAACTCAATGTCATGCTTTTTAAGCAATTTATTGAAGTTTGGCAGTTGAGCAATAACACCAATAGAGCCAACAATAGCAAACGGTGCAGATACAATTTTGTCCGCAATACATGCCATCATGTAACCACCACTCGCGGCTACTTTGTCTACCGAGATAGTTAGAGGCAAACCTGCTGCTTTGATGCGATCAAGTTGAGAAGACGCCAAACCATAGCCGTGAACCATGCCACCGCCAGACTCAAGCTTAAGCAATACTTCATCACCTTCACGAGCCACAGCCAACACCGCCGTTACCTCTTCACGTAACGAAGCCACTTCTTTCGCATCAATGCTGCCGTTAAAATCGAGAACGAATAGGTGTGGTTCACGCTTGCTATCAAGCTCACCCTCTTTCGCTGCTTTTTTCACTTCTTTGCCACGTGATTTTACTTTTTCTTTTTCCGCTTTCTTTTCTGCTTTATCACGGGCTTTGATGAAAGCATCATCATGTAGATGGTGCTCAAGTTGCTCAATCGTTTGTTTGTGATGTTCAGATAGGTTCGTGATTTCCAGCTCACCTTTAATCGCGCTTGATTTTCCACCCACCGATTTAGCAATCACTAAAATTGCAATGATGGCGATTACAACTGTCGCAATCTTGGCTAAAAACAAGCCGTAGTCCAACAAAAATTCCAATGTCATATCCCCTATTGTATGAATTAGTGTATTGTAACCATCTTGTCACGATTACCAAGAATTTCTCATCATTCCTGCGGTTATCTGTGTGATTTAACATCAATGGAATGACGAACATAATAAAAGAAAGAAGGATAAGCACAGTGGATTACCCAATCTCTACAGATGCCCTCAAAGATAAAGTAATTTTGGTTACAGGTGCCGGTGCTGGCATTGGTCGCCAAGCCGCACTAAGTTTCGCTCAACATGGCGCAACTGTCATTCTGTTAGGCCGCAATGTCAAAAACCTTGAATTGATTTACGACGAAATCGAAAGTTCTGGTTACCCGCAACCTGCGATTATCCCACTGGATTTAAAAGGCGCGACGAAACAGAACTACATCGACATGGCTGAAACCATTGAATCTCAGTTCGGTCGCTTAGATGGTCTACTGCATAACGCAGGTGTGCTTGGCACGTTAAGTCCGTTTAATCAAATCGATGAAGAAACGTTTGATGGCGTCATGCAAATCAACGTTAAAGCTGAATTTCTAATGACTCAAGCATTACTGCCAGTTATTAAAAAAGCGGAAGCCGGTCGTATTGTCTTTACCTCTTCAACGGTTGGTCACTCTGGCCGTGCGTTTTGGGGCACTTACGCAATTTCAAAGTTTGCAACAGAAGGCATGATGCAAATCCTAGCGGACGAGCTTGAAGACACTAACATCCGTGTAAACGCAATTAACCCAGGAGGCACTCAAACACGCATGCGTGCAAAAGCGTACCCAGGTGAAGATGCGAACAAGTTAAAAACGCCACTCGACATCATCCCGCTTTATCTACACTTAATGAACCCAAGTGTGACAGACATTAATGGCCAATGTATCGATGCTCAACCTAAGTAGCTGATATTATGAGCAATAACAAGAGGTCGCTTTAATAGCGGCTTTTTTTATATCCAAATCAATCATCTAACGCTTACTTCCGCTAATTTTCGTCATTTTGCTTTGCATCTTTTTCATTGTTAAATATACTGTATGTATATACAGGTATTTAATTATGCATGAACTAATAAAAAACTTACAAGACCGCCAGTTAATCTGGAAAGGATTACAATCAACAACGCTAGGAAGTACCACTTCGACAGGCTATCCTCAATTGGATAAGCAACTTGATGGCGGCTTCCCAACGCACGGCGTTATTGAAGTTGAGTCACAACAAGGGATCGGTGAACTTCGTCTACTCACTCCTTATTTAGCTCAACAAAACTCACAGAAACTGGCCATATTCATTAACCCGCCAGGGAAAATAGGTGCCGAGTTTTTTAGCAGCCAAAGGATTCAACTAGAAAATATTCTCGTTATCGAGCCTCAACGCGACCTCGATGCATTATGGGCCGCTGAACAGTGCCTCAAGAGTGGTGCCTGTCATTCTGTATTGTTATGGGGAACCAATCTCGAAATCCACCAAACCAAGCGCCTGCAAGCAGCAAGCGAAACCGGTAAGTGTCTGCAATTTCATTTTAAAGCTACCAGCCATAATCAGTTATCCCTACCCGTTTCTTTAAGCATGAAGCTGTCTTCTCACGCTCAAGGGTTAAAGGTTGAGATCACCAAAAGAAAAGGCAGTTGGTCGTATGGCAGCTTTATTCTAGACATGACACATAACTGGCCGTTACTCACAGAGCAAGTCGTTTATGAAGACAACTTAGACCGTGCTTTGTCAGGTAACACTGTGCTTGCTTTTCCTATTGCAAAGCAAGGCTAGCGTATGTTGTGGCTTTATCTGCACTTTCCATCTCTGCAGTTGGATACCTTGTTTAACTCTAATGAATTGGGTTCAAGCAAAGACTCACGCGAACAACCTATTATCATCGTGGATGAAAAAGATCACCATGTGCTGCAAGCTAACCCAGCCGCGCTGGAATCAGGCATAACACTAGGTATGGGGCTAGGATCTGCAGCGGCGCTTTGCCATAACTTACACGTTCACCCTTACATCATTGAGCTAGAGAAAAATAAGCTGAAAGAGATTGCTCAATGGGCCTATCTGGTTACATCCGACATGGCCTTACTGCCACCTAATGGATTATTGATTAAGGCCTCTAACATGCTGTCGCTTTACGATGGGCTAGATAACTACTGGCATGAACTCAAAAGCCATTTAGAAACGCTCAATATCCAGTTCAGCTTTGCCACGGGTTATTCGCCGCTTTCTGCAATCCTTTTAGGCAAGCAATCCATCAACCAAGCGACGAACAATGTTGAGCAAATGAAAGCTTGGGTAAGTCAGCAGGCGCTGAGTTCAAGCGAGCTTCCTGCTAAACAAGTTGAGCGCCTGAATCGTGTTGGTATCAATGTCGTAGAAGACCTATTAAAGCTGCCTTTGCAAGATGTCGCGCGCCGCTTTGATATCGACTTGGTGAACTATGTGGGTCGTCTTAATGGGCAGTTCAAGCACCCTATTGATTTTTATCATCCACCAGAGAGTTTCCAACAATATTTGGAGCTGCTGTTTGATATTGAAAACATCCTATTCATCGAAAAGCCTTTGCTGAAATTGTTGAATCAGCTCGAATGCTTTTTGAGGTTACGTGACCGAGTGGCTTTCGAGTTAACGCTGACTTTGCACCTAAGAAATAAAGACGACCACCCTGTCTCTTTTTATTCAGCACAAGGTGATTACCTTGCGACAAAGTGGGCAAATCTCACGCATCTCACCTTAGAATCACTAAAGCTCACAGCACCGGTTCAGGGGCTGACCCTATCCTTGGTTCGTCATGGAGAACCGCAAATGGCCTACCATGATCTTTTTGATGGTAACACAGGAACACTTGCCACGTTAGATTTGCTCTCACTACTGCAAGCAAAGCTTGGGCAAGCCTGCATTCAAACACCGAAAATACAATACGACCCAAGGCCAGAAAAGGCCAATCAGTATTCACTCCCAACACTGAGTAAACCTGTGTCAAAGAGACAAACTCCCTCAGGGAGCGAGCAACAAACCATAGCTCTCAGCGTCAACCAACAACGACTCAGGCCCAGTATTTTACTGCCAGAGCCCGAAGCACTAACCGAAAGCGTCACCTTATCTCAAGGCCCTGAGCGCATTGTGTCTGGCTGGTGGGACGGAGAGAAGATCATTCGTGACTACTTTATTGCTCACAGTGAAAACGGTCGATGGCTCTGGATATTTAGAACACCAGATAAACAGTGGTTTTTGCACGGCTTATTTAGCTAGTTTGTAAGACAGAAAGTAAGAAACTTCGCTATCTCGTCCGTTCTGCTTATTGAACTTCAACATCCTTTTTCAATCATATTCACTCGCAATGGTTAAGTGAGATTACGTTATGTCTCAGCAATACTCAGAGCTATTTTGCCAAAGTAATTACTCCTTCCTTGAAGGAGCTTCACACGCAGAGGAGCTTGTTTTACAGGCCGACTTCTTACGTTACAAAGCGCTCGCAGTTACTGATGAGTGCTCGCTGGCGGGCATCGTTAAGGTTCACTCAGCAATCAAGCAACATAAACTGTCGCTCAAACAAATTGTCGGGAGCATGTTTTGGTTAAATGAAGAGTGCCAAGTGATCTTGATATGCCCAAACAGAGAAGCCTATGCCGAGCTGTGTCGTATTATTACCAATGCGAGACGTCGTAGCAGTAAAGGACATTATCAACTCTCTGAGTGGGATATCATGTCGGCTAAGCACTGCTTTATTGTTTGGCTCCCTCAACAGAAAAATGAAGATGCACACTGGGGGCAATGGCTTTCTCAGCATCATTCAGGCCGGCTTTGGATCGGCTTACAACGACACCTAAAGCAAACCGATCAGCAGTACATCGACTATTGCGTCGAGATGTCACACCATCATCAACTGCCGATAACCGCTTGTGGTGGCGTGCTGATGCACAATGCTAACCGCTTACCCTTACAGCACTCACTCACTGCGATAAAATACCAAAAACCTATTACCGAAGTGGGCAGTCACTTACTCGCTAATGCCGAGCGCTGTTTACGAAGTATTAATAAGCTCTCTCATATATTCAAAGTTGAGTGGCTAGAAGAGAGCAACCGAATCTCAGAGCTGTGCGAGTTTGAGTTAGACAGCTTGCGCTACGAATACCCAAGCGAGCTGATTCCTCAAGGTGAGACACCCATGAGTTATCTACGCATGTTAGTCGAAAAAGGAAAACGAGCTCGCTTCCCGCAAGGCGTGCCTAACGACATTCAACAAATCATAGAGAAAGAACTGGGGCTGATTGACGAGCTTGACTACCCTTTCTTTTTTCTCACGATCCACGACATCGTCATGTTTGCCAAAAGCCAAGGGATTCTTTACCAAGGTCGAGGTTCAGCGGCCAATTCCGTGGTCTGTTACTGCTTAGAAATCACCTCTGTCGACCCAAGACAGATCTCAGTATTATTTGAACGCTTCATCAGTAAAGAACGTGATGAGCCGCCGGATATTGATGTCGATTTTGAGCATGAGCGCCGTGAAGAAGTCATCCAATACATCTACAAAAAATACGGTAGAGAACGCGCAGCACTTGCCGCAACGGTCATTTCATATCGCTTCAAAAGTGCAGTAAGAGATGTCGGCAAAGCTTTAGGGCTACAAGAAACTCAGCTGGATTACTTCATAAAGAACACCAACCGCAGAGACAAAAGCTTAGGTTGGCAGGCTCAATTAACTCAATTGGGGCTGCAACCGGACTCTTTGAAAGGTCAGCAATTTATCCATTTAGTTAATGAGATCATCGGCTTTCCACGTCACTTATCTCAGCACGTTGGTGGCTTTGTGATCTCTTCTGGGCCTTTGTACGAATTGGTTCCCGTCGAGAATGCAGCTATGCACGATCGAACCATCATTCAATGGGATAAAGATGATCTTGAAACCTTAGGGCTGCTTAAAGTCGATGTACTCGCGCTTGGTATGCTTTCTGCGATTCGTAAGTGCTTCGACCTGATCAAACGCATTCACGGGCGATCACTCACCATCGCAGAGATCACTCGCCTCAAGGACGATCCTCAGGTTTATGGCATGATTCAACGAGCAGACACGGTCGGTATATTCCAAATTGAGTCACGCGCGCAAATGAGCATGCTGCCAAGGCTCAAACCAAGGACTTATTACGACTTGGTGATTCAAATCGCTATCGTACGCCCTGGGCCTATTCAAGGCGATATGGTTCACCCATTCTTAAAGCGTCGAGATGGTATTGAGCCAATCAGCTATCCATCTAAGGATGTTAAATCGGTACTGTCGCGCACCTTAGGTGTGCCGATATTCCAAGAACAAGTGATTAAGCTCGCGATGGTGGCAGCAGGGTTTACAGGTGGAGAAGCGGATCAACTCAGACGCGCCATGGCGGCTTGGAAGAAAAATGGTAACGTCTTTAAGTTCAAAAACAAGCTCATCGAGGGCATGCAAAATCGCGGTTATGAGACAGAGTTTGCTGAGCAGATATTTAAACAAATATGTGGTTTTGGTGAATACGGCTTTCCAGAAAGCCATTCCGCCTCATTTGCCGTTTTAGCCTATTGCTCAGCTTGGTTGAAATGTTACTACCCAGAATGTTTCTACGCGTCTTTGCTCAATAGCCAACCCATGGGCTTTTATAGCCCTTCACAGTTGGTACAAGACGCACAACGACACAATGTGGCGATTCTTCCAGTATGTGTGAACACCTCACAAGACAACCACATAGTCGTTGAACATCAGAATGGTTTAGCGATTCGCTTAGGGCTACGACAAATCAAAGGCCTAAGCGAACATGGCATTCAGAGTATTCTCGCCAATCGCCCACGCTCCGGTTATCGCCATCCGAGTCAGGTTAAGCAACTATCGATCAATAAAAAAGACATCGAACTGCTCGCCTCGGCCAATGCGCTACACAATGTTTCCGGTGATCGTTTCCAAACTCGTTGGGCACTGATGGATTCAGCATCTGACTTACCGTTATTTAGTCAAGTTCACGACGACATAAAACACTCACTTCATCAACCCAGTGAAATGCAAAATTTATTAGAGGATTTCAGTAGTGTCGGGATTTCGCTAAATAAGCACCCTATCACCTTACTAGAAGAAACGAATCGATTAGGCCGCTTCACACATATGAAAGACTTAAAACAACAAAGACATAAATCCATGGTCACGGTTGTTGGTTTAGTCACTGGTAAGCAGTCACCCGGCACCGCAGCCGGTGTCACCTTTGTCACATTAGAAGATAACACGGGCAATATTAACGTTGTGGTATGGGGAGCCACCGCACGCGCACAGCAACAAGCTTATCTGACAGCGAAGGCTTTAAAGGTGCAAGGGGTCTTAGAGAAGGAAGGCGAAGTCGTGCATGTGATTGCTGGGAAGCTCATCGATATTACCGATGAAATTGTTGGTTTGAACACCAAGTCCCGAGATTTTCATTAACGAATCATTTTCATTAACGAATCAAGTAGCCGTCCAACAAACGCTAGAAACGAAAAAGGGAAGCATCCGCTTCCCTTAGATTGTGTGCAAAAAGTTACGTTAGTCGTTAAGCATATTCAGTTTTAAAATATGCTGCATCGAATACTAGCGAACGTTTTCGTCAAGGTTATTCGAAACAAACCATGCAACTGCACTAATTATAAAATCTGACGCATTCGCTCTTGAGTCACTTCAACTAAGAGGTCTGGTTGGAATTTAGAAATAAAGCGATTACACCCTACTTTCTCAACCATGGCTTCATTGAAACTACCACTTAATGAAGTATTTAGCGTAATAAACAAATCATGCATTCGAGGATCAGTTCGAACTTCGTGAGTCAGTTTGTAGCCATCCATTTCTGGCATTTCAGCATCGGTGATCATCAATAATATTTCTTGATTGATGTCTTTGCCTTCATCACACCACTTCTTAAGTAAAGTCAGTGCTTCTAAGCCGTCACAACATTCGATAATGTTCAAACCAAGTTGCGACAAGGTGCCTTTGATCTGATTGCGCGCTGTTGAAGAGTCATCAACGATAAGCACATTACGGCCAACCATTTCATTCGCTAACTGCTGATCTAGAACACCGTCAGAAATCGACACATCGTAGTCGATGATCTCGGCTAACACCTTTTCAACATCGATGATCTCAACGATTTTGTGCTGCTCTTCTTCTTGGATGTGCGTGATAGCAGTTAAGTAGTTTGCTCGACCCGTAGTCTTTGGTGGCGGCTGGATTTCTGTCCATGTCGTATTCACGATATTGCGAACTTGTCCAACCAAGAAGCCCTGTACGGTTCGGTTGTATTCGGTAATGATCAAGTTATTTTCTTGAGTCTCATCACGTGATGGTGGGAAACCAATCGCGCTGCGTAAGTCAATAACAGGAACAGATTCACCACGTAAAGAAGCAACACCCGTAATATGATGATGAGAGCCTGGCAAGCGAGTGAGTACAGGCACTTTTAAGACTTCTTTAACTTTAAATACGTTAATCGCAAATAATTGGCGACTATTTAAGCTGAATAACAAGAGTTCCAGACGGTTTTCACCGACGAGTTTAGTTCTCTGATCAACCGAATTTAAAACGCCAGACATACAACACCTTAGTGACTAATAATAACTGTGGCTACAATAGCCTAATTCGATAGGTTAAAGCAAAGCGCAAATACACAGATGCTTAAACTAAGTACAACAAATGCTGTTATACATAGTTTAAGTGCATGGAAAGGATTCAAGGAAGGCTAAAAACGATAAAAAGGGGTTAGCCTTCAATCACTTTCATTAACAATTGGCCATCATATAAAGCTTGTTTAACAAGCGCCGCACCTGGCATGGTGGCTTGTTTATAGAATCGAGATTCCACCAGCTCTAAATCTTGATGGTAAACCGATAAACTTTGCTCTTCGATACACTTTTGAATCGCAGGGTACAACACGCTTTTAGCCTGATTGATAACACCACCGATCAAGACTTTCTCAGGGTTGAAAAGGTTAATCACAATAGCTATCGCGGCACCTAAGTAACGACCTAACTGTTCAATCACTTCAACAGCCAATGGATCGCCATCGGCAGCGGCAGCGCAAATCTGTTCAATAGTGACATCTTCAAACACAGTTAATGACGATGCTTCACCATTAGCCAGTCGCTCTTTCACTTGTTCACGGATCGCCTGAGAACTCGCGACCGTTTCTAAACAGCCATGATTACCACAATGACAAAGTTTGCCTTGTTTATCGATCTGAATATGACCCAGTTCACCGATGTTACCGTGGCGACCTTGCAATACTCGACCGTCAAGAATGATCCCGGCGCCTACACCGTGGTGAATCGAGATAAGAACGGAATTATCGTTGTCTTGAGAGTGGCCAAACAACTTCTCTGCTAATGCCCAGGCTCGGGTATCATTGGCAATAAAGACAGGTAGACCTGTTTCTTTGTAGATCTCAGGACCCAACGCTAAGTTTTTAACGTTGTAGTGTGGCATCTGCAACACAATCCCCTGCTCAGAATTCACAAGACCCGGTAGCGTAACCGCAATACTTGTTACCCTATCGAGTTGCTCCGCATAAGTTTGGAAAAATTCATCAATTTCATGCAGAAGACGCGCAAGCACATCGTCTTGGTCACGTTCATGAATATCAATCTTAGTATCGATAAGTACATCGCCGCCCAATTCATGGAGCGCGATCGTTAAGTATCCGCGACCAAGACGCATCGACAGAAACTGCCAACCTTCGTTATTGGTTTGCAGACCGACAGCAGGACGCCCACGAGTCGTGGCTTCTTGAACCGTCGTTTCGTGAATAAGGTGAGCTTCAATGAGTTCACGGGTAATTTTAGTAATACTCGCCGGAGCCAACTCACTTTGCTTGGACAGATCGATACGAGA
The DNA here is from genome assembly GCF_002119525.1 of Vibrio syngnathi. Taxonomy (NCBI): domain Bacteria; kingdom Pseudomonadati; phylum Pseudomonadota; class Gammaproteobacteria; order Vibrionales; family Vibrionaceae; genus Vibrio; species Vibrio syngnathi. The sequence goes on along the minus strand of NZ_CP017916.1, from coordinate 1,077,876 downwards.
AATAGGACCTCTAAGGTCAATTAGTTTATATACACGACCAGCATTGACCTGTTTGATATGATCAATATGGCCCGGTTGAGCCATGTACATTTTACGCTCCAGAAATCATCAACGCGGTAATTTTTTTACTTTGCGAAGTAATTGTGAAGTCACTTGGTATATCGCCGTGACCCGTATCACGTATATACATGAATCTTTGTGTATCTAGTCAAATAGTTCGAGAAAAATCCGTACCTACATCGATAAATTGAGACTTAATTTTCTTAATGAAACATCGTTATTGAGCCCTGAATTCAATAATTAGAGACAAATAAAGAAATATCCTCATAGCTCCCAATAAATATTCAATTAATGCATATACTTAATTCAGTCTTTTAAAAGATTACTTGGCCTCACTCTAGGAGTATTCATGACAGCCGAATTAAGAAAAACGAAAATCGTCACAACGCTAGGCCCTTCTACTGATAAAGGTAACGTGCTTGAAGAGATCATCAAAGCCGGTGCCAATGTCGTCCGTATGAACTTCTCTCACGGCACTAGCGACGACCATATACAACGTGCAGAAAACGTCAGAGCAATTGCCAAAAGACTTGGCACTCAAATCGCTATTCTCGGTGACTTACAAGGCCCCAAGATTCGAGTGTCAACATTCAAAGATGGCAAAATCCAACTTGCCGTTGGTGACCAATTTACTCTCGACAGTAGCCTAGGTTTAGGCGAAGGCAACCAACAAGCGGTCGGTCTTGATTATAAAGAATTACCTAACGACGTTTCAGCTAACGACATCTTGTTGCTCGACGATGGTCGTGTTCAGCTAAAAGTAACCAAAGTGGAAGGCTGCCGTGTTCATACAGAAGTCATCATTGGTGGTCCTCTCTCAAATAACAAAGGCATCAACAAGAAAGGCGGCGGCCTTTCCGCAGAAGCGCTGACAGAAAAAGACAAGCGCGACATCGTCACTGCAGCACAAATCAAAGTGGATTACCTCGCGGTGTCTTTCCCGCGCAACGGCGAAGACATGCACTACGCTCGACAGCTCGCACGAGAAGCTGGCTTAGAAGCTCACCTCGTAGCAAAGGTAGAACGAGCAGAGACGGTAGCCACTGTTGAGAACATGGATGACATCATAATGGCCTCAGACGTCGTCATGGTGGCTCGTGGTGACCTCGGAGTGGAAATTGGCGACCCTGAGTTAGTCGGAGTACAAAAACAGCTTATACGCCGTGCTAGAGCGCTTAACCGAACGGTGATCACCGCCACTCAAATGATGGAATCGATGATTTCAGCGCCAATGCCAACCCGAGCCGAAGTCATGGACGTTGCCAATGCGGTGCTTGATGGAACCGATGCGGTCATGCTTTCAGGTGAAACTGCTGCAGGTGATTATCCGGTCGAAACCGTAAAATCAATGGCTGAAGTGTGTATTGGTGCTGAAAAGATGGCGGGAATTAACAACCAATCCAATTACCGTATTGATCGCACTTTTGTTACCGCTGAAGAAACCGTTTCGATGGCGACTATCTACTCGGCAAACCATATGGAAGGCATTAAAGGCGTAGTCACTCTCACTGAGTCAGGCCGCACTGCATTGATGATGTCTCGCCTAAGTGCTGACATGCCTATCTATGCGCTGTCTCGTAACGAAGGAACACTTAATCGCTGCACCTTGTATCGAGGTGTGACACCTATCTACTTTGAGACAGAAGCCGAGGACAGCTTTGACATTGCCCTATCTACGCTCACCTGCCTAAAAGAGAAAGAGCATCTTAAGTTTGGCGATCTCGTGATCGTCACCCAAGGCGATATTATGGATGTGGCGGGGTCGACCAACTGTATGAGGATCTTGCCTGTCACTTAATGTTTGAACGTAAAGTGAAACGATTAGCATAATTTCAAAGACAAAAAAGGGTTATTGAACCAAGTTCAGTAACCCTTTTTCATTTCAGTATATTCTTCGTTAATAACATCAACAATTAACGTCGTGACTAATCAACCTCAAGCATTACTTCTCAGCAGCAATGGAACCCAACTGTGGCATGTATGAACTGCGGGCATTTTCCGTAGAGGTATAAGTCTCTACAAATCGGTAACCGGCTTCTAAACCCAATTCATAATCGTGCAGTAAATCTTCTTCATTACTCATTAATGAATTGGATTTCAGCGGTTTGCTTGGGGCTATTTGCACAACAAACGCATCGTCTGGTGGGGAGTTCAAAAAATTCTGGGTCAATGAGTAAGTCTGGTAATGTACCATCAGCATATCCGCTAAACCGGAATCAAACTTATCACCAATCAAATGACTCAAACGATAGATATCATCAGCGCCGAATAACCATCGACCACCATTGAGCAAATCTAAATGCGATCTGTCGCGCTTCTGTTCTTTTGAGCTGAGGATTTGTTGTTGAAAGAACGAGATCCAATCGGTTTTCCACTGTTCCACTTTTTGTTGCCAATGACCTTGAACACTGTCGAAAGATTCGCGGAACCATTCCAGTTCTTCGGCTGATATCGGTTTGGGTGTTTTTAATCGCGTACTGTTAGCTTGAACCTCAACCTCTTCCTCTAACGCTGGCTCAGTTCGGATCACAACAATGGAACGGGCTTGTCTACGCCACGCTTCTTGAACAGGGATACATGCTGATACACCACCATCCACATAAGCATTGTCGCCAATAAAGATTTCATCATTGTATAAGCGAGGGATCGCACAGGTTGCAATCATCACTTTGTACCAATCTTCACCCAAAACTGGGAAGTAGTGATCTCGTAAGTCTTTAGAATCCGTTACGGCTGCATAGAAATGGCGATCGCCTAGCGTTTGTCGTCCTAAATCCAAATCAAGCTTGTATGGGTAAGCCATGATTTGTTCTAAGGCCCATTCTAATCCAAGGTTCTTTCTGTGTCGTATATAAGAAAAGAGATTGAAGAATTCAGGTGCTGTAGTGAGGTCTAGAAGGAAAGAACGGCCGAGGCCTTTATTACGGCACAGATAAGCGCATAAGTTGAGAGCACCTGCTGAAGTACCAAAAAATTCGTCGAAGGGGTCAAAGTTAGAAAGAAGAAAGGCATCCAGCACTCCAGAAGTAAAAATACTTCTCTGTCCGCCACCTTGAGCGACCAGTGCTGTTTTTCCAGCAATAAACTTAGCGTAATAGTCTAAGTCTATTGCTGTATCAATATTGGTTATAATCCCACTATTCATGATTCCCTGAGTATAAAAACTCAGCCTCGCAATAGATGGTATTAACTACCAATTGCAATAAAGCCAAATGAGAGAATGATTGCGTAGATGACAACCGTGATTTGTAGGGCATTTTTCAGATTATGGTCCATAGACACCTCTGGCTTATTATTAATTTGTCGAGTCTCTATTTAAGTACTATCAGGTGTGTGAAGTATCTTCAAGAATCGTCGAAATTAGTCGCACAATATTGATGTAACCATCACAATTAGTAAGTGTATGGATAAGGATATACTCATGAATAACAAAGCAAATATGATGGCACTGATTACGCTGATCTCCGTTTCAAATGCGTATGCTTCCCCGGAGATCATCGTTACTCCGATGGTGGGTTATACCGGCGGTGGCAGTGTCGAAGACCAGGACGGTAAAACCTATGATATGAAAGGGTCTGAAAACTACACCTTTGCGATTGAAACACCACTCGAGCAAGGACGCATCGGCTTTTTCTATTCTAATCAAAGCTCTGAATTAGAAACGCTCAACCTAAGCTCCTCCATCCAATACCTGCACTTTCAAAGTAGCATTTACTACCCAGCTTCTCCGGTGTTGTCTGGTTACTTGGGATTAGGCCTTGGTGCTTCTTACGTCGATGTAGACTGGGCAAAAGATAAGTATGGGTTCTCAACCTCTATCTTTGGTGGCTTGGAATACAAATTTAGCGATCGCATAGCATTGAATACACAACTACGTTGGCTAGGTACCGTTGTCGATAACGACACCTCCGGTGTTTGTAACATCCCGAGCAACGGGCAAGAGTGCATCATCCGCTTTGATACCGACTGGATGAACCAATTTCAAGCCAATGTCGGACTGAGTTTTACTTTCTAGGTATCGATGACCATAAGCATCTCATACCAATAGATCCCCGAATGGTTGGACAGTTCAACTATAGAGTGTATGAATTTCAGTCATACGCTCTACTTTTAAATAAAGTCATATAACCCAACAAACCCTCAAAATTCAGACATATAAACCAATCATTAAACAACAAACCAATCCATACCTCTAAAATAACTATCATTTAACATTTTAAAGACCGTAACCCCACAGTTATTAAACATACCTAATCTATTGCTTTAACCATTCTAACTAGGTAGGCTCATTATCACGCATCAGCTGAATATTTCAGGTTATGCAAACACACATCAAACAATTAAGAATTATCCGCTGAGTTCTCCAATCGCTAACAACATAATAATCTAAACTTTTGCTTAATCACGGAAGATAAAGTAAACAGTCAAACCGTTTGCCTGTTTTAACTATCATCTCCTTACCAAGCACAGCGTGACGAGAAGCTTCATACCTCAGGGAAGTTGTAAAGGAGTTAAATATGAAGCGAGAACAGTGGGGATCCCGAGCAGGATTTATCCTTGCCGCAGTAGGATCTGCTATTGGTTTAGGAAACATTTGGCGTTTTCCATACATGGCTTATGAAAATGGCGGCGGCGCTTTTTTCATTCCATATCTATTTGCCATGCTTACGGCTGGTATCCCATTTATGATCCTAGAATTCAGTATGGGTCAAAAATATCGTGGTTCTGCACCTGCAACCTTAGCGCGCATCAACTCAAAATTTGAGTGGCTTGGCTGGTTCCAAGTGGGTGTAGCGGCTGTCATTGCGGTCTACTATGTTGCCGTTATCGGTTGGGCGATTTCATACTTCGGTATGTCATTCAATCAAAGCTGGGGAACAGACACTAACGCATTCTTCTTCAGTGAATATCTAGCTCTAGGTGATAATTCACCGACGAACCTAGGTAGCATCCAATGGGGCATCGCTGGCGCAATGTTACTCGCTTGGGCAATCACTTATGCCGCTATTGTGGGTGGTGTTAAAGCTGGTATCGAACGTGCTTCTAAAGTAATGATGCCAGTGTTGTTCATAATGGTAATTTTGCTTATCGGACGCATGGTTTTCCTACCGGGAGCTCTAGATGGTGTGAACTACATGTTCGAACCTGATTTCAGCAAGATCTGGGACGTAAAGGTATGGGCTGCTGCTTATGGGCAAATCTTCTTCACGCTAAGTATTGGTTTTTCAATCATGTTGGCTTACTCAAGCTACTTGCCTGAAAAATCAGATATCACGAACAACGCGTTCATGACGGTTCTTATCAACTGTGGTTTCTCAATTCTTGCGGGTATTATGATTTTCTCTGTTCTTGGCTACATGGCTCAAGAGCAAGGTAAACCATTAACTGAGGTCGTATCAGCAGGCGTTGGCCTTGCGTTTGTTACGCTACCTGCAGCGATCAATTTACTTCCAGCACCGTATATTCTGGGTCCACTATTCTTCTTTGCACTTGTTGTGGCTGGTTTAAGCTCTCATATCTCAATTATGGAAGCGGTAACATCAGCAGTTATGGACAAACTGAACTGGAGCCGTAAAAAAGCAGCAAGTATTGTTATTGGCGTTGGTGTTGTGGTGTCTATGGCATTTGCAACTAACGGCGGTCTACTTCTACTAGACCTAGTCGACCACTTCGCTAACAACGTCGGCATCATGGTAGGCGGATTCATTGAAATCCTTCTAATGGCATGGCTACTAAACAAAGTTAGCGATGTACGTGCGTACGTCAATGAGATTTCAGATTTCTCTATTGGCGCATGGTTTAACGTATGTTTACGCTTCGTCACTCCAGTTATGCTTGCAATCATTCTTGCAACGAAACTAAGCGCATTGTTTACAGACGGTTACGGTGGCTACGACCTGACGCTTGGTTGGGTAATGATCGCAGGATTATTAGCAATTGGCGTTATCATAAATATCACAAGTAAGAAGGAAGCATAGTCATGACAACTAGTGCAATTATTATGATGGTTCTTGGCCTTGGTATCACTTGGGGTGGTGCGGCAATTTGCATAAAGCGTGCAATGGACAAACAGAAATAACCTTATTTAAACCATTCAAAGATGCCAGCGACTAAGCTGGCATTTTTTTGTCTCATCACTTAGAACTTGTAAGTGATACCTAGCGCACCACCCACTTGTAACTCAACACCTTTATACATGTCGAGTTCAGGGTGAACTTGAGCGTAAGCATTCCAACCTTCGTGGAAATTCACTTTCACGCCTAACGGCAAGCGTAAGCCAAAGTCGTCATTCCATTCAGTCCAAGCACCAGCACCGACATACCAACTCAATGGAGCTTCAGTCTCAAACTGACCACGCTTCAAAATGTAGTCAAATGCAGCACCATCGTTGCCAATCGTGGCACGGTACTTCTGATCAAATTCCACAACGACACTCAGGTCTTGGTCAATGGCTAATCCAACTTCCAAAGCTGGAACTTCAGAAGCGTGAGCAAACGAGGCTCCGCTGCAGCACATAAGGCCGATCAAGTAACGATGTTTCATAATATTCTCAGACTGTAGTTAAAAAACGCAGTCTACGGGAATCTCAGCGAAAGGTGTCATCGCTAGGTAAAAGCGAACTGGCGTTCAAGGTTCGTAGTCTGTCTTCAATACATCGAATTGAGTAGAACGGGTTGGTAAGAAGAGATTAAGCGTGAGGACGTTTTGCATATTGCAGAAAGCAAAAAAGGAGGCCCGTAAGGCCTCCTTTCAATTTATTGAATCAGCGAATTAACCGTTGTTACGGATCCACTCATCCATGTCTGTCTTAAGGTTGTCAGACTTAGTACCGAAGATAGCTTGTACGCCACCAGCAACTACAACAACACCTGCAGCGCCTAGTTTCTTCAGTTTATCTTGGTCAACAACTGCTGTATCAGCAACGGCTACACGTAGACGAGTAATACAAGCGTCAAGACCAGTGATGTTCGCTTTGCCACCGAATGCAGCAACTAACTCACCAGCAAGCTCTGTACCAGTTGCAACGATTTCGTCTTCTGACTCGTCTTCGCGACCTGGAGTTTTAAGGTCTAGAGCTTTAATCACAGTGCGGAATACGATGTAGTAAATTGCAGCGTAAGCAACACCACAAACAACCATTAGGCCCATCTTAGACGCGTTGCCAGATAGAACTAGGAAGTCGATTAGACCGTGTGAGAAAGATGTACCGTGTACAAAACCTAGAGTGTTCGCAAGAACGTATGCAGAACCAGCTAGTAGAGCGTGGATTGCGTACAGCACAGGAGCAACGAATAGGAATGAGAATTCGATTGGTTCAGTGATACCCGTTAGGAATGAAGTTAACGCAGCAGAAGCCATGATACCCATTACTTTAGCGCGGTTTTCAGGTTTAGCTGAATGTGCAATCGCGATTGCAGCAGCAGGTAGACCGAACATCTTGAACATGTAACCACCAGCTAGCTGACCGAAGCCATTGCCCGCTGCACGAGATGCGTCATCAGCAACTAGGTAACAAGTAAGAACACCGTTTTGAGTTTCACCTGCAGCGTTTACACAAGTACCAGCTTCAAAGAAGAAAGGTACGTTCCAAACGTGGTGAAGACCAAATGGAATTAGAGAACGCTCAACGATACCGTAGATACCAAACGCCACTTGTGGGTTTTGGTGAGCAGCCCAATCAGAGAACGCAGAGATAGCGCCGCCAACTGGTGGCCATACTACAGATAGTAGGATTGCTAGACCAATCGCAGAGAAACCTGTGATGATTGGCACGGCACGCTTACCAGCGAAGAAGCCTAGGTACTCTGGTAGTTGAATACGGAAGAAACGGTTGAATGCCCAAGCAGCAACACCACCGACTAGGATACCACCTAGTACACCAGTATCGATTTTATCAACGCCCATTACACCAGCCATTACGCCAAGTGTAGCGGTCATGATGCCGTAACCAACGATAGCAGCTAGACCAGCTACACCGTCGTTATTAGTAAAGCCAAGTGCTACACCTACTGCGAACAGTAGTGCCATTTGACCGAATACTGAACCACCCGCTTGTTCCATTAAGTTTGAAACAATTTCTGGAATGAAAGGAAGGTCTGCTGCACCGACACCTAGCAAAATACCCGCAACTGGTAAAACTGATACTGGTAGCATCAGAGACTTACCAACTTTCTGCAGGTTAGCAAAAAGGTTCTTAAACATGTTTATGCTCCTGATAAAGATAAAATAATTATATGGGTTCTAACGGCACACCCCCGTAGCCTATATGTTAGCACCCAGTGAAAATGTAACCATGTATTGCATTATATTTTCTGCCGCTAAATATATATTGATGCGGAACTAACTTTCTAGTCACTTACGAAATTTAGTTTCAAAACACGTCTTGGATCACATGTCAAATCTAGAAATGCAATGCTTTACAAGCAATTAAATCATTGAAATATATCTATATTTTTTGGTAGGTGTATTATTTTACTGGGTAAATAAAATAGGAGCTAATGTTATTTTTAGTAACAAAATTACAAATGATGTAAATAGTGCTCTCAAGTTCAACATAATTAGTAAACATTAAAAAAAAACGTACTTTTGGTGATCAAAAACACAAAAAGGGAGCTTTCGCTCCCTTTTATTTGTTTAGTTAGTTTTTTATCGCAAAAAAAGTTTTCGGTAATTTTTGGTTGTTTGTTCAGCAACATCTTTCATTGACAGCCCTTTCAACTGCGCGATATAAGCCGCCACTTCGACCACATATGCAGGCTGATTCTGTTTACCTCGATATGGAATCGGAGCCAAGTATGGCGAATCCGTCTCGATCAGCAACCTATCTAGCGGTAGGTTTTTCACAACATCTTTAAGTTCTGTGGCTTGTTTAAAGGTCACAATACCTGAGATCGAGATATAAAAACCTAATTCCATTGCCGCTTCGGCGAACGCTTGATCTTCAGTAAAGCAATGAATCACACCACCGCACTTCTCTGCTCCACCATCGCGTAAAATAGCTAACGTATCTTCACGCGCGTTACGCGTGTGGATGATCAAAGGTTTATTAAGCTCAACAGCCAACTCAACGTGCTGCTTGAACCTAAGCTGTTGCAGTTCTGCCGTCTCTGGCTGGTAGTGATAATCTAGGCCAGTCTCACCAATCGCCACAACTTTAGGGTTACTCGCGTACTCACGCATTCTTTCTAAGTTGAAATCACTCTCTACATCGAGAGGATGAACGCCACACGAAGCCTTAACGTTATCAAACGGCGAGATCATCTCAAGCATGTTTTCAAACGAGTCTAATGTCACACCGACAGAAAGCAGTTGGTCTACGTTGGCTGCCTTCGCCTTGTTAACCACGTCTTCTACGTTGGTGTGTAAATCTTGGTAATCCAGTTTGTCTAAATGACAGTGGGAATCTACGAACATGTTTCCTCGCAAGTGGCTATCAGCCAATTCATTATGAGTAGCTCCGTATTGAGCCCAGGGTGTTGCTTTAACTGCTCAATCAATATCAACAGTTTATGAGATGCTGTATAAGCACTTTGATAAGACATCACTTCAACCAATGCTTTCGCGCTAGGAGTAATGGCTTGGTTCGCCAAACCAAAATGCAGCTTTTGCACGTCAGACAGTAAGTGCCATAGCCAGCCTAATTGAACCAAAGGATCTTTACCAAGCTCTGTGGAAAACTTCAGCATGTCAGGTTGAGTGCCTTTGATTACATTGACAAAGCCATCGAGCACTTTTGTTGAGGCTTCAACACCGCCTTGCTCAAACATCGCCTTTGCTTTTAAAGGCGCGTTGTCATTGAGCGCTAAAATGTACTGCGGTACCGCTTTACCGACTTCACCATCTAGCCACGCCGACCCGACCTCCAACTGTGGGCTAACCACATTGAACTGCTGACAACGGCTAATAATAGTCGGCATTAAGCGATTGCTGTTGCGAGTTGAAAGAATGAAGATGCACTTGCTTGATGGCTCTTCCAGAGTTTTCAATAGTGCATTGGAAGCCGATTCGTTCATTGCTTCAGCTGGGGTAAGCAAGATAACGCGCAAACCACCTAACTGAGAAGACTCTTGAGCCCAGCGGTTACTGGCACGCACTTGATCAACCGTGATCGACTTACCTTCTTTCTCTGGTGAGATCACATGAAAATCAGGATGACTGCCCGACTTCATCAGTTCGCAGCTGTGGCAAAACCCGCACGACTCGATTTCATAGTTCGTACACATCAATGCGTCGGTAAGTTGGCTAATCAACGCATCAACGCCGAGCCCTTCAGGTGCATTAACAATCACAGAGTTAGGAAAACGTTCTGCATCGAGACTTTTTTTCCACTCACTCCATACTGGTGTGAGCCAAGAATACACTTCAGCCATGACTACCTACTGTTTATTGAGCCAAGCACCAAGCGCGACTTTAATATCAGCAGCCACTTGCTCAATCTCTTGCTGTGCATTAACCACAAGAACCGTTTCGTCTTGTTCTGCAATCTCAAGGTAACGTTCACGCGTACGATCGAAGAATGAGATATCCATCTTTTCAATTCTATCAAGCTCACCACGGCCTCTAGCGCGTTCAAGCCCTACTCTAGGGTCAAGATCCAAGTATAGGGTTAGATCTGGCTTAAAACCGCCTAGCGTGGTTGCTTTCAGTGATTCCATAGTAGTGCGTGCAATCTGACGACCACCACCTTGGTATGCTTGAGAAGACATATCATGGCGATCACCCAATACCCATTTACCACTGTCGAGTGCGGGCTTGATGACGTTTTCTACTAATTGAACACGTGCCGCGTACATCAGCAGTAATTCCGTCATATCTTGAAGCTTCTCGCCTTCATGTTCTTCTTTAACCAATGAGCGCATCTTTTCAGCTAAGACAGTGCCACCCGGCTCCCGAGTATTGACGATATCTTTAACACCCGATGCTTTTAATGTCTCAACGATGGTATTGATTGCTGTACTTTTACCAGCACCTTCAAGGCCTTCGACTACGATAAATTTCGACTGATTCATAATTATTTCTTTATTTGTTTTTTCTTAATTGCTTTAAGTAAGCTCGTACTGCACGGTTATGCTCAGTCAAACTCTTTGAAAATACGTGACCGCCCGTTCCACTCGCAACAAAATACAGGTAGTTGCTCTTCTCTGGATTCAGCGCAGCATTGATCGACGCTTTACCCGCCATTGCAATAGGCGTCGGCGGTAGGCCACTCATTGTATAGGTGTTATATGGCGTTGGAGTGCGTAGGTCTTTCTTACGAATATTACCTTTGTAGCTATCGCCCATCCCGTAGATAACCGTTGGGTCAGTTTGCAAACGCATACGCTTGTTCAAGCGGTTAACGAACACAGAAGACACACGTTCACGCTCTGACGCTACTGCAGTCTCTTTCTCGATGATAGACGCAAGAATTAGCGCTTCGTACGGCGACTTAAGAGGCAACTTACCGGCTCTATTTTCCCACTCATCATTGACCACATTCATTAGATCGCGATGTGCGCGTTTCAACAAATCTAAATCCGTAGTGCCGTAGGTATAGTGGTATGTTTCCGCTAAGAACAGGCCTTCTAGCTTTTCATTTTCGATACCAAGCTTTTCGGCGATCTCTTTTTCAGAAACACCGTCTAACGTTTGCTGAATGAATTCGTTGTCTTTTAGCTGAACAAGCCACTCATCAAAACGACTGCCTTCTACGAAGGTAATCGTAAATTGGTGCTCTTTCCCTTCTACAAGCACTTGTAGCGCCTGCTCTAAGGTTAAACCCGGTTCAAGCAGGAATGTACCCGCTTTTACGTCTACAAGCTCAGGATGTAACTTACGGATTAATTTCTCGTAAGGAGAAGCCTCGAAAAGCCCCTCGTTAATCAACTGGGCTAGAACGCGGTTAAAGCTGCTACCTGAAGCAACGGTAACCACCTGCGGTTTTTCTAATTGAATAACTTGTTTCAGGTTATCTTGCGCTTGGTTGTAAACATAAAAACCAGCAGCTGCGGCTGCGATTAGGCACAAGATAATAAAAATGAATAACTTTTTGATCACGAGTTTAGTTGTCCTTGAAGGCTACGAGTAACGGTTCCAATCTTAAATTGGATATCACTAATACGGGTAACTGGGGCAACCCCTAAAATGGAGTTGGTTATGAAAATCTCATCAGCTTGCATGAGCTGGGATAGGCTGTAATCACCAATTGTAACGGAAAGTTCACTCTGATTCAGCGCCGTTAACACATGCTTACGCATAACCCCAGCCACGCCGCTTTGCGTGAGTTGAGGTGTATATATCATCTGATCTTTGCGCCAAAACAGATTGGCCATGGTGGTTTCTATCACATTGCCCGAGATATCAAGCACCACACCATCCACTTCATCAGCCTGATCCATTTCATCTTTCATCAAGATCTGCTCAAGACGATTATTGTGCTTATGGCCAGCGAGCAGTGGGCTCAAACCTAGTGCTTGACGGCAGATACCTAGCTCGACACCGGAGTCTTGCCATGCTGAATAATGATTGGGGAAATCAAAGGTACTGATGGTTACTATTGGCTTGACGATATTCTTGGTACTGTAGCCACGACCGCCAGCCCCACGGCTAACGTGTAGCTTGATCCCTGCTTTTGTATTATGGGGCATGTTTTTACCTTGAAGATTCGATGAACCATCAAGATTCTTTGTCCTATGAAGATCGTTATCTTGGATATGTTGAAGTGCATTATCGATCCAAAGGCGAACCACATCCCAATCAAGAGCAGAAATGCGTAGTGCTTTAAGGCATTCGTCTACACGGTGCTGATGAGCGTAAAAATGTTGTATTTCACCATAACTCACGAGCATTGTCGTGAAACAGCCGTCGCCGTACTGAAACGAGCGATCCAATATATCGATAGTTTGCTGGCTTTCTCCATCAACCCAAAACATGTTTTTTCCCCATAAAAAGAAACGGCTCAATGCTAAAGCATCAAGCCGTTTAAAAACAAGTCTAATTATGACTATCTACGAGTGTTTACGTCTTTAATAAAAAGATTAAATCTTTTTGAAGATCAAACAGCCGTTTGTACCACCGAAACCGAACGAGTTACATGCAGCATATTCCATACCGCTAACTTTACGCGCAGTATGAGGTACTAAATCAATATCTAAGCCTTCTTCAGGATCATCTAAATTGATTGTTGGTGGAACAATTTGGTCAATTAGAGACATCGCTGTGATGATAGCTTCAGCAGAACCTGCAGCACCTAGAAGGTGACCTGTCATTGATTTCGTAGAAGAAACCAATACTTGCTTGCTGCCTGCTTCGCCAAGAGCACGCTTGATGCCCTTCACCTCCGCTACGTCACCTGCAGGAGTCGAAGTACCGTGTGCGTTAACATAACCGATTTGTTCACCAGTAATGCCAGCATCACGCATAGCCGCTTCCATTGCTAGTGCACCACCAGAACCATCTTCACTTGGAGATGTCATGTGGTAAGCGTCACCCGACATACCGAAGCCAACTAGCTCACAGTAAATCTTAGCGCCACGAGCTTTAGCATGTTCATACTCTTCAAGAACCATCATGCCTGCACCGTCACCAAGAACGAAGCCGTCACGGCCTTTGTCCCATGGACGAGAAGCTTTTTGAGGCTCATCGTTACGAGTAGACAGTGCTTTAGCCGCACCAAAACCGCCCATACCTAGTGGTGTCGATGCTTTTTCAGCACCACCCGCTAGCATTGCGTCAGCATCGCCGTATGCAATCATACGAGCCGCGTGACCAATGTTATGTAGGCCAGTCGTACATGCCGTAGAAATCGCGATGTTTGGACCGCGTAGGCCACGCATGATAGACATGTGACCCGCAATCATATTCACGATCGTCGACGGTACGAAGAACGGGCTGATTTTACGAGGGCCTTTTTCAGTTAGAGCCTTGTGACCGGCTTCGATCAAACCAAGACCACCAATACCAGAACCGATAGCAACGCCTACACGAGGGGCGTTTTCTTCAGTAATAGTTAGGGCTGAATCATCTAAAGCTTGAATACCTGCTGCGACGCCGTACTGGATGAACAAGTCCATCTTACGAGCATCTTTTTTAGTCATATACTCTTCGCAGTTAAAGTCTTTAACTAGACCTGCAAAACGAGTTGAGAAATTGGTTGCATCAAAATGATCGATATTAACGATACCACTTTGACCAGCTAGCAGGGCTTTCCAAGAAGATTCTACAGTGTTGCCTACCGGCGACAACATACCCATGCCAGTGACAACTACACGACGCTTGGACACGATATTACACTCCGGGGATTGAGGTGATTTAAGATGAGGATAGATGAGTTAGATAAAACACAGGCGGTCAAGGTGACCGCCTGGGAGAGATTATTACTGAGCGCTAGTTACGTAATCGATAGCAGCTTGAACAGTAGTAATTTTCTCAGCTTCGTCATCTGGGATTTCAGTGTCGAATTCTTCTTCTAGAGCCATTACTAGCTCAACTGTGTCTAGAGAATCTGCACCTAGGTCATCAACGAAAGAAGCTTCGTTTTTAACTTCAGCTTCGTCTACACCTAGCTGTTCAACAATGATTTTCTTTACGCGTTCTTCGAGGTTGCTCATTTTTTCTTTTCCTTTACAGAGTTCGCTTTATGCGATGTTTTCCGTAGTTTATTCAATCTATTGAAAGTTGCAAGGTCAACTTTTCTGGTCAAACCACAATTTTCACGATTTTAACCGAAATTACGTATGATCTTGACTTAAATCATGCACAAATGTTGCACATAATTTACACCATGTACATACCGCCATTGACGTGAAGTGTTTCACCTGTGATATAAGCTGCCGCAGGTGACGCCAAAAATACCACAGCTTCAGCGATTTCGCGAGGGTCACCTAGTCGACCTGCTGGTACATTCGCCAAAGTTACTGCACGTTGATCATCATTTAGCGCTTTAGTCATGTCAGTTTCAATGAAACCAGGTGCTACAGTGTTCACTGTAATACCACGAGACGCAACTTCACGAGCCATTGATTTAGTAAAACCAATTACGCCCGCTTTTGCAGCTGCGTAGTTAGCTTGACCAGCGTTACCCATAGTACCAACTACAGAACCAACGTTTACGATACGTCCTTGACGCTTCTTCATCATGCCACGCAAAACAGCTTTAGACATGCGGAAGATAGGCGTTAGGTTAGTATCGATGATGTCATTCCACTCATCGTCTTTCATACGCATAAGTAGGTTATCACGAGTGATACCTGCGTTGTTAACTAGAATGTCAATCGCGCCGAATTCATCATTGATGGTTTTCAGTGTAGCAGCAATTGAGTCAACATCCGTTACATTAAGAGCAAGACCTTTACCGTTCTCACCTAGGTACTCGCTGATTGCAGCAGCGCCGCCTTCAGACGTAGCAGTACCGATAACTTTAGCACCACGCTCAACTAAAAGTTCAGCGATTGCACGACCGATACCACGGCTTGCGCCTGTAACTAGTGCAACTTTGCCTTCTAAATTCATCATAACTTCTCTATTAGGTGTTTATTTACTTAGCAGCTTCTAGTGATGCAGTGTCATTAACTGCAGCAGCTGTCATAGTTTTTACGATTCGTTTTGTTAGACCGGTAAGAACTTTACCTGGGCCTAATTCTAGTAGCTTCTCTACGCCTTGCTCATTCATCGCTTGTACACCTTCAGTCCAACGAACTGGGCTGTACAGTTGGCGAACAAGTGCGCTTTTGATTTTTGCAGGGTCTGTTTCAGCAATAACATCAACGTTATTGATAACAGGCAGTGCCGGCGTGTTGAACTCTAGAGCTTCTAGAGCAACGGCTAGCTTGTCTGCTGCAGGCTTCATAAGGGCACAGTGAGAAGGCACAGATACTGGTAAAGGTAGAGCACGTTTAGCGCCCGCTTCTTTACATAGTGCACCAGCGCGCTCTACTGCTGCTTTATTACCCGCGATAACAACTTGGCCAGGTGAGTTGAAGTTAACTGGAGACACAACTTCGTCTTGTGCCGCTTCTTCACACGCTTTAGCAATCGCTTCATCATCGAGACCGATGATTGCGTACATTGCACCAACGCCCGCAGGAACCGCTTCTTGCATCAGTTGACCACGTAGCTCAACCAGCTTGATCGCTTCTTTAAAGTCGATAACACCCGCACACACGAGTGCTGAGTATTCGCCTAGGCTGTGGCCTGCAAGGTTTGCAGGTTGCTCTAGACTAAGCTCTTGCCATACACGCCAGATTGCAACAGACGCTGTTAGTAGAGCTGGTTGAGTACGGAAAGTTTCATTTAGATTTTCTACTGGACCATCTTGAACCAATGCCCATAGATCGTAACCAAGTGCTTCTGAAGCTTCAGCAAATGTCTTTTTAACAACATCATACTGTTCGCCTAGGTCAGCAAGCATACCGATAGCTTGAGAGCCTTGGCCTGGGAATACGATAGCAAATTTGCTCATTGTAATTTTCCTTTAAGCAAAGCAAAAAATTGAATAAGGCACATAAGTTATGTGCCTTGTTTGTTAATTATCGCTTGGGGTTAGAATTTAACTAACGCAGAACCCCAAGTGAAGCCGCCGCCAAACGCTTCAAGTAGAAGCGTTTGACCACGTTTAATTCGCCCGTCGCGAACAGCCTCATCAAGGGCCGTTGGTACGGTAGCCGCCGACGTATTGCCGTGCTTATCAAGAGTAATCACTACTTGATCAAGCGACATTGTCAGCTTTTTCGCGGTTGCCGAGATAATACGGTAGTTGGCTTGGTGTGGAACTAACCAATCAAGCTCTGACTTATCCATATTGTTCGCCGCTAATGTGTCTTTAACTAGCTTAGAAAGCTGAGTTACCGCCACTTTAAACACTTCGTTGCCCGCCATGTGCAGCCATTTGTCTGCATCACCGCCACGCTCTGGAACTTCTAGGCTTAGAAGCTCACCGTATTTACCATCAGAGTAAATGTGAGTCGACAAAATACCTGGCTCTTCGCTTGCGCCTACAACTACCGCGCCTGCAGCATCACCAAATAAGATGATAGTAGAGCGGTCAGTCGGATCACAGGTTTTTGACAGTGCGTCCGCACCGATTACCAAAACGTTTTTACACATACCTGTCTTGATATGTTGATCAGCAACAGACAATCCATAGACAAAGCCAGAACACGCCGCAGCTAAATCAAACGCAGGGCAGCCTTTGATACCAAGCTTACCTTGTACCTGACATGCCGAAGACGGGAATGTATGGCTACTGCTGGTTGTCGCAACGATGATTAAATCAATATCTTCTTTGTCGATACCTGCCATTTCAATGGCATTCTCAGCAGCGTAAAACGCCATATCTGCAACGGTTTCGTTTTCCGCTGAAATACGACGCTCTTTAATACCTGTTCTAGCAACGATCCACTCATCGCTAGTCTCTACCATTTTCTCTAAGTCTGCGTTAGTACGCACCTGAGATGGCAAGTAGCTGCCAGTACCTAAAATTTTGCTATACATGAAGACTAATAATGCCTCTCGAGTAAAACCGCTTCCAAACGATCGCTAATGCGGCTGGGGACTTGTCGTTTGACCTCGTGTACTGCTTCACCAATCGCGTTGACGACTGCAGACACATCAGCACTTCCATGACTTTTAATGACAATGCCGCGCAATCCTAACAAACTTGCGCCGTTATACTGGTCGGGGTTCAAGGTTTTTAATTCGGTAAATAGCTCAGAAAACAACATTCTGGCAATCCAACCCTTTATTGTTGAAGCCATCATGCGCGTTTTTAGCTTATCAATAAAGAGCTGAGCCGTACCTTCGCACGTTTTTAAGCAGACATTGCCCACAAAACCATCACATACGACGACATCAGCAGCATCTTGAAGTAATTGATTACCTTCAATATAGCCTATGAAGTTCACAGACTGAGTATTAGACAACATTTCAGCGCATCGTTTTACAAGGTCATTGCCTTTAATTTCTTCAGCGCCGATATTCAAGATAGCGACACGAGGCGCCCGACCTAAATGTTGCTCCGCTAATGCACTGCCCATTACAGCAAACTGAAACAGCGAATCTGCGTCACTAGAAACGTTCGCCCCTAAATCAAGCATCCAGGTACGGTTACCAGAAGCGGTAGGCAAAGCTGAAACCAATGCAGGCCTATCAATACCGGGAAGAAGTTTGAGTCTGAAACGAGATAACGCCATCAGTGCGCCTGTATTACCACCACTCACACAAGCATCAGCTTGTGACTCGGCAACCAGATCGATAGCAGCACGCATAGAGCTACCCTGACTGTTACGTAGGGCCAGTGAAGGTTTTTCAGAATTGGAAATAACTCGATCACAATGCTGGATACTCAAACGAGAATCAGGCATTCGACCTAATGAAGATAATTGAGATGTGATCGCGTTTCGATCACCTATTAGAACGACTTTTAGCTCTGGGAAATACGACAGTGCCTGCACGGCGGCAGGCACTGTTACACGAGGACCGAAGTCCCCGCCCATTGCATCAAGCGCAACGGTTAGATTTTGCAAAGGTCAACCTTACTTGTTGATAACCTTTTTGCCGCGGTAGAAACCTTCGGCAGTCACGTTGTGACGTAGGTGAGTTTCACCTGAAGTTGCGTCTACAGAAAGTGCAGCTGTAGTTAGCGCATCGTGTGAACGACGCATGCCACGCATTGAACGTGATTTCTTGCTCTTTTGTACGGCCATTGACCCTACTCCTATGTAAATTCTTAAAGATACTTATTAATAAGTTACTTCTTTAAGTTTTTTAAAACATCAAATGGATTCGGCTTTTTATCTTCCTCAATTTCTTCAGGAAGTTCACCAAACACCAAGTTATTTGAGTTAACGCTACATTTCGCATCGTCGTGCATTGCTATTTGTGGCAATCCAAGGATGAACTCGTCTTCAACTAATTGAATCAGGTCTAACTCACCGTACTCGTTCAGATCTACCAAATCGTACTCTTCCGGTGCTTCCTCTTCACTTTTCTCGCTGTAAACAGGAGTATAAGTAAATTGGACATCGCACTCATGTGCGAAAACCTCATTACAACGTTGACACTCTAAATCGACTTCGACGTTAGCTTTACCAGAGATAACGACTAATCGTTGTTCATCAAGCCCAAATGACATTGAGACTTGCGCGTCACGTTTTACGCCTTCAGTTGTTTCAGTTAAACGCTTCAAAAGACTGACTTGAATGATACCATCCATATCGAGTCGTTTTTGAGCCGTTCTTGCCGGATCAACTGTACGCGGTATTTTTTCCTTTTGCATAGGGCGCGAATCTTATCTTCCAAATCGTGTTTAGTCAAAGGAAATGGCAAAAAAAATGTACTTTCCTACCTTTCCTGTTCAGAGCATTATGAATAGCAGGCTAAGTTACGTTATCCTGAACTAAATGCTTACACGAATTGTAAATTAAAATGAGAAATTACCAACTAGTTTTAGCTTCTACATCTCCATTTAGGCAAGAGATCCTCAAAAAACTACAGTTAAACTTTGTCACAGCTAAGCCTGACTGCGATGAAACGCCGCTTCCAGAAGAGACACCTCAACAGTTAGTGATGCGTCTCGCCGAGACAAAAGCCAAATCTTGTAGTGTTGAACAACCAAGCCTAGTGATTGGTTCCGATCAAGTCTGTGTGATTGACGGAGAAATCATTGGTAAACCGCTTACTCGTGAAAAAGCGATCGAGCAATTATCTCGTCAAAGCGGCAAAAGCATCACTTTCTATACTGGGGTAACGGTATGGAACAGTGAAACCAATAAAGCCGACACTCGCTTAGATACCTTCATCGTGCATTTCCGTGATTTAACAGATCAGCAGATCATTGCTTATGTTGAGAAAGAGCAGCCTTATTACTGCGCTGGCAGTTTTATGTGTGAAGGGTTAGGCATCGCGTTATTTAAGAAAATGAAAGGTAAAGACCCAAACACGCTGATCGGCTTACCTCTGATCGATTTAGTCGATATGCTTGAGGCACAAGGAATGAACGTGTTGTAAGCGATACTTACCACTCTGTTGGAGATTCCCTACTCCTTCCTTCGTCAGTTTAGGGAATGACGGAACGCGCAATTTTATCTAATCCGCTAATGCTATAGAACGTGACCTTAAAAAGTCGTCATCCTCAAGAGCGAGGAACGAGCGAGTTGGGGAGCTTCTGCAACATATGAAAACAAAAAAGGTTGACGAAATTCGTCAACCTTTTTTGTTAGTCGATAAGTAAGACTAGAAGAGCTAGGCCTTTCAATCTTGTATCTTCCTAAAGCTTACGTAAGCCAGTTAGGGCTCTCTCTAACCTTTTTTCCATCGGCGCCGAGATATCCATCTTCTCTTCGCTACCCGGGTGGGTAAACTTGATGTTAGCTGCATGTAAGAACAGACGATTAAGGCCAACCTTACCGGTGTAAGCATCAAAACGACGATCACCGTAGCGATCATCCCAAGCGATTGGGTGACCTGTATACTGAGCGTGCACACGGATTTGGTGTGTACGGCCTGTAATTGGACTTGCTTGGACTAGCGTCGCATCTTGAAATTTTTCCAAAACCTTAAAACGAGTTTCAGAAGCCTTACCGTTCGGGTTTACGCGAACAATACTGTTTACTTCATTTTTCAATAAAGGGGCATTAACCACTTTACAGCTGTTCTTCCATTCACCCATCACTAAAGCGAAGTAATATTTTTGAACCGTTTTTTCACGGAACTGTGCTTGAAGGTGTCTTAGCGCCGAGCGCTTCTTAGCAACAAGCAAAATGCCAGACGTATCTCTATCAATACGATGCACTAATTCAAGAAAACGAGCATCAGGACGAAGTGCACGTAATGCTTCAATCGCGCCAAACTTCAAGCCGCTGCCACCATGAACTGCAGTACCTGATGGTTTATTGAGAATCAGCATGTGATCATCTTCATAGATGATGCACTGTTCCAGTTCCGAAACCTTATTGAGTTTCGTGCTTGGTACGTTCTCTTCCGTTTTCTCTTCAATCGTTACCGGTGGGATACGAACTAAATCACCTGCTTTTAGTTTGTATTCAGCCTTAATGCGTTTCTTGTTAACGCGGACTTCGCCTTTACGCACGATTCGGTAAATCATGCTTTTCGGGATGTTTTTTAATTGGTTGCGTAAGAAGTTATCAATACGCTGACCAGCCATATCTTCGTCAATGTCGACAAATTGGACTTGGGTTCTAATTTCGCTCATTGGTTTATTGTATCACTGTCACTTTTGATAATTGAGATTTTCTTAGCCCTAATCTGAACTTATTTATCTATAATCCCTGCGACTACATCCCTAAAAGGTCATTGAAGTTCTATATTTCTTTGATTCTTCGAACAAAAAAGCACCAAGCTTCCTGCAAATTAAAATATCAATTGATAAATTATTTATAGACAGTGAGTTAGAGCTATCAAAACTCAAACAAAAACTGTTTTTTTTACCGCATTACGACAAAGCAGATTGCTGTGTTTACCGACCACTGCTATAGTTCACAGCTGCTATCAATGGATTGACTGATATTTAAACAGCTAACCATTCATAAGCAAGTAAATGAGTAGATGACTCAGATTAGACAGTGCTGCAATCGGCGTAAGACACGGTCAACTGAGTTCCTTATCGCTCTACTCACGTACACTCATGTTGAGTATTCACCGCCACATCGCGGATCATAGGCTAACTCCCTATGATGACTGACGTGCCCCAGAGCATCCCTCTCCAGCCGGGAGGCTGCACCGATAAAGCCATGGGATCTGGCACCATGAGAAACGAACTAAAGCGATAAGACCAATGATGAAAATAAGAAAAGACAATGAGAATTTCTAAATGAAAAGAATGTTAATTAACGCAACTCAAAAAGAAGAGTTGCGTGTCGCTTTGGTTGATGGCCAGCGACTGTTCGATCTAGATATCGAAAGTCCAGGTCACGAGTCAAAGAAAGCGAATATCTACAAAGGACGTATTACCCGTATTGAACCAAGCCTAGAAGCGGCATTTGTTGATTACGGTGCAGAGCGTCACGGTTTCCTCCCTCTTAAAGAAATTGCCCGCGAATACTTCCCTGAAGGTTATACATACCAAGGCCGTCCTAGCATTAAAGAAGTGCTAAGAGAAGGACAAGAAGTAATCGTACAAGTTGAGAAAGAAGAACGTGGTAGCAAAGGCGCTGCACTGACAACTTTCATCTCTTTGGCGGGTAGTTACTTAGTTCTTATGCCTAATAACCCTCGTGCTGGCGGTATTTCTCGTCGTATCGAAGGTGATGAACGCACTCAACTGAAAGCAGCATTAAGCACTCTTGAGCTTCCTCAAGGTATGGGCTTAATCGTGCGTACAGCGGGTGTTGGCAAAAGTGCAGAAGAGCTAGAGTGGGACTTGAACGTTCTATTGAATCACTGGGGCGCTATCAAGCAAGCTTCTGATTCAAATGCAGCTCCTTTCCTAATTCACCAAGAGAGTAACGTTATTGTTCGCGCAATTCGTGACTACCTACGTCGTGATATTGGCGAGATTCTAATCGATAGCAATACTATTTTTGAACGTGCACAAGCGCACATTCAATTAATACGCCCAGATTTCATGAATCGCGTTAAGAAATACGATGGTGAAGTACCACTATTCAGCCATTACCAGATTGAAAGCCAGATCGAATCTGCTTTCCAACGTGAAGTTCGTCTTCCATCTGGTGGTTCTATCGTAATCGACCCAACAGAAGCTCTGACTTCTATCGATATCAACTCTGCTCGTGCAACAAAGGGCAGCGATATTGAAGAAACAGCACTTAACACTAACCTTGAAGCTGCCGATGAAATTGCACGTCAATTGCGTCTACGTGACCTAGGTGGTCTTGTTGTTATCGACTTTATCGATATGACTCCGGTTCGCCACCAACGCGAAGTAGAAAGCCGTCTACGTGATGCTGTTCGTTTAGATCGCGCACGTGTTCAGATTGGTCGTATTTCTCGCTTTGGTCTTCTAGAGATGTCTCGTCAACGTTTGAGCCCATCACTAGCAGAAGCAAGCCACCACATTTGTCCTCGCTGTACAGGTACTGGTGTTGTTCGTGATAACGAATCACTAGCACTATCTGTTCTACGTCTGATCGAAGAAGAAGCTCTAAAAGACAACACAGCACAAGTACTTGCTGTTGTGCCTGTTCCAATCGCTTCTTACCTATTGAACGAGAAACGTCGCTCAGTAAACCACATCGAGAAGAACCAAGAAGTTAAGATCACTGTTGTTCCTAACTCTGACATGGAAACGCCACACTTTGAGGTTATCCGTGTTCGTGAAGGTGAAGAGTTCGACCTACTGTCTTACTTGCTGCCTACCAAGCTAGAAGCTCTAAAAGAAGCAGAAAGCAAAGAGCCAGCAGAACAGACTATTCGTCCTAAGAAGATCGAAGAGCCAGCTCTTAAAGGCTTCGCAGCTCCTGCTCAATCAGCACCGACTCCTGCTCCAGCACCTAAAGCTGTAGAAGAGAAAAAAGCTGAATCAGCAGCGACTCAAGAACCAGGCTTAGTTGGTCGTTTCTTCAAAGCTATCGGTAGCTTCTTATTTGGATCTTCAACTCAAGAAGAGAAAAAAGAAGAAGAGAAGCAAGAAGAAAAACCTAAAAACAATCGCAATAACGGCAACCGTCAACGCCGTGATCGTAACGATAACCGTCGTCGTAACCAACGTGGTGACCGTGGCGAACAACGTGGTGAGCGTAGTGATAATCGTAACGAAAACCGCGACAACAAACGCCGTCGTAAGCCAGTTCGTGATGAGAAGCCTGAAGAGCAGAAAGAAACAGCTCCACAGCAAAATCGTCAGCCTCGTAAGCCTAAGCAAGACCGTCGCAATAAGCCACGTGATGAGCAGAAGCAACGCGAAGAGCTAGCACCATCTAAATTAGCAGAAGAAGGTCTACAGCTAGCGGCAGAAGCTCAAGCTGATAAACTAGAAGCGCCTAAGGCTAAGCCAGAAGCGAAAGCAGCTAAGATTAAAGAGCGTCGTCAGCGTCGTAAACTGAACAAGCAAGTTCGTATTAAAGACCAGCAAGCTGAAGCTGCAGAAAACTCGTCAAATGAGTCAACTGTTGCTAAAGAACAGTCTATTGCGAAAGAGCAATCAGTCGCTCAAGAGCAAAAAGTTGTGGAACAAGTAGAAGCAACTCAAGCAGACGCAGAGCAAACTGAACAGGAAGAGCCGAAGCAACGTCGTAACCGCCGTTCACCACGTCACCTACGTGCAAGTGGTCAACGTCGTCGTCGCGGTCGTGATCGTCGCCCTAACCCATTCCGCCTACGTAAAGGTGGTGTAGCTTCTCCAGAGATGGCTATGGGTAAAGTGATGCCTCGCTTCATTCCAAAACCTCACCATAACCAGGTAAAACCTGAAGTGGCTGAAGTTGAAGTAGCAGTTGAAACTCAAGTTGCTGTACAAGAGCAAAACGTAGCTCAAGAGACTGCACCGCAAAGTAACACTGCTATGGCAGGCGGTTTTGCATGTCCTGAACTTGCGATGGGTAAAGTAATTATCCGCCGTGAAGAAGCTGCTGTTATTGCTAAAAACGCGGCTACTGAAACTCAGGTAACTGAAGCTCCTACTGTCGCTGAAGAAGCACCAGTGGTCGTTGAAGCTGAGAAAGTTGAAGCGCCTGTTGTAGCAGAAGCTGTGCAAGCAGAAGCAACACCAGTTGTTGAAGCTAAAGCGCCTAAAGCTGAAAGTGCAAAAGTAGAAGAAGCGCCTGTGGTAAAAGCAGAAGCTCCTAAAGCGGCACCAAAAGCGAAGAAACAAGCGGGCTCTCCAATGACTAAAGCTCCTGGTCCTCAAGAGATCAAAGAGATTCAAGTTGTTGCAGCTCCATTCCGTACTGAGCGTTTTGTATCGAAAGGTGCAGGTAGCCAAGCAGCGTCAAATAAAGCCGGCGCTGGCATGACTAAACCTCAATACTAATGAGCTTCGCAGAGTAATCTGCAGAGAACTATCTAAGGGCGACTTATTCATAAGTCGCCCTTTTTTTATATCCACAACTCAGATTGGTTATAATAGATATATTGCTCAAAATGGGGTTCAACCTTGAACTTAATCACATTTTTGGGTAGCATTCGCGCACTTATCTTTTCGACACTTCGCTATTGCCGCTCTTTTCCATCACTGTTTGGCTACGCAATACACTCGTGTCGGTAAATCCATTTTTAGCATAGCTGAGCAAACATGTTCGAATTCCCACAATTTTCAAAGCACTCTGTAAAAAATGATGTGCTTTCAGGTCTTACAGTAGCCCTAGCTCTGGTACCTGAAGCCGTAGCATTCGCCTTCGTTGCAGGCGTCGACCCAATGGTTGGTCTTTACGCAGCATTCATCGTAGGTTTAATCACTTCTGTCTTTGGCGGTCGTCCAGGTATGATTTCTGGTGCTACCGGCGCAATGGCTGTTGTAATGGTGAGCCTAGTAGCAACCCATGGCGTTCAATACCTATTCGCGGCAGTAATGCTAGCAGGCCTTCTGCAAATTGCAGCGGGTGTATTCAAGTTAGGTAAATTCATCCGTATCGTTCCACATCCAGTAATGATTGGTTTCGTGAACGGTTTGGCGATTGTTATCTTCTTAGCACAACTTGGGCAATTTAAAGCACCGGACGTAACAGGTGCATTGACTTGGCTACCAAGCGGTCAAATGACACTGATGTTAGGCCTAGTTGCACTAACAATGGGTATCATCCACTTCCTACCTAAACTAACAACAGCAGTACCGTCTTCACTGGTTGCTATTGTTACAGTAACGGCTTTGGTTGTCGGTCTAGATCTTGAAACTCGTACTGTTGTTGACTTCTTACGTACCATGTCTGGTGATGAAGCCGCAACACTTGCAGGCTCTCTGCCAACCTTCTCTATTCCTGCTGTTCCGTTTTCTTTCGAAACACTACAAATCATCCTGCCATACGCAATTATCCTTGCAGCTATCGGCCTGATTGAGTCTCTACTGACACTCACGGTACTAGACGAAATGACAAACACTCGTGGCCAATCTAACCGTGAATGTGTTGGTCAAGGTATGGCTAACGTAACGTGTTCTGTATTCGGTGCGATGGGTGGTTGTGCGATGATCGGTCAATCGATGATCAACGTAAACTCAGGCGGTCGTGGACGTCTTTCAGGTATCGTAGCGGCAGTTGCACTACTGATGTTCATCCTGTTCGGCTCTGCGCTTATCGAAATGATTCCTCTAGCAGCACTTGTGGGCGTGATGTTCATGGTTGTTATCGGTACGTTTGAATGGGCAACCTTCAAGTTGGCGCGTCGCGTTCCTAAGCAAGATTTCTTCGTTATCGTTCTGGTTACTGTGGTAACCGTACTGACTGACCTTGCTGTCGCTGTTGGTGTGGGTGTTGTCGCTTCAGCACTAATGTTTGCTTGGCAACATGCTAAACACATCTACGCAGACAAATCAGTTAACGCTGAAGGCTCTAAAGAATACAAAGTTAACGGCCCAATCTTCTTTGGTTCAACCGCTAACTTCCTAGAGTTGTTTGACGCATACAACGATCCACAAGATGTTATCGTCGATTTCGCAAACTCACGCGTTACTGACCACTCTGCTATTGAAGCGATCGACACGATTGCTGACCGTTACGCGGCGCTAGGTAAAACACTTCACCTTCGCCACCTAAGCCAAGACTGTGTTGCTATGCTGCACAAAGCCGGTAGTTTAGTTGAAGCGAACGTTGCAGAAGATCCAATCTACAAAGTAATGTCTAAGTAATCTTAGCTATCGCTTAAATTAGATTTAGAAAGGCCGACATTCGATGTCGGCCTTTTTATATCTATAATTCTTGATCGTGTTGATCTTGTTCTTTTTTGCTCAAACACCGCACATCGCTTCGACGTTAAATCGAATTTAATATTGCATCACTCGACTCTTCGATTAAATCCAACACTAATTCAAAGCCATTCCCCTCACCATAATAAGGATCGGGAATTTCTTGATACTGTGACTCTCCAAAGCTCAAAAACAGCGCGAGCTTGTATTGGAGGTGAGCAGGACACTGCCTCATCAAGTCATCCAAATTCGCCTTGTCTGCCGCGAGTATCAGGTCAAACTCTTCGAAGTCCTTATCTACCACTTTACGAGAAGTAATCCCTTTAAAGCTGTAGCCTCGCTTCTCTCCTGCTGACTTTGAACGCGAGTCTGGCGGATTGCCTTGATGAAAGCCAATCGTCCCAGCGGAGTCGACCGTTACATTAATATCCATCAGCTGAGCTTTCTTTCTCAGCACCGCTTCTCCTGTTGGCGAACGACAAATATTCCCCATACAAACCACGAGTATCTTTTTCATCCGTAATCACCTGTTCTTCCGATGGTTTTTGCTATCGTTAAGTTAGGCTATGATAGGCGTAATCACAACTTAAAAGGATTTGTTATGTCGACCGAAGACAACAAAGAACAACGCCATAAAGCAAGACAACAGAAAGTAAAAGAGCAAGTCGATGCACGTGTCGCAGCAGCGCAAGAAGTGAAAGGACTGTTATTGGTTATTACTGGTAACGGTAAAGGCAAATCGACATCAGGTTTCGGTACGATTACACGTGCAGTCGGTCACGGTAAGAAATGTGCCGTTGCTCAGTTTGTAAAAGGAACTTGGGATAACGGTGAAAAGAACGTTCTTCAAAAACTCGATGTAGAGTTCCAAGTGATGGGTACAGGCTTTACTTGGGAAACTCAAAATAAAGCGAAAGATATTGAAGCCGCACAGCGCGTATGGAAAGAGTGCCAACGCATGCTAGCCGATGAGTCGATTGATGTAATTCTGTTTGATGAGCTGACGTACATGGTGAGCTATGGCTACATTGAACTGGATGAAGTGGTAGAAGCTCTGAATAACCGTCCTAAAATGCAATCAGTGATCATCACAGGCCGTGGAGCACACCGCACTTTAACGGACATGGCCGATACTGTTTCAGAAGTACGTAACGTAAAACACGCTTTTGAATCTGGAGTAAAAGCTCTGCAAGGTGTGGATTGGTAACAGCCTTCCAACCAGAGATCCCCGACTTGGTCACTCTTCTCTCTCGAGGATGACGACGCTTCAGTGTTACTCCCCTAAATAAAGGACGAGCACCGATCGTCATTCCCTAGAACGAGGGACGAGTGTCATAGGGAATCTCTTGGGTGTTATCGGCAGCCAAAAAAAAAGCGCCATTCCTCGTAATAAGGAATGGCGCTTTTTATATGCTATTTATTTAAAATAGCGATTAGTTAAACAAGCCTTTGAGTAAACCATTGACTGCATCTCTAGTTTTCTCATCTTTGATCTTGTCACCGTATTTTTCTTCAAGTTTCTTAATACCGCGATCAATCTCTTTTTCAGCTTTCTGTTTCAACACATCATCAAAGACAAGCGCAAATTTAGGGTCAGCCCACTGGCCGGTAACTTTAATTGGAATCGTCACATCTTTGAGATCATCAATGCTCTTGCCACCCTGGCCTTCAAGCGAGCCAACAATTGACGTGCGAACCAGGAAGTCGACCGTTTCATTGATGAAGTTTGCTTTACCTTGACCTGTCACGCGTAAAAGAGGTGACTGTGCCGATAAGTCATTCGTTGAAACCCAACCTTTATCAACCTTGAGTGTTGCTTTCATTGCACTAAAATCTGTCTTTTGAGACTCGTCTTTGCTTTCGACTTTCTCGCCTTTGATCTTAGCGTAGTTTTCTCGAATCAGTTGCGCGATGTTAATGCCATTAACCGCACCATCTTCAAAGTTAATCGCAATAGTGCCAACCAAGTTCTTCTTGATTCCTGTTGGCGTCAAGCTCTTACCTTTAACGTTAACATCGATATTACCAGTACCTTCCAGCGTATCGTTGTTCGCTACGTCAAACAATAACGGTTGTACTTTTACGCCTTTAATCTTTTTCTTAGCCGTGTAAGTCGCTGGCGTCTTGCGTGCATCTAATCGTGCTGTTGCCGAGATAGAGCCTTGGTAAAGATTCGAAGTAAACGATGTCAGTTCTGCGATACCACGGTTAACTGAGAACGCCGTTTTCACGTTCTGCATTTTTGCGTTGTTCGCCTTGAACTTATCGATTGTGATATTACCTTTCACATCAAGCGTTTTCAGTGCTGACAGGTCAGGTTCTACTTCTTTCGCAGGAGCCGAGTTATCTGAACTTGAAGTCGAGCTACCTGAGCTTGACGTCGAAGAAGCTGTAGTATTTGAAGTTGAGCCACCAGCAGAATCAGAAGGCGCAGCACTCGCTGTTTCTGATGTATTACCTAGGCCTAAGAACTCATCTAAATCGATGTTCGGGCTATGAAGAGAAAAACGAACCTTTGGTATTTCAGATAAAGTGATGTCCGCTTTACCGTCTAGTGCGATAGCGTTAGCTTGCAGCTTCTCTAGCACAAAGCTCAAGTGACTCTTAGTTAGATCAAAGCTTAAGTCAGACAGCATATCCACTTTCATTGGTGATTGAGGAAGCGTTTCACCTTTGAATGTTGAGTCTAATGTTAACTTGTTCAGTGTAACTCTTGAGATCGCGCTATCGACAGTCAAGTCACCGCCACCTTTAAGATCAAGGTCAAGACCAGCAGCATTACCAATCACCGCATAAGTCAGTTGGTTAACCTTATCGAACTCAAACGTATTTAAGCCAATCTTCGCTGACTCGATCGACGTTGCTGGATCATTGAACTTGGCATTAAGGTCAATATTTCGTAATGCGTAGCTTGCAAAGCCTTCCGCTAATTTGAATTCAGCACTGCCATTTGAAGAGAACTTCTGTTGGTTGTTTTCACCAGAAGCCGCAAACGTCGCGGTCGTCCATGTATCAACGGCAAACTCAGAAAGACTCAAAGACACATCGTATAGCTTAGTGAATGAACCTGCTTGCTTGTCGTCCATCTCAAACAATGCGTTTGAGACTGTTACACCTGCAAGATTGATCGTCCAGCCAGATGTGTCTGTAGAAGTTTGCTCTTGAGACGCCGGTGTTGCTTCAGAACTTGTATCCGCTGCAGGTTCAGAATCCTTAGGAGCAGACGCTTGTGTGAGCGCATCGATGTTCTTGCGACCATCTTTAAGCGTTTCTAAATAGAATTCTGCACCATCTAGAGTAATGTTGCCGATCTCTAGTTGGTTGCTAAATAGCGGAGTAACCGAAACATCAACGCCAACGGTATCAACCTTAAACAGGTTTGGTTGGGTGAACCCTTCAGGGTTACGTAATTCAGTTTGACCAAGTTCGAAGCCAATAGATGGGAAGAATTGCCAGCTGATATCACCCTCGATCACGAGCTCTAGGCCGGTGTGTTTTTGGGCTTGTTCGACAATTAATGGCTTAAATTGGTTGGGATTCACTAACAGCACTAGTGCCAGAATTGCTGCAACGACAACAAACACTGGTACAGCTATGAAAATGAGTAGTTTCTTCATCCGCATATTCCTTGCTTAGATTCCAAAAGAAAGTGGCACTATAAAAGTGCCACTGATTCGGTAAAAAATAAAGCTAAGTGAGTCACTTAGGCAAAATTTTATTCGATTAAGACTTCAACAACTTCGCAATATGCGCTTTTAGCACATCAATCGCAATACGGTTTTTACCACCACGAGGAACGATGATGTCTGCATGTTGTTTTGAAGGCTCGATAAACTGCATGAACATTGGGCGTACTGTTTCTTGGTATTGTTTAAGTACCGTATCCATTGTTCGACCACGCTCTTCTACATCACGCTTAACGCGACGTAGTAGACAGATGTCCAACGGTGTATCCATAAATACGCTTGCGTGCATTAGTTTACGAAGACGCGGGTCTGTCAGAAGCAGAATACCTTCTAAAATGATCACTTTCTTAGGAGTAAGTGTAGTCGCTTCAGAAGTGCGTGTGTGTTCTGTGTAGCTGTATTCTGGAACTTCTACGGCATTGCCACTCATTAGCTGCTGTAGATGTTCGCATAAAAGGTCATGATCTAGTGCATTTGGGTGGTCGTAGTTAGTTTTAACTCGCTCTTCCATACTCAAGTGACTTTGGTCGCTGTAATAGCAATCTTCCGTGATAACACCAATTTGATGGTCGCCTACTTTTTCGCGCAGCTCATTATAAATCGTACTCGCGATCAGGCTTTTTCCTGAAGCTGAAGCGCCAGCGATACCTACGATGACACATTGATTATTATCAGACATTAATTTGCACCCGATATGGTTTGGTGGTGGGAAGAGATAAACCGCCTGATTATAGGGGCTAAAGCATATAGATTCTAGTCGCGATGTTAGCTAATTGCAGTCAAATTGATGATCTTAATACATTTACTTAAAACAATCGTTTGCTTTCAAATAACTTAAATACAACTATATGCACAACCCCTATGGCTATCCACCTAATCCAACCGTTGTTTATCTCACCCACACATGATTTACACACCTTTGTGATCAGCCATTGCTATTCAACCATCGAGAAGTTAATCGCCTCTGGTCTCGCCTTACCAGTCCAGAACATCTGCGCAGCCACGTTCTCAGCAAGCTCTAAGTAATGACGCGTGTGTTCGCTATCTGGACGACGTATCACCGTTGGGCAACCCGCGTCGATGTCTTCTCGTACATCAATATGCAGGGGAATTTGCGCCAAAATATCGAGAAAGAACTCTTCTGACATGGCTTCTGCACCGCCAGCACCGAAGATATGCTCTTTTTCGCCACAGTGACTACAAATATGGTAGCTCATGTTTTCCACTAAGCCCGCAACTGGCACGCTCACTTTATCGAACATCGCCACACCTTTACGCGCATCAGCTAATGCCAAATCTTGCGGAGTTGTCACCACAACCGCGCCCGTCACTGGGATCTGCTGCGACAAGGTTAGTTGAATATCACCCGTGCCCGGTGGCATGTCGATAACAAGGTAATCCAACTCAGGCCAGACGGTTTCATTAACAAGTTGACCTAAAGCTTTAGCTGCCATAGGTCCACGCCAGATTGCCGCATCATCTTTTGATACAAGGTAACCGATAGAATGAGTAAAAATGCCATGAGCTTCGATTGGCATCATCCATTTGTTATTCTGTACTTCTGGTTTCGCGTCTAGTTGGCCAAGCATCATAGGCACTGATGGGCCGTAGATATCCGCATCCAACAAGCCCACTTTTGAACCTGACTTAGATAACGCAAGCGCAAGGTTTACCGAAGTTGTCGATTTACCCACCCCACCCTTTGCCGACGTCACGGCGATAATGTTCTTAACGCCTTTCAATGGTGTTGCGACTGTAGTTTCCAGCGCAGACGGCTTCACTTTCACTTCAAACTGAAAAGTGCTGACAAGCTGTTGTTCAATCTGGGAGTGGATCCAATGTTCCAGTTCAACCGCGAGCTGATTAGCTGCAAAAGGCAAGGTAATGACAAACGACCCACGAGGATCAACCGATACAATATTTTGGTGTAGCGCCCACTCTGGGATGAGGATTGGTGACTCGAACTCATTCAACCATGAACAGAAATCTTGCTTAGAAGTAAAGTTACGCATTGGGGCTCCTTTTTTTATTTATGCTATCACCCACGAGATGAAGACTGAACCCCTAAAAAACTAGGGGAATCCTTTGTCTGATACCTTGGCGTATCACACGTTATAAAGTAGTATTACCTCTCAAAATTTATACCTATCAAAAAAGCGAATTATTAAGTATGGCAACTGATCCAAGACAACTTTTGGTAACTTGTGCGCTTCCGTACGCTAACGGCTCTATTCACCTTGGCCATATGCTTGAGCATATCCAAGCTGATATCTGGGTTCGATACCAGCGTCTACGTGGCAACACTGTAAACTTCATCTGTGCTGACGATGCTCACGGCACGCCAATTATGCTTAAAGCTCAACAGATGGGTATCACGCCAGAAGAGATGATCGCTGCTGTTAGTGAAGAGCACCAAAAAGACTTCGCTGGCTTTGATATCAGCTTTGATAACTACCACAGCACACATAGCGAAGAGAACCGTGAACTGGCTTCTCACATCTATCTCGAACTTAAAAAGAACGGCTTCATTTCTAGCCGCACTATTTCTCAGCTTTTCGATCCTGAGAAAGAGATGTTCCTACCAGACCGCTTCGTAAAAGGTACTTGCCCTAAGTGTAAGTCAGAAGACCAGTATGGTGATAACTGTGATAACTGTGGTGAGACATACAGCCCAACTGAGCTAATTAACCCTAAATCAGCGGTTTCTGGCGCAACTCCAGTAATGAAAGATTCTGAGCACTTCTTCTTCGACCTACCTCAGTTCGAAAGCATGCTTAAAGAGTGGACTCGTTCTGGCTCTCTACAGAATGAAACTGCAAACAAAATGCAGGAATGGTTCGAGTCTGGTCTGCAACAGTGGGATATCTCTCGTGATGCACCTTACTTCGGCTTCGAAATCCCAGGCGAGAAAAACAAATTTTTCTACGTATGGCTAGACGCTCCTGTTGGCTACATGGCTTCTTTCAAGAACCTATGTGACAAGCGTGACGATCTAAACTTTGACGAATACTGGAAGAAAGACAGCACAACTGAGCTTTACCACTTCATCGGTAAAGACATCGTTTACTTCCACAGCCTATTCTGGCCTGCAATGCTAGAAGGCGCTGGTTTCCGTAAGCCAAACAACGTATTCGTACACGGCTACGTAACGGTGAACGGTGCGAAGATGTCTAAGTCGAAAGGCACATTCATCAAAGCAAGTACGTACTTAAACCACCTAGACCCTGAGTGTCTACGCTACTACTACGCTGCGAAACTAAACAGCCGTATTGATGACCTTGACCTTAACCTTGAAGACTTCACTCAACGTGTAAACGCTGACGTCGTAAACAAGATTGTTAACCTAGCGTCTCGTAACGCTGGCTTCATCACGAAACGTTTTGAAGGCAAACTTGCTGCTGAATTTGCAGAACCTGAGCTATACAACGAATTCGTTGCTGCTGCTGAGCGTATCGGTCAGCTATACGAAACTCGTGAGTTCAGCCGCGCTATCCGTGAAATTACTGCACTAGCAGATAAAGCTAACCAGTACATTGACGAAAAAGCACCTTGGGTTCTTGCGAAAGAAGAAGGCAAAGAGAAAGAGCTTCAAGAAGTTTCTTCTGTCGGTATTAACCTATTCCGCGTGCTAATGGCTTACCTGAAACCAGTTATGCCAGAGCTTGCGGCTCGCACTGAGGCTTTCCTAAACGAAGAGCTAACGTGGGAAGCGATTGCTACACCGCTAACTGATCACGAAATCACTAAGTTCAAAGCGCTGTTTAGCCGTATTGATCCGAAGAAAGTGGAAGCAATGATCGAATCTTCTAAAGAAGATGCAGCCGCAGAAGCAGCTGCGAAAGAAAAAGCAGAAGCTGAAAAAGAGCAAGCAAGCCAAACTGAGCTAGACAAAGAGCCAATCGCAGACGAGATTGAGTTCGATGCCTTTGCAGCAGTCGATATGCGTATTGCTCGTATCATCTCTTGTGAAGAAGTACCAAAAGCGAACAAACTACTGAAATTCCAATTGGACATCGGTGGTGAGACTCGCCAAGTATTCTCTGGTATCAAGTCAGCGTACAAACCTGAAGAGCTAGAAGGTAAGCTAACCGTAATGGTCGCAAACCTAAAACCTCGTAAGATGAAGTTTGGTATGTCTGAAGGCATGATCCTAGCCGCGGGCCCTGGTGGCAGCGACCTGTGGATCCTTGAGCCACACGAAGGTGCTCAACCTGGTATGCGTGTAATGTAGCTCTGGCTTCAGTCAGATAACAAGCACTCATAGCGAAATCCCTAATGCACTTTTAACTTGAATGAGTTAATAAGCATTGGGGATTTTTTATATCTACCGAAAATAAGCGTTCTCTGTTAGAGTCGCCGTCAACTATGCTATGTAGAGTAGAAATTGGTTTGTCGACGATAACGGGCTAACCAACACCTCTTTACTCTCCAAACCCTTTTTAGGAATCCCCAGTGACTAACAACGAAATCTTGCGTCGTATTCAACACGCGCTAAACCTTAAAAATGCACAGATCATTAAAGCTATCGAGCAAGCTGATGTGACCGTTGCTCATGACCAAGTGATCAATTGGCTAAAAGAAGACAACGACAAGTCATGCTCTACGATGAAAGATAAAGAGTTAGCGGTGTTCCTAAATGGTTTTATCAACCTTAAGCGTGGCAAAAAAGAGGGTGTTCAGCCTAAACCTGAAGTTGCTCTGACTAACAATATGATTTTCATGAAGCTGCGTATTGCGTTGAACATGAAAGCAGAAGATGTATTAGATATATTAGAAGTGGTAGGCATCAGCCTAAGTAAGTACGAGATTGGTGCCTACTTCCGTAAGCCAGAGAACAAGAACTACAAAGTATGTGAAGACCAACTACTTTGCGATTTTCTAAATGGCGTGCAATTTACTAACCGTCCAGACTCAGAAGAGTTTGCAGGGTAAGTTACTGCCTATTGATACGTTCTCACCAACTATCAATAAATAAAAAGCGGCGAGATAATTTGATTATCTCGCCGCTTTTTCGTTTTCTTTACGTCGTTTACTCAATAAGTAAAACAACCGAACAGTAGTTTAATGAAAAGACTTAGCTGTCGTCTTCAGTAAAGTTTGTCGGTAACGTTGTCTTCATCTCGTTCCAAATCTGTGCGCTTGCGATACCGTAGTTACGAATCACAAGTGGCAAATTCTCACGCTCACCGCTTTCACAAATAACAAACAAGTTTTTGTAGAACTCCATGGCTAAACGACGAGCTTCTGGGTTAGAGAAGTAGTAGCTACCAACACGGTCGTACAATTTTCGAACACCATTAAAGATCAGGCCATAAATTTGGTTACCTGAATGGAATGCTAAACGTTGGAAAAGCATGTAATCGTAGAAGTTAAAAGTTTTAGCAATTAAGATCGTTTGACGCTTCGCTTCATCTTTTTCTACGTCTTCTTTCACCGATTGTTTGATCTTGTCAGCATATGGCGACGATTCTAAGAATTCATCCCAAGTAGGTGCCGCAAGTAAAGATTCACAAGATTCAATTACGTTAGTAATCGTACGCTCTGAAGCCTCTTTATTTGCTTTGAATGCATAACGCATAAAGATAGGGCTGATATTAGTACGAGCAGCAAGCAGGTCTTCTACCATTTTACTTGCGTTATCAACGTCCAACGTCATTAATGTATCAAGGATATGAAGACCTGACGTTTCCATAAACTGATTAACTTTAGTTGGCTTACCGTGTTGGATTGTCAACCAACCATCACGAGCAAGACGCTGAAGTACTTCACGAAGCGTAGTACGTGTAACACCAATCAGCTCAGAAAGCTCGCGTTCTGCGGGCAAGATAGAACCTGGAGCGAAACGGCCATTCCAAATACTTTCAATGATATACTTTTCTGCAAATCCTGCCGGGCTCTTTGCCTTAATGACCATCTACACTTCAATCCAATTTAATTATTTTGTTCTAATTTACTCATCATACCACTAGTTAACACCCTGCGGAAATACCTCCAAAAAATTTTACTCACTCAAAACCCAAGTAGAGCTAAAACTCTAAAGTTCAGCACACGTTTGCACTCAAGGTTTGGATAGCAAGCGACTGTAAACCATCATTTAAACAAACCATTAACACAACAAATTCTTTTAAAAATCAATGAGATTAGTCATATTTTTAAATCTATTAATTTGCAATATTAAGTTGTAATAATCATATATAAGCCGTCGTTATTCTGTAAATTTCAATCATTTCGCTGAAATATTGATTCTAGTCGGTTTTTATCGCATTTTAAGTGGTATGCTTGCGCTACTTTGATCGCGTTTCTCAACAAAAAAGAGGTATTTTTAGTGCTACAGGGGTTTTCCTGTTGACTAAATGTTATCTAAGAGTAGAGTTGCGCTCAAAAATAAGCAGTGCTTGAGTTTCTAAGGGAGTGACTTGGCAAGACCACAGAACATTACATGGAATGTAGTTTTTCTAAGTCACTGTTAGTTATAGGTTTTAACTATATCTATAACTCGATTCTCAAAATGTTGTATTGCTTGTCTATTCATAATCAACATAAAAGAGTATTAACATGCCGATGTCTCTCGGAAACGCTTTTATCAAAAACTTCCTTGGTAAAGCTCCTGATTGGTATAAACTTGCCATCATTTCCTTTTTAATCATCAACCCGTTTGTTTTTTTCCTAGTTGACCCATTTGTTGCGGGCTGGCTACTAGTGGTTGAGTTTATTTTCACTCTAGCTATGGCTCTAAAATGCTACCCTCTCCAACCGGGTGGTTTATTGGCAATTCAAGCCGTCGCCATTGGCATGACTAAACCAGAAATGGTTTATCATGAGCTACAAGCAAACCTTCCAGTATTACTCTTACTAGTATTCATGGTTGCTGGCATCTACTTCATGAAAGAACTACTTCTGTTCATTTTTACGAAGATCCTGCTCGGTATCCAATCCAAAATTCTACTCTCTGTCGCGTTCTGTGTCGCTGCAGCATTCTTGTCGGCCTTCCTAGATGCGCTGACAGTAATCGCCGTAGTCATTAGCGTTGCAGTGGGCTTCTACTCTATCTACCACAAGGTTGCATCAGGCAAGGGCACAACGTCTGCGCACGATCATACTCATGATGAAGAGATCTCTGAGCTAACTCGTGATGACCTAGAAAACTACCGTGCATTCCTACGTTCACTGCTTATGCACGCTGGTGTGGGTACTGCGCTGGGCGGTGTAATGACTATGGTAGGCGAACCACAAAACTTAGTCATTGCTAAGCAAGCGGGTTGGGAGTTCGGTGAATTTATCATCCGTATGCTGCCAGTAACGTTGCCTGTTTTCTTCTGCGGTATTCTAACTTGTGCACTTGTAGAAAAATTCAAAGTATTTGGCTATGGCGCAGAGCTGCCAAATAACGTTCGCCAAATCTTAGTTGAATTTGACAACAAAGAACGCGCAAACCGTACAAAACAAGACGTTGCAAAACTATGGGTTCAAAGTGCAATCGCAGTTTGGCTTATTGTTGGCCTAGCGCTTCACGTCGCTGAAGTCGGTTTGATTGGCCTTTCAGTGATCATCTTAGCAACAGCGTTTACTGGCGTTATCGAAGAGCACTCGATGGGTAAAGCCTTTGAAGAAGCACTGCCATTTACCGCACTGCTTGCCGTCTTTTTCGCGGTTGTTGCTGTAATCATCGACCAGGCTCTATTTAAGCCAGTAATCGATGCTGTACTTCACGTTG
This sequence comes from Vibrio syngnathi, assembly GCF_002119525.1. Lineage (NCBI taxonomy): Bacteria > Pseudomonadati > Pseudomonadota > Gammaproteobacteria > Vibrionales > Vibrionaceae > Vibrio > Vibrio syngnathi. The sequence goes on along the minus strand of NZ_CP017916.1, from coordinate 1,039,628 downwards.
AAGATAAAGGCGCACAGCTCGCACTCTTCTACGTAGCCAATGGTATCTTGTCGATGGTTTCAGACAACGTATTCGTTGGTACGGTTTACATCAACGAAGTGAAAACAGCTCTGGTAGAGGGCGTCATTACTCGCGACCAATTCGATCTACTTGCTGTTGCTATCAATACAGGTACTAATTTACCTTCTGTTGCTACGCCAAACGGCCAGGCTGCATTCTTATTCCTATTAACATCAGCACTTGCTCCGTTAATTCGACTGTCTTACGGCCGTATGGTATTGATGGCTCTGCCATATACTATCGTGCTAGCACTTGTTGGCCTTGCCGGTATTGTGTTCTTCATAGAGCCGATGACAGCATGGTTTTATGATGCAGGTTGGATCATTCACCGTACTGGTGAGGTGCTCGCTCCAGTTATCTCTAGTGGCCACTAACTCAACGTTGTGTTGCCAAACACCTAACTAATCAAAAATATTAGTTGATTAGGAAACTTATCCAAGATAAAAAGCTCTGAGTAATCAGGGCTTTTTTATTTTATTGACAGGATTAAATTCGTGAACTTTTTTGCAATGCTCAAAGACTTCTCTAAGGGACGTTTATCTTGGCTTTTACTGCTGGCTTTTATTGTCTTTTTTGAAGCATGTGCTCTTTTCTTTCAGCACGTGATGATGCTCGGCCCTTGCGTCATGTGTATCTACGAACGCGTTGCTATGCTCGCTATCGGCATCGCAGCAATAATTGGTGCTATTGCCCCGCATAATCCTCTCTCTCGCTGGTTAGGCTTAGTTGGCTGGGGGTTAGGCGCGTATAAGGGATTACTGCTAGCTTTAGAACACGTTGACTACCAGTTTAACCCGTCTCCTTTCGCTACCTGCGACCTGTTCGTGACCTTCCCTAGCTGGGCACCATTAAACCAATGGGCTCCGTGGATGTTTGAGGCCTACGGCGACTGCAGCAAAGTCGTATGGCAGTTCTTAGACCTTTCAATGCCTCAATGGCTAGTGATTATCTTCGCGGGTAACTTGTTTGTTTTCGGTTTCGTAGTGATCTCTCAATTCGTTAAATCAAAGAATGACTAACAATTAGCTCATCATGTTCAGAAACGAAAAAGTCGACCACGAGGTCGACTTTTTATTACTTGCGTTTTTTGTCGCTTTTTTATCACTTAAAGTAAATCTATTACTCACTCAAAGCTAAGTTTATCCATAAAGCGTTATTAACTGTTTTTTCCACAGCACTGTTTAAACTTTTTACCGCTTTCACAAGGGCAAACATCATTTCGGCCGATGCCTTTAAACGGATTCACACTTTGAGATTTATTTCCGAGCATCGCTTCATCCGCTGCTAGCGCAACTTCTGTCACCATCAAATCGACTTGCCCGACTAGATCATTCAAAGTTGGCGGGGTTTCTAATCCAGCCGCTTTCATTTGCTCGATTGTCTGTTCTTCATCAATCGCCAGCATGAATGTTGTTAACATTGCTTGTAGCATGCGCAATGTACCATCTGCGATTGACGTTTCCTGCCACTGTTCTTCAATCGTCGGCCAGACCATCATAAAACCTTCAGAAAAATCGGCTAGCTGTTCAGCAAAGTTATCTGCATCAAGCACTTCTGTAAGCAAATATTCACTTCGCTGAATGAGGTTATGTTGGCGATTAATTTGCTCGGTGACTTGAGGAACAAAGTCCTGACCAGTTTCAGGAATAGCTATAGGTAACCAAGCCTCTGGGTCAAGAGGTTTAGTTGCAAGGTTAGATGCAAATATAGCACCTTCTACAAACTGGGCTGTTACGTCGTTAATTGAGTCAGGAAGACTCAATAATTGATACTTCATATTACTTCACTAGTCAGTCAATTCTGTTGTCTCCATTATACCCACAAGGCTAACAATTAGTAATTATTCGTATAGCTCTATGATTAATTACACCTACCAGTAGCCACGCAAACATTATCTTTAGTTCCATTCAGCAAACTAAACTTATTTCATTTTGAAAATTTAAGTTTGAAGTGTAAAAGAGTCATTGGAATATTTAGTTACATATAGAATGCATTATGAAACAACACCAAAATGGTTTTACTTTGATAGAGCTAGTCTCTGTCGTCGTTATTTTAGGCATACTTACCGTTACCGCAGTTCCTCGCTTTCTAAATTACCAACGCGATAGCCATGAAGCCACAGCTCAAGGTGCTTTTTCTTCTTTTCGAACTGCGGTTAACCTTTACCACTCACAGTGGCTTGTTGATGGAGAGCCTGATTTTAATCAAGATGTCGATTATGGTGAAGGCAGCGTTTATCCTTCATCGACTGGTTTTCCAATCGCTGTTGATCAACTACCGATTAATTCGGGGACTGCAATTAGAGGGAGTGACTGCGCAAGGCTTTGGCGGGCGCTCATGAATACTGACCTCACCGTTAGAGATCACGGTAGATCAGTATTCCCTTCAGAAGAACCGATCGTTGCTTGGTATACATCAGATCCAAGCTGCTATTACTACTACACTGATGGTTACTCGCTAGGCGAAGATTTACCAAGGCTCAACTACTTCCCTCTAACCGGTGAAATAACTGTTACGTCAGATTCACCTAGCTCATAGTGACAAGCTTTTAACTTGCCCGTACAATCACGCGTCTTAATTTTCGATCCATTCAGTTTCGGTAAAGCAAATGCGAGTAATACTTGGCCCTATGGAGGGCGTTTTAGACCATCTAATGCGTGAAATTCTCACAGAGATCAATGATTACGATCTCTGTGTGACGGAATTTGTGCGCGTAGTTGATCAACTTCTTCCTCCGCATGTTTTTCACCGTATTTGCCCTGAATTACATCAAGGGTCTCAGACCATGGCTGGTGTGCCAATTCATCTCCAGCTTCTAGGGCAACACCCAAATTGGATGGCTGAGAATGCTTTTCAAGCTGCTAGTTTAGGTGCCAAAGGCATTGATCTTAATTTTGGTTGCCCTGCAAAAGCGGTAAACAAAAGTAATGGTGGTGCGTCATTGCTAAAAGAACCCGAACTCATCTATCAAGTGGTGAAGTCCTGTCGAGAGGCGGTGCCAGCACACATTCCCGTATCTGCAAAAATTCGACTAGGTTGGGAGCACCCGGAAGAATGCTTTGAAATTGTCGACGCTATCGAGCAAGCAAAGGCTGACGAACTCACCGTACATGCACGAACCAAAGTTGGCGGCTATAAAGCCAGTGAAATCAAGTGGGATTACATCAATCAGATAAGAGAGAAAACGTCTCTGCCATTGATTGCCAATGGGGAAATCTGGAACTACCAAGATGGTCAAGATTGCATAGAAGCCACTGGCGTCGATTCATTGATGGTCTGCCGTGGCGCTTTCAACATTCCCAACCTTGGTAACGTCGTTAAGCATAACCATCACAAAATGCCGTGGGATAAAGTCATTGAACTTTTACTGCGCTACTCAGAGTTCCAAATAAAAGGGGACAAAGGCATGTACTACCCCAATAGAGTGAAGCAGTGGTTTGTTTATCTAAGTAAAGGCTACCCTGAAGCGGATGAACTCTTTAAAGAAATTCGTACTTTCAAGAAAGCGCCGCCTATCGTAGAGCGCCTACAACGTTATCAAGAAGAGCATTTCCACTCAGCTTAACCGGATCTTAGCCATGGAGAGAAAGCAGCGCTTTCCTCCTCTGCAGCGTGAGACTTCAATAACGTGGTTAGAACTCGATGCGGTCTTTACCAGTCGTCTTAGCCACGTACAACTTTTCATCCGCGTGTTTGAATATCTCTTCAAAGCTTAGGTTGTTATGCTCAGCTTCAGTAATACAAACACCACCAGAGACAGTAAAACCATTAGGTACAATGTTAGCTGAGTTCGCACAGACAGCATTTTTAACACGCTCTAATGTCCTCATTAACGTCTCACGGTCATCACCTTTTAGATAAACGACAAACTCTTCACCACCAAACCTTGCTGCGACATCACTACTTCGAATGCTATTACTTATCTGACGGGACATGTAGCGAATAACATCATCCCCTTTGTCATGCCCAAAGGTATCATTAATCAACTTGAAATTATCAATGTCAAATACAGTCAAGGCGAATAACTGGTCATGCTCCACACTGCGCCAAAAAGCTTCCAGTCCCCTACGGTTTAGCAGCCCGGTCATCGGATCTTTAGCTGCCAGCTCTTTGAAGTAACCACGTTCAATATTGGAGTTAACGAAGAAAAAGAGCGTTACAGAAAATAGATATACGATGATAGCGACAATCAGGCTGTCTTTCTCGTAGACAAAAAAGTGTTCCACCTCTTTAGCAAAATCTAATTCGTAGTACATCGCGTGATGAGAGGTGACTCCTTCCAGTTGTATCGCGTGATAGAAAGTAGCGCTGTCAACCGGATTAACCAAGGTGGTATCAATAATATCGATTCTACCGGCTAAGTGCTCATTCGAACTCGTAAGCAGTTTACTTGCGTCAATCTCAACAGAAAGCATTCCTTGATGTATCCCTTTATGAAACACCGGAATCGTCATGCTTATCATACGGTCAAGAGAGTCAAATCGATACGCAGGACCCGTTAAAGTCAATTGTTCTGGATTGTTGGCGGTTCTTTGCCAATACGGGCGGCTTTTTATGGTCGAAAGTAGTTCTTTCCCTAGCTCTTTAGCAAAGTCTTCAGGCGAAGAGATCACATAACCACGAGTATCTATAAAGTGTACGCCGTTGTGATATTCATCAAGCTGGGACAAAAATGAAAGAATTGGCGCGAGAGCAATTTTCTCTGACGCACTTTTATAGCTATCGCTAGCTTCATCACAAAGGGACTCTTGTCCAACTAACATATAGTCGATATCGACAGAGGGGATATCTGCCGTTTTTCCATCAGCAAGAAGTAATACGTCAATAGGCCAAATTCGGCAAAGGCCGTCAACTACTTGCTTATTGTGGTCAAGGAAAAGAGGGTTTCCTGATTTGTAGTAATTAGAAAAGCTGTAGTCTAAAGCGGTAACAACTTTAGTGGTTCGTTTGAACACTTCTTCAATGCGCTGAAATTCACTGCTGATATCTTTCTTTACCACATCAAAATGATTTTTACCTATCAGTCCAAGTAACATGATCGCGATCACCGCGGGAAAGCCGAAGACAAAGGTAAGGCTAAAGTGCCTATTTACTTTCATAGAATGTGCTCTTAGCGCTCAGTTATTTTCATTGGTTCCATTAATATTATGACATTAATCGACAGCCCTCTCGATGTAAAAAAATGTAAATTGATATTAACGATGTACCTGACGGGGAAATAACTACTTAAAGATGAATAAAGTAGATCGCAGCTAATGGTGAGAGTCGACTAATGTTGTTCATTGTGATGGTTTAAACCCCTGTTAACAAAGTGACTTATCGAGCATTGTTTTTTTTGATGTCAATACTAATCAACGGCTGACTATCGCACGATCAACCACAGACTTAGGTAGCGTCAAACCAAGCTCACGAGCGGCATCTAGGTTAACTACCAACTGTGAGCTTTGAGCTGTTTTAACATTCAACTTCCCTGGTTTTTGTCCGTTCAAAATAGCGGCCACATAATCAGCGGTCTGCACCCCAACGTCATAGTAATCTAGACCTAACCCAGCTATTGCTCCCTTGCCAACATAAGACGTTGCTCCTGCAATCACGGGGGTGCCAGCTTGGTTTGCTGCATTTATAAGTCCTTCAATACCGCTTGCCACCGTGTTATCGGTTAGCGCGTAGATAACATCAGATTTTTTAGCCACGGATGCTGTTTTTTCTTCTACATCATCGATAGTCAACGCTTTAGCAGTATGCAAAGTAAAACCAAAGTCTAGTGTAGACTTTTTCAATAACCCAACTAATGCAACGGCATTCGCTTCGGCAGGGTTATAAACCACACCGATTGAACCTGCATTAGGGAGTAGCTCTTTAATAAGAGATACATGTTGGGAAATAGGTGATAAGTCAGAAAGGCCCGTGACATTTCGTCCCGGCTGTTCCAATTGTTTAACAAGCCTTGCGCCGATAGGGTCTGTTACTGCAGTAAACACAATCGGGATCGTTCGAGTCGCTGAAACCAACGCTTGCGAGGTCGGTGTCGCGATGCCAACTAATACATGAGGGTTCTCACTAACTAACTCTCTGGCTATTTTTGCAGCCTGAACGGGATTGCCACCAGCCATTTCATAAGAGAACTCTAAATTTTTACCCGGTTCGTAACCTTTTGCTCTCAATCCTTCAAGAAGTCCTAGACGTGTTGCATTCAGATCTGGATGGTCAACAACTTGTGAAACCGAAACTTTGGCAATGTTCGCCATGACATTGCTTGTCCATAGCAACAACAGACAACTTACGACCGCTGCCAATACCTTTTTTACAGAACTCATTATCGCTCCCTGAATCAAGCTCTACTCATTATTGCTCGCTCAAAGAGAACAACATCACTATTGATACTATTACCAGTAACCATTGATGACTTGAAGTTATATTTAACAAAAACACAACAAGGCTCGAAAAATGCGTGAAATAGTGAAAGGCAGAATTTGAAAAGTAAGAAACTACATGAGTATTAAGAGAAAAAAGGAATGAGGGGGAGATAGGTGAATAAAAGCGAAGCGAAAATAATAAAAATCAAACCTGAGAACAAACCATCAATGATGAATAGTTGCTCTCAGACAAGAGGGAGAGTTGAAACTCATTAGAACCAACGTTCCATTGACGATTTATCTAGCTGACGAAATGCGCGATTTAAAATGATCGCCAATTCTTTATAACGAGGACGCGACTTCATTGGCTCTAACGCGAAACCCGTTTCAGTGATCTTCTCGTGAAGTTCGCGATACCATGAGACTAGCGCAGGTGGAAGTTTTGTGTTTGAGCGATTACCTAACCACCACATGCCTTGAAGCGGTAAGCTGATTGCAAACAAAGCCATGACCACAGCTTGTGGCATCGCTTGATAATTATTAAAGACCATTTGTGTAAGAACACTAATAGCAGCTATCGCTGGCATCACTTTCACGCCAAAACGCGTCGCTTTGATAATGCGCTGCTCAGGGAAGATCGAGTTTAACTCTTTGCGGACGGGCCAGAGATCCATGTACTTTTGGCCATCTTTTAAACTACTCGCTAAACCAACTCTATTGCTCATATGAGTCTCCCATTAAAAAAAAGTTGAAACCATCAACTAAAAACACAAAAATTTGACGAAAAATAATATTCTTTCAAATTTTTTTGTTATATTTGCACAATATCGCTATTATTTGCAGACCTCAATCTCATTGTTGCCCTTATTTACAATTTAAGCAACTTTGAGAAGACTTCTGCAAGGAATGCACAAGCCTCTTTTTGATAAAGAGTGCTTTCACTTTATACGGAAATTAACGTTTTTTTGACCAAGGTTAGTACGCAAGCCCATGTGCTTCGACTATTCTTGAGATTAATTTTCATCCTTAACTGATTTCGATCAGAAAAATAAACAGGTAGTCATTAATGTCTAAGCTAGTTTTAGTTTTAAACTGTGGTAGTTCTTCTCTTAAATTCGCTGTTGTTGATGCAGAATCAGGTGCAGAGCACCTAACTGGTCTTGCTGAGTGTCTTGGTCTTCCAGAAGCTCGTATGAAGTGGAAACTTGATGGCAAGCATGAAGCACAACTAGGCGCGGGCGCAGCTCACGTAGAAGCACTATCTTTCATGGTAGAAACTATTCTTGCTTCTAAGCCTGAGCTTAAAGCTAACCTTGGCGCTATCGGTCACCGTATCGTACACGGCGGCGAGCAGTTCACTTCTTCTGCTCTTATCACTGATGAAGTTCTTAAGGGTATTCAAGACGCTGCGACTTTTGCACCTCTTCACAACCCTGCTCACCTTATCGGTATCGAAGCGGCTCAAAAGAACTTCCCTGGTCTACAAAACGTTGCTGTATTTGACACTGCGTTCCACCAAACAATGCCTTCTGAGTCTTACCTATACGCTCTACCGTACAACCTGTACAAAGAGCACGGCATCCGTCGTTACGGCATGCACGGTACTTCTCACCTATTCATCACTCGTGAAGTTGCAGGCCTACTAAACAAGCCAGTTGAAGAAGTTAACATCATCAACTGTCACCTAGGTAACGGCGCTTCTGTATGTGCAATCAAGAACGGTCAATCTGTAGATACTTCTATGGGTCTTACTCCTCTTGAAGGTCTTGTAATGGGTACACGTTGTGGTGACCTAGATCCTGCAATCATCTTCCACCTACACGACGCTCTTGGTTACTCTGTTGAAGAAATCAACAACATGCTAACTAAAGAATCTGGTCTTGCTGGTCTAACTGAAGTGACTTCTGACTGTCGTTTCGTTGAAGACAACTACGGCGAGAAAGAAGAAGCAACTCGTGCAATGGACGTGTTCTGTCACCGTCTAGCTAAGTACGTTGCTGGTTACACTGCAACTCTAGAAGGTCGTCTAGACGCAATCACTTTCACTGGCGGCATCGGCGAGAACTCTGGCCCAATCCGTGAAATGGTTCTTAACCGCCTAGGCATCTTCGGCATCGAAGTTGATAGCGAAGCTAACCTTAAAGCACGTTTCGGCGGCGAAGGTACTATCACTACAGCTAACAGCCGTATCCCTGCAATGGTTATCTCTACTAATGAAGAGCTAGTCATTGCTGAAGACACTGCGAAACTAGCAGGTCTTTAATTGATTTTCCTGACTAGCTTCACTCGAAGCTAGTCAGTTTTTCATATCAAGAAAATGGGGCTCAACTTCTATTCCTACCCCAATTTAAATATCGGTGGGAATAGCAGTTGAGCTTTTTTTATTTCCAATAGTTAAAGGTGTCCGTCAATGTCCCGTACTATTATGCTTATCCCTACAAGCGCTGGTGTTGGTCTTACTAGTGTTAGCATGGGTGTTCTTCGCGCTATGGAGCGTAAGGGCGTAAGTGTTTCTTTCTACAAGCCAATCGCTCAACCTCGTAGCGGTGGTAACCAACCAGATTTAACGTCTACTATCATTAGCACAAACAGCGACATTAAGATTGGTGAGCCAATCGCAATGACTAAAGCTGAAGCTTTGATTGGTAGCGAAAAAATGGACGAACTTCTTGAGTCAGTTGTTGAGCAATACAACAAAATCAATAAAGACGCAGAAGTAACGCTTATCGAAGGCTTAGTTCCTACTCGTAAGCACCCATTTGCAAACCAAGTAAACGCGGAAATCGCGAAAACACTTGGTGCGGAGATCGTATTCGTTGCGACCCCTGGTACATACAACCCTATTCAGCTTAAAGAGCACATCGAAGTAGCATGTTCTAACTTCGGCGGCACTAAGAACAAGAACATCAAAGGCGTGATCATTAACAAGCTTAATGCTCCTGTTGATGAAGCTGGCCGTACTCGCCCTGATCTATCTGAAATCTTTGACGATGCAGATAGCGCTCAGCAAGCGAACGTTGAAGTAATGCAAATCTTCAACTCTAGCCCTATCCGTGTTCTTGGCTGTGTGCCATGGAGCATCGACTTAATCGCAACTCGTGCGGTTGATATGGCTAAACACCTTAACGCTGAAATCGTTAATGAAGGTGAAATCTCAACTCGTCGTATTAAGAGCATCACTTTCTGTGCACGCTCTCTACCTCACATGATTGAGCACTTCAAACCAGGTTCACTACTGGTTACTTCAGCAGACCGTCCTGACGTTATCGTTGCTGCAGCTCTTGCTGCGAAAAATGGTGTTGAGATTGGCGCAATCCTACTGACTGGCGGTTACGACATTCCAGAAAGCATTGCGAACCTTTGTGCTCCTGCATTCGCTACAGGTCTACCGATCTTCAAGGCTCAAGGTAACACTTGGCAGACGTCTCTTAACCTACAGAGCTTCAACTTAGAAGTGCCTGCAGACGATAAAGAGCGTATCGAGTTCGTTAACGATCACGTTGCAAGCCACATTGATGGCCCTTGGATTGATTCTCTATCTGAAGGTACTCAAGGTATCCGTCGTCTAAGCCCACCAGCATTCCGTTACCAGTTAACTGAATTTGCTCGTAAAGCGGCTAAGCGCATCGTTCTTCCTGAAGGTGATGAGCCACGTACCGTTAAAGCAGCATCTATCTGTGCTGAGCGCGGCATCGCAACTTGTGTACTTCTTGGTAACCCTGAAGAAATTCGTCGCGTTGCTGCACAACAAGGTGTTGAGCTAGGCGCTGGCGTTGAGATCATCGATTCTGCATCCGTTCGCGAAAACTACGTAGCTCGCCTAGTAGAACTTCGTGGCGCTAAAGGTATGACTGAAGTTGTAGCTCGTGAGAAGCTAGAAGATTCAGTATTCCTAGGCACTATGATGCTTGAAGCTGGTGAAGTTGACGGTCTAGTTTCTGGTGCTGTTCACACAACGGCGAACACAATCGTTCCTCCGTTCCAGATCATCAAAACGGCTCCTGATGCATCTATCGTATCTTCAATCTTCTTCATGCTTCTGCCTGATCAAGTTCTTGTATACGGTGACTGTGCGATCAACCCTGATCCAACAGCTGAACAGCTTGCTGAAATCGCTATCCAATCTGCAGATTCTGCTGCGGCATTCGGTATCGACCCACGTGTTGCTATGATCTCTTACTCTACTGGTGAATCTGGTAAAGGTGCAGACGTAGATAAAGTACGTGAAGCAACAAAACTTGCTCAAGCAAAACGTCCTGATCTTGTGATCGACGGTCCTCTTCAGTACGACGCAGCAATCATGGAAAACGTAGCCGCTTCTAAAGCGCCAAACTCTCCAGTTGCAGGTAAAGCGACAGTATTCGTATTCCCAGACCTAAACACAGGTAACACGACTTACAAAGCTGTACAGCGTTCAGCAGACCTAGTGTCTATCGGTCCAATGCTTCAAGGTATGCGCAAGCCAGTAAATGACTTGTCTCGTGGCGCTCTAGTAGACGATATCGTTTACACAGTAGCTCTAACGGCTATCCAAGCAGACCAAGCCGCTCAAGCTGAAGAAAAAGTAATTAACTAATTACGTTTTCTGTCTCGTTTTAAAGCCTATGCAATTTGCATGGGCTTTTTTTTTGGTCATTATCCCGTCTTGAAGTATGTTTACACGTTGGAGGGCTCGTAATGAATGCCCTAAGACTCGCTGACCCAACGAGCACCATTACAATGGTTAATCAAATGACTGATTTAGAAACAATCCAACCTCATTGCACTTTTTAACCTATCTGACATTTCCCCAATAAAATTATGTCCTTAAACGTTTTTACCCTTCGCCATATGGATAATCTTTGTTATATTATTTTACATAATAAATAAACTTCTTTGTATTTCATAACACTATGACGTCAGATACTCGGCTGATCACGTTGATCAAATGGCTCCCAGTTAGCTTTATCGCACTTTTTTCACTCGTACTAATTTCTTCATTTCTGTACAACTCACACCTGTCTAACCAAAAACAATTAGTTAGAGCTGAGCAACTATTTAAAGATCAGCACAAACAATTGCTTAAAAGCCAAGTCGACGTAGCAAAAAGCCAAGTTCTCTATTTAAAATCAACCACCGAGTCAGAACTAAAACAAGTCGTAAAAGAACGATTAGAAGAAGCACATCGAATCTCTACTCGTCTCTACGAAGACAACAGATCACAGCCAAGAGAAATAATCGAATCCATCATTAAAAGTGCGTTAAAAGACATTCGCTTCAATAGTGATCGTGGTTACCTTTTTATTGTTGATCGCCAAGCTAAAGGTATCATGCACCCATTCTGGCCCCACCTCGAAGGACAGGACCTTTCCACGCTTAAAGATACGCGAGGCGCTCCCATCGTCACAGAAATGGTCAAACTGTCGCTAGAGAAGAAAACAAGCTTTTATAGGTGGTGGTTTCACAAACCAGGTGATAACAAGACAGAGTACGAAAAAATTGGATATTCTGTCTACTTTGAACCACTAGACTGGGTTATAAGCTCCGGTGATTATGTCGTTGATGTTGAAAGTGACCTAAAACAACAATCATTAAATTGGCTGAAAAACTTAACGCTTCCTGGTTCTGATCAGCTTTTCGTACTCAACAAGCAAGGCGTATTTTTGGCGCACGAGTCGCAAGAACTCATTGGGTCAAAACATCCTACATTTCAGTTAATTATTCAAAGTCAAAACTCAACTAATTCACTCCAAGAACGATTTATCAGCCTCGATAACGGGTTGGCTAACAATCGTTCGCAAGACACCATTAACTATGTAGCAAAAATTCCAGACTGGGAGTGGTATATCGTTGGTAGTGCTTATACCCAAGCCATTGAACAATACTCTATCGCACACAAACTGGTCACCGAAGAATCACTAAAGCACGATACGATTGAACTCATCATTTATAGTGCAGCAAGCTTCCTAACTTTGCTGGTCATTAGTTTCTATATGGGTAATGCCATCGCACGACGTTTTACTACCTTCCAAAACAGAATTAAACATGACTTCCATAAACTAGAGCAGAACCGTAAAGAACTCTCTTACTTGGCTCACCACGACTCACTCACCGGTCTTTACAACCGAACTGCATTAAAAGAGAGCTTTGCGGTCATACAAGAAAGAAACATACAAAATACGACTAAAATCGCTGTACTTTTTATCGACCTAGATGATTTTAAAAATATTAACGACGCTCATGGTCATGGCTATGGGGATCAACTGCTCAAAAACATTGCTCAAACTCTACAACATTTAACTGAGCCGAATGAAATGTATTTCCGTTTTGGCGGGGATGAGTTTATTGCGATTATAGACAATCTACCGACAGCTGAATCTTTGACACCAATTCTTAACAAGATTAAGCAGGCAATCGAACGCTCATACAATATCAAAGGGGAAAGCCTATCGATTAAGACAAGCATCGGCGTATCGTTATCCCCCGATCATGCTGACAATATAGAAATGTTAATCTCTAAAGCTGATATGGCTCTCTATTTCGCGAAACGTACAAGCAAAGGCATTATTCAATTATTTAACGAGTCTATTTCTGATGATATTCACAGTAAACTCGAGATTGAGAACGCGCTTAATTCTGCTTTAAATAACGAAGAACTGTACGTTCACTATCAACCTCAAGTCGACGTACATTCAGGTGTAGTGTTAGGGGTAGAAGCGCTCTGTCGTTGGCAAAACAAAAAGTTAGGATTTATTCCACCTGACGTATTTATCAGCATGGCGGAAAAAACGAATCTAATTAATGACATTACGTTCTTTGTCGCTGAAACTAGCATGCGTGATATTAGCGCGATTAGCGACCAACTAGATGCGCCTCTCTCGTTATCGATCAATCTCTCGCCTGCTGTTTTTACTCATAATAATTTAGTGGATAAATTTTCTGAACTAGCCACTAAGTACGGCTTGCCTGCTAATCAAATTAAAATTGAGATTACTGAGAGTGTGCTTGTGGAAGACCTACAAGCTGTTACACGAGTCATGAACCACTTTCAAGAGCTAGGAATGCAAGTTTCAATCGATGACTTTGGTACTGGGTACTCATCATTAAGCTATATTGCAGCTCTACCTATTAATGAGATTAAGATAGATAAATCGTTCGTCGACAATATCGATGTCGATGAGAAGCAATTTGCACTTGTTGAAGCCATTACTTCTCTCGCGAGTGTTTTCAGTTTCAATTTAGTTGTGGAAGGTATTGAGACCGAAGCACAATTGCGTTCGATTAAACAGCTATACTGCAGCGCAATTCAAGGCTACCTCTATTCTCGCCCTGTCAGCGCAATGGATCTCGTTACATATCTTGAGCAACAAAGACAACTAGAGGCAATTGAGGTGTAAATCAATCTACTGAACTAGAGTTATCTTTCTGATAAATGATTTACGCAAGCCCATAGTGGGAAAAGACACAGCGGGAAGAGGCACTTAAGGCACACACCAAGTCATGCCTTGAGTTATAAAAATAATTGATTCTGCTTCGTATAATCAATTTAGGATTTCACGACCATGTAGGGATTCCAAATCTAATTCAGGTCCTAGGGGGACTACTTGAGTCGGATTAATACCTGTGTGGCTGTAGTAGTAGTGACGCTTGATATGGTAGAAATCGGTCGTCTCTTTAATTCCCTCAACTTGGTACAACTCTTTTAAGTAACCTTGAATATGTGGGTAGTCCGCAATTCGCTGCTTATTGCACTTAAAGTGCCCAACATAGACCGCATCAAATCGAACCAGAGTAGTAAACAAGCGCCAATCTGCTTCTGTAATCTCGCTACCCGCCAGATAACGATGTTCACTAAGATGTGCATCTACTTTATCTAACGCTTCAAATAACGCGTCATACGCTTCTTCATAAGCTTCTTGTGTGGTTGCAAAACCAGTACGATAAACACCGTTATTAATGCTTGGGTAGATATAGTCATTCCACTCATCAATTTTCTTGGACAACTCCCACGGGTAGTAATCATCCGTGTTACCCGTTAACTCATTAAATTCTGAATTGAACATACGGATAATTTCAGACGACTCGTTACTCACGATGGTGTTGGTTTTCTTATCCCATAACACTGGCACCGTTACTCGACCCGAGTAATCCGCTTTGGCTTGAGTGTAGATTTGGTGCATACGAGTATGGCCGAACAGAGGTTCAGGTAACCCCATTTGCCAACCTTCACTCATCATGTCTGGGCAAACCACCGTCACGTCAATGTGATCGGTCAGGTCTTTAATCTCACGGAAGATAAGAGTTCTGTGCGCCCATGGACACGCCAATGATACGTATAAGTGATAACGGCCACTTTCAGGCTGAAACTGCGCGCCCGCTTTATTCTCTACCCAGTGACGAAAGCCTGCATCTTCACGAACAAACTTACCACCGCTTTCTTTTGTGTCGTACCAAACATCATGCCAAACGCCTTCAACTAACTTACCCATATCCAAACCTCTGTAATCCAAAATTTTTTATACCAATCACAGTAAGTAAATGTTCAGAAATAGCGCAGAGAAAAGGCTTGAGAACAAGGAAGAATTTTTCTGTTAGTAGTTATTCTACAATCAAAAATTCTAACGCCGTTATCGAGCGTTTTAACAAGCTAGGATGAGCAGTTATTTACTACGATTGGTATTAGTATAAAAAAAGCCAACTTTTTCAAAACTAGAAGAAGTTGGCTTAGTTGTTCAAATTATTTGAAGGAGGTTGTTCACGAGAAAGTTGGGGCACAAAAAAAGCGCAACTCATAAAAAAGTTGCGCTTAAGCCTGTCACAGGCTGAACCGTTTTAAATAGGCTCTAGACTTGTACGTGCAAGCAAGATACTGCGTGAACATCATCACCTTGAATGGTTGGCTTAGTTTGCGCACATGCCCCTGTTGCTTGTGGGCAGCGAGTACGGAACACACAACCTGATGGCGGATTAATTGGCGACGGTAAATCACCTTCCAACATCTGAATCGTTTTGCTGCGCTCTAAGCGAGGGTCTGGAATCGGAACTGCAGACATCAACGCTTTAGTGTACGGGTGCTTAGGGTCGGAGAATAAGGCATCTGATTCACCAAGCTCTACTGCGTTACCTAGGTACATCACCAATACACGGTCAGAGATGTGTTTAACCACTGACAAATCGTGCGCGATGAAAACCAAAGACAAACCAAGTTCTTTCTGTAGTTCCTTAAGAAGGTTAACTACTTGAGCTTGAATTGATACATCCAGTGCAGAAACAGGTTCATCACAGATGATCATCTTAGGTTTCAAGATAAGCGCACGTGCAATACCGATACGCTGACATTGACCACCAGAGAACTCATGCGGGTAACGGTTAATTACATTGGGTAGCAAACCAACCTTTGCCATCATCTCTTTCACTCGGTCCTTCACTTCCTGTTTAGACAGTTCAGGGTAGAAAGTCTCGAGAGGCTCAGCAATGATATCGCCAACTGACATACGCGGGTTAAGCGATGCTAGTGGGTCTTGGAAGATCATCTGAATCTCTTTACGAGTCTCACGACGTTTCACTTCTTGCATCTTAGTCAGGTCTTGACCTAACCACATCACTTGACCTTCTGTCGCTTCAACTAGGCCGATAATCGCGCGTGCAAAAGTCGATTTCCCGCAACCAGACTCACCTACTACACCTAGTGTTTCGCCTTCGTAAAGGTGAACATCAACCCCATCAACCGCTTTAAGGTTTGATGGTTTCGCCCAAGGCCAAGCAGACTTAGCCGCAATGCTAAAGTGAACTTTTAGGTCTTTAATATCTAATAGTAATTCTTTACTCATTTTGTCCAAGTCTCCCAGTCTGAAAAACAAGCACGCTGACGATCTTTAGCAAATGGCTGTAGAATTGGTGCTTCTTGCTTACAACGGTCCATTACACGGTGACAACGGTCTTGGTAAGGACAACCTGTCGGTAGGCGAAGTAAGTTGGGTGGGTTTCCTGGAATCGTCGGTAAAATTTCACCTTCGGTATCCAAACGAGGAATTGCTTTAAGCAGGCCTTCCGCATAGGGATGGCTTGGCTCATAGAAGATTTCATCAACCGTGCCGTATTCCATAGTACGACCTGCGTACATCACCAATACTTTGTCACAAGAACCAGCAACCACACCCAAGTCATGGGTGATCATGATAATCGCAGTATTAAACTCATCTTTAAGCTCGTTCAGCAATTCCATGATTTGCGCTTGAATAGTTACATCCAACGCCGTTGTTGGTTCATCCGCGATAAGCAGTTTCGGACGACACAGCAGGGCCATTGCAATCATCACACGTTGACGCATACCGCCAGAAAATTCGTGTGGATACATGGTAATACGTTTACGTGCTTCAGGGATTTTCACCGCTTCAAGCATGCGTACTGATTCTTCGAACGCTTCCGCTTTACCCATACCTTTATGCAGCATGAGAACTTCCATCAACTGATCACATACTTTCATGTAAGGGTTCAGTGAGGTCATTGGATCTTGGAAGATCATCGCGATCTGTTCAGCGCGAACTTTGTTCAATTCTTTCTCAGGTAGGTTGAGAATTTCGTTGCCTTCAAACTTTGCACTGCCTGAGATGATGCCGTTCTTAGCCAGCAACCCCATCAGTGCAAATACCGTTTGAGACTTTCCCGAACCTGACTCACCAACGATACCCAGCGTTTCGCCTTGGTTGAGTGAGAAGTTCAGGTCGTTTACTGCGGTTACGATACCATCTTGCGTGGTAAATTCGACGCGCAGATCTTTGACATCTAATAAGCTCATCATTGCTTCCTTCAATCTTTTATAGCTTTTGTATTTTTATTTGCTATTTCTTTATCTGTCTTTTGGATCAAGCGCGTCGCGCAGACCATCACCTACGTAGTTAAAGCAGAACAGCGTAACTACCATGAATGCCGCTGGGAATGCCAGTTGCCAAATAGCAACTTCCATTGTTTGCGAACCTTCTTGTAACAGTGCGCCCCAACTTGTCATAGGTTCTTGAACACCAAGACCAAGGAAAGATAAGAATGATTCAGTAAGGATCATGCTTGGAATAAGTAGCGTTGAGTAAACTGCAACAATACCTAATACGTTTGGTACGATGTGACGTGTAATGATCTTCCATTTGCTTACACCACATACGTGAGCAGCCTCAATGAATTCTTTACTACGTAAACTCAACGTTTGGCCACGTACGATTCGCGCCATATCGAGCCAAGCAATCGCACCGATAGCAACAAAGATAAGTACTATATTACGACCAAAGAATGTTACCAGTACGATCACAAGGAACATGAATGGTACAGCGTACAAGATCTCTAGGATACGCATCATCACTCGGTCAGTACGACCGCCAATGAAGCCTGAAGCTGCACCGTAAAGCGTACCAATCAGTACCGCTACAAATGCGCCCATCACACCAACCATAAGAGAAATACGGCCGCCAATCATTGTACGAACATATAAGTCACGACCTAAACTGTCGGTACCAAACCAGTGATCCGCATTTGGACCAACGTGCATTGCGTACCAGTCAGTATCATCGTAAGCATGCTGCGCCAGCATAGGCAAGAAAATTACTGATAGCACCATGATCGTCAGAATAAACAGACTGATCATTGCCGCTTTGTTGCGCATAAAACGAATACGCGCGTCCTGCCACAAACTACGACCTTCAATTTCCAAACTCTCAGAGAATTTTTCGATCGCTTCTAAGTTTTCTTTTTTCTTCAACATAACCATGCGTCCCTGTTAGTAGCGAATTTTCGGGTCAATAAGCGCTAGTAAAATATCAACAATTGCGTTGAATAAGATGAATAGGAAACCAATCAAAATGGTTACACCCATTACTAACGAGTAGTCACGGTTAAACGCGGCGTTAACAAACAGCTTACCGATACCTGGCAGGCCGAAGATGGTTTCAACAACAACTGAACCTGTGATGATACCTACGAATGCAGGTCCCATGTATGAAACAACAGGCAGCATTGCTGGCTTAAGCGCATGTTTAAGAACGATATAACGGTAACTTAGACCTTTAGCTCGAGCAGTACGGATAAAGTTACTGTTTAGAGTTTCAATCATGCTACCGCGAGTGATACGAGCAAAGGTCGCTACATATAGAAGAGACATCGCAATAACAGGTAGCACGATGTACGCGAAGGTGCCGCCATGCCAACCACCTGCTGGGAATATATTCCAGTGCAGGGAGAAAAGGTAAATAAGCGCTGGTGCCAACACGAAGGATGGCATCACCACCCCGAGCATGGCAGTCGACATTATGGTGTAGTCGACCCAGGTATTGTGCTTCAATGCGGCTATAGTACCGACGGTGACCCCCATAATTAGCGTAAAGATAAAGGCAACGAAGCCTACCTTCGCAGATACTGGAAGTGCTACAGCAATCAGCTCATTTACTGTGTAATCTTGATATTTGAAAGATGGACCAAAATCACCCTGAAGGATGTTGGTTAAGTACGTGGTGTACTGTTCAAATACTGGTTTATCTAAGCCGTATTTAGCTTCGATGTTAGCCATAACTTCTGGCGGTAATGGACGCTCGCTTGAAAACGGGTTACCCGGTGCGAAACGCATGAGAAAGAAAGATATAGTGATCAACACCAACATTGTTGGAATTGCTTCAAATATCCTTTTCATAATGAATTTAAGCATAAACTCACTCTTTCAGTCTGTGACAATTAAAATTAGAAAGACGCTACATGCGCGTGTTACGCATGTAGTGTCTGTATCGTTATAGTTATATTAACTTTTTAGAATCGAAGCTTATTGAGCTTTGATGTATAAGTCTTTCGAGAAGATCTTATCTTCCGCGTTGTTAGTAGGGAAGCCACCAACGTGCGGATTTAGTAGACGTGATTTCACGTATTGATAGATAGGTGCGATAGGCATGTCGTTCGCCATTAGCGCCTCAGCTTCAAGGTAAAGTGCTTTACGCTCTTCTTCTGAAGTCGAGTTCAGTGCTTTATCAATGATTTGATCGTAAGCCGCGCTGTCGTAGTGAACACCACCGGTAGTGTTGTTACTCTTCATTAGCGTTAGGAATGACGACGCTTCATTGTAGTCACCACACCAACCAGCACGAGCTACTTCGAAGTCACCAGAATCTTTAGAAGATAGGTAAGTTTTCCACTCTTGGTTTTCAAGTGTGACTTTAAGACCCAGTGTTTTCTTCCACATAGAACCTAGTGCTACAGCAATCTTCTTGTGGTTTTCAGAAGTGTTGTAAAGTAGGTTGAAGTTTAGTGGATTGTCTTTACCGTAACCCGCTTCTTCAAGAAGACGTGCCGCTTCTACGTTACGTTCTTTTTGAGACATTGTACCGTACTGAGGCAGCTCAGGATCGAAGCCCGCAGTGATTTCAGGCGTCAGGAAGTATGCTGGTTTTTGACCTTGCGCTAGGATAGCGCCAGTCACGATGTCACGGTCAATTGCGTAAGAGATCGCCTTACGTACGCGAACGTCATCAAATGGCGCTTTCTTCGTGTTGAAGATGTAGTAGTAAGTACACAAGTTACCTGCTACAGATACATCTTCCGCGTGCTCTTTCTTAAGACGCTTGAAGTGCTCAGTTGGAAGTTCATTTGTGAAGTCGATTTCACCAGATAGGAAACGGTTCATTTCCGCAACTTGGTTTTCGATTGGTAGGAACGTGACTTTGTTTAGAACAGTTTTATCGTTGTTCCAGTATTGGTCGTTACGCTTTAGAACTAGACGTTCGTTAACAACCCATTGATCAACAGAAAATGCGCCGTTACCGACGAAGTTACCCGGCTTAGTCCATTGGTCACCGAACTTTTCAACAGTTGCCTTGTGTACTGGCTTCACTGTTGTGTGGCCCATCATCATTACGAAGTATGGTACCGCTGTTTCTAATTCAACAACAAGCGTGTTTGCATCTACAGCTTTAACGCCTAGCTCACTCTTGTCTTTCTTACCCGCTACGATGTCTTTCGCGTTCACCATCTTGGTATATTCCATGTACCAAGCGTATGGAGAAGCAGTGGCAGGATCAACTGCACGTTTCCAGCTGTAAACGAAATCTTCAGCTGTTACAGGATCGCCGTTAGACCATTTTGCATCTTTGCGTAGGTGGAAAGTGAATGTTTTGTTGTCTGTCGTTTCCCAGCTTTCAGCAACACCAGGGATAGTATTACCTTCGCCATCTTGGTTCACTAGACCTTCTAGAAGATCACGAATTACGTGAGATTCTGGTACACCTTGAGATTTGTGTGGGTCGATAGTCGCAACTTCAGTACCGTTACCGCGAACAAGTTCCTGAACTTTTGCTAATTCTGTGCCTGCTGGAACTTCAGCAGCGATAGAAAGAGTAGAAGTGGCAGCCACTGCCAAACCAGCACCTAGAAGAAGGGCCTGAGTGATTTTATTCTTGTACATTTAATAAACTCCAAGTTTTTTCGTATTGCATCCATGACTTCTTTGCTAAGTTCACTGAACGGCAGTGATTTAGATTTATTTAGCTTAAAATTTAAGCATAAAAATCTAAAACCTTACAAAGATTGAGGCACACACTATCAACCATTGAAGTAATTTGCCATAAACAAGTCGCAAAAAATCGGATAATTCTCCGAAATACTCAAGGTATCAGTGTAAATGTCTAATAAAAACCTAATGAATAGTGAGTTACACATAGGGATTTATTAAACAACAGCCTTTAGTGTTGATGTATCTGTGTAGATACTTTTTTTTAGCATCTTATGCTAGAACACCTTTAATAAGTTAACATTAATGCCACATTAAATCTAAGTGCACATCACATATCCCCTAAATAGACTGCATTATTTGTGAGAGTTATCACTTTATACAAAACAGCATAATGCACTGCACCAAAACAGAAGAAATACTGCACCAATAAGGGCTTAATGCCGATCGTTTAAGAAGACTTGAACGATCTTGCAGTTAGCAGATAATCCCCATCAACAACGTTGATGGGGATTTTTTATGCTTGAACAAGAATTAGCAATGGCACACGAGACCATTGAAGATGCCGACAATTATGAATCTGTCGTCGACGCCATTCAGATTGAGTGGATAGAACAAGCTCTTCTTGAAACCAATAAAGCGAGCATAAGACGACGCCGACTTCCCGCTCAGCAAGCTGTCTGGTTAGTTATTTGGATGGGGCTGCAACGCAACATGTCTATCAAAGAGGTATGCAGTTCATTAGACATTGCACTTCAGCCTAAACCTGAAGATAGCTGGTCTCGTGTTGCACCCAGTGTCCTAACTGATTCACGCCGACGTCTAGATGAGAGTCCGTTAGCGGCTCTGTTTCACACAACGGTAAAGGCTTGGAACGGAGATATCCTTCAACAAGACAAAGACTTAGAACTTAATGTTCTTGCTGTCGATGGAACAACATTTCGGTGCCAAGATTCCCCAGAGAACGCTGAAGAATTTGGGTTCATCTCCAAAAAATTGAAACCTTACCCTCAACTTCGTTTAGTCGCTTTGATGTCAACAGAAACTCGAATGATTATGGGGGCGGCTTTTGATGGTTGTCATGTCGGTGAAACGACCTTAGCTAAGCGCCTATTCAATGACATCCCCGCACACTCATTGACCTTATTTGATCGTTGTTATTTCTCGGCAGACCTTTTACTGTCCTGGCAAGAGAGTGCTGAAAATGCCCACTGGTTAATGCCTGCAAAACGTAAACTACGCTATGAAGTGTTGGAGAAATATGCGGAGAACGACATGCTTATCTCAATGCCTATCTCTCCTCAAGCTCAACGGCAGAATCCGAATCTACCCGCACGTTGGGAAGCCAGATTAGTCCTATATCAAGAGCCAAAAGGTGAGATAAAAGGTTTTATTACTTCACTTACAGACCCTAGCAAATACTCGCTAGAAAGCCTGCTGCGTATTTATTGGCAACGCTGGGAGATTGAAGAGGGTTATGGTGAAATTAAACAGACTCAACTTCAAAGTCACGTCACTTTACGAAGTCGTTTTTCTGCCGGTGTGAAGCAAGAGCTTTGGGGCGTATTACTTGCCTATAACTTAGTGCGATTAGAGATGGTTAAGATAGCTTCAGAAGCCGGGGTTCGAGCGACTAGGGTCAGTTTTACCGCCGCAATTAACCTTATTGATGCGCAATTACGTTGGTTAGCTTTAAGTCCAGACGGAACTTTACCTGTAAAACTGAAAAGGATGAGAGAAAGTTTGAGTCACTTCATTCTTCCAGATAAAAGAAAGGACCGAACGTTTCCACGTTCAGTCCTCTTTGTCCCAGCCAAATATCCGTTCAGATTCAAGCAGTAATGCTTATCCGAACGGCATTAACCAATAAGGGCTAGTTTGTTATAAGAATTTGTATTCACAGGAAGTGCTTAATCATCCATTAAAATACAATTTGTTTATATATAACTTTATAACAAGTACAAAAAAGCCGACTTAGAGAGTCGGCTTCTGTTTATTTAAATAAGGTCTACTAATTTCGTCAGGACTGTATATATCAGTTCCACTATTTAAAAACGTGACTGAAATTTTAGCGGGCTATTTTTCCCAACGCTCTGCAGCCTTAGCATCTGAATCTCGCGAGTCTACCCAACGAGTGGTTTCCGTAGTACGTTCTTTTTTCCAAAACGGCGCTTTGGTTTTCAGAAAGTCCATAACAAACTCACACGCTTCGAAGGCAGCGCCACGATGCGCACTGGATACACCAACGTAAACAATCTGGTCACCGATGTCTAGGTCACCAACACGGTGAATCACTCGCATCTTCTGAATAGGCCAGCGCGCTTCAGCTTGATCACAGATCTCACTCAGCGACTTCTCTGTCATACCTGGATAGTGCTCTAGAGACAAACCAATCACGTTGTCGCCAAGGTTCATGTCGCGAACTTTACCAACAAACGTCACAACCGCTCCTGCAGCTGTGCCTTGAGCTAGATAATCGTATTCGTCACCCACAGAAAAATCTTCTGCAGTAACGACTACTCTTGGATCAATAACTCGAGAGTCATTCATGGTTAACCTCCAGTTACTGGTGGGAAGAAAGCCACTTCATCGCCGTCTTTCACTTCAGTCGTCAAAGGTACTATTGATTGGTTAAGCGCAGCCAGAAGCTTACCCTCTTCCAATGCGATATCCCATTTGCCTGCTTGTGTTACAAGGTGGCTGCGAATCGCTTCGATGGTGCCGAATTGCGCGTCGACTTCAACGCTATCGACACCAACAAGTTCACGAGTTTGAGCAAAGAACAGTACAGTAATCATGATTCCACCTTAAAGTGACCAGATTTACCACCCGTCTTCTCTAACAGGCGTACATTCTCGATAACAATGTCTTTCTGAACAGCTTTACACATATCGTAAATCGTTAGCGCAGCAACAGAAGCAGCCGTTAGCGCTTCCATCTCAACGCCCGTCTTACCTGCAAGCTTACAAACAGATTCAATGCGAACCTTGTTTTCAGACTCGATAGCTTCTAGCTGCACTTCTACTTTAGTTAGTAGTAGAGGGTGACACAGTGGAATCAAGTCCCACGTCTTCTTCGCCGCTTGGATGCCAGCAATACGTGCCGTTGCGAAAACATCACCCTTATGATGGCTACCAGAAACAATCAGCTCTAGCGTTTCTGCTGACATTTGAACGAAAGCTTCCGCTCTCGCTTCGCGTACCGTTTCCGCTTTAGCCGATACATCGACCATGTTCGCTTCGCCAGACGCATTAATGTGGGTAAATTGGCTCATGCTCAAACCACCTTATACAGAAAGATGTGGCATGAAGTTACAAGGACGGTGGCTAGCATCCATCTGTTGCTTGATGATCTTAGTCCAACCCGTGCGACAAGCACCAGTAGAACCAGGCATCGCAAAGATTACTGTGTGGTTAGCAAAGCCCGCAATCGCACGAGATTGAATTGTCGATGTACCAATCTCTTCGTAAGACACTTGACGGAATAGCTCACCAAAGCCTTCTACTTCTTTGTCGAATAGTGGCTTAAGTGCTTCTGGGGTGCTGTCACGAGAAGTGAAACCCGTACCGCCAGTGATCATGATCGCTTGTACGCTGTCATCAGCAATCCACTGAGATACGATAGCGCGAATCTTGTACATGTCATCGATAACGATTTGCTTATCAACCACGTTGTGGCCTGCTTCTTTAGCATGTTCAGCTAGGTAACCACCTGACGTATCGTTTTCTTCTGTACGAGTATCTGAAACCGTTAGTACTGCGATGTTTGCTGCTTGAAATTTGCTTTCTGCGTGACCCATTTGTTCACCTATATATATTTTTCAATTATTAGGGCGTGTTGACCTTTCGTGATTAAATTTTGTTCGAGATAAAAGCGTTTTAATCGCGGCGAGGGGGAAGTAGCCTAGTCATTCTAAGCAAATCTCCCTCAACAAAGAGTAAAACGCTTTTAGCCCAACCCTTCGGGCAGCGTTTGCTGGTCATTTCTACGACGTTATCGGCTTCTCATGTAGGCTAGCTACACATCAAAGCCTCTGCCTTGTATAAATACCCAGCAACTCGCTGCAAAAATCAGCTCGAAAGAGCAACACGCCCTAGACTTATTCGCCCAGCTTAAAGAAGCTGAGTGATAAAATGCTTTAGAGTAGTTAGCGGGTTAACCGCCGATTGACGCCAAGTTTGGAGTCATGCCGCTGTTGCCATCATGTAAGAAGTGGCTAACAGACTTGGTTTGAAGCTGAGCCTGAATTCGATCAATGAGCTCTTGCTCTTGTTGATCTTCTTGAATCAGATCTCTCAGTTCAACACCATGGTCGCCAAACAGACATAGGTGAAGTTTACCGGTCGCAGAAACGCGCAGTCGGTTACAACTCTCACAAAAGTCTTTCTCGTAAGGCATGATCAAACCGATTTCACCCTGATAGTCTGGGTGGACAAACACTTGCGCCGGGCCATCGTTAACGGCTTTGACTTTTAACAGCCAACCATTAGCAATAAGCTGGTTGCGAATCGCAACGCCAGACACATGGTGTTTATCGAACAACTCGTCCATCTCGCCGGTTTTCATCAGCTCGATAAAACGTAATTGAATGGGCTTGTCTTTGATCCAATTAAGGAAGGCTGGTAATTCCTGACTGTTGAGGTCTTTCATTAATACGACGTTGACTTTGACTTGTTCAAAGCCAACCTCAAACGCTTTATCAATGCCCCGCATAACCTCAGTAAACTTATTCTCACCAGTGATCTGATGGAACATTCGCGAATCTAAACTATCCACGCTTACGTTTATATGGGTTAAACCAGCATCACGCCATTGCCCTACTTGTTTCTCCATGCGGTAGCCATTCGTTGTGGTGGCTACTTTTTCGATGCCTGGAGTAGAAGCAACGGTATGTATGATTTCAGGAAAGTCTTTACGCAGGCTCGGCTCTCCGCCAGTAATGCGGATCTTTGAGGTACCACAATCAGCAAACGCTTTTACAACGCGTTTGATCTCGGGAACACTTAAAAAAGACGAGTTTTTTTGCCCTGACGGTTTGTAACCATCCGGCAAGCAGTAAGTACATTTAAAGTTACAGACGTCTGTAACCGACAAGCGCAAGTAATAAAACTTGCGATGGAATCTATCTTCGAATTGTTGCGCCACGGAACACCTTTCCAAACACGGGAGGCATAATCATTTCCAATTAAGCCCTTGTGACAACATGTCACTGGCTCTTGATGCGTATCGGTACAGCAAATACCACTGTGCGACTTAGCATGCGAGAGCTCGGAGTTATGGCAACTGAGCGTTATATTCACACGCGCAGTAGCTGAGTAATAAAATACTTAATATTTGTACGTGAATCTAGCTCCGATGGTAAAAAACGGGTCACATCGGCAAAAAAAACGTATCAAACCCTCAAAATAACTCTTGTTGAGTATCTGACGAGAAGCATTTAACCTAAATTATAGTTGGTAATAATCTAACAAGAACAAAAAATGAATATTTACTCTTCAAAGAAAGTCGTAGCAATCGGTGGCGGTCACGGCTTAGGTCGCATGCTAGCTGCATTAAAAGACTTTGGTAGCAATGCGACTGGCATTGTTGCAACAACAGATAATGGTGGATCAACCGGGCGTATTCGAGACTGCCAAGGTGGTATTGCTTGGGGAGATACTCGTAACTGTATCAACCAATTAATCACAGAACCTTCGATCAGTTCGATGATGTTTGAATACCGCTTTCGCGGTCAGGGTGAACTCGATGGTCACAACTTAGGTAACCTAATGCTAACGGCGCTAGACAACCTTTCCGTTCGCCCATTGGAAGCAATCAACCTAATTCGAAATATGCTCAAAGTCGATGTGAATATTGTGCCAATGACGGAACATCCTTCCGATCTCACAGCACTTTCAATGGATGGTCGTTGGGTTACGGGTGAAACCAACGTTGACGATATGACAGAAAAACTGCGCATGATGGACTTGTCTCCAGAAGTACCGGCAACCAAAGAAGCTGTTGCTGCAGTTGAGCAAGCAGACTGCATTGTCCTTGGACCAGGAAGCTTTCTAACCAGTGTAATGCCGCCACTTCTACTGCCAGAGATTGGTAAAGCGATCGCAGATAATACTAAAGCCAAGGTTATCTTCGTTGAAAACCTGTCGCCAGAGCATGGACCTGCAGGGAAAATGACGCTACAAGAGCAATTGGAGTGGTGTGAACGTACCTGCAAGGCAAGAAAGATCGATGTTGTATTGGGTAACGCTCCGCACCCTGAACTTGAAGGGCTATGGAATTGCGTGACGACTGACCTTGCCTCTCCAAATAGAGACTGGCGACACGACCGCGTAAAACTCCAACAAGCAATTAGGGATCAGTTGGTTTAACTCGGCTTTCTGAATCTATGTACCGAACAAAAACAAGAAAAGGAGCACAATGCTCCTTTTTTAATTAAGTGATAACTGATCGCTTTAAAGCTCTGTCATTAACTGCTGGTACTCTTGGTAGGTGGATAACAAAATTTCCTGCATACCTTGAAAGTCGACCTCTGTCACTGGCAGTGCTTGTTTCACTTTTGCATCTAGGTTAATCGCAAAATTGCACAAAGAGTCCGCACCAAAGCTCGCAGCACTGCTCTTAAGTGCATGGCTAATATCCGCTAAATACTTGGATGTATCTGACTCTTTATTTAGCTCTAAGTGTTCGTAGTATCCCTTCAATTCACCTAAAAATATTTCCAGTAACACTGGGACATTCTCTTGCCCTATTTCACCGGCAAGCTCATCAACTTTTTGCTGATTTAATATTATCATCATTGCTCTTTTCTTATTATTTGGTGATTACTGCTTCGCATTCCATGTTTGCAATTTACGGTATATCGTAGACGGACTGACATCCAAGAAGCCTGCCGCACGAGGAACGTTACCGTCACACGCTTTAATGGCCTGTTCGATAGCCGTTTTCTCAGTGATCCACAATGGGAAAATATCTTTTACCGTGATGTCTTCGTTCTGCTTCTCTTTTAAACGAAGACTGTTTTCAATGGGTTGGTTCAATGGCGGTGGAAGCATGTTGAGAGTAATCTCTTTACCATTATTCAGTACCACCACATTTCGCAACACATTTTGTAACTGACGAACGTTCCCCGGCCACTCATATTGATTAAAGCGATCGAGTACTTCTTCAGCAAAACGTACGAACGCCTTACCTTCTTCGACAGACATGTAACCCAGCAATGAATATGCAATTTCGATGACATCCTCGCCACGCTCACGCAATGGCGGCAAGTGCAGTGGAATCACGTATAAACGATAGTATAAATCTTCTCTAAAGCGACCTTCTTGAACTTCTTTCCAAGGGTCGCGGTTGGTTGCACATACGAAACGAACATCCACACTCTTCATCTTCGAAGAGCCGACTTTTTGAAAAGTACCGGTTTGAATAAAACGCAGAAGCTTAGTTTGTAACTCTAAGTCCATTTCACACAATTCATCGAGGAACAGTGTTCCACCGTCTGCAAGTTCAGCAGCACCTTGACGGTCGGTTGCGGCACCAGTAAAGGCCCCTTTAACGTGACCAAACAGTTCACTCTCAATCAGATCTTTAGGGATCGCCGCACAGTTAATCGCGATAAATGGCTTATCTCCACGCTTGCTCGCAGCGTGAATGGCTTCAGCACACACCTCTTTACCGGTACCACTTTCGCCAGTGATGAAAATACTGGCCTTACTGGATGCGGCAGAATCGATAGTTCGGTAAACCTGCTGCATGGTTTGGCTGCTACCAATGAAACCTTGATAGTTTTGATTACCGGGATGTTCAGCGCTGTTTTTGAGTTTTGTCGCTTTGCGGATCGCGTTGTTCACCGTAATACGGAGTCGGTCGGCTTCACACGGTTTGATAAGGAAATCTTGGGAACCATGTCGCATGGCTTCTACGGCGGTATCGATAGAACCGTGAGCCGTCATGAAGATAACGGGAACTTCAGGATATTTTTGTTTTACAGCAAACAGTACATCCATACCCGTCATATCGGGCAGGCGTAGATCTAATAAAATGAGGTCTGGGATTCGATGGTTCAAACTCTCGATTGCATCGCGGCCAGTGCCAACAATGTTAATATCAATTTCGAGCGGTGTAAGATACGATCGATATAACGCTGCTACCGACGCGGTATCTTCTACCATTAACAAATACTTCGATTTGTTATCTAACGTTTTTGATTGCATATCCTAGCCATTTATAATTTGCATTTCTTATTATAATCGCATTCCGCTTTGCATTATGCAAATTAACCACAATATAAATATTGTGGTTAATTTGCTTGCTTAAAACAATCAATGCTTTATCTATATGGCACGAACGATGCAGCGGTATCGATGACCTTCGGGTCACCTAGCCAACTGACGTTGTTAGTGGACAGAGTGTTCACAAACGTAAGCCAGTAGAACGTTTCCTACTGGCTGTTTTTTTGTCTAATACACTCTCAATTCTTATGTTTTCAAGAATAATTTTTTTGCGCAAGAAGTGCGATTAGCTGAAGTGAAATTAGCTATTGGTAATGAACTGTTTTCTTAGTTGTTCAATTTCATCGCGCTTCTGTGCCGCCAATTCAAATTCCAAATTCTGAGCATGCTGATACATCGCTGCTTCCAGTTTACTGATCTCTTTATCAAGCTGTTGTGGCGTAAGCACCGCATAACTTTCAGAAGGCTCTGCAACCTTAGATAGAGGAACTTGTTTTGACTGGCGCTGCTGTTTCGACTTGGTCAGGTCACCCAACTCCATAATGTCTTTGATATTACGTTTCAGTGCTTGTGGCGTGATACCTTGCTCTTCGTTGTAGGCCTGCTGTTTCTCTCTGCGGCGGTCGGTTTCATCAATCGCTTTTCTCATCGACTTAGTAATTGAGTCTCCATATAGAATTGCTCGACCTTCCAAGTTACGTGCCGCACGACCAATTGTTTGAATAAGAGAACGCTCAGAACGTAAGAAGCCCTCTTTGTCCGCATCAAGAATCGCCACCAGCGATACTTCCGGCATATCCAAACCTTCTCGAAGTAAGTTAATACCCACTAACACGTCAAACTCGCCCAAACGTAGGTCTCTGATAATTTCTACGCGTTCAACAGTATCGATATCTGAGTGCAAGTAACGAACTTTAACGCCATGCTCACTCAGGTATTCAGTTAAGTCCTCTGCCATTCGCTTAGTTAGCGTAGTGACAAGCACACGCTCTTCTTTCGCTGAACGTATTCTGATTTCAGACAATAGGTCATCAACCTGAGTCGCGACAGGCCTTACTTCGATAATTGGGTCTAACAAACCAGTAGGACGCACCACTTGATCAGCAATCTCGCCGTCTGATTTTTCTATTTCGTAATTACCCGGCGTGGCCGACACAAAAATAGTCTGAGGAGCGATCGATTCGAACTCTTCAAACTTCATTGGACGGTTATCCAATGCCGAAGGTAGGCGGAAACCAAATTCAACCAAGGTTTCTTTACGAGAGCGATCACCTTTATACATGGCACCGATTTGCGGTACCGTTACATGCGACTCATCAATGATCAGCAGACCATCATTAGGTAAGTAATCAAACAAGGTTGGCGGTGCTTCACCTTCATTACGTCCACTCAAATAGCGAGAGTAGTTTTCGATACCCGAGCAGAAACCGAGCTCCGTCATCATTTCGATATCAAACTGAGTTCTTTGAGAGATACGCTGTTCTTCGAGAAGCTTATTATTATCTTTTAGGTATTGAGCCCTATCGCGCAGCTCATCCTTAATCTTCTCAATCGCCTCAAGGATTTTCTCTCGTGGGGTTACATAGTGAGTTTTTGGATAAACCGTAAAGCGCGGTAAATCTCTTTGCTTAACTGCACCAGTTAGTGGGTCAAAGATACTAATACAATCGACTTCGTCATCGAACATCTCAATCCTAACCGCATCTTGATCAGATTCAGCCGGGAAAACATCAATCACTTCACCGCGCACGCGAAACTGACCACGTTCAAATGCGACGTCGTTTCTTGAATATTGCAGCTCCGCCAAACGGCGCAAAATATCACGCTGATCCATAACCTCACCACGACTCAAGTGAAGCATCATTTTCAAATAAGACTTAGGATCACCAAGACCATAGATAGCCGATACAGAAGCCACAATGATGGCGTCTTTTCGCTCCAATAAGGCCTTGGTCGCCGAAAGTCTCATCTGTTCGATATGAGCATTCACCGACGCATCTTTCTCAATGAATGTGTCTGTGGTCGGTACATACGCTTCAGGCTGGTAGTAATCGTAGTAAGAAACGAAGTACTCAACGGCATTATTTGGAAAAAATGACTTCATCTCGCCATAAAGTTGAGCTGCCAGTGTCTTATTAGGCGCTAACAATATTGCAGGTCTTTGAGATTGAGAAATGACGTTGGCAAGGGTAAATGTTTTACCAGAGCCCGTTACCCCTAATAGAGTTTGATGTGCCAAACCAGAATCTAGTCCATCTAGTAATTTGGTTATCGCCGTCGGCTGGTCACCGGACGGACTGTAGTCCGATACCAAGTCAAAGAGTTTACTCATAGGTCGCCATTTCCATACTGTTTATTTAATCAGGTCATTGTCACTCTAGGAGGAGTGTCGTTGCAACTATTATCTAGAGAAATGCATCTTAAGATTAGATATCAGTTATAGCTTTTATTTTTGGAACTTGGTATTATCCGTGCCCCTGCAAGATCTCTTCAGCTAAATTACTCGATTTTTAATCCACTACTTTTCCCCAAAAAATCTAAAAATAGCACTTGTTTTACTGTTTATTTTATAATCTTAAAAAGTTATACAATCGTGATATTTCGACATTAGCCGTTTAAATACATCACGTTACTGCAGATTTTCACATTTCCAGATTTATCCCAATGATTGTTGTTAAAGTTTCACGCACACACTTATCCACAATTTTGGTGGATAACTAAAGCAAAGCTAAATCTGATAAGGCGTTCAAGAAAGTAAAGTTTTTTATCTTATTTTTTTCTGCTATTTTTTATTGACAGAAAATAGGAGTCTTATTAAAATTCGCGTCGCTAACAAGCAATTCCCCTTTAGTTCAGTTGGTAGAACGGCGGACTGTTAATCCGTATGTCGCAAGTTCAAGTCTTGCAAGGGGAGCCAAATTCAGAAAAAAGCTCAATCGAAAGATTGGGCTTTTTTCGTATATAACTGCGACTAACTTGTTCCAAGTTAATGTCACAAACCTAGCCGCCCGCGTTCAAGTCTCGACAAGGGGGCCAAATTTAAAGAAGCCGCATCACTCGATGCGGCTTTTTGCGTTTTAGCGGTTTGGGAATGTATTCGACTCGCAGCTTTCCTTCTCTTTTTGATAGTTCTGAGCACCAAAATCCACAAATATGACCCTATTCTTAGGAAGCAAATCGAGCTCAATTCAAGAATGATCTTATGAAAGATCCAATTCAACTACTCCTACAAACTTGTCTCACGAAGTAAAAATTGGCCGTCTATACTTACGGTAACTTTAATAATCAATCGATTACCTGATGTTTTTTTCACCAAGTGTCTAAATCCCTAGTGATCCTTGGTTGTTATTAGGTAAGCAAAGCAGGATAATATCGGGATCGGAATCTCAAGAATTAATCCATTATGACCGAATACCTTTTGTTGTTGGTTGGCACAGTGCTGGTCAATAACTTTGTGCTAGTGAAATTTTTAGGGCTATGTCCTTTCATGGGAGTCTCCAAGAAACTGGAGACTGCGATTGGCATGGGCCTCGCGACGACTTTCGTTCTGACGTTAGCGTCGGTATCTGCATACCTAGTAGAAACCTACATCCTTACCCCTCTGGGTATTGAATACCTGCGTACCATGAGCTTTATCTTGGTTATCGCGGTAGTTGTTCAATTTACGGAAATGGTCGTTCACAAAACCAGCCCTACCCTTTATCGCCTATTGGGTATCTTTCTGCCTCTTATCACCACCAACTGTGCGGTATTAGGTGTGGCACTTCTGAACATCAATGAAAACCACAACTTCATTCAGTCGATCATCTATGGTTTCGGCGCGGCTGTTGGTTTCTCTCTTGTTCTGATCCTATTTGCTGCGATGCGTGAACGTATTGCGGTTGCTGATGTTCCAATGCCCTTCAAAGGCGCATCGATTGCGATGATCACAGCAGGCCTAATGTCTCTGGCATTTATGGGCTTTACTGGGTTGGTGAAGTAAGCATGAGTACCATCTTAATTGCAATCATTGCACTCGCCGTTTTAGCCGCCGTTTTTGGCGCTATCTTAGGCTTTGCTTCTATCCGATTTAAAGTAGAAGCTGATCCGATCGTTGATCAAATCGACACCATATTGCCGCAAACTCAATGTGGTCAGTGTGGCTACCCTGGCTGTCGCCCATACGCAGAGGCGATCGCTAACGGAGATAAGATCAACAAATGCCCTCCCGGCGGCCAAGCTACGATTGAGAAGCTTGCAGATTTAATGGGCGTAGAAGTTGAAGACTCCGCTCATGACTTAGATAACAAAGTAAAAACCGTTGCTTTCATTCATGAAGATATGTGTATCGGCTGTACCAAGTGTATTCAAGCCTGTCCTGTTGACGCCATTGTTGGTGGCACCAAGGCACTGCACACCGTCATCAAAGATGAATGTACAGGCTGTGACCTATGTGTCGCACCGTGCCCTACTGACTGTATCGAAATGATTCCAGTGGCAACAACGACTGAAAATTGGAAATGGCAGATGAACATCATTCCTGTTACAGATATCACTAACCAAGCAACTGATGCGACTGCGTCAGAGCCTAAGGCGTAGGGTTAGTATGATCTCTTTAATTGAACAAATTCGTACGGGCTCTATTTGGAACTTCCCGGGCGGTGTGCACCCTGCTGAAAACAAGAAACAGTCCAATACCACTGACATCGTTCATGCAAGGCTTCCTGAAGAAATCGTTCTTCCTGTAAAACAACACATCGGTAAGCCAGGTAACTTATTGGTTGCTGCGGGTGACACCGTGCTAAAAGGCCAACAACTGACAGCCTTGGACACGGGTTTTACCTTGCCAGTACACGCACCAACATCGGGTGTGATTACCGCTATTGAACCAAGAACTACCGCTCACCCTTCAGGCTTAAGTGAACTCAGTGTGGTTATTAAACCTGACGGTTTAGACACTTGGATTGAAAAACACCCAGTTGAAGACTTTTCAACAAAGACCTCAGACGAGCTGCTTGATGTGATTCGCCAAGCTGGCATTTCAGGCATGGGCGGTGCAGGCTTCCCTACCGCGAAAAAGCTTCAGTCAGGCCTTGGCCGTACCGACATTTTGATCGTCAACGCTGCTGAGTGTGAACCTTACATCACCTCTGATGACAAGTTGCTTCAAGAACATGCCGAAGAAGTACTAAAAGGCATCGAAGTGGTTGAACACATCCTTCAACCAAAACTGACCGTGATTGGTATTGAAGACAACAAGCCCGACGCGATAAAAGCACTTGAGATTGCAGCAAAAGACAAAGATATCGTCATTCGTGTTATCCCAACTAAATACCCTTCTGGTGGTGAGAAGCAACTTATCAAGATCCTCACCAACAAAGAGGTTCCAGCTGGCGGCATCCCTGCAGACATTAGTGTTTTGGTTCAGAACGTCGGTTCTCTTTACTCGATTAAGCGAGCGGTAATTGACGGCGAACCTGTGGTTAACCGCGTTGTGACATTAACCGGTAAAACCTTTAAGCAACCTCGTAACGTTTGGGCACTATTAGGCACACCAGTACATGAGTTACTTGAAGAGTTTGGCTACAAAGCAGATAAAAAACTGCCGCGTTTAATTTTGGGCGGCCCGATGATGGGTTTTACCTTGCCGCATGCCAATGTGCCAATCACCAAAACGTCGAACTGTATTTTAGCGCCAACGCGTCGTGAGATCTCACCAAGCACTTACGAGATGGAATGTATTCGTTGCAGCGCGTGTGCTGAAGCTTGTCCTGCGTCTCTACTTCCTCAACAACTGCAATGGCATGCGAAAGCCAACGAGTTGGATAAGTGTGAAGAGCTGAATATTAAAGACTGTATTGAATGTGGTGCTTGTGCGTTTGTCTGCCCAAGTGAAATCCCTCTTGTTCAGTACTATCGCCAAGCGAAAGCCGAAATCAAAACAAGAAAAGACGAAGCGACAGCTGCAGAGCGCGCCAAGATTCGTTTCGAAGAGAAAAACGCTCGTATGGAGCGTGACAAAGCAGAACGTGAAAACCGCTTTAAGAAAGCCGCTGACAACCGTCGTAAAGATATGAAATCTGCGGATGGTGATGATGCAATAGCAGCTGCTATTGCTCGCGTTAAAGCGCAAAAAGCAGCGGCAGACCAAACACCTAATGCGGAACCAGCAGTAAAACCTGCGGTTGCTGCTGCGATTGCCAAGGCAAAAGCAAAACAAGCTGCGGCTCAAAAAGCCGATGGCGCTGAACCAGACAATTCAGAAATGTCTAAACTGCGTGAAGAACGTAAGCGTCAAGCTCGAGAGCGCAAGGCGCAACAAGCAGCAACTGATACTCCTGCAGAAAGCTCTGGTGATGCTAAGAAAGACGCAGTCGCTGCGGCCATTGCTCGCGCTAAAGCCAAGAAAGCACAGCAAACAGAATCAGCTTCTGAAGCTCCGACTGAAAAATCTGGTGATGCTAAGAAAGACGCGGTCGCTGCGGCCATTGCTCGCGCTAAAGCCAAGAAAGCACAGCAAACAGAATCAGCTTCTGAAGCTCCAGCTGCAAGCTCAGGTGACGCTAAGAAAGACGCAGTCGCTGCTGCAATAGCTCGCGCCAAAGCCAAGAAAGCACAGCAAACAGAATCAGCTTCTGAAGCTCCGGTTGAAAAATCAGGTGACGCTAAGAAAGACGCGGTCGCTGCGGCCATTGCTCGCGCTAAAGCCAAGAAAGCACAGCAAACAGAATCAGCTTCTGAAGCTCCAGCTGCAAGCTCAGGTGACGCTAAGAAAGATGCAGTTGCTGCCGCTATTGCTCGAGCTAAAGCCAAGAAAGCACAGCAAGCTAAGCAAGACCAAACAGCAGAAACTCCTGAGCCAGTGATTGAAGTTGAAGCTGAAATTCAATCAGAGCCCGTCGATCCTAAAAAAGCTGCCGTTGCCGCTGCAATAGCTCGCGCTAAAGCGAAGAAAGCACAGCAAGCTAAGCAGGTCGAAGCAGAAGCAACCGCTCCTGAAGCTGTAGTTGAAATTGAAGTGGAAGCTGAGATTCGATCAGAACCAGTCGATCCTAAAAAAGCAGCTGTTGCTGCCGCAATTGCTCGTGCTAAAGCAAGAAAGGCGCAGCAAGAGCAAGACAAAAAGAATAATGAGGAGAAAGAGTAGTGGCCTTCTTTATCGCCAGCTCACCGCACGCGCACAATCGTAGAAGTACCCCAGATCTCATGAAATGGGTCGCTATTTGTGCATTGCCAGGTCTACTAGCTCAAACCTACTTCTTTGGATGGGGTACACTCATCCAGTTAGTATTTGCTATTGCACTTGCTGTTACCTTTGAAGCCGCTGTAATGCTGTTAAGAAAGCGTCCGCCAGTGATGGCATTGCGTGATTACAGCGCTGTTGTGACCGCTTGGCTACTCAGTGTCGCGATTCCCCCACACTCTCCGTGGTGGATTCTAGTGATAGGTATGTTCTTTGCTATTGTCATCGCTAAGCACCTATATGGCGGCCTTGGACAAAATCCATTTAATCCAGCGATGGTTGCTTACGTTGTTTTGCTGATCTCATTCCCAGTTCAAATGACCAGTTGGAATGCGCCGACCAGCTTAACCGCTGAAGCAACAAGCTTTGTTGACTCCTTCTTGATGATCTTTACTGGTTTCAATAATGAAGGTTTATCTCTACAACAAGCTCGTCTTGGTATTGATGGCACCACTATGGCGACGCCACTCGATGCCTTCAAAACCGCATTAACGGCAGGTAACACAGCTTCTGAAGCTCTGTCTCAACCTCAATTCAGCTGGTTAGCTGGCGTGGGTTGGGAATGGGTAAACCTTGCTTACCTTGTTGGTGGCCTAGTGTTGATTAAGCAACGTGTGATTCAATGGCATATTCCGGTAGCTTTCATCGGCAGCCTTGCGCTGTTTAGCCTGGTATTCTTAATCTTAACGCCAGGTGAAACCGCTTCGCCAACCATTCACCTATTGTCTGGCGCAACCATGCTTGGTGCATTCTTCATTGCAACCGATCCGGTTTCAGCCTCGACGACAGTGAAAGGTCGCTTGGTATTTGGTGCGCTGATCGGCGGGTTAGTCTTTATTATCCGCAGTTGGGGTGGCTTCCCTGATGGCGTGGCGTTTGCTGTATTGTTAGCCAACATGTGTGTTCCACTGATTGACTACTACACCAAACCTCGTACATACGGCCACTAAGGAGCGGATACCATGCTAAATGCAATTAAGAAAAACGGCCTTGTACTCGCGATTTTTGCGTGTGCTTCTACAGGTTTGGTCGCGGTAACTCACTACCTGACCAAAGACCAGATTAAGCAGCAAGAACAGGCTCAGTTACTGTCTGTGCTTAACCAAGTGATCCCGCACAATCTTCATGACAACGAGCTGTTTTCAGCTTGTACTTTGGTGGAAGCTGAGGAGCTTGGAACAGAACAAGCAATGCCGGCTTATATTGCTACACTCAACGGTGAACCGAGTGCGATTGCGATCGAAGCCATTGCTCCTGATGGCTACAATGGTGCAATAAAAGTAATTGTTGGGATGAAAATTGACGGTACCATTTTGGGTACACGTGTGCTTTCCCACAGGGAAACTCCGGGGTTAGGCGATAAGATTGACCTTCGAGTGAGTGATTGGATACTCTCTTTTGCAGGTAAACAAGTAACCGAGTCGAATCTTGATCGCTGGAAAGTTCGCAAAGATGGTGGTGACTTTGACCAGTTTACTGGCGCGACCATCACACCAAGAGCGGTCGTTAAGTCCGTCAAACAGGCGGTACAGTACGTTAACCAAAACAACCAAGCATTGCTTGCTCAACCTCTAAATTGTGGTGGTGAATAATGAGTGACCATAAAACACTGATTAAAAATGGCATGTGGGCCAATAACCCTGCTCTAGTTCAGCTTCTTGGGTTGTGTCCGCTGTTGGCTGTCTCTTCGACAGTGACGAACGCACTTGGCTTAGGTATTGCTACCTTGCTTGTATTGGTCGGTTCGAACGTTTCTGTCTCTTTGGTTCGAAACCATGTGCCAAAAGAAGTTCGTATTCCAGTATTCGTGATGATCATTGCATCACTGGTAACCTGTGTTCAACTACTGATGAATGCCTACGCATACGGGCTTTACCTATCTTTGGGTATCTTCATCCCACTGATCGTAACCAACTGTATCATCATTGGCAGAGCTGAAGCCTTCGCTTCTAAAAACGAAGTTTTACCTGCTGCTCAAGATGGTTTCTGGATGGGCCTTGGCATGACATCGGTACTGGTTGTATTGGGTGCGATGCGTGAGGTTATTGGTAACGGAACCCTATTTGATGGCGCAGACTTGCTCCTTGGTGATTGGGCTTCGGTATTGCGCATTCAGATATTCCAATTTGATAACAGCTTCTTGTTAGCCCTGCTACCACCAGGTGCCTTTATTGGTGTTGGTTTCTTGATTGCTTTGAAAAATATCATCGACAACCAAGCTAAAGCTAGACAGCCCAAACAAGAAAAACCAGCTATTGAACGCGCTCGCGTTACCAATGCCTGATAAGTTACAGTAGCTTAAACCCTGCTGAGTAACTCAACCGCTCAGCAGGTAAATAGATTAACCAAGTACACATAATAATGACGCTCATAAGAGCGCGTAACCGATGATAAAGCCTGAACCATTGCGGAACTTGTTATTTTAAAACGAGTAAGTTTGAAAGAACTCCGCCGGAACTCAAGCCCTAACTATTTGAAAGTAATGTCGCTATGAACAATGTAAAACGAGTAGAAATACTTGAGCGTTTAAGAGAAAACAATCCCAAGCCAGAAACTGAGCTTAACTGGAACAGTCCTTTCGAGTTGCTGATCGCCGTGCTCTTATCTGCGCAGGCAACCGATGTCAGCGTCAACAAAGCCACTGATAAGCTTTACCCTGTGGCTAATACTCCACAGGCTATTTTCGACCTAGGTGTCGATGGCCTAAAAGAGTACATCAAGACCATCGGTCTGTTTAATTCGAAAGCAGAAAACACCATCAAAACGTGTCGTATGCTGCTTGACCTACACAATGGTGAAGTACCGGAAGATCGCGCTGCATTAGAAGCCCTTCCAGGCGTTGGTCGTAAAACAGCCAACGTAGTGTTAAATACTGCATTCGGTTGGCCAACCATTGCCGTTGATACTCACATCTATCGTGTATCAAACCGCACTAAGTTAGCGATGGGTAAAACCGTCGACGATGTCGAGGCAAAGCTGCTCAAAGTTATTCCCAAAGAATTCAAACTGGATGTCCACCATTGGCTCATTCTTCATGGACGTTACACCTGTGTTGCGCGTAAGCCACGCTGTGGCAGCTGTATCATAGAAGACCTATGTGAGTTCAAAGAGAAGACGGACGTCTAGGCTCATAAGCTGTTAGCCCTAAGCGAAAGAAGCTAACAAGCCTATTGGCCAAAAGCGCCGCGTTTATCTAGCGGCATAAAACAGAATTACAAAAACGTATACATAGTTAAAGCTAGGAGCAAATCATGTCAAACGGCCGTATTTTACACACCATGCTACGCGTTGGTGATCTAAATAAGTCTATCGAATTCTACACAAACGTAATGGGCATGCAGCTATTGCGTAAGAACGAAAACAAAGAGTACGAATACACGCTGGCTTTCGTTGGCTTTGGTGACGAATCTCAAGGCGCTGTGATTGAGCTGACTTACAACTGGGGTACGACTGAATATGACCTTGGCTCAGCTTTTGGTCACGTTGCTATCGGTGTTGATGACATCTACACAACGTGTGATGCAATTAAAGCGGCAGGCGGTAACGTAACACGTGAGGCTGGCCCTGTTAAAGGCGGTTCAACTCATATCGCATTCGTAAAAGACCCCGATGGCTACATGATTGAGTTAATTCAGAACAAACAAGCAAGCGCAGGTCTTGAGGGTTAATCCTTCGCTAGACTCTGCAATATTCTGGCTTTAAAGCCCAGTATAAACAAACATAATAAGCGAGCATAAAGCTCGCTTTTTTTATAGCTCTATTAATAATTGATATTCTTTACTAATTATTACAACATTCTCACTGATGAAACTTTACATGATAATAATTATCATTTAAATTAAGTCCCCTATTGATTAGTGAGGTAACACAATGATTAGCGAATGGGAAAAACACACGTTACTTGCCGATACGGCATTGCAGCTCGACGATCCTGTACAAAGTATTCTTCACTATCAGCAAGCATTGAGTTTAAGCGAAAAAATTACTGAACGTACCGATATCCAAGCGGACGAGCGCTTACTTATCTCTGTGATTTCTTGCCACAACCTCGCTCAGTTTTGGCGATGGGCCGGCGATACTGAATATGAACTCAAATATCTCCAATTGGCTTCAGAAAAAGTACTGACCCTGATCCCTCAATGCCCCAATTCGCAATGTTCAAGCTTCATTGACTCTATTGGTTGCTGTAAGAAAGCCCTTATCGATTTCATGAAACGCCACCCCAATCCTAAAATTGCCTCTATGGTGGAAAAAATCGATACCGCGACCAACTGTGAAATGATTGCTCGCTTCCGCTTGAACTAAACGAGTTACTTAAACACAACGGCTCCAAATTTCAAATATAAAAAAGCCCGTCATCAGTGAAAACGGGCTTTGTCATTTCAAAACGAGCTATTGTTCAGCTTAAACCTGTGTGCGACCTAAAGAGATCACAACACGTCGGTTTTTGTCTTTACCAATTGGCGAGTTGTTATCAGCAATTGGACGGCGCTTACCATAACCTTGAACTTGGATGCGGTCTTCTGGCAAGCCTAGAGATTTAAAGTACTCTCTTAATGATTCCGCTCTGCGCTCTGAAAGATTCTGGCTAATACCTTTACTATCGACGGAATCGGTGTATGTAGCCACCAGCACAAGGTCGATGTCTTGATTATAGCGAACGTAGTCGGCAATCTGGCTGAGTCTCTTACGTGAAGACTTATTCAACTGATCGCTGTTACGATCGTAGTGCAAGATAGTAAAAGAGATATCTTCGAAGCTGTAAGGCAATAAGTTGGCGATACAGTCACTGAACACATTGTACTTTTCTTGGAATAATACCGATGACAGTGCAACTTCGATTCGCTGATCTCGGCTCTGCCACTCTTGATAACTGAATGTCGGGTAACGCCCTTTCTCCAACTCACTCAAAATACCCCAAGCGGTTTGACCACCAACATAGCCATCAAATTGTTGGAAGAATTTAATGGTCGTCATGCGGTCAGCACTTTCGCCCGGACGCCAAGCTGGCGGCATAGAGATCAAGCTTACGTTGCGTGTCGCCCCCATTGGACGGCGCATTTTAAGCTCAAAGTCTAAAATGATCTTTTTACTCGCACGAGATGAGAACTCAGCATCACCAAAATTTGGGATTGGGTGAACCAAGCGACACTCAAGTGGCGTATTAGCCACCATCTCCCACGTCGACTGTTGAGGAGATGCTCCGTAACGCTTTTCTTGTGCCAATACCGATGACGACATAAGTAGCGAAAATAGCATTGAACCTGTTATGAGTTGTTTCTTCATAAAGTGGAGTATCTCTTAAGCAATTCGTTTAACAATGCAGCCAATTGCCGCATTTTTCTCTCACGTTTGAATATGCAATTATCAAGCCGAAATAGGTCGGCTAATTTATGATTTATTGCCCTTCCCTAGTTTTTATCACCGCTATTATCTGCAATAATGCAGCCTTAATCACACATATTTGGGCTAACATGACTGTAGAAAACGAAGCTCTGACCCTAAAAAAACGCTTTCGTGGCTATTTTCCAGTGGTCATCGACGTGGAAACCGCAGGGTTTAACGCTGAAACCGATGCATTATTAGAAATCTGTGCCATTACACTAAGAATGGATGAGAACGGAGATCTGCACCCTGCATCAACGCTTCATTTTCACATTGAGCCTTTTGAAGGCGCAAATATAGAGCAGGCAGCATTAGACTTTAACGGAATTAAAGACCCATTTAGCCCATTACGTGGTGCTGTGTCGGAACAAGAAGCCCTTAAAGAAATCTACAAGCTTGTGAGAAAAGAACAAAAAGCTTCAGATTGCAGTCGCGCAATCATGGTCGCTCACAATGCTACGTTCGATTTAAACTTTGTTAATGCAGCAAGTGAGCGTTGTAAGCTTAAACGCGTCCCTTTCCATCCATTTGCAACTTTTGACACTGCAGCCCTTAGTGGTCTTGCCTACGGCCAAACCGTTTTGGCTAAAGCTTGCCGCACTGCAGGGATGGAATTTGACAACAAAGAAGCACACTCTGCTTTGTATGATACGCAAAAAACCACAGAGTTATTTTGCGGCATTGTAAACAAATGGAAAGCCCTTGGTGGTTGGCCTCTTGTTGACGAAGAATAAAAATAGAGTCGGTAAACGTTCACTCGTATTGCCGTCATAAAAAACACAACATCCCGAGAATAATATGAACCCTGTTGTAATTTCAGTTTGCATCATGCTTGTTTTAGCTTTGATGCGTGTAAACGTAGTCGTGGCTCTCACGTTCAGTGCAATTATCGGTGGCGTAGCCTCTGGTATGGACTTGAACGATGCTGTCGCGGCTTTCGAAAGTGGATTAGGTGGCGGTGCAACTATCGCACTTAGCTACGCTATGCTTGGTACATTCGCTGTTGCTATCTCTCGTTCTGGTATCACAGACCTACTTGCTCAAAGCGTCATTAAGCGCATTCACGGCAAAGAGAACAGTGCGGCATCTAATGGTCTAAAATACGGCATCCTTGCATCTTTGATCTTAGTGACCATGTCTTCGCAAAACGTGATTCCTGTGCATATCGCCTTCATCCCAATTTTAATCCCACCTCTATTAGGCGTATTCGCAAAAATGAACCTAGACCGTCGTCTGGTTGCGTGTGTACTTACTTTTGGCCTGATTACTCCGTATATGGTTCTACCTATCGGTTTTGGTGGCATCTTCCTAAACAACATCCTGCTTAAAAACCTTCACGACAACGGTCTTGAAAACGTAGTAGCAAGCCAAGTACCAATGGCAATGTTGTTACCGGCTGCAGGCATGATCTTTGGCCTGCTTACGGCAGTATTCTTTACTTACCGTAAGCCTCGCCAGTACAAAGAAACGTCTCATACTGTTGTTTCAACCGAAGTGAAAGAGATCAACAAGAAGCACATCCTAGTGGCTGCTGCGGGTATTGTTGCTGCGCTAACGGTTCAACTGTCGACGGGTTCTATGATCATCGGTGCTTTGGCTGGTTTCATGGTCTTCACCTTCGGTGGTGTAATCGCTTGGAAAGAGACACACGATGTCTTCACTAAGGGCGTTCACATGATGGCAATGATCGGTTTCATCATGATTGCAGCGGCTGGTTTTGCGGCAGTAATGAAGCAAACGGGTGGCGTTGAGTCTCTGGTTGAAGCGCTTTCAACAAGCATCGGTGACAACAAACCTCTAGCAGCGCTACTTATGCTCGTTGTTGGTCTACTAGTAACTATGGGGATTGGTTCTTCGTTCTCTACGATTCCAATCCTTGCAACTATCTACGTTCCTCTAGCG
This sequence comes from Vibrio syngnathi, assembly GCF_002119525.1. Taxonomy (NCBI): domain Bacteria; kingdom Pseudomonadati; phylum Pseudomonadota; class Gammaproteobacteria; order Vibrionales; family Vibrionaceae; genus Vibrio; species Vibrio syngnathi. The sequence goes on along the minus strand of NZ_CP017916.1, from coordinate 996,020 downwards.
GCAGCATTTGGTTTCTCACCAATGGCAACAATCGCGCTAGTAGGTACCGCAGCTGCGCTAGGTGATGCGGGCTCTCCAGCTTCTGACTCAACATTAGGTCCAACATCTGGTCTTAATGCTGATGGTCAACACGAGCACGTATGGGAAACCGTAGTACCGACGTTCCTACACTACAACATCCCACTGATCGTATTCGGTTGGGTTGCAGCTATGGTTCTGTAATTCGATTCGGTCGTAAAGAGCCCTAAGCTATCTATTACAAAGACCGCATCGTGCGGTCTTTTTGTATCTGGAATGTCTTCCTTTTCTCTTGTTCTTTAACTCTCAGCCCATTATCACCGCAATAAACTCATTGCATCGAACAAAAGAAAAGGCTTACTCCTACGAATAAGCCTTAGAAATCATTACGCCAATATGAACAGCTTTCACTGAATTACGCAGCGGGAGCGTTATTCACAAGTATCTCGCGAATAGACTTAAGCGTCGCTTCCGTTGAATGGTAATCCAATTCAACTTCACTAAAGATACCGTTCACCTCAAGCATTAAGCTTGGGTAAGAATGCACTCCCATCGCTTCTTTAAAGCCTAACTGGTCATCTAACTCGCTTTCCAAAAGTTTACTAGAAAGGTCATTTTCAAACTGTTGTACATTCATCCCTAGCTCTTGAGCTAACTGCAAATGCGTTTCTTGGCTATGAGGCAGCATCGCACGAAGGTAGTAAGCGTGTTGGATCGCTTCAAGCATTGCTTCGTAGTGATCCTGAAAACCAGCGGCGATCACGGCACGACACGCAGGGTAAGTACTGCGAACCGGTTGGCATTCAGTCCAAAATTCATGATTAAATTCCGTACCCAGCTTAATTTCAATCTGCTTCCAAATCGCTTGAAGCTTGCCTTTCATCTCTTCTGACATCGGCTCTTCAGAATCTGGAGCCAAACCACCGACTACGTAGTTAAACTCAATGCTCGCTGGCAATTGTTGTTTTAATAACTCAAGCGTTGGCTTGTAACCCCAACACCAGCTGCACATTGGATCATGCACATAATGAAGTTTTACGTTCATTGTTCATTCCTTATCGAGTCTTTGTTGAACCACTCAAACGAAAAAAGGAGCCTAATTAAGGCCCCTTCCATTCAATATTTAAGCACCAAGGCCTAAAGCTTACTCAGCGTCGTCGCCAGCTACTTTAGCAGCGGCTTCTTTAACGATTGGCTGAAGCTCACCTTTTTGGAACATCTCAAGAATGATATCACAACCACCGATTAGCTCACCTTCAACCCAAAGTTGTGGGAACGTTGGCCATTGTGCGTAAGCTGGAAGCTCTGCACGGATGTCAGGGTTTTGTAGGATATCTACGTAAGCAAATTTCTCACCACATGCCATTAGCGCTTGAGACGCTTGAGAAGAGAAACCACAGCTAGGTAGCTTAGGAGAACCTTTCATGTACAGTAGAATAGTGTTTTCTTCAATTTGCTGTTTGATTTTATCGATAGTTTCCATTGCTTCCTCGTTAATGGATTACGGCTTTCATTGCCTTTATTCTACCCCAAACCAAAAGAATAAAAACCATATAAAAAAAGCGGTTAACAAGTTAGGCTAACAATTCCCACAAAAGTGATGAATTAAGCTTTTAATAAAGTAAAAACTTGCTAAACTATATCGCAAGTCAGCAAATTGACCGTGGTTGGCAATATAGCGAGCCATGAATAATAATATCACTGGAAGCAATCGAAAGAGTTAACTCTTTCATATCAATGGAGAATTGAGCAATGGCATTTGAACTACCGGCTCTTCCTTACGCGAAAGACGCGCTAGAACCACACATCTCAGCAGAAACGCTAGATTTCCACCACGGTAAGCACCACAACACTTACGTTGTTAAGCTAAACGGTCTTATCCCAGGTACTGAGTTTGAAGGCAAAACACTAGAAGAGATCGTTAAGACTTCTACTGGTGGTGTTTTCAATAACGCAGCTCAAATCTGGAACCACACGTTCTACTGGCACTGTCTTGCTCCTAAAGCAGGCGGCGAACCAACAGGCGCTGTTGCAGAAGCTATCAACGCTGCATTCGGTTCTTTCGAAGAATTCAAAGCGAAATTCACTGATTCTGCAATCAACAACTTCGGTTCTTCTTGGACTTGGTTAGTGAAGAAAGCTGACGGTTCTCTAGACATCGTTAACACTTCTAACGCTGCTACTCCTCTAACAGAAGAAGGTGTTACTCCACTTCTAACTGTTGACCTATGGGAACACGCTTACTACATCGATTTCCGCAATGTTCGCCCTGACTACATGGCTGCATTCTGGAACCTAGTAAACTGGTCTTTCGTAGAAGAGAACCTAGCTAAGTAATTATTACTTACGCTGCGCTATTTATAGCGAGTTATCTAATGAAAGCTCATGCCTCGGCGTGAGCTTTTTTGTATCTGTCGTATTCCATAAAATCTAAACCTTTCTGAGCCAATGAGCCTAAAGTGCTTACTTCGCTACCTATTCCTTGCGCTCTTCCTCTCTCTGCATAAATTATTTATTTGCCTGTGATTAAACTCTAAAGTTTGCCGATTCCATGCCGTTAAAGATGTATCCAATGAGAGGCAACATGCAAATACATACTTTAGACAAAGCAGGAATCATTAACGAACTGAAGTTCGGCATCGGGATCAGCCAAGCGGTTGAGCAAGGTCGCCGTGCAGATTTTGCGTTGCTGTTATCTATGTTTTCTAATGATGTTCGCGATTGTACTCCCATCGACACGATTGACGTCACTGAAACGACTGAAGATCGCCTACGCAAGCAATTTGGCGTAGCAGAGCCGCAACAACTGCGTTCGAATCAATCGTCGTATGAAATTTCAGCGAAACAATCGAATCACTTTCATCAAGCTAGCCTTGCCAGCGCCAAACTAAGCCACTATTTGAAACCTGAAGCACTTGCTTTCATGCCTGAAGATACGGCCGACTTCCCCGAAGAGGTTTACCAAAACCTTTCTGGTCATGACCGGCGTAAACTCGCAAATAAACAGCTGCCTGATTTACCAAATGCGACGCTCTACAACGAGCTATCGACAGCTCAACGTCAGTATCAGATTCAGGCGCAAGTATAACTGCTGCCTAGCATTCCTCTCTCGCTCAATATTCACGACTATTCTTTGTTCAATCTCGCTGTTTGAATGATTGATATAAGCAATATGAACCATCACCTTTGGTCGTCATCAAACCGAAGATGTCGGTTACCACTTGAAGTTACTGCAAAATGTGACCTGCCACAAAGTTCATAGAAAGTTATCAATGGGTACACCTTAGTTTGAGCCAATTCACACCCGCTGTATGAAATTTAACCCATTCTTATCCAACATGGACGATTTGCTTAGGTACTGGGATGGAAATAAAAAGCTCAATTATATTGGTAACATCTGCTGGCTCGCGATTGGGAGGAACGATTGCGAATCACTTTGTTAACCTTGGAGCCACTGTCATCCTTTGTGATAAAGACGCAGAAGCACTTCAGGCGACTTATTTACAATGCGCCCGCTTCTCCGACTCTGTTTACCATTACACGCTCGCAGGGAATGACAACCAAGCTATTCTCAGCGTATTTGATTTTATTCAAGCCACCTTCAACACGACACCCGATGTTCTGGTCAATAACTGGATAAGCTCCCCAATGCCTAGTCTAATTGGCGATCAACCTGTCGGTAGCTTTATCAATGATCTGTCAGCTATGGCATCGACCCTTTTCTCTTTTGGGCAAATCAGTGCAGAGAGATTACGAGAGCAAGACAAAGAAGGCGTGATTGTGAATGTGATATCTCACGATGACTTTCATGATGTGTCAGGCTTAGAGAGCGCAAACTCCATGATTACCGGCTTTACCCATAGCTGGGCGAAAGAGCTAACGCCATTTGGTATTCGAGTCGGCGGTGTTGTCCCTGCCGTCCATAACTCCGAAGGCAAGCTCAATGGGTGTCACTGGGCACAACTTCAAGACGAACTGACCAGAACAACGGAATACATCGTCTCTAATGATTACTTTAGTGGGCGGGTTGTCGCTGCAGAGGTGTAAGCGTCTGCGGAGATGTAAGTGGAGAATAAAAAACAAACCTATTCCAATTCATACAAAAAAAGCCCCAACCTTTCGGTTGGGGCTTTGAATTTCCCGATAGATAAGTATCGTGCTAGCGAAAACCTATCTCAAACTAATGCTTACTTATTATGCGTTAGCTTTTTCTTTTTTAGCTTTTGGCGCTTTCGCGTCAGCTGGCTTTTGATCTGCTTTCTTAAGGATAACTGTAGTACCTTCGAAAGTTTCACCTTCAACGTATGGTTGGCCGAAGTAAGACGTTGTTAGAACTTCTTTAAGCTCAGTGATTAGAGGGTAACGTGGGTTAGCACCTGTACACTGGTCATCGAACGCTTCTACAGCTAGCTCGTCTAGTTTCGCGATGAAGTCAGACTCGTTAACACCCGCCGCTTGGATAGACAGTGGGATGTCTAAGTCAACTTTAAGCTCTTCTAACCAAGTCAGTAGACGTTCAATCTTCTGAGCAGTACGGTCACCAGCTTGGCTTAGGCCTAGGTGGTCAGCAACTTCAGCGTAACGACGACGTGCTTGTGGACGGTCGTACTGAGAGAATGCAGTCTGCTTAGTTGGGTTATCGTTCGCGTTGTAACGTACAACGTTAGAGATAAGTAGTGCGTTAGCAAGACCGTGTGGTAGGTGGAACTCAGCACCAATTTTGTGAGCCATTGAGTGACACACACCTAGGAATGCGTTCGCAAAAGCAATACCAGCGATAGTTGCTGCGTTGTGTACTTTCTCACGAGCGATTGGGTCTGCTGAACCATTTTTGTAGCTTGATGGTAGGTATTCTTTAAGCATCTTAAGCGCTTGAAGAGCTTGACCATCTGAGTATTCATTCGCAAGAACAGATACGTAAGCTTCTAGTGCGTGAGTTACTGCATCGTAACCACCGAACGCTGTTAGAGACTTAGGCATGTTCATAACTAGGTTAGCATCAACAACAGCCATGTTAGGCGTGATTTCGTAATCCGCTAGTGGGTACTTAGCACCAGTCTTGTCGTCAGTAACAACTGCGAATGGAGTAACTTCTGAACCCGTACCTGAAGTAGTAGTGATACATACTAGCTCAGCTTTCTGACCCATTTTAGGGAACTTGTAGATACGTTTACGGATGTCCATAAAGCGCATTGCTAGTTCTTCGAAGTGAGTTTCTGGGTGCTCGTACATAACCCACATGATCTTAGCAGCATCCATTGGAGAACCGCCACCTAGAGCAAGGATTACGTCAGGTTGGAAGCTCTTCATTGCTTCAGCGCCTTTCTCAACAACAGACAGTGTTGGATCCGCTTCTACATCGAAGAATACTTGAACTTCAATACCCTGTGCTTTCAGGATTTGTACTACGTCATCTGCGTAACCGTTGTTGAATAGGAAACGGTCAGTTACTAGGAATGCGCGTTTCTTACCTTCTAGGTCGCTCATTGCGATTGGAAGGCTACCACGACGGAAGTAGATAGACTTAGGTAGTTTGTGCCACAACATGTTTTCAGCTCGCTTCGCTACAGTTTTCTTGTTGATAAGGTGCTTAGGACCTACGTTCTCAGAGATAGAGTTACCACCCCATGAACCACAACCTAGAGTTAGAGAAGGTGCAACGTTGAAGTTGTACAGGTCACCGATACCACCGTGAGTAGTAGGGATGTTGATTAGGATACGAGCCGTCTTCATCTTGTCACCGAAGTAACGAATACGATCTGCGTTTACGTCTTGGTTGGTGTAAAGACCAGACGTGTGACCGATACCACCGATTTCAACCATCGTTACCGCTTGAGCAACAGCATCTTCGAAGTCGTCTGCACGGAATAGACCTAGAGTAGGAGACAGTTTCTCGTGAGCGAATTCGTCATCGTAAGAAACTTTACCAAGACCTTCACCTACAAGTACTTTTGTATCAGCAGGAACTTTAACACCCGCCATTTCAGCGATTGCTGGAGCAGGTTGACCTACGATTTTAGCGTTTAGGTTGCCGTCGATAAGCAGTACTTTACGTACTTTATCAGCGTCAGCTTTAGATAAAACGTGAGCTTTGTGAGAAGCGAAACGCTCTTTAACTTCGTCATATACTTCGCTAACAACGATTGCTGCTTGCTCAGAAGCACATACAACGCCGTTATCGAATGTTTTAGACATAAGGATAGATGCTACAGCACGTTTGATGTCAGCTGTTTCATCGATAACTACAGGAACGTTACCAGCACCAACACCGATAGCAGGCTTACCAGAAGAGTATGCCGCTTTAACCATGCCTGGACCACCAGTAGCAAGGATAAGTGCAATACCGTCGTGCTTCATCAGCGCGTTAGAAAGTTCTACAGATGGTTGGTCAATCCAACCGATGATGTCTTTTGGAGCGCCCGCTGCTACTGCTGCGTCTAGAACCAGTTTAGCTGCATCGTTCGTTGAGTTCTTTGCACGTGGGTGTGGCGAGAAGATGATGCCGTTACGTGTTTTAAGAGAGATTAGAGATTTGAAGATTGCTGTAGAAGTTGGGTTCGTTGTTGGAACGATACCACAAATGATACCTACAGGCTCAGCGATAGTCATTGTGCCTAGGCTTTCATCTTCATCAAGAATGCCACATGTTTTTTCGTCTTTGTATTTGTTGTAGATAAATTCAGATGCAAAGTGGTTTTTGATAACCTTATCTTCAACAATACCCATTCCAGATTCAGCAACTGCTTGTTGAGCAAGTGGAATACGAGCGTGGTTAGCAGCAAGAGAAGCTGCGCGGAAGATTGCGTCTACTTTCTCTTGAGAGAATGTTGCAAACTCTTCTTGTGCTGCTTTAACGCGTGCTACTAGAGCATCAAGTTCCGCTAAGTTAGTTACAGGCATGGTGGATCTCCTAAAATAATAAATATTAAAAACTTTTTATTAATTTCGCTGCTTGCTTTTAACCTCAAACAACAACGTTCTTAGTAAATTGCTTTCAGGGCTGAGTATATTATTTCACTGTGTGAAAAAAATTGACCCAGATCAGTTACCCAAAAAGAATTAACCAAAAAGTAGTAAGGCAATCGCAAAAACCGACTTAAGATCATGATTTATATAGATTAAAATCACACTTTTAGTTAGTTCAAAAAACAAGCAAACAGACAAATTTTTTCTACATTGCGTAACAAACTGTAAAAAAGTTTCATTTTTAGTCAGTTAAATTACATGTATACAGCTATATTCGTGCTACTGAGAGTATATCCATACCGTTGCACGGGCTAGATTTTGACATAATTTTTATTAAATTCGTGCGATGGTTAACAGTTACTCGATAATAAATTACAAAATGAAACACTAACGACCAACTTGCAACAAGGCCAATACAAAAGCGATATTCAATTAGTTTTTCTAAAAATAATCCCCTATTTCAGGTTAGTTTTTTTCATTCGTGCAAATCCAATTTGTCCCTTACATTACGCGCTCTGACTATTCACAGAATCAAACCTTCAACCTTAAAATTCGCTAACTGGAGATCGCTCTCATGCAAGGCTTAGAACTCGCTATTTTTATGCAATTCTTCCTTGGGCTTGTTGCTGCCGTAAACCCAATCGGCATCATGCCTGTTTTTGTTTCTCTTACTGCACATATGCCACCAGAAGAGAGGAACAGGACAGCCTTACAAGCCAACATTGCTGTTGCCGTTATCCTAATAGTGTCGCTTGTTGCGGGGCAAATGCTGCTTGATATGTTTAGCATATCGCTAGACTCATTCCGAGTTGCAGGTGGGTTGCTATTACTGAGCATCGCGTTTTCGATGATGAGCGGTAAGCTCGGTGAAGATAAGCAGAATAAACAAGAGAAATCTGAATACATCAGTAAAGAGCAAATCGGAGTCGTTCCTCTTGCTATGCCCTTAATGGCGGGCCCCGGGGCAATCAGCTCTACCATTGTTTACGGATCTCGTTACCCTGCAGCCATTGATACTGTGGGAATTGGTATTAGCATCATCGCGTTTGCAACCTGCTCTTGGCTTCTATTCCGTTCGGCGCCGGTTATCGTTCGCTTTTTAGGTCAAACAGGTATCAACGTGATCACACGTATCATGGGTTTGATTCTTGGCGCGCTGGGCATCGAGTTCATCGCCAACGGCTTACGTAACCTATTCCCAGGATTAGCATAGCGCTAAACCTAAACCGGATTCTGGCGATTCAAAGCCAGCCTGTACAGCTTTATCAACGAGGCGAGTGAAGCGAAATAGGCTTTAACTCGCCTCGTTATTATGAAGCTTGTATAATGACTGTTAAGAACTTTAACAGAAGATGAACCTCCCCTTATGTCACGTCAGCCTCTAAAGCATCATTTATACGTCATTATCTTTGGTACTCACACGCCGGCCGGCCGTGCATTCGATATATCACTAATCGTTGCGATTGTGGTTTCACTTATCGTGCTTATCTTAGAGTCTATCCCTAGCGTGATGGTCGAATGGTCACAGCAGCTACGTTACATCGAGTACAGCTTCACAGCACTATTCACACTAGAGTACTTATTAAGGCTTTATTGCTCTCCAAATCCGAAATCTTACGCCACCAGCTTCTATGGTGTTGTTGACCTATTGGCGATTCTTCCGACCTACCTAGCGATCATCTTCCCTGGAGCTTCGTTTATGGGCGTTGTTAGGCTATTACGAGTCATGCGTATCTTCCGAATCCTAAAACTGGTTCGTTACCTACAAGATTCCAATATTTTGTTGCGCTCATTATTAATGGCAAGACGAAAGGTACTCATATTCTTTAGCACAGTCGGCATCTTGGTCGTTATCTTCGGCTCTCTGATCTTTGTCATTGAAGGCCCAGAAAATGGCTTCACAAGCATTCCCCACAGTATTTATTGGGCAATAGTGACCATTACTACGGTTGGCTACGGTGACATGATCCCTCAAACCGCGCTGGGTAAAGCGATCGCTTCGCTTACCATGTTGCTGGGTTACTCAATCTTGGCGGTGCCGACAGGAATTATTACCGCAGAGCTCAGTAATGAGATGAACTCGCACAAAGAGTTGGTTAAGTGCCCAAACTGTAACCGCGCAGGTCATGATTCAGATGCTCTGTATTGCAAACACTGTGCGAGTGAATTGGCAGACCCCGACAAGCGTGTCGTGACCGACGAGACAGAATAAAAACAAAAAAAGCGCCCTAAGGCGCTTTTTCGTTAATTATTCTCAAAAACAAGTATTACGCTTTCTCAGCTAAGATAATGCGCAGCGTACGGCGTAATGGCTCTGCAGCACCCCAAAGCAGTTGGTCACCTACAGTAAACGCATTCAGGAAATCGTTACCCATCGACATCTTACGCAGACGACCGACTGGTACAGACATTGTGCCTGTTACTTTCGCTGGTGTTAGTTCCTGTGCCGTGATGTCGCGGTCATTAGGAATCACTTTAACCCAATCATTGTGCGTCGCGATGATCTCTTCGATCTCATCCATTGGCACGTCTTGCTTAAGCTTAATAGTTAGTGCTTGAGCGTGACAACGCATTGCACCGATTCTTACACAAGTACCATCAATTGGGATTGGCTGGCCATCTAGGCCAAGAATCTTGTTCGCTTCAACGCCGGCTTTCCACTCTTCTTTACTTTGACCGTTTTCGCGCTTCACATCGATCCAAGGAATCAGTGAGCCCGCAAGCGGAGCACCGAACTGATCGGTTGGAAATGAAGATGAACGAATGGTTTCAGCGACTTTCTTATCGATATCAAGAATGGAACTTGAAGGGTTTGCTAGCTCTGAACTTACGCTATCGTTGATAACACCCATTTGTGAGATCAGTTCACGCATGTTCTTAGCGCCCGCACCTGAAGCGGCTTGGTAAGTCATGGCACTCATCCACTCAACCATGCCTTTCTCGTATAGACCACCCAAAGCCATAAGCATTAAGCTCACAGTACAGTTACCGCCGACGAAAGTGTTAGTACCGCCGTGGATGCCTTGTTGGATTTGAGCCAAGTTAACAGGATCAAGAGTGATGATAGAATCCGCGTCCATACGTAAGGTAGAAGCCGCATCAATCCAATAGCCTTTCCAACCTGCTTGACGCAGTGCTGGGTATACTTTTGAGGTGTAGTCTCCGCCTTGACAGGTAATCACCGCATCAAGCTGTTTTAGGCTATCAATATCAAAAGCGTCTTGAAGTAGACCCGCATCTTTACCACCTAAAACAGGGCCAGGAATACCAATCTGAGACGTACTGTAATAAACAGGTTCAATCAAGTCGAAATCTTTCTCTTCAACCATACGTTGCATCAATACAGAACCAACCATACCGCGCCAACCAACTAGACCTACTCTCATCGCTCACTCTCCATGTATAAATTAAAAATTGCTCTCCCCCATCTATAAGTTTTTCAGAAACAGAACTCAAGTGCTTTTTGTCAAAAAGTGTAACTTTTTCGTTTCTTTTAAGTGAACGCAATGAATCGTGCAGTTATCTCTGTATCGACATTTAATATCCACCTCATTGATAAAACGCCCATTATCCTCAAATTCAAACATTTGCATCGTCAAAACAGCTTAATCCCACTCGCGTCACAAACAGTAAATCCCTCTTTTTAACCAATACTATTCAGAATAATACTTCACAAAACGAAAACAACGTGCGACAAGTTTCAACATGTAATAACCATGAATTTAACAACATTTCAGATAATGAAACCATAATTGAATGCGTTAGCAGTCAAATATCACAACTTGGGCGTATTTTTTCGATATAATAAACTAATTACTGTAGTGTCCGTTTTGCACCACACACCATAACGAAGCACTATAAATGCTCGAAATCACAAGAGGCTTTTATGAAGCAGAGTAAAACTCGCCTACCGAACCTATTGCAGGTATTCATCGCGTTAGGATTATTTCTATCCCTTGCTTTTTCCTTTACAGCAAAGCTTGACCTTCCAATTCAACTTGCCTTGTATATTGGTTGGTTCATTATCATGGTTCTTGGTATTCGCCTTGGCCACGAATACAAAGACTTAGAAAAAGCAGCACTCAAAGGAATATCCAATGGCTTAGGCGCGGTTTTAATACTTTTAGCCGTTGGCGCTCTTGTTGGTACTTGGATCTCAGGCGGGATCGTACCTACTATCATTTACTATGGTCTGAAAGCTATCCACCCTTCTATCTTCCTTTTAGCGACCATGATTATCTGTTCTCTAACCGCATTGGCAACTGGTACTTCTTGGGGCGCTGCGGGTACAGCAGGTATCGCGATGATGGGTATTGGCCAAGGCCTAGGTGTTCCAGCACCGATTACTGCAGGTGCAGTGCTGTCAGGTTGTTACTTCGGCGACAAGATGTCTCCACTTTCTGATTCAGTGATTCTGGCTTCTTCAATGTCTGGTGTTGAAGTGGTTGAGCACATCAAGGGCATGCTGCCAGTTGCGTTAATCAGCTACGTGATTACTGGCATCATGTTTACTGCGTTTGGTTTTCACTACGCAGGTAACGTTGACATGAGCCAAGTAGATTCTGTCATTAAAGCAATGGAAGTTCAGTTCTACATCACGCCTTACTCATTTGTCCCAGTACTGATCGTGCTTGGTCTGTTGGCTTTCCGCATGCCTTCATTCCCGGTAATCAGCTTCGGTTCTCTGCTAGGTATTATCTGGGCAGTCATGATCCAAGATATCGATTTCCTAACGGCATTCAATACTGCTTGGGCACCGTTCTCTATCTCCTCTGGCGTAGAGTTTATTGACTCGATTCTTAACCGTGGCGGCATGTCTTCAATGCTTGGTTCGGTAGCGGTAATTGTGTTTGGTTTAGGTTTTGGTGGCTTACTGGATAAAGTGGGCGTACTAGAGACGATCGCTAAGGTGTTCGAGCGCCGAGTAAATAGCGCAGGCTCTCTAGCAACAAGCACGATCGGCACGGCCTTCATGGGTAACGTATTCGGTTCTGCAATGTACGTATCGTTAATCCTAACGCCAAAAATCTGTGCGAAAAACTACGACCGTTTAGGTTATCAACGTAAAAATCTATCTCGTAACGCTGAGTTCGGTGGCACGTTAACTTCAGGCATGGTTCCTTGGAGTGATAACGGTATCTACATGGCGAGTATTCTTGGTGTCGCAACGCTCTCTTACGCTCCGTTCATGTGGTTGAGCTTCATCTGTATCCTCGTGACTATCGTAACGTCTTACATGGGTTGGTTCGTGGATAAATGTGAACCAACAGCACCAGCGCTTGAAACTGAAGAAGCAGCTGAACTGAGCAAGCAACAAGCTTAAGCTAAGGCTTTAGTGCGTAAGCACAAAAATGTTGATGATATAAATGCCAAAAGAGCGCCCTGGGCGCTCTTTTCTTATCTACTGATTTATCTATTTGTTCAATTATTTATGGTTCGCTTACCCAACCAATAACCGATGCCTAACGGTGCAAAGAACACCACCAAGATAAACAGGATGAAGTAAATAATCACACCTTTGATTAAGTCCATCAGTTTATCAATAGCGAGTACCACCACCTCTTGAGAGACGCGATCAAGATCTTGTGTAAACAGTTCCCTTTCAGAAGTCACAATGCCTGCAATTTCAATACGCTCTTTCGCAATCATCGCGACCAGAGCTTCTCTCTCTCGTGTCACCATTTTTTCTAAGGCTACACGTTCTTCAGTGAGCATCGCCAATTTTTGATCTGTATTATCACTTAGGTCGTTGAGCAGAGGCTGCATTTCTGTCGACATAATAGAAGCCAATGTTTGCATGTACTCAGGGTTATTCTCAATGAAGTCCTGTATGCTTGCTGATGTTTGACAAAGGCTTTCCAGCGTCATCGATAGGTCTTCACCCGTTAGCGAGCTATTCATCGCCACCAACTCAGCTTTCCACGTCATCAATTTCGGTGTTTGGTCAGCCATGAGGCTTAAGCGGTCTGATGCATCGCCCATCGCCTCCGGCATGGTACCTAGGCTTTGAACGATTTGAGATTCGTCTTTACCAAGGTAACTTAGCCATTCACGGTAAGCGGGTGTGCTTCTGAAGGTAAGATCTTTAAAAGGATTGCTCGCGGCGAACTCTGCGACGAATGCTTTGCTCTTTTTGAAATCACTTGAGCTCAATACACCCTTTGCCAGTTTCTCTGCTTCTTGTTCCAGAAAGTGAGCCGTTTTTACCGCATCATCCGTCGCGAACAGGACAGCACCATCACCTTGGCTATAAAACTGATTCATTTGAGCGGTAAAAACCCAGGAGTCGATTAAGGCAGACATAGGTGACGTTTGATAGGCGGCTTGCTGTAAGCCCTGCTCAGCATGGATCTTCCAAAGCAACACATAAGATTGATGTAAGGTGTCATCAGCAGGGTAAGATTGCGCAATGAGATCGGCCGAGTCTTCTACTCTTGTAAAAAATATCTTGGCGTATTCACGCGTCATGATCCGAGCCTGTAACTCTTGCTGAGTAAGAGGCGTCGTTTGACTATCTAGCTTAACTTCTAAGAGAGAACAACCACTTAGAACTATGCTAAGCACCAACACCATCCAACTTCGACTCGAAACTCGTAACATATAAACCTCTGACAAAGACTAAGGGCGCGGATTGTATGAGCGCTTCGTCAGAGTATTGTCAAAAAATTACAAAAGTTAACGTTGGGTATTTAAATAGTCATGAGCAGAATCCACAGAGGCTTTTATTGCCAGCTCTAGTTCAGCTAAATCGTGCTCGCTGATGGCTCTGGACTGCTTCATTGTCATTTCAATAGTCGCTGCGATGATCGCTAACCGAGACGCTTTGATGCTGCCAGCCACACCTTTTAAGCTGTGCACAATGCGAGCCGCAGAGGTTTCATCCTTGATGAGTAGAGATTTGAATCTGGTGTAGTCATCAGCGTGATCTTCGACAAAGACCCCGAGCAACAATTCAACAGATTCGGTATCGCCATCGAGAGTCTCTAGCATCTCTTCAATATCAATCGCTGGCTTTGAATCCGTCACACTGGCAATGTGCTTCTCTGGCTCTTGCACTTGTTCTGGTGTTCGCTGAGTTGGGGGTTGCTGAATAGAATTTTGCTGAACCGGAACTTGTGGAATAGGTTCTTGCAAAATCGGTTCTTGTGAAATAGCTTGCGGGCTTGTCGCACAAACACTCTGCTGAGGTTGGATATCAGAATGTTGACTCGCTGGCGTAATATCTAATACTGATGGGGGATTACTTGGTGGCGTCACCGCGGAAGAAGCAATATCGCTGTGAGAAACAGTATCGCTATGAGAAACAATATTATTGCGAGCAGCAGTATCGTTACGAGAAGACGTATCTTTGTTGGAAGTAGAGAGAGCATCGTCCTGACTTGAATCGATGACTGGTTCCTGTTTGAGTTCTTGGTCTACTTCTTTCTTCGATTTTTGGGACCTAACGCTCCACAACAGTAACGCAATCATTGCCACTAAGCTTAAACCTAGCATGATCAATAATAGGTTGTATTGACGATCATGGAACTCAGCTTCAAGTTTAATGATCTGTTCGTTTACTGAATTCTTCTTAATTTTATCGACTAAATAATTGAGCTGAGCGTAATCACTCAGCAATGCTGAAGCATCAGCCAGTAATTGTTGGAGTGCATCTTGCTCTTCGGATTTTAATGAATAAGATTTTTCAAGTATAGAATCAAAGGCGCGATAAGTTGCTGATGAACTTTGGTTATCGGAATACATCGCTTCAAAAACGACGACACCAAATTCGTTGAGTAGCGGCTTTAACTTAGGGGAAAGCTCAGTATCTGTGCGTAACACTTTGATGTTATCGACGATATCTTGCACCTGACTTTCTATCGGAATGAATTCATCAAATTTTTCTAAAAATTGATCGGCAACGTAAAGCAGTTGGTTCACATCAGGACGAAACAAGGCGTGTTGGAAATCAGATTCTATCTGCAGTCGGATCGAATAAACCAACTGAGCATCGAGTGCTAAATCATTAATACGAGAGACTCGCAGCGGCTCAGAGAAATAAAGCGATTGCCTCAGTTCATTAACACGAATACCGAGTTCTTCAATTTGAGCGAGTGAGTGAGAGTAAGAACGGCTTAGATTAAGGAGAGCCAGTGAAGGAAGTAGCCACAGAGCCAAGAGTGCAACCAAAAAAGTTGCGGGTCTTTTAAAGCGATTGGGCTTTGCTACTGATTGTTCCATCGATATTCCTTGTTCATGCGAACTCTAAACCATTATGTTGCTAAACATAAACAAGCGACAACAAACTGCTGTCGCTTGCTACCTAATAACTTCGGACTATGACTTATTGCGAGTCAGTTGATCACGTAAGTTCGGTGGCGTCCCTTTAATGGTTAGCGTGTCTGTCTCTGGATCGTAGAAGATACGCTCACCTAAAAGCAGACTATCAAAACTAACATTCAAACCGCCACCAGCACCAACAAATTTTGTTAGTTTACGCATAGTTGCGCGGTCTGCTGGGAAGCTGTCTTCTAACTCGTAGCCTTGCTCACTAGTATAGTCAAAGAAGCTTGTACCATCTGTGCTTGCTGGCAATTCTCCAGAAAGTTCACGAACTTGAACTTCATCACCCGCTTTAAGCTGTTCGTTACAGTAATCCGCAACTTGTTTTTTATAGCTGATCGCTTCTTCTTTCTCTAACTTAGAGTCAGAAACAAAGTCTTCTACCGCTTGCATCAATACTTGGTTTTGCTGCTTAGCATCCAAGCCTACTTCTGCTTGAAGGAAGTCTAAGAAGAAGTCAGCGACTTTACGACCAACGCGCCCTTTAATATAAGTAAGGTAACGGTTTGACTCTTTGTCTGTGTCGTATGTTGAAAGATCAAGGCGCGCAACAATATCCATCTTCGAGATATCAAGGTAATCCGTCGCACTAATATCTAGCCCTTCGGTCACTTTCAAACTTTGGTTAGAAGGCAGTAGTCCGATGAAAAGGTAGTCTGTCGCCAGTGATTGATATTCAGCCAGTACCAAAGTGCCTTCATCAGCAAAAGGATACTTTGAAAGCTCATCTTTTAGACGTAGCGCACTTTTTTGAGAGAAATCATAAAAACTTTGTTCTCCAGCTCGAAATTCATGCAACGACTGCTGGAATTCGCTGTCGGATTTGAAAGAACCAAATCCTTTACCTGCTTTTGAATTAAAAACTCGGTGAAGTTCAGCGACTAGGTTTTCAGATGCAGTATCGTTTTCTAGAGATTCAGCACGATAGTTAACAATCAGCTCTTCCTGATCGTTCTTGCTTAGCTGGTGTAAAATTACGTTGGAAAGGTGAAGGCTCATAGCGAAAATATTACCGTTCAGGTTTCAGTTGTTGTGCATAGTAGGTTATCATAAGCCGCTTTTACTATCATTATTAGAGTCCTTATGCCGATTATATCTAAATACACAGATGATCAAGTTGAAAAAATCCTAGCTGAAGTAGGTGCTGTACTGACTAAGCACAAAGCTTCACCTGAGCTTTCATTGATGATCGCTGGAAATATCGCAACCAATGTCTTAAATCAGAACGTTGCTGCTTCACAACGCAAAGGAATTGCTGAAAAATTTGCCGAAGCTTTAATTTCTTCTCTTGAAGATAAAAAGTCTCACTAAGTTTGATTGACGGAAAAAGAATTATAAATGGTAGACAGCGCAAACTCATATAGCGATCGTGTATCTCGACTGGTAGGTTGGGGCCACTGGTTTGCATTTTTCAACATCATTGCTGCGATGTTGATTGGTACTCGTTATATTACTCAATCTGCTTGGCCGGAAACCCTATTGGGTCAATTCTATTTGGCTGCATCATGGGTTGGTCATTTTGGATTTTTGGTGTTCGCGCTCTATCTATTAGTGCTGTTCCCACTCACTTTTATTCTTCCGTCGAGGAAGTTATTACGTTTGGTTGCCGTTATCTTCGCAACCATAGGTTTAACTGTCCTACTGATTGATACCCAAACGTATCAAAATATAAACCTCCACCTGACACCTGTCGTGTGGGAGGTTTTATTCAGTGGAGAGGAGTCTGCATTCACATCTGATTTGCAACACCTCTTCATTGTTATGCCACTTATCTTCTTATTACAGCTAGGTCTGTCTGAGTGGGTTTGGCGTAAGCAACGTAAACTGTCTCATAAACACATTGGCCGTCCGATTACTGCCGTCTTCTTCTTGTGTTTTATCAGCAGCCACTTGACCTACATGTGGGCTGATGCGTATTTCTACAACCCAATTACTAGCCAGAAAGCGAACTTCCCACTGTCATACCCAATGACAGCGAAAAGCTTTATGGAAAAACATGGTCTGTTAGACCGTGAAGAGTATCTACAGCGTTTAGAAGCCAACAAAGAGAACGTAAACTTAGTTAGCTACCCGCTCGAAAAAATTCAATACAACCGCCGCAGTGATGATCTTAATATCCTGATGGTGAGTGTAAACAACCTTCGCTCTGATGCACTCAATGCCACAGCGATGCCAAACAGCTACGCATACTCACAACAATCGATCAACTTCACCAATCACTACAGTTCAAGTAACGACATGTTTGGTATCTTCGGTTTGTTCTATGGCCTTCCAAGCAGCTACGCAAGCAGCATCGAAGCTCAGGGTTCAAGTGCAGTACTGTTAGATGTATTAGATAATCACAATTATAAGTTTGCGGCTTTCAGTGGCGACAACTTTGACGATGCACTTTACTCGGAAATCATCTTCCGAGGCCGTGATGTTATGCCAGAGCAAGCAACTTATGATGACAAAAGCGCGATACAAGCTTGGTCTAACTGGATTCAATCACCACAAGCTAAACGTCCTTGGTTTAACTTCATTGAGCTGACCACGCTGGATAACTTCTCTAGCTACGATTCAAGTTCAGAGTCAGACTCAACGTTAACGACAGCAGAACGTTTTGCTGCAGACTATCAAAAGTCTGCTCAAGCAGCCGATGCTCAGCTAGCAACAATCTACGCTGAACTGGAACGCTTAGAGCTAACCGACAACACGGTGGTTATCATTACCTCTAATCACGGTAGCGAGTTTAACGAAACTAAGACCAACAGCTGGGGCGCAAACTCCAACTACAGTCGTTATCAGTTACAAGTGCCACTGTTTATCAGCTGGCCTGGTAAGTCTGCTTCTGAATATACTCACCGTTCTAGTCATCTAGACGTGTCCGTAACGTTGATGCAAGAACTATTGGGCGTATCTTCAAACCCAACGGATTTCAGTAGCGGTCGCAGCCTGTTTAATGAGCGTAAAAGAAAGTGGATTCTCGCGGGTGACTCACGTGAACTTGCCCTTGTTACCGAGCAGCAAACCACTGTGTTAGATAAATTTGGTAACTACAAGTTGTATGACCAAAACTACAAACGCCTAAAAGATGTAAGCCCTCGCTTACCAGTATTAATGCAAGGCCTGACTGAGCTACAGCGTTTCTACACAAAAAATGACTAAATAGTCATCAAACAGAAAAGGGAAGCTAATGGCTTCCCTTTTTTATTGCCGCTAATGACTAGAAAACAAGCAACCAAACAAGATTATGATAATTAAGGGTTTACAAGGCACTCTCCCCCTTATATTATTCACGCCAATGGAGGGATGGCTGAGTGGTCGAAAGCACCGGTCTTGAAAACCGGCAACCGTTAATAGCGGTTCTAGGGTTCAAATCCCTATCCCTCCACCACATTAAAGAAAGCCGCTGAGAAATCAGCGGCTTTTTTGCATCTAGCGTATGGTCATCGAACCTAACGTTTGAGTCTAACCACTAACCATTCCCGAAACCGCATTTTAGTTAACTGATTGAAACCTGTTCCTCACTACCTGAAACCTGTCATCAATATATTATTATTTGAATGTCACTAACTCCAACGTAATAAATATTCTTCGTATTCAAACCACAGACTTAAGCATTAAGCCAATTCGGCGCTACGTACTGAAAGATATGAGCAAGCTAACAATGAATGTCATTCAAGTACAGAAGTTCACTTGAAAGGGTCGAATTCAATGAAGTGATCTAGTCGTGTCTAAACTCTCGTCATGAAGCCATAAAAACAAAAAAATCCAGAGGCTTCATCGAAGTCTCTGGATTCTTAAATTTTACTTGAGCGTTGCTTTAATTAAGCGTTTTCTTGCTTAGTCTCTTGCTGCTCTGCTTGTTTCTTTTGTTCAGCTTCTTTTGCTTTTTCTTCGTGGTTTGAACCACCACATCCGCCACAACAGCTCATAATCATGCTCTCTTTGATTGTATTTAAGTCATTCACTGCAGACATAATATTAAAGATGCATTTTAAATGCAACTTTAAAATCGTCAATATTGAACATTCGCAACTTGTAGTAATTTAAGCTTTGGGTTTTATTAAAATTGGTAAGTACAACACAACGAAACAACTGTACGCGACAACCCACAGAGCACTGGATAAGGTGATGATAGAGACAATATTATTGGTAAAGTATCCACCAAACACTCGAACAATAAAGGCAAAAACAATGGCAATTAACGCCGCAGTCATTATTTTGCCAATCGCGATAGTTCGACCTGTATGTCCTAGCGACACACGTGAAATCATTGATAAGATCATCACTCCCATTCCACCCACGGTTAGCGCATGAATCGCTTGTGATTGCGTGACCAATGGCGAAATGATCGAAACGCCATACAAGACCAATCCTAACGAAATGGCCCAGTAGCTTAAGTGTAAAGACCACACTAGAGGAGTCTTAAAAGCGACCCATATTTTCCACCTTACCGCCCTAACCGCATTTGCCAAGCCACTGACAATAAACACGGTAGCAACGATATCTTGTGGAACCAGAACTATCTTAAAGCTCAACACAACGGCGAAAATCGTGCTCACTATGCTCAGCTTTTCGAGCCATGGTAATGCAGGAGTTCGTGGAGTCTGTGTGCCATTCGCGGTAAACATAGGAAAGACTCGTCCACCCATAATGCACATGACTAGGGTCACCAACAGCACCATGCTTGTGCTAGCTTGTGAAATTAAGATTGGCTGCTGAAATAGAACACCATAGTGCATCGCCGCATTGGCAAAAGTCATTAGCAATAAAATGGGGACGAACAACAGGTTTCGCCAAAGCTTCACACTGACAATATTGTGAGCAAGATAAATGACAGCGATAGGTAAAAACAGTAAATCGAGCCCAGCCACCAACCAAGGGCTAAAGACATTAGGCAGGAACATGGCTATTCTCGCACACAACCAGATAGCCAGAAGTATCATTAGCCCGCGTCCGTTAATACTGCGGACACCCGTCCAGTTTTGTACGGCCGTCAGTAGAAAGCCAACCACGACAGTGGCTGCAAAGCCAAATAACATTTCATGAATATGCCACCACATTGCTCCGCCATAAACATTCAGAGTTGCGCTGCCATTCCAAAACGCGGCCCAACCAACTAGAGCAGCAATACTAAAAAGTGATGCAAACAAAAAAAACGGTCGAAACGCGAGCTCAAAAAATGCCGTCATTGAAACGCCATTGTTAGAGGAGTGATTTAAATCTTTCATCATCGTAAACCTAGTGAGTAAACAAAACTTGCTTGCTTAAATAACGTCAACCGCCAAAAGTTGCCCTAGTTTGTAGCTGTGCCCTTCGCCGAGGAGATCTTGCAAGCTATAAGCGTCTAAGCTTTTGTAAAAACACTCTTGGGCTTCAGCAAAGATAGTTTTTAATTGGCAATTTGGTGTAATAACACAGCTATTATCCTCGCCAAAACACTCAACCAAGTTACGCTTGTCTTCTAACTCTCGAACTAACGTACCTATGTTGATCTGACTTGGATGGCAACTGAGCTTCAAACCACCATTTTTTCCTCTTGTGGCGATCAGGTGACCTTTTAGGTTAAGTTGTTGAACGATCTTCATTAAATGGTTTTTAGAAATGCCATAACTGTTAGCAATGTCGCCGATGGTGCTAAGAGATTGGTTGTTGATCGCTAAATAGATCAGAACGCGTAGGGAATAATCAGTGTAACGTGTGATATGCATGTTGGATATTTCACTCTATAAGATGTATTTATTATGAATCTTATGGACAACAAAGGCAAGTTGACCCTAATGAGGAGTGATGGCTAAGCACCAACAAGCGAAGGCGTCCATCTTAATGACGTTTTTCACATCTGTTATATGAAACCCTTTCTCCACCTTCCTTTCTCAAACGATATCTATTCCTCTAAATCGAAACGATCAGGAACATTTTTCGATATATTTTCACTCTGGCTATATAAAAACACGCAAACCTGTTCATAAAAAAAGCAGTCAGTTGATAAGGGTATTTACAAGCGAATAGCCCCACTATATTATTCGCAGCACTGGAGGGATGGCTGAGTGGTCGAAAGCACCGGTCTTGAAAACCGGCAACCGTTAATAGCGGTTCTAGGGTTCAAATCCCTATCCCTCCACCACATTAAAGAAAGCCGCTGAGAAATCAGCGGCTTTTTTGTATCTGGAGATCACACAAGCTCACCGCTCAACTGCTAACAGCAAATGCGGCCTTCAATAACTGCATGTGAATTGGAACCAGATCTTGGTGCTGAGTTCGATATCCGCCACCGACTACGCAGGCCATCGGAATAGACTCTGATTTCGCTAATTCAATCATCAAACAGTCGCGTTCAAATATCCCTTTTGTCGAGACATTCAAATAACCCAGTTCATCGTCTTGATGGATATCGATCCCCGCATCATAAATAATCAGATCAGGTTGATGGTGTGCGATCGCCAGCTTAGTGACTTGTTCAAAACAACGTAGAAATTCTTCATCTTCCGTTTCACGGCTTAGCGGCACATCTAAGTCAGACAGTGGTTTTCGTGCAGGGAAGTTTTTGTCGCAGTGGAACGACAAAGTAATGATGTCGTCATTCTCTTGGCAAAGAGTCGCTGTGCCATCACCATGATGAACATCGCTGTCGACGATCAACACTTTATCTATATGTTCAAAGGTCAGCGCATGCTTAGCCGCCAAAACCAGATCATTCAACAAACAAAAGCCGCTACCAAAATCATGGTGTGCGTGATGATAACCACCACTCAAATGAATCGCTAAACCACTCTCTATTGCCATTTCTGCGGCCAAGCAGGTTCCACCACTTGAATAGAGTGTTCTTTCTATAAGCTGTCCGCTCCACGGAAAACCGATACGTCTCATTTTTGCTGCAGGCAAATTTCCAGAAACCAGCAAATCGACATATTCACCATCGTGCACCTGCTTTACCTGTTCAACCGAAACCGGCGTTGGTTGGAAGATTTCAAACTGACGCTTCCATAGAGGCTCTCTATCCATTAATGCTTCAACAGCACTGTGTAACAACTGATATTTGTTAATCGGGTAACGGTGACCTTCTGGTAAAGGTAACTGCGAATAGATTGGGTGGTAAATTAAAGGAATCATAATCAGGTTAATTGCGTATCTTTCTCAAAATCATAACAGTCTCAGCCTAGGCGACAACCTTAATTAATGATAATAGTTATCATTAAACTTGATTTTCAAAAAGAGACAGCAATGAAAAACCTAATACTCATCTTTGGGGTGATCTGCGGCTCAATGGCGGCAGTAATGATTTTTGTAGGAATGCTAATGGCCAGTTGGTGGAGCGTTGATTTTCTCGTGTTAAGCCATCAAACTTAACTAATTGAACTAAAAAGGAATCACCATGAGCGTTATTTTCATTACTGGAGCAAATCGCGGCATTGGCTTAAGCCTGACTCAACAATACTTGGAAGGTAGCCACAAGGTGTACGCGACTTATCGTGATGCCAACTCAGCAAAAGAACTGCTCTCTCTCGCAGACCACAACAGCAACCTGACCTGCATTCAATTAGAGATAACCGATTACCAAGCGGTGAGCCACCTCACTTCGCAAATAGAGTCGATTGATATCTTGATCAACAACGCTGGCTACTATGGTCCAAAAGGTTATGGTCTGGGTAATACAGATGTCGAAGAGTGGCGCCGTGTATTCGAAGTCAACACCATTGCGCCATTGAAGCTTGTCGAGACTCTATTACCTCTTATAGAAATTAGTGACGTCAAAAAGATCGCCTGCCTGTCTTCTAGAGTCGGTAGCATGTCCGAGAACACCTCAGGAGGCGGCTACATCTATCGCTCCTCCAAAGCCGCTCTAAACTCCGTTGTGAAGAGCCTAAGTAACGACTTAACCGATAACGGCGTTACGGTGTTAGCTCTGCATCCTGGTTGGGTACAGACTGAAATGGGCGGCCCTAATGCTCTGATCGACACCAACACCTCAGCTTCTGGCCTGATTAAAGTCATCGAGTCATCGAATACCGAAGTAAGTGGTCACTTCTTCAATTTCGATGGCAGCGAAATAGACTGGTAACCCGTAGATGAGTGATGCCCCTCTCTCAAACCTAGTTAAGCACTCAACAATGTTTTGTCTGACGGTGATGCTGGCTGGCTGTTTCAGTGATGGCCCCGGAGACTTGTTCGACGACTACCAAACCAAGATAGCCAGAGTACAAGATGCTGACGAGATAAAAGAGGAATGGGAATTTGAAAGCCTACCGAGAAAACGAGAACTGCTGCTTGACGTGCCCTCGCTTTCTATCGGTCTCATCGACAGTTACCAGCTTCGTCAGTGTGGATTGTTCAATCTGATTGCAGAAAGAAATTCGGTTCTTGGGAAAGTCGCGGATGAGTTTCGCAATTACGATTATCAAGTCGCCCTACTTGCAGGTGTCGGGAGATGCTTATCCGGTAGCGAATTAGACCCTGAGGTCGTAGAGCTACTGAAAGAAATCGAGCAGCAGAAGCTCGCACAGTTTCCGCGGCACCAGTGGAATCTAATCTATGCCAGCGATGCGATGCAGTCTCAGATGCGTGGTAGTCGGTGGTTACACGCTGATATCGGTGATCAGGTACGACAAACCAGTGGCGCCTTAGAACATCTCAACCAAGCGTTAAACGCGCCGCTCGTTTCCGGCAAAACCACTGAGGTACAAGAAGTATTAGAGAAGAGCTCTACGCTCGGGGATTTATACTACTCGCTGGCTCGTGCTTCGGTTGAGCTTGATACCATCACCAAGCAACTCACTACTTTTGATGCCAACATCATCTGCGGGAAGCAGCGAGACACCACTAAGTTTCGTTATCTCAACAATGTGTTCGAGCAGCAATACATTGGTAAGGTTCAGCCTTACATGGCGCAGCTGGATGGCTATTTTCAGCAGTTAGCCCCGCAACTTGGGATGTTTGACGCGCAACCTGAACTGCACAGTTATTACTTTCCCATCCAAGATGCACATCAAGCTTTTCGAGCATCAACTCGCCGCCATGTTGATTATTGGCAGCAGCTGTTTAAACGTTGTGGGCGCAAGGTCGGTCGTTAATATTGATTCCCAATATCAATAATGGGTGTTGTTAGCTTTCAGTTTCTAACTGATTAACTTTTAGCGCCTTTCTTCGCGTAAGTCTTCTTCCTTGTCCCACCACCTTTACGGCGCTTGAATGCTGGTCTTTCAACTTTAGGAAGATGACGCAGAGATTCAGGGACTTCACCTGTTTTTACCTTACCCATCAAGCCATCGATCTTACTTTCTAGCGCTTGCATGAAGGGTTGATACGCTTGGTTTCGTTCAGCCATGCCTTGCAACTGATGCTCCCAGTGAGCCGTCATGTCGGGAAAGGTCGAGTCCTCAGGTAAAGCATTAATCAAACCTCTGCCTGCAGGGCTACTATGGATGCTTTTACCTTGTCGCGTTAACAGTTGTCTCTTGAACAAAGTATCTAGAATACCCGCTCGGGTTGCTTCCGTTCCAAGGCCATCGGTCTCTTTCAAGATAGCTTTGAGGTCTTTGTTAGCAACAAAACGCGCGATACCTGTCATCGCTTGAAGCAACGTAGCTTCCGTGAAGTGCTTTGGTGGTTCAGTTTTCTTATCGCCAATCAAACCCTCACGACAGGTGAGCACAGTCCCTTTATCCAGCGGTGGAACCGTATCCGTGCCATCACCTTTTTCTTCGGTATCCGTTTTCCCCATCAACACCTTCCAACCGGGGTTGATAAGCTGACGCCCTTTTGCGATGAACACACCACCAGCAATATCAAAGACTAACTTGGCATCGGCAAAAACCGCAGGTGGATAGAATTGCATTAGATACTGACGAGCGATTTGCTGATAGATTTTCATCTCGTTGGCAGACAGGCCGTTCACCGATGACTTTTTCGGAGTAGGAATTATCGCGTGGTGAGCATCGACCTTGCTGTCGTTCCATGCTTTGGATTTAAGAGAAAGATCCGCACCTTGAGCACCACTTTGCAGCTCTTTCGCATTGTTAGCGATAGCATCCACGACCGACTCTCTTTGCGAGTAATGATCTTTAGGTAGGTAGCGGCTATCAGAACGCGGGTAAGTGATGAGTTTGTGTTTCTCGTACAACGACTGACAAGTGTCGAGAACCTGCTGAGCACTCATACCAAAACGCTTAGACGCATCAATCTGCAGTGCTGACAACGAATAAGGCAGTGGCGCAGCTTGTTTACTTTGCTTTTGCTCTGA
Organism: Vibrio syngnathi; assembly: GCF_002119525.1. Taxonomy (NCBI): domain Bacteria; kingdom Pseudomonadati; phylum Pseudomonadota; class Gammaproteobacteria; order Vibrionales; family Vibrionaceae; genus Vibrio; species Vibrio syngnathi. The sequence goes on along the minus strand of NZ_CP017916.1, from coordinate 970,489 downwards.
TTCCGTCACGGTTGCAGGTTGATTCGCAATTCGGTTAGCCACGTTCTCAACCAGCTTTCGATTGAGCACTCGGCCTTCTTCATCTTGCCATGGTTTACATGCTTCGCTTGGTTTCCAACGCGCTCGAATATCAAAGCTCTGGCCGTTGTTTTGATAAGGGATCAAAGCGTGCAGAGTGAAGTAATCTTTAGGAATGAAATTCTCGATTTCTTCATCACGTCTTACAACCAAACCAAGCACTGGCGTTTGCACTCGCCCTACCGACAACACGCCTTGGTAACCCGCCTTTTGACCAAGCAAGGTGTAAGCTCGGGTCATGTTCATGCCATACAGCCAATCGGCTCTAGAGCGTGCTAAAGCAGAAATAGACAATGGAATAAAGTCTCGGTTACTGCGCATTTGAGAGAGCGCACGCTTCACGGCTGGTAAGTTCAAATCGCTGATCAGCAGCCTGTCCATCGACTCTTTCTTGGCCTTAGACACCTTGCAGTAATCGATCACTTCATCCACCAGCAGCTGCCCTTCTCTATCCGGGTCACCCGCATGGACAATTTGGGTCGCGTCCTTCAATAGCTTTCGGATCACTGTGAGCTGTTTGCTTGACGTCTTACGAGGTCTTAGTTGCCATTGCTCTGGCACAATAGGAAGATCGGCTAAGTTCCACTTCTTATAACGGTCGTCATAAGCGTCCGGCTCAACCTGCTCCAATAAGTGTCCAATACACCAAGTCACCACATCTCCATTACCACATTTGATAAACCCTTGGTCTTTCTTCTGTGGATTAGGTAGTGCAGCGGCAATCGCGCGGCCGAGGCTTGGTTTTTCAGCAATGATAAGACGAGACATGTTTTTCCAGATGCTACAAACAATTAGGGCCACATTATCTAATGTGGCCCCTAGAAATCAAGGAAAACTGGTTGTTTATACAGTTAGCATCCACTATTCAAGCTTCAGCTTTCTTTACAAGAACTCGACGAACTTTGAGAAGTCACGTTCTGGCGCTTTCATTGGCGTACAGCCCGGAGTACCCAAATATAGGAAACCAACGATTTCGTCGTCGCCTTCTAGGCCGAAAGCTTGGTGAACTTCAGGGTGGAACATCCACTTACCTGAGCGCCAAAACCCTTGGAAACCTTGAGCGACGGCTGCCATTTGCATCGCCTGTGCAGCGCAACCCGCAGATAAGTGTTGTTCGAACGCGGGCACTTTTTCGTGCTCAGTTACCTTTGCGATGATAGTGATCACCATCGGAGCTCGAAACGGCGCTTTTTTAACTTTCTCAATGACCGCTTCTTCGCTCTCGTCAGCTTGTGCCGCACGAACCAAAATATCAGAGAGCTTCTGTAACCCTGAGCCTTGTGCGATAACAAAGCGCCATGGTGTCAATGCGCCGTGGTCTGGAGCTCGTAAGCCCGCTTTGATGATGTTTTCTAACGCCACACCTTCAGGTGCTGGATCAGAGAGTTTTGCGATTGAGCGTCTGTTGAGCAATAGATCCAAAGCATCCATTTGAAGTCCTTACTAATTTTTATTGTTTGTATAGTTGAACTGTAGCACAGAATACAAACGATAATAAATCTCAACGGCTGTCCAATTGACACTATAGTTCAAACAATACTGGAAACAATAAAGGCTCCTAAATCTATGACTTAGGAGCCTTGTTTAAAATCTAACTCAGCAAATTAAGTAATAATATCTACCGATAAAATTACAGTTAATCGCTGATTCTATAACTTAATAGCCAGCTCAACACCTTGGCGAATCGCACGTACCGCATCCAGTTCACCCGCGTAGTCGGCGCCGCCTATCACGTGTAGTTTGCCACCAAACTCTTGCCACATGTCTTCGAATGGACGAACAGAAACCTGACCCGCGCACACGATAACGGAATCGGCATCGAGTACCTGATCTTTCTTACCAACGCTGATATGCAGACCTTGGTCGTCAATCTTGTTGTAGCTCACGCCGCCAAGTAAGTTCACACCTCGTTTCTCTAGTGTGCGCTTATGGATCCAACCCGTCGTTTTACCCGGGCCTTTACCGACACGGCCTGCTTTGCGCTGCATTACCCAAACCGTTTTATCACTGAACGAATCAGGGTAAGGATAAAGTCCACCTGGGTGCTCCATATTCTTATCAATGCCCCACTCATGCAGCCAGTCATCCAAGCTATGTGAAGTCGGTTCTGTCAGCATAGTTGCCACATCAATACCAATACCACCGGCACCAACAATCGCGACTTTTTCGCCTACTGGTGTCTTTTCACGAATCAAGGTTTGGTAATCGACTACGTTTTCTTGGTCTATCCCTTCAATATCAAGCTTTCTTGGTTCAACACCGGCCGCCATGACGACTTCATCGTACTTCAACAACATCTCAAACGTCGCTTCAGTATCCAGTTTTAAGTTCACGCCTGATGCATCTATTTGGTTAGCAAAGTAACGAATCGTTTCTCTGAACTCTTCTTTACCCGGAATCTGCATTGCCAATCTAAATTGTCCACCGATGCGGTCATTTTTCTCTATCAGATCAACCTTATGCCCACGCTGTGCCAACGTTGTTGCACAAGCTAAACCTGCTGGCCCAGCACCGACGACGGCAATGGTTTTGGTTGCTTGAGCTGGTTGCACAACAATTTCAGTTTCGTAACAAGCGCGAGGGTTCACCAAGCAGCTCGCTCGTTTGCCTTTGAATACGTTATCAAGACACGCTTGGTTACAACCGATACAGGTGTTAATGAACTGCGCTTGGTCTTGAGCGGCTTTATTAACAAAGTCAGGGTCAGCCAAGAATGGACGAGCCATTGATACCATGTCGGCCTGTCCTGAACTGAGGATACGTTCGGCCTCTTCTGGCGTGTTGATTCGGTTACACGTCACCACTGGGATCGACACGTATGGTTTTACTTTTTCCGTCACCCAAGAGAATGCCCCTCTTGGAACTTGTGTCGCAATAGTTGGGACACGAGCTTCATGCCAACCAATACCAGTATTGATAATGGTCACGCCCGCTTCTTCTAGCTTCTGAGCCAAAAGTACAACATCTTCGAACGTGCTGCCTTGCTCAACCAAATCCAGCATCGATAAGCGGAAAATAATGATGAAATCTTTACCCACCGCTTCGCGAATCGATTTAACGATCTCTAGCGGGAAACGCATGCGCTTCTCATAAGAACCGCCCCATTCGTCATAACGCATGTTGGTACGTTTACAGATAAATTGGTTAATCAAGTAGCCTTCAGAGCCCATGATCTCAATTCCGTCATAGCCAGCAACCTGAGCGAGTTCTGCACTATTGGCAAAAGCACCGATGGTCTTTTTAATTTGACGAGGGCTCATCTCACTCGGTGCAAACTTAGCGATTGGCGCTTTGATGCCCGAAGCACTTTGCGCGAATGGGTGCATGGCATAGCGGCCAGCATGCAGCAACTGAAGAGCAATTTTACCGCCATGCTTATGCACGGCCTCGGTAACAACTTGGTGAGCTTTTGCGTGCTTAACTTTACTGAACTCAGCACTAAATGGGGTCAATCTGCCACGTAAATTAGGAGAGAAACCACCGGTAACAATAAGGCCAACGCCTCCTTTTGCTCGCTCTTCATAAAACGCGGCAAGCTTGTGGAGGCCTTCTTTATTTTCTTCTAAACCCGTGTGCATTGATCCCATCAATACACGGTTACGTAACTGAGTAAATCCAAGATCGAGTGGTTCGAGTAAATGTGGGTACATGGCAGACATCACTTCTATTATTATATCCTTGTGGTCTGACCACAATATAACTCAATCACCAAAAGTTCAAACAACCGTTTACATTTTTGTAACACTGATCATAATGCTGAAGGTATTAATCGTTCAGAAACCCTTAATTTGTCTACACTTAATGAGAATATATATCGATTAACAATTCTTGGTGTAGTTTGAGCTAGGGAATTATCGTAGGATACTAAGCAGTTCATATTATTGAGATTAATAGTACTGTTGCTTGTTAAAGCCACGTGATCTCACTGCGGAGACATAATGAAAAAGATATTCAAATTTATAGGTACGATCTTTAAAGGGATTTGGAAGCTCATCACGTTTGTGCGTCTTGCGCTGGTTAACCTTTTCTTTTTACTCAGTATCGCCATCATCTACTTTGTATACTTCCACTCAGACACAACTCAACCCACTGTTCCACAGGAATCGGCTTTAGTACTTAACCTGTCTGGTCCTATCGTGGAGCAAAGTCGCTATATCAATCCGATGGATTCGGTCACGGGTTCACTGCTTGGCAAAGACCTTCCAAAAGAGAACGTCCTGTTTGATATTGTTGAAACAATTCGCTACGCCAAAGACGATGACAAGGTTACTGGTATCGTTTTAGCACTCAAAGAGTTGCCAGAAACCAATCTGACCAAGCTGCGCTACATAGCTAAAGCACTTAACGAGTTCAAAGCAACTGGCAAACCAATTTATGCGGTAGGTGACTTTTATAACCAAAGCCAATACTACCTAGCCAGCTACGCAACTAAAGTCTTCCTATCACCAGATGGTGGCGTTCTTCTTAAAGGTTACAGCGCCTACTCGCTTTACTACAAAACGTTATTAGAGAAGCTAGACGTCAACACACATGTATTCCGCGTCGGTACTTACAAGTCTGCAATCGAACCTTTCATTCGCGACGACATGTCAGACGCAGCGAAAGAATCTGCTTCTCGTTGGTTAAGCCAACTGTGGGGCGCATACGTTGATGACGTAAGCAACAACCGTCAGATCGACGCGAAAACGCTGAACCCAAGCATGGACTCTTTCTTAAAAGATCTTGAGTCGGTTGATGGCGATATCGCAAAACTGGCTGAGAAACTTGGCTTAGTGGATGAGTTAGCAACTCGCCAACAAGTTCGCCTAAAGCTCGCAGACGTCTTCGGCAGTGACGGCCAAGACAGCTATAACGCGTTGGGGTACTACGAGTACCGTACAACCATGCTTCCTGACCTAACAAGTGAATCGCACGATGTTGCTGTGATTGTTGCTAGCGGAGCAATTATGGATGGTAAGCAGCCACGCGGCACCGTTGGTGGTGATACCACAGCAGCCCTACTTCGCCAAGCTCGTAATGACGATCAAGTAAAAGCCGTTGTACTTCGTGTAGACAGCCCGGGCGGCAGTGCCTTTGCTTCAGAAGTGATTCGCAACGAAGTCGAAGCGCTTAAAGAAGCCGGCAAACCGGTTGTGGTTTCCATGTCTAGCCTTGCTGCTTCTGGTGGTTACTGGATCTCGATGGGTGCGGACAAGATCCTAGCTCAACCAACAACCTTAACCGGTTCGATTGGCATCTTCAGTGTTATCACAACCTTCGAAAAGGGGTTGAACGATATTGGTGTTTACACTGATGGCGTTGGTACGTCACCTTTCTCTGGTCTTGGTATTACAACTGGGCTTAGCGACGGCGCGAAAGATGCGTTCCAAATGGGCATTGAAAATGGCTACCGCCGTTTCATCAGCCTAGTTGGAGCGAATCGCGGCATGGAAGTCGATGCCGTCGACAAGATCGCTCAAGGCCGAGTATGGACTGGCCAAGATGCAATCCAGAAAGGTCTAGTCGATGAAATTGGTGATTTTGATGATGCGATCGCAGTAGCGGCTTCACTTGCAGAGCTAGAAACCTACAACATCTACTGGGTAGAAGAGCCACTTTCAACGACTGAACAATTTATTCAAGAATTTATGAATCAAGTTCAGATGTCGATAGGCTTTGATATTCAATCAATGATTCCAAGTAGTTTACAGCCTGTTACTCAGCAGTTAGCTCAAGATAGCCAGCTGTTAGGTAACTTTAACGACCCACAAGGCCGATACGCTTTTTGCTTAAACTGCCAAGTTCAATAAGATAATCTCAACGCTTTGTTATCAAGAGGCGCCTCTGTGTGAGGCGCCTCTTTTTATTGCATGATAATTCGCTATAATCGCCCCCCTGTTCCCTATATCACACTAAGTATTAATCGCCATGGAAAGAAAACACATCTATATCGCGTATACCGGCGGCACAATTGGCATGCAGAAGTCTTTGGACCACGGCTATGTCCCAGTCGCAGGTTTTATGGATAAGCAGCTAGCTGGCATGCCTGAATTCCATCGCCCAGAAATGCCTGAGTACACCATTCATGAATACTCTCCATTGATGGACTCTTCAGATATGACGCCACTTGATTGGCAGACTATCGCTGATGATATTCGCGCGAACTACGATAAGTACGATGGTTTCGTTATCCTACACGGTACAGACACAATGGCTTACACCGCCTCTGCTCTGTCTTTCATGCTGGAAAACCTCGGCAAACCTGTGATTGTTACGGGCTCTCAGATCCCATTGGCAGAGCTACGTTCAGACGGACAAGCGAACCTGCTAAATGCTCTGCACATTGCAGCGAACTACCCGATCAACGAAGTGACACTGTTTTTCAACAACAAGTTGATGCGTGGTAACCGCAGCACAAAATCACACGCAGATGGCTTCAATGCGTTTACCTCTCCAAACCTAACCCCATTGCTAGAAGCGGGTATCAATATCCAGATCAGCAATAACGTTAAGGTAAACGAACAACCTGAAGGTGCTTTCAAGGTTCATAACATTACTCCGCAACCCATCGGCGTAATCACTATGTACCCAGGCATCTCACATGAAGTGATTCGCAACACGCTACTACAACCTGTAAATGCAATGATCCTGCTTACTTTTGGGGTTGGTAACGCACCACAAAATCAAGAGCTACTTCAGCACTTAAAAGATGCCTCTGAACGAGGTGTGATTGTAGTGAACCTAACTCAGTGTTTGGCGGGTAAAGTCAACATGGGTGGTTACGCGACGGGTTGTGCACTAGCAGAATCGGGCGTTATCAGTGGTTACGATATGACACCAGAAGCAGCACTGGCGAAATTACATTATCTATTGAGCCAAGATTTAAGCTACGAAGAAGTGAAGGCTCAAATGCAACAAGTGTTACGCGGTGAGATGAGCTTATAAGCCTATCCTGCGATTCGTTTAGCCAAGGGCTTACCTTTAATCAAGCCCCCTCACGTAAACCTGAACTAAATCGTATTATTGTTTATAAATAAACAGCTTAACAGTAAAAAAGGGGTGGCACAGTGCCACCCCTTTGTTGTAATTTAAGCCTAATGATTAGGATTAACTCTAACAATATCTTCTTGGTCGGACTTAAACTGCTTCTTTAGTTCAGACTTTGATTTAAAGCTAATTTCTCCGCCGGCTGCAATTGTCATATGTTGAGCTTCAGAGTTATGTTTCGATTGATACAACATAACCGCCTGCATACACGAGTCGCGCTGTTCTTTAGAGAGCGCCGTTCCTTCTGGCCATTTCCCCGTTTCAACTGCATAGTTTAAACGTTCGTAGACCTCGGGGGTCATTGCGCTAAGAAGTTGTTCTGCATCCATGGTAAGGCCTTAGTTTTAACAATTTTCACCAGAAAATAACCCGTATCAGAATTGAGTCAAGAACCTGACTGAAAATAAGTGTATTTGATCACAAGTGAAGGAATATGAAAATTATGAAATGGTTGGTACTAAGCCTATTGCCTTTCACTCTGGTTGGGTGTTTTGACGGGAACAAAAATACCGCTCAATTGTGCGAAAGCAACCCGTGGCTTCAGTGTGAAAAGTTAAATATGAATGACGGACAGTGCCGTGTCGCACGTACCGACCTCGTCTGGCATCGATTTGAAGCAAAAGAAAAACCCAGCGATACCAATAAGATTAAAGAGTTCGAATTAGTCTCTGCCTACAAAAAGTGTTTAGAACTTGCAGCACAAATTGAAACGATCGATCAATCCAAACTTCAAGAACGTCGCTTCACCTCGTTAATGAATAGTATCGAAGAGTCTGAGCGTATTGTTGATGAACTCTCGCGATCAAATACCCCGGAAACGCTTTATTTTATGTGGTCACAAACTGGGGATACCAACGCAAGACGCAGTTTCCTGCAATTAGAAGGGACAGAAGCATTAAACACAGCAGAGATGCAATATGCGCTAGCCACTTTTTATACTACCCGTGACCATGAAAAAACGCTTAAGCTACTCAACAATGCGTTAACGCTTTCTAATGGTTCGAAGGTCAACACCGAGATCTTCAAATCGATGGCGAGTATCAACCACAGCCTTGGGCATATGGAAAAGGCGTACGTGTGGGCCATGGTAGCGAAAGAGTTTGATGTACCTATTGCTTCGGAAGCAGAACTTACCGTGTTGTACCGTTTCGATGAGTCAACATACGAACAACTGAATCAAGACGCGGACAATATAGTAGAAGCTATTGAAGATGAGGTTTACAGCCCTTCAATCGTCCCTCGTTACTGATCGCACGGTTCTCGTGTTCTAGTCCAAACGTCCTATTCACAAGCTTTCAAAAAAACAGCTACCATCATGGTAGCTGTTTTTGTTTGACTAGATTTAACTAGGAAATACCTAAGTTTTAGACCGTTCAGTACCACTCAATCAACAAATACAACCTGTAAGGATTAGACAATTGTGACAAGTTATTTCGTACTTTCGTCATTTTTGTTGAAAACTAACGACACGGAATTCACACAGAACCGTTCACCTGTTGTCTTGGGGCCATCAGGAAAAACGTGACCTAAATGGCTATCACAAGCGGTACAACGGATCTCGACACGCTTCATTCCGTGACTTAGATCTTCTATATAGCGCACTGCTTGATCATTCACTGGGGCATCAAAGCTTGGCCAACCGCACCCAGAGTCATATTTGTTATCCGACAGAAACAAAGGGCTTTCGCAGCATGTGCAGCTATAGACACCCGTCTTATGGTTGTGCAGCAACTTACCGCTATAAGGGGCTTCAGTACCACGCTGACGACACACAGCAAATTCGTCATCCGTTAGGTGCTCACGCCAGTATTCATCAGGCTTTATCATATCTCCTCCCTTTTGAACCACGTTAATATATCTCCACATTCCCAGTTATTATATTTACTTTTTTCTATAAAGGCTTGCATATGGGTCGTTTTGTAGCACATACTTTCTCACCAGGAAACATTGTACATATACACTCATAAGTGAATCATCATTTAGAGGTATTTTACCCAACTGGAAGGGTACAGAGCCACTCGCAATGGTCAATTTTCAACCACTTACACCCAATTGTTAAGAAAAGCGTCGCTTTTTTTTGACATTAAACAAGTTAAGTCGGATTATCTATTGCAGATGTATACTGGATTCTGTAATTTTACTACCAGTTATCTTTAATCAGAAATTAAGTTGTGGAGCAACTACAATGACTATCAAAGTAGGTATTAACGGTTTTGGCCGTATCGGCCGTTTCGTATTCCGCGCAGCTCAAGAGCGTGCAGACATCGAAGTAGTAGGTATTAACGATCTAATCGACGTAGAGTACATGGCATACATGCTTAAGTACGACTCAACTCACGGCCGTTTCAACGGTACTGTTGAAGTTGAAGGCGGTAACCTAATCGTTAACGGTAAAACTGTACGTGTTACAGCTGAGCGTAACCCAGAAGATCTTAAGTGGGATGCTATCGAAGTAGACGTAGTTGCTGAAGCAACTGGTCTTTTCCTAACTGACGAGACTGCACGTAAGCACATCACTGCTGGCGCTAAGAAAGTAGTTCTTACTGGTCCTTCTAAAGATGCAACTCCAATGTTCGTAATGGGCGTTAACCAAGCATCTTACGCTGGTCAAGACATCGTTTCTAACGCTTCTTGTACTACTAACTGTCTTGCACCTATCGCTAAAGTACTTAACGACAAGTGGGGCATTGAGTCTGGTCTTATGACTACAGTTCACGCTACTACAGCAACTCAAAAAACTGTAGATGGCCCTTCTGCTAAAGACTGGCGCGGTGGCCGTGGTGCTTCTCAAAACATCATCCCATCTTCAACTGGTGCTGCTAAAGCTGTAGGCGTTGTTCTTCCAGAACTAAACGGCCTTCTAACTGGTATGGCTTTCCGTGTACCAACTGCTAACGTATCTGTAGTTGACCTAACTGTTAACCTAAAAGAAGCTGCATCTTACGAAGAAATTTGTGCTGCAATGAAAGAAGCTTCTGAAGGCGAAATGGCTGGCGTTCTTGGTTACACTGAAGACCAAGTAGTATCACAAGATTTCATCGGTGAAGTTCAAACTTCAGTATTCGATGCTAAAGCTGGTGTTGCTCTAACTGACAAATTCGTTAAAGTTGTATCTTGGTACGACAACGAAATCGGTTACTCAAACAAAGTTCTTGACCTAATCGCTCACATCTCTAAGTAATTTCTTTTTAGAAATCGCTTTAGATAAGCATTAGCAAAGACTGTTTTGAGCAGACTTTGAAAAAGGCGACCTTAGTGTCGCCTTTTTAATACCTGCTATCTTTTAAACAGCTCCCGACTTCAATCCCAATCACCAAAACACTGAAATTCAATTCCAATACTGGCTCTGCTTGTCACTCATAAAATCACAAGCACTGTTCTAGCCAGCATTTGAATTCAATTTCCTTAGAAGGATCATGTAATGGATTTATCTACTCTACCGGCACTGACTGTACTTTCTGATAATGTGACTATCGTTGAACACGAAGGTGTAAAATTGGTTCGCGTTATCCACGATAAAGCAAACGCAGCCATTTCATTGTTTGGCGGCCATGTGGTGTCATTCCAGCCGCAAGGTCAGGAAGACTTAATTTGGATGAGTCAGCAAGCTAAGTTCGATGGAAAGACAGCTCTGCGCGGTGGTATTCCAGTATGTTGGCCTTGGTTTGGTCGTATTGCAGCACCGGCACATGGTTTTGCACGTTCAAGCGAATGGCAATTGGTTGAGCACCGTGAAAGCGAAGCAGGCGTAATCGTTAGCTTAGGTTTAAAACCTAACGAAGAAACGCTAGCAGTATGGCCGCATCAGTTCGATGCTCGACTGAATGTTGAGATTGGTGACCAACTGAAAGTAACTTTGGATGTGAAGAACGCAGATTCACAACCATGGACTTTCTCTGGAGCCCTACACACTTACCTAAACGTTGGTGATATTCACAACACAACCACAACCGGTATGGGTGCTGAGTACATTGATAGCCTGCAAGGTGGCAAGATCTGCCAAGGTGGTGCTGAACTGGTACTGACTGACACGATTGACCGCGTTTACACGCAACCAGAAGCGCAAATATTTGTAGCTGACAAAAAGCTGGATCGCACACTAACGGTTGAAAACCACGGTCATAACTCTGCAGTATTGTGGAACCCGTGGGCGGAAGGCGCAGCAGCGATGGGCGACATGCAAGACGACGGTTACCTAACCATGATGTGTGTAGAGTCAACACTGCACGCCCCGAGCCTAGAAGCAGGTAAAACGCTACAGCCTGGCGAAAGCCACCAGCTGATTACGGTGCTAGCTTCGAAATAAGCTTAAAGCAACGCCAATTAGAAACGAAAATGCAGCCATGAGCTGCATTTTTATTGCCCCTAACCTTCTCTATTCCCATAACCATGACCAACTTGTCATTTAACTCTCAGTAAAGTCTATCTACTCTGATTTAATACATTCCAAATTTCATTTCATATCTCATACGCCATAATTTATAAATATAACTATCAATTCATTAATTCTTATCAATTACTGCCTATGAATAAGTTCTTATGATAGGAGGCTCAATAACAAACTTATCTAAAACCACTTAACAACACCTCAATGAAGACAGGATAATGAATTCATGTTCGAGAAATACAAAAATCAAAGTGTTGGCTTCCAACTTAAGTTGGTCATTTTGCTGTGCTTACTTATCGCCTTTGGCTCTATCGCAACGCTCGTGTATCGCAATGCCTCACAAGTATTATTAGACAACACGTTAAGGGAACACCAATCCAAAGTAGAAGCAATGGCCAAAACCATATCTGGCCAATTCGATGCCTACCTGCATACCGCCAAAGTTTTAGAATCCACCTTTCGTAACGGTTACCTAGCAGGTGTTTATGTTGAGAATTACGACGTTGAGTTCAACGGTCATTCCATTCCTAACCTGACTCAATATGGTGAGAGCCTAATCAACGACACTAAACTCGTTGATAGCTTTACTCGCGACACCGGCGCTGTAGCAACCCTATTTGCCCCATTTGGCGATGACTTTATTCGCGTGTCTACTTCTCTTAAAAAACCGTCAGGGGAACGTGTTGTTGCCACAACGTTAGGCAAGGATCATCCTGGCTATAACAAACTCAAAAATGGCGAAGCTTATTACGCGCAAGTGAAGCTCTTCGGCCAACGCTACATTACCTACTACGCGCCTTTAACGAATGCACAAGGCAAAGTTAACGGTGTCTCTTTCATTGGTCTACCCGTAGAAGAGGCGACACAAAACCTGTTCGAGTCATTGCGTTCTGTCTCATGGGGCGATACTGGCTATACCATCATCGTTGACAATGAAGAAGAGCATCAAGGCCAGTACTTACTGCACCCTACTAATGCTGGAGGTGATAAATCTATTGTGGATGTTGCCGACTACGACGGTAACAAACCTTTCTATCAGCTCTTTGAGCAGCCATCCGGCTTGATTCTCTACCCTTTTGAGTATCAAGGAACAGTGGGCGAAAAATACCTCGTCTATACCGAAGTCCCGGGGTGGAATTGGAAACTACTTGGCGGCACATTTATTAATGAAGTCACTAAAGGCAGCGACGAACTGCTGAAACTTATCGCGATAATCGCGACCTTGATTGCCGCCGCTACCATCGTCGTGTTAACGCTCGTATTGAACCGTACCTTGACGCCGTTAACGACTTTAAACGAATACATGATGCGCTTAGGAAAAGGCGAAGTCAGCTTACATATTCCAAACAACGGTAAACAGACTAAGAATGAAATCAGCAACCTAAATACCGGCGTTGCGAATATGGCTGCTCAATTGAATACACTCGTTGGAGAAATTCGTACGACCAGTGATCAAGTACAAAACAGCTCTAGCAGTGTGTCACAGGATGCTAGCCACAATCTGAGCCAATCTGACCGCCAGCAAGCACAGGTTGAGCAAGTCGTTACGGCCATTGAAGAGATGGCCACCTCTGCTGAATCAGTGGCACAGCAAGTGAACAGCATTGCTGAAAATGTTCGCCTTGCAAATGAAGACAGCCAGAAAGGTTTAGAAGTCGTTGAAGGTGTGTGTATTGATGTGGCCCAGCTGAATGATCAATTAGACAAGTCAGCATCGGCCATCGAGCAAGTGAGTTCTGATAGCGAAAGCATTCAAACCGTCACCAAGATGATTGATGACATAGCCGAACAAACCAACTTACTTGCGTTGAACGCTGCAATAGAAGCAGCACGAGCGGGTGATCAGGGTCGTGGTTTTGCCGTGGTCGCTGACGAAGTAAGAACATTGGCTCATCGTACACAAACGTCAGTACAAGACGTAGTGAGCATCATCGAGAAGTTAAAATCTTCAACTAACAATGCCGTGAACCTGATGACACAAAGCCAATCAAATGCCAACCAAGTACTTGATAAAGCGCAAGAAGCAGGTACAGCCCTAGAGTCGATAGCCTCTCAAGTTGAATCTATTGCTTCTCAAGCTGAAACCATTGCTGCGACATCAGAAGAGCAAGCTCAGGTTTCTCAAGAAATAGCAGCGAACGCGCATGCGATCAGCGATTTGAACCAGCAAAGCCGTGAAACCAGCGCTAAGACTTCTCACAGTGCTGATGAACTTCAAAAACAAGCTGAGTCGTTAAAGAACCAAGTTAACTTCTTTAGCTAAAAGCCGAGTTCACTTTTTCTATCAGTGACTTGCTCATGACCAATAGAGCCAACCATACGTTGGCTCTATCTCTTCACTGACAGCCTCTGTATCTTCACTAATTGCCGTAAACCAAGACAGCTGCGTTTATTCTAGCGCCCCACAATGCTTCCTGTTAAAATTTTGGACTTGAAATTTCTACCTCGAGTTCGCAATGACTTACCAATGCCCTTTGTGTCACCAACCTTTATCTCAAAACGATCGTACGTTTAAGTGTGAAAAGAACCATCAGTTCGACCTAGCAAAAGAAGGCTATGTTAATTTGATGCCAGCACACCACAAACGCTCAAAAGATCCAGGTGACAACAAAGAGATGATGCAAGCTCGCCGCCGCTTCCTTGAAGGCAACCACTACGATCCAATGCGTCAAGCCGCTGTTGGTTTATGCGCTAGCTATCTGCCAGCAACCGCCCCTAGCCTATTGGATATCGGTTGTGGTGAAGGTTATTACACCAATGAAATTGCGGTAAACCTTCAAGAAAAGAGTGGCGCTACTTTTGGACTAGACATTTCTAAGATTGCTATCAAATACGCCGCTAAACGCTACCCTGCTGTCGACTTCTCAGTCGCTTCTAGCCATCGCCTACCCTTTGCGGAAAACAGCTTAGACGGCATTCTACGCATTTACGCGCCTTGCAAGGCTGAAGAACTGCAGCGCACCATCAAAGACAATGGCGTGGTAATCACCGTGACACCGGCTAGCCGACACCTATATCAGCTGCGTGATGCAATTTATGATGGTGTTCGCTTGCACGATGAAGATCCAGAAATGATTGAAGGTTTTACTCTTGAGCACCAAGAGCAACTAAACTATATGATGGAACTATCGGGGTCAGACGCATTCGACCTGCTACAGATGACGCCGTTTGCTTGGAAAGCGAGTGAAGAGTTTAAACAACAACTCATTGATGCTGAGCAATTCAACTGTGAAGCGGACTTTATGCTGCGAGTGTACCGCAAACAGATTTAATTGGTATTGATTATCGTTTGCATTGAAATATCATCTTGCCTCCTTTAGTATGCGTGTTCTTCAAGGAGGCATTTCATGCAACGTATTATTCTTATCGGATTAGCAACCCTGCTCACGGCTTGTACTAATCAACCTTCAAACAACACTTCTCAAAAAGTGGCTAACACGCAAACGGAAACCGTTTCCACATTCTATGATTACCAGTTTGCTTCTCCACAAGGCGAAACGCTGTCTCTCAATGCATTACCTAAACAGCTGATTGGCGCTGATGTGGTTCTTATTGGCGAATGGCACACTCACTCGGCAATCCACCGCTTCCAAACCGATTTCTTAAAAGCGCGCCGCAACGCAACTTCAAACATCGCACTTTCAATGGAACAATTCACTCGAGAACATCAAGACACATTAAACCAATATCTCAATGATGAAATTGGCGAACAAATTCTTATGTCTCAAGCGGCTGCTTGGCCAAACTACGAAAGTGATTATCGCGCTTTAGTTGAGTTCGCTAAAGCCAATGACGTCGATATCATTGCGGCAAACGCACCAAAACCCTTCGTACAATGCATTGGCCGTAAGGGATTACCTTATCTAGATCAGCTAACGACGGAACAGCGTCAATGGATTGCTTCAGAAGTGGATACTGGCGATAGCCCCTACAAAGAAAAATTCATGGCTTCGATGCATCACGGCACGCCAGAGCAAACAGAAAAGCAGTTTGCCGCTCAAGTCACCTGGGACGAAACCATGGCGGAGTCAATTGTTGACTACCTCGCATCAAACCCAAACCAACAAGTGATTCATGTGGCAGGTAAATTCCACACCGAAGGTGGTTTAGGCACAGCGGCATCAATTTTACGTCGTAATCCCGATTTGAAAATTGCCATCATCAGCCCAGTTGAAGATATCTCATCAGATAGCAGTGACTATCAGTTAAAAGTGCTTTCTCCACCCGCTCGTTTTGTTAAAAAAGAGAACAGAATGAAGGCATACAAACATCTGTCTAAGCGCGGTGCTAGCCTAGAGTGCGACTAACCCATTCTTATCCATTCTTATCCATTCTTATAAAAGCACGAAACGATGGGCTAACCCAAGATAACTAGCCCATCGACAGAACTTCATTAGATCCTATCACTCCCCCTATCTTTATGTAACGTTCGAATCCCTTATCGGCACAAGATTTGCTTAATAACTAGACGGTTTGACTAAGCAGACGAAAAAACAATGTGCGAATAAAAAAACATCACCACGGTGATTAAATGCACAAGTTTTTCACACCTCTGCCGATACTATATTTAAGGATAGGTAAGGAGAGCGATATGACACCAGTAGGAACGAGTAATACTCAGCTGTATTCACCTGCGAAAATGAACGCACAGAATAAAAGCACTGAGGCTGAAAAGCCTGCTCCACTCAAGATTGAACAAAATACCGTTAAGCTTTCTGATGAAGGAAAAGCGCTATTATTTGCTCTTAAACAAATCGATAACGAAGCGAAGAAAGTCGAGGCGGAAAATGCAACCGTTACCGATAAAGTTGAATCGTTCGCTCACGGCGCACTAGGTATGGATCATCCAGACAAGGTGGAAGAAGAGAACGATGGCTCATATTCAGCGGGGCAATTCTTGTCCGCAGCGTTGACCGTAGGTGGCATCCTTATCGCCTTGGTTTAACTTATCGCCTTGGTTTAACTTATCGCCTTGGTCTAATTTATAGCATTGGCCTAATTTATCGCTTTAGGCTAACTTTACGGCTCCGCTTCTCTATTCTTTCATTACCTATCTTTTATCGAATAGAAGCAATTTGTCGTCACGACAACAGACCCGATTTGGTCTAAAAAACGAGTTCATTCCATAATTCCGCTCTCATTTTAATGGAATAATACTCGTGAAAAACACTTTTGAGCTTATTGATAAGCCTACCTTCTTTGGTGCTATTGCACTCCTACTCACGATAGTTTTCCCGCTCATTTTGTTCCCGGCTCAGGGCGCACACTGGATTGCGGTTGCGAAAACGTTCATGACGGATCAACTTGGATTTCTATATCTTGCTCTAGGCCTCGCTGCTTGTGCCTTCATGGTTTACGTTGTATTCAGTGACATGGGACAAATTAAACTGGGCGAAGCCGATGAAGAGCCTGAATTCAAAACAGCATCATGGGCTGCAATGCTTTTCTGTGGTGGCATTGGCGCAAGTATCTTGTACTGGGGCTGTATTGAGTGGGCTTACTACTACCAATCACCGCCTTTCCAACTAGAACCCGGCAGTGAAGAAGCGGTTCGTTGGGCGGCAACTTATGGTTTGTTTCACTGGGGACCAATTGCTTGGTCTATCTACCTGATCCCAGCAATTCCTATCGCCTACTTCTTTTATGTGCGTAAACAGCCTGTTCTAAAGATCTCTAGTGCGTTAATGCCTGTTCTTGGTGAACACCGCAGTAAAGGCGTACCAGGGAAAATCGTCGATATCCTATTCATTTTCGGTCTACTGGGTGGCGCTGCGACAACACTAGGTTTAGCCGCACCTCTCATCACTGAAGGCCTGAATCATCTATTCGGTCTACCTAAAAACAACCTTACGCAAGCAATGGTTCTTTTAGTTTGTACGGCAATTTTTGCTTACTCTTCTTATGCTGGCTTGGAAAAAGGCATCAAGATCCTGAGTAACATCAATTTCTGGGGTGCAATGGGTCTACTGACTTTCGTTCTGATTGCTGACCCGACGATCTTCATGCTTGAAACAGGCCTAGACTCGATTGGTCGTCTACTGTCTAACTTCTTCGTGATGGCAACGTGGGCTGAACCATTTGGTGGTTACGGTACCTTTGAGAACACGCACTTCCCACAAGACTGGACCATTTTCTACTGGGCATGGTGGCTAGTATTTGCACCAAGTATGGGCCTGTTTGTTGCGCGTATCTCTCGCGGAAGAACCATCAAACAAATGGTGTCAGGTTCAATTTTCTTTGGCTCTCTAGGTTGTTTCTTGTTCTTCATGATCTTAGGTAACTATGGCCTATCACTGCAACTTTCTGGTGAACTGGATGTAGTAGCGATTTTGAATGCAGAAGGCGCTACCAAAGCTATCTTCTCGATGCTTGCGCAACTGCCAATGAGCACATTAGTGATCGCTGTGTTCACCTTGCTGTGTATTATTTTCACTGCAACTACATTTGACTCAATCTCATACATCCTAGCGTCTGTTGTGCAAAACAACGTGACCGAAGAGCCAATGCGTTGGAACCGTATGTTCTGGGCATTCACTCTGTCGTTCTTGCCAACGATTCTGATGTTCTTGGGTGGTCTAAGTACGCTACAAACGGCAGCAATAGTTGGTGGCTTACCGCTACTGGTGATCTCTGTGATGCTGATGATTTCAGCGGTTCGTGCAACGAGCCTCGACCTACGCCATCAAGACGCGTACATCGAGCCAACGATCAACATCGAAGAACTACCAGATATGGATCCTTGGTCTGCAGAAGGTATGGCGCTAGCTCAATTTGAGAAAGAAAAAGATGCTGCACAAGAGGCCGCAGAACTTGAGCGAGTTGCCTACACAGAACTTGCCGCAGTGAAAAAAGAAATTCGCGCTTATGTGTTAGAACAAGGTTCACAAATGGAAACTCACGAGTTACCAGAGAACCTACAACAAGCACTTGAGCAGGCCGAGAGTAATCTTAGTGCCGCACAAGCGAAAAAAATCGAGTTATCTGAGCAAGCTCAGAATGCTCGTATCACGTTCAACCAGGTGGTTGCAGACTTACCGCTTGCTTGACATTAGCCATGACGCAGTCCATTGATTTGGACCCTCCTAAATACGACAAAGGCTCACAGAAATGTGAGCCTTTTTTTATGCTTTTAAAAAATTGGAGTTATTGCTCAATTTCACATTGATGAAATAAATATGAAACGACTTTGACATAAATCGATGTTCTAATCATCCCGCTTATATAAAAAGGGATAACCAATGAAGCACATTATAAAACCAATCATTGCCGCAGTGGCAACCTCAACACTTTCATTCAACGTACTTTCCTCAGAAATCAAAAACGTCATTCTGATGATCGGCGACGGCATGGGACCTCAGCAAGTTGGCTTATTGGAAACCTACGCAAACCAAGCGCCAAATTCCATCTATAAAGGGACCAAAACGGCCATTTATCAACTTGCTCAAGAAGGGGTTATTGGTTCATCCCTGACTCACCCAGAAGATGCAATTGTGGTCGATTCTGCTTGTTCAGCCACCATGCTTGCAACGGGTATCTACAGTGGTTCAGAAGTGATTGGCATTGATTCTCAGGGCAATCATGTTGAGACAGTTCTAGAGAAAGCTAAAAAGGCAGGTAAAGCAACAGGGCTCGTGTCCGATACGCGCTTAACTCACGCGACTCCTGCTTCTTTCGCCGCTCACCAACCTCACCGTTCTTTAGAGAATCAAATTGCATCTGATATGTTAGCAACGGGTGCTGATGTGATGCTCTCTGGAGGGCTACGTCATTGGATCCCAAAATCAACCAACGACAAAGGTGAAACCTATAAGCAACTTGAGAAACTGACTCAAGGTGATGTTTACCTAAAATCGAAGCGTAAAGACGACCGTAACCTGCTGACTGAAGCAGAGAAAGACGGCTACAAGCTGGCGTTTAATCGCGACATGCTAGACGATGCTAAGGGCGATAAACTACTTGGCCTATTCGCCTACTCAGGCATGGATGATGGCATCGCTTACAGCAACAAGAAAAAGAGTGGCGAACGAACTCAGCCAAGCCTGAAAGAGATGACACAAAAAGCGCTCAACATCCTATCCAAAGATGAAGACGGCTTTTTCCTAATGGTCGAGGGTGGCCAAATCGACTGGGCAGGACACAGTAACGATGCAGGCACGATGCTGCATGAACTGCTCAAATTTGATGAAGCGATCCAAACGGTATATGAATGGGCAAAAGATCGTGAAGATACGATCGTAATTGTAACTGCAGACCACGAAACAGGATCTTTCGGTTTCAGCTACTCTTCTAACGACCTACCAAAACCACAGAAACGTTCTGGCGAAGCCTTCGCCGATCGCGAATATGCACCCAATTTTAACTTTGGCGCATTCGATATTCTTGATGGTCTATACAATCAGAAGCAAAGCTACTACGGCATGATCAGCGAATTTCAAAAGTTGGGTAAGGCGCTGCAGACACCAGAAAAACTGGCTGAGATCGTCAACAAGAATAGTGAGTTCGCTATTACAGCTGAACAAGCAAAAAATGTATTAGCCAGTAAGCCGAACCCATACCGATTGGCTCAACACAAATACTTGTCGGCAGAAGAAGTGCCTGCTATCAACGATTTCGATGCATTCTTCCCTTATAACGACCGTGGCAACCTGCTTGCCCGTGAACAAGCAACAAGTCAAAACATCGTTTGGGGTACAGGTACACATACTCACACACCAGTGAACGTGTTTGCTTGGGGCCCTGCTGAAAAGATATTGCCAGTTTCGAAAATCATGCACCACTCAGAACTGGGTGAGTACATTAAACAACAAGTAAACTAGCCTGAATCTTTTTTACTCGTTTTACTTAGCGCCCTACGGGGCGTTTTTTTGTTTTAAGCGTTTAAGCCTTTAAGCCTTTAAGTTAAAGAATTAAGTAATTAAGTAATTAAGTAAGTTTTAAATTTAGGCGACGCCAAATAGCAAAACAGCCGCTCAAGAGCGACTGTTTTATAATACTTAGCGATTTGGATGATTCAAGATGTGGTCTTCCCAATCGACAACATCGATTTCGTAGACCACTTTGTTACGAACGCTTTCACCAGCAGCGTGCATTTCTGATTTAGACCCCGTAATCAATGGGTGCCACTCAGGAATCGACTTGGATTCTGATAACAGTCGGTAAGCACAAGTGTCTGGTAGCCAATGGAATTCATGAATCTTGTCACGAGTCAGCTTCAAACACTCTTCACCTGAAGTGAATCGGTTCGGGTAATCTTTACACGAACATGTTTTGTCGTTTAACCAGCTACACGCCACATTGGTGTAGTAAACTTCATCGCTATCTTCATCCATAAGTTTATGCAGGCAACACTTACCACAACCGTCACACAGTGATTCCCACTCATTCTCGGTCATTTGCTCTAGTGTCTTTTCTTGCCAAAATGGAATCGTCATAGGATTACTTCTTACTCTTTTACTGGGGTGCGTGTTATACCGCTAGCCCATAAAAAGTTCAAGGATAATAATTGTTCATTCTTTGATTCAATCAACAGCTGTCACTCTCATCATTTTTTGCTACTATCGCGCACCCTGTTATTTAGTGAGTTTAATTTGATGGAATGTCGCCTAGGTTGTGGAGCTTGTTGTATCGCTCCAAGTATTACATCTGCTATTCCTGGAATGCCTAATGGTAAGCCTGCTGGCGTACGCTGCATTCAATTAAATGAGCAAGATCTATGCAAATTATTTGGTCAACCTTCACGCCCGAAGGTATGTCACCAATTCAAAGCCTGCCCTATCATCTGTGGTAAAACAGACCAAGAAGCGCTTGATAACCTTATTGAGCTCGAAGCAATAACCTAACAATACTTTTCTTCCTATATATGCCCAAGATTTCACAACTTTGATAGATCTAAACTATCTTATTGATACTGGTAAAGATTAATAAGGATCGTTATGAATAGGTATATCGCAGAAATGTTTGGTACGTTTTGGTTGGTGTTAGGTGGCTGTGGTAGTGCTGTCTTAGCCGCAGCTTTCCCCGATGTGGGA
Organism: Vibrio syngnathi; assembly: GCF_002119525.1. NCBI lineage: Bacteria > Pseudomonadati > Pseudomonadota > Gammaproteobacteria > Vibrionales > Vibrionaceae > Vibrio > Vibrio syngnathi. The sequence continues at coordinate 948,970 of NZ_CP017916.1, read as the reverse complement.
ATTGGTCTACTCGGGGTTTCTCTCGCCTTCGGTTTAACCGTACTCACCATGGCTTTCGCTATTGGTCATATATCCGGTTGCCACCTTAATCCAGCGGTCACTATCGGACTTTGGAGCGGAGGCCGCTTTGATGCTAAAGATGTTGCGCCTTATATTATCGCTCAGGTGATTGGCGGTATTATCGCAGGTGGTGTGTTGTTTGTGATTGCTTCAGGCCAAGCTGGCTTTGACGCTGCGGCATCTGGCTTTGCTTCCAATGGTTACGGTGAACACTCACCGGGCGGTTACTCGCTCACTGCGGCTCTGGTCTGTGAAGTGGTCATGACCATGGTGTTCCTGTTCGTGATCATGGGTGCGACTGATTCGAAAGCACCGGCTGGGTTTGCACCTATCGCAATTGGGCTTTGCTTGACCTTGATTCACCTTATCAGTATTCCGGTGACTAACACTTCTGTGAACCCGGCTCGAAGTACCGGTGTGGCTGTGTTTGTCGGTGATTGGGCTGTTTCGCAATTATGGCTGTTCTGGATTGCACCGATTATTGGTGCCGTGATTGGGGCTGCGATTTACAAAGCCGTGCGCGGCTCTGATTAATCGTTTGAAAGGTTTTAGAATAGACACGTTCAAGAACAAAGCTTTATAACAAAAGAAGAAAAAGCCGCTTGGTGATGGTTCACCAAGCGGCTTTTTTAGATCTTATGACGACCGAGTAACGAGTGCGAAAGCGTGGTGCCATCCACCAGCTCTAGCTCACCACCTACAGGAACACCATGGGCGATACGACTAGCGTTCACTTCATGGGCATTACATAGCTCAGCAATGTAATGTGCTGTCGCTTCCCCTTCTACTGTCGGGTTAGTCGCTAAAATAACTTCAGTGATATCACCACGACGTAAGCGGTAATCCAAGACATCGAGACCGATGTCACTTGGACCAATACCATCAAGTGGTGAAAGGTGGCCCATCAACACAAAGTAACGACCGGAATATTGACCCGTTGCTTCAATAGCTGCAATGTCGGCTGGGCTTTCTACTACACAAATTTGACCGTTATCCTGACGTTTAGGATTGGTACAAATGTGGCAGGTCTCTTCTTCAGTAAAAGTACGGCACTCATTACAATGACCAATTTCTGTCATTGCTTGGCTAAGAGCTTCAGCCAACTGCAGGCCGCCTTTTCTATCGCGCTGTAACAAATGAAAGGCCATACGCTGTGCCGACTTGGGGCCAACCCCAGGTAGACAACGTAAGGCCTCCATCAAATGCTCCAGCATATGACTGGTACGCATAGTTAACCGTTCTAATTTTCAAGCAGTGGCCAGTTCAACACAAACCACTACTAGAATTAACCTTTAAGAATAAGTTACTTAGAAAGGCATCTTCATACCTGGTGGAAGTTGCATCCCACCAGTTACGCCAGCCATTTTCTCTTTTTGAGTCTCTTCAACACGACGAGCTGCATCGTTGAAAGCGGCTGCGATAAGATCTTCAAGCATCTCTTTATCGTCTTCCATTAGGCTTTCATCGATATCAACACGGCGAACGCTGTGGCTACCAGTGATCGTTACTTTTACAAGGCCAGCACCTGACTCACCTGTAACTTCCATATTAGCGATTTCTTCTTGAAGCTTTTGCATGCGTTCTTGCATTTGCTGGGCTTGCTTCATCATGTTGCCCATACCGCCTTTACCAAACATGTTATTACTCTCTGGTCTAATTGGTTTATTAAAATTAATTAAGCTATTCGTGCTTAAATGGGGGCTAAAACAGTGTGATTCAACCCCTCGATGTTCAGTTCTCAGATTTGCTTATCTGGGATGATACGCCGGTCACTAAACGTGAAAAAGTTCTAGATAGGACGAACGCTGTCTCTGTCGAGTTCTGCAGCAAAACGTCTTTCAATAAACTGTACGTTGGCATCGTTTTCCAAAGCGGTAAACGCGTCTTTCAACTTACCTTGATACAATCTTTCTCGTAGTTCTAGTGGCGTTTCTCCACCATCGCCGATTTCAACACTCAAATGACACTCTTCTCCAAGCACAGTATTGAGAGACTGCAATAGCTCACTCTGCGCACGATCCGTATTCAAGTGAGCTTGGCTCGCTCTTAACGTTAAAGTGATTGATGTGTCGTTTTTAGCAAACACTGAGTTCAATGCTAACTGCTCTACAAGCTTGGCTGTCTCTAGCTTTTGAATCATGGCGGACCATTCATCTTGAGCAATCGACTCTTGAAGCAATTTTTCGACCATTTCTGGTGTCTTAATATGCTCTAACGCACGCTTGATCTGAGTAGGTGTAAGCTCTTTGCTCACCTCTTTCACTACAGGTTTAGACGGTTTCCAGCGATAAGGTTCATTATCATTGGTTACCTTTTCTGCAGAAGAGGCGGATAAAGAAGCTGGCGACACCCGCTCAGAACCACCGTGTTGCTGAGCAACTCGATCAAGAACTGAAGTTTTAGCTGGTGTCGCTTTAGCCTTTTTTGGCGCCGAACCTTTGTTATCTGCTATCGTCCCGCCCCTACGTTGAGAACGCAATTGGTGGCGTAAACCACTCACTGGCGAAGTTGCGCGCGCTGGTTGCTCTTGCGAAACAGTAGGAGCAGAAGGTGCAGTACTTGGCTGTTGAACCGGACTCTGGCTCTGATAATTCGTTTGTTGCTGCTGAGGCTGCTCTGCACCGTAGCTTGGACGCTCATCATAAGCCGGTGGTGCATCATACTGGCTGTGCGGGTAATCCTGTTCTGGATAACCTTGGTTGCCTGAGTGATCAGCGTAACCTTGCGAATCTGAATATTGGCTCTGATTCTGCGGTGGTTGCTGTTGTACCGACTGTTGCGGTATAGCTTGCTGCTGAGGCGCCTGTTGTTGCATCGGAACGGGCTGTTGAACCTGTGTTGGCTGTCTCGGCTCTGGCGCAGGTTGATTCACAGGCTGAGCAACACTCAGAACCTGATTCTGATTCTGAGTAGCAGGAGCAGGAGCAGGCGCTGGGCTTGTCGACTGAGTCGAGATTGCCGTAGCAACAGTTTGCTCTGCAGGTCTGAATGCCAACATACGCAGAACCACCATCTCAATGCCAACACGAGCGGTTGGTGATAATGGTAAGTCTTGACGCCCTTTCAACACTATCTGGTAGTAGAGTTGGATGTCTTGAGGGCTTAACGCTTTGCTCAGCAGTTCTAGCCTTTCAGCATCAGGCTGGGCCTTGTCTAAAGTAGACGGCAGAGCTTGATACATCGCCAAACGGTGTAATTGAGTCGCAAGTTGACTCAGCAATCCATCCCACTCAACGCCATTTTCAGCAAGAGCTTGAATACAAGTCATCGCTTGCTGAGGCTGTTTACTGCTAATCGCTTCAAGTAGATGAATCGCTTGGTCTGTATCCAACGTTCCAAGCATATGAGCAACAGTGTCTGTCACTACATTGCCATTACCTAATGCGATAGCTTGGTCTGTTAGGCTAAGAGCGTCACGCATACTGCCATCAGCGGCATGAGCAATCATTCCAAGCGCACGAGATTCAGACGTCACATTTTCTTGTTCAAGAATATGATCGAGTTGCTCGTGGATATTATCAACGCTAATCGGCTTAAGATGGAATTGCAGACAACGCGACAATATAGTCACAGGAAGCTTTTGTGGATCCGTCGTTGCGAGCAAGAACTTCACATACTCAGGCGGCTCTTCTAAGGTCTTTAGAAGTGCGTTAAAGCTGTGCCTAGACAGCATGTGTACTTCATCGATTAGGTAAACCTTGAAGCGACCACGTGCAGGCTTGTACTGAACATTGTCCAGAAGCTCGCGGGTATCTTCTACCTTAGTACGTGAGGCAGCATCGATCTCGAGCAGGTCAACAAAACGACCTTCATCGATCTCTTTACAGGTTGCACACTCACCACAAGGGGTTGCAGTAATGCCTGTTTCACAGTTGAGACCCTTAGCAAACAAACGGCCGATGGTCGTTTTACCGACACCTCGAGTACCGCTGAATAGGTAAGCGTGATGCAACCTATTTTGGCTAAGGGCATTCTCTAATGCTGTTAAAACATGGGCTTGACCAACCACTTCTTTAAATTTGGTTGGTCGCCATTTTCGCGCTAACGCAAGATAGCTCATGAATAATTCCGAAAAGGATTAGTGACCGTCGAATTCGCAGATGCTAAACACTTCTAGACCTAAGCCTTGTAAGCGCTTGTCACCACCGATTTCTGGAAGGTTAATAACAAATGCAGCGTGTTCTACCACACCACCAAGCTGACGAATCAGCTTTGTTGTCGCTTCAATCGTACCGCCGGTTGCTAGCAAATCATCAACCATCAGCACTTTATCGCCTTCAACGATAGCATCGGTATGGATTTCTAGCGTATCAGTGCCGTACTCAAGCTCATAAGATTGTGCCAAAGTTTGACGAGGCAACTTGCCAGGTTTACGAACAGGGATGAAGCCGACACCTAGCTCAAGAGCAAGAGGTGCACCAAATAGGAAACCACGAGCTTCAGTACCAACGATCTTAGTAAAGCCCATGTCCTTATATGTGTCCACTAACAGGTCGATTGTCGCTTTGTAAGCGGTAGGATCTTCCATCAAGCTTGTTACGTCACGGAACAAAATACCCGCTTTAGGGTAATCAGGAATGCTTTTGATGCTTGCTTTGATCAGAGAGATTTTTTCTGTGTTCATAATCTTATGCACTTCATTAGGCCGCTTTCCAAACTCTCGTCAACGAATCAAACATCAACGCTCGGAATTAAGGAAAGGTACGATTGGTATTCATTGCAACGAGAGTCATAACTCGAATTGCTGAAATAATAAACGCCCGCTATACAAGCAGGCACACTGGCTTAATGGTAGTGATTTTCTTTGCTGTCAGCAACCAACTCATGGGTTGGAAGTCGCATAAACCATGTGAGAAGAATAACAAGTACACAAATTAGGAAAGCCTTGACCCAAATGATCGGGGCAAAGTAGATCGATAACGCAAAACTTAACAAAATAAAAAACACGCCACGCGTTTTAACTTGTTTGGTGACAGCGCCGTGTTGATACCAATTGTTCAATAAGGGACCGAGCTTTTTATGCTCATGCATCCATTTATGTACCTTGGGGTTGCTTCGCATGAAACATGCACTGGCAAGAAGGAGAAAAGGCGTAGTTGGCAGTACGGGTAAAGCTATCCCTAAAACTGCAAGAAATATACAAAGGCCACCAGCAATATTGAGGCTTAAAACTCGAACGCTAATTGTGGCCTCCTTGAGTTAGCTATCACCAATCGGCGACGATAGCTTAACTAAAATGTTGCGTAACCATTGAATACACGGATCAACGTAAGGGTTGCTGGTAATAATGGAATCGCCAAAAATGCGGCTAAAAATCCTAAAAAGTAGAATACATTAAACGGGTCTTGAAAGTCTTTGTTATCTGCCATGATTGCTTCTTGTTTTTGTTAGTAAAGGTAAGTATCTGGCGAACCAAACCCACTTTGCTAAATCGACATTTAACAAAAAAGGCATAGCCACACCATTTGCGCAACTATACCTTAATCAATTATTCACAAAAACCGAGGAAATATAGGGTTAATCAGTGGACCCTTGGTGTATGTCTAAACTAAAACTGGCCGACCCAAGCAGGCTCAACGAAAGCTGGCAGCCCTGTTCAATCGGTAGATCTCGTGTAATAAAGTTCTTCTTACAGTTCTCACCCAAGCGCTCTCCCGCAGCAATATGTTGATTAAATTCACCATTCGACCATTGCCCATCCAAACCCGCAGGCAAAATAGAGATGGTTCCCACAGCAAGGTCAGCAACACCAAACAAAGCATTCACTGGGGTTGAACATTTAGAACAACGAATCCCCTTCTCCAAAATCTCCGCAATATCTTTGAGATCAACGTTAAAATCTTTTCGATTTCTTATGTAATCGTGGAATAACGCTCTCACCAACAATGTAGCCGCTGAGCCACCGTTATCAGAAGATGACGAATCGACAAGGTAGAAAGCAAACTGCCCATTCATCATCCACGCATAATCAAACACAAGTGGCATCATCTCCGTTGACTGTAGTAAGCGGTAACTGCAACGCCATGAGCCTTGTCGTGTGTCTTTCTCAGGAAGCAGCGCGTGCAATAAATCTCTTGCAGCACTAGGGTTATCTTGCAGGTAATTTAGATGCCAATGCAGCTCTTGGTCTTCAGGGATCTCTCCCCCATCATCAACGCAGAACCATTGGCTCGAAAAATCTCGCAGGTCTGAGATGTTATCGAACGAATCTGTCAAAGTATTCGCAATCGCACTTCCTAAGTGACCGTGGTCCTCCAGAGGTTTAACTAAAAAGTCTTTGATACCAAATCGCAATGCTTTCGCCACATCAGACATATCATCCGTGCCAGACACAACGATCATAGGCAGAGACGGATACTCTAAACTGAGCTCTTCTACAAGTTCTATGCCATCCAGAATTGGCATTGATAAGTCACACACAATTAAATCTGGCGCTGAATCTCTAAGCTTTTGCAGAGCGTCCAGTCCATTTTCAGCCTCAACCACTTTATAACCAATCTTGTCTAAGTACGCGCTGGTTATCCGGCGAAAAATAGGATCATCATCAACCAACATAACGCACTTTTGATTGAGAACTTCCTGAGCCGAGGTCATAACTGGCTGACTGTGAGTTTTGTACATAATCTCTAACCTCACAAAACTAAGTCGAATTATTATTGTTATCTGTTCTAAGAACTAATATAAAACTTAGTAACAAATTGCTAAATACACAAATGCGCACTCTTTACTGGTAATTCGCGACAAGGGTTGGAATACTGGTAAATAGTGCAACGAGTTGACTTAACGCAAACATTGATCTCAGTATTACGTATAAATTAGCTGAGATTGTAAACAAATGTGTCTGGATTTATGAAATTAGATGATTTAAACCTCTTTCGACTCGTCGTTGAAAATGGGAGCTACACCGCAACATCGCGCAAGACAATGATTCCGGTTGCGACCATTACACGACGCATCCAAGCCTTAGAAGATTCACTAAACCTAAGGCTTCTCAATAGACACGCGCGTAAACTATCTTTAACAGAGGCAGGCGAACGTTTCTTCAACGAATGCTCTCCGTTACTGCAACGTCTCTCTTCAACTGCAGAAGAGCTGACTGACGAGTGCAAAGGGGCTTCAGGCAAGATTCGCATTACGGCACCTTCAAACCTGACCCAACGCATGATGATGCCGATGTTCAGCGACTTTATGACTCAATACCCAGATATCAATATTGAGTTGATGATGAACAACCAAACCGATCAGCTTGATCCGACCGAGTGGGACGTCATTTTCAGAGTTGGTCCTCAGCGTGATTCAAGCTTAATCGCAAGAAAGATCAGTGAAGTAAAAGATATTCTTATCGCAAGCCCTGACTACTTGGCGAAGCACCCTGCTCCAAGCCATGCTGAAGAGTTAGCAAACCACTCGCTACTCAAAGGCTACCCATTGATTAAGTGGCAGCTGAGTAATTCGAATGACGAGACGGTAGTAAATAGCGAACAGGGTCGATTCAACGCCAACGCACTCAATGTAGTAAAACAAGCCTGTGCTGAAGGCCTAGGTATTACTCTAATGCCTGACGTGATGATCCGTGAATACATAGAAGATGGCAGCTTTGTACAAGTCTTAGAAGATTGGAGCGCTAACCCTCGTGATATTTACATGCTTTATAATCACAAAGACCACCTGCCAGAGAAAGTTAGGCTGTTTATTGATTTTGTGATCGCGTATCACATTCATTAAGGTTAATCCTCTTCTCCGAAAACAAAAAAACCAGAGCCGATGCTCTGGTTTTTTTATTACTTAGGTCTTTATTACTCGCTATTGCTTCAACCCGCTAACAATGATGATTTATTATTAGCGAGAATGCTTTATTACTAACAAAACATGTATAACGAGTGAAAAGCTAAGCACCTTCGTTATGTAACTCTAAGTTAGCGAGGTCTTGTTGGATCTCGCGCTCAACTTTTGAATCGTCATTACGTAAAGAGTCTAGGAAATCTAGGTACGCTTGGTCGATATCGCCCGTTACATATTCGCCGTTAAATACGGATGTATCAAAACGAGAGATGTCTTGGTTACCCATACCTACTGCAGAAATCAGGTCTGGTAACGTTTGGAAAATCAACGCGTCTGCACCAATTTGCTTACAAATCGTTTCGTTATCACGACCATGAGCAATAAGCTCAGTTGCGCTTGGCATATCGATACCGTAAACGTTCGGGAAACGAACCTCAGGAGCAGCAGAAACCATGAAGACTTTGCTTGCGCCAGAATCACGAGCCATCTCAATGATCTGCTCTGATGTTGTGCCGCGAACGATAGAGTCATCAACCAATAGAACGTTCTTACCTTTAAACTCAGAACGGATTGCGTTGAGCTTACGGCGAACCGACTTCTTACGTTGTTGCTGACCAGGCATGATGAACGTGCGGCCAACATAACGGTTTTTCACAAAACCTTGACGATATGGCTTATCAATCGCTTGAGCTATTCGTAGCGCAATATCGTTCGACGTTTCAGGAATTGGAATAACCACGTCAATGTCTAAGTCTGCGTACTCTTCTTTAATACGCTTACCTAGCATCTCACCCATCTCAACGCGTGCGCTGTAAACCGAAATTTTATCGATGAATGAATCCGGGCGTGCAAAGTATACAAACTCAAAAATACATGGGTTTAATTGTGGGTTGTCTGCACATTGTTTAGTGAAAAGCTCACCTTCGAATGTTGCGTAGATAGCTTCACCTGGAGCAACATCGCGCATAAAATCAAAACCAACAGCGTCTAACGCTACTGACTCAGACGCAACCATGTACTCTGTTTTACCGTTAATTTCACGCTTACCAAGACACAATGGGCGAATACCATGTGGGTCACGGAATGCAATCATACCGTGGCCGATGATCATCGCTGTCACTGCGTAAGCACCACGAATAGTACGATGCACGTTTGCAACCGCGCGGAATACGTCTTCTGAAGTCACATTGCCTTTAACAGTATCGATCTCATGAGCCAATACGTTCAGTAGAACTTCAGAATCAGAAGTTGTGTTGACATGACGACGGTCTTTTTCGAACAACTTCTCACGAACTTCACTCGCATTCGTTAGGTTACCGTTGTGCGCCAACGTGATGCCAAATGGAGAGTTTACGTAGAAAGGTTGAGCTTCAGAAGCACTCGAACTTCCCGCTGTCGGATAACGAACATGACCAATACCCACGTTACCTTGGAGGCGTTGCATGTGTTTTGCTTCAAAAACATCTTTAACTAAACCGTTCGCCTTACGCAGACGGAAACGATTGCTTTCTATGGTACAAATACCAGCGGCATCTTGGCCACGATGCTGCAATACCGTTAAAGCGTCATAAATAGACTGGTTTACAGGTGTTGAACCCACGATTCCAACAATACCACACATGTCCTAATCCTCGATTTTCGACATTAACTGGCGCTAAAGCGCGCCAGATAAGAAACTAGATGTTGCTTGTAAATGCTCGAAGAACGGCGCAATGATTCGACTAAATTCCGGAACCAATTGCGAATTCTTCCACCACTCAGAACTTGGGAATGCAGTAAACGCATCCATGAAAAACAACACTGCAGAAACAATCAAAACACCACGTAAGCCGCCAAAGACGACACCGAGGATTCTGTCTGTACCCGACAGGCCTGTTTTCTGAACTAGCTGACCGATGACATAGTTAACTAAGGCACCAACAACTAACGTTGCAACAAACAATGCTGCAATCGCCGTTCCGTTTCGAAACATCTCATCTTCGATATTGGTGAAGTACATAGCTAATTTAGCGTAGTACTGGCTAGCAATAAAAAATGCTCCAAACCAAATAACAAGTGACAAGGCTTCTTTAGCGAAACCGCGAACTAAACTGATCACGGCAGAGAAGCCGATCACGCCTAAAATGACAAAATCTAACCAATTCATGAATTCTTCATCTTAAGTTGGCGCGCATTTTAACAGAAAAAATGCTGACGCAAACGTTTTCTTATGGATTTAACGGTTTAAACTTGAGCAATTGGCCTTTTGAACCCGTAATTTTTTCTAATTCCTTAATTTGTCGCTCAAGTTTGGATTTAGAAACATCCGGGCCAATAATTACTCGCGTAAACGTTTTTTCTTGCTTGGTATGAGCCTGATAACCACGCTTCTGTAAATCCTTAACAACGTTTTTTGCGTTGTCAGCATTCTTTAAAGCCATCAATTGAATAATCCAAGCACTGTCTTGGTATTCATTTTTTTCGGGTACCGGCTTAACCACCACTGCCACTTTATCCGCTTCTTTGTTACTGGAAGCCGACGCAGTTTGCGTGTTTGAATTATCAGTGGGACCACTTTCAACCACCTGCTCAACCGGAGAATCCGGCAATGCAATCTGATCTTCAACAGGGTCTAGTACTTCAAACACTTCAACATTACTATCAAGCTCAGGCTTAATCGGAATGCTTGCAAACTCTTCTTTATAGTGGAGCTTCTTACCATCCAGCACATCAGGCAATACAATCACGCCAATGGCCACTAAAATGATGGTGCCGACTAATCGGCTTTGGAATTTACTTGCCATTTAGTTTCCTTTTTTCTGCCAATGCTCCAACACTTCACCCACGGTATGGAAAGAACCGACAACCAACACAACATCGTCACCTTTAACAGAAGTTAAAGCCGCTTCAAACGCTATTACAGGGTTTGAATACTGCTCTACGCCTTGAGGTAAGCTTTGACACAATTCAGCGGCTGTTGCGGCTCGTGGGCCGTTCAGCGAAGCTGGGTACCAATGTGTTGTTATTGGTGCTAATACTTCCAATGTCGCGGGGATATCTTTGTCATGAAGCATGGCGACTACAACGTGTAAATTTTTGCCTGCATACTTCTTCGCGACTTGCTGCGCAAAGTACTCAGCAGAATGCGGGTTATGTGCCACATCAAGCACAATCACGGGTTGTTCGCTAATTTGCTGCATACGCCCAGGAAGCTGCGCATTCTTCATGCCGTTAACAACGTTCACATCACTAATGCTTAGATCTGAAGTGCCTAATGCCATCAATGCAGTTGCTGCGTTCGGCAGTGGTAAGCTTGGAATAGGTAGCGATTCTAATTGGAATGCACCGCTGCGCCAGTTCCAAGTATCGCCGTCTACATCATAAGTGTATTGAATACCTACTTGATAGAACTCAGCCTTAATATCGTCAGCGTGTGCCGCAACTGTAGCCGGTGGTTTAGGTTGACCACAGATAGCCGGTTTACCGCTACGATAAATGCCCGCTTTCTCAAAACCGATCACATTAATGTCATCACCTAGCCAGTCAACATGGTCGACAGCCAAACTGGTAATCACAGAAACATCATGCTCAACGATATTCGTCGCATCTAGGCGTCCACCTAGACCCACTTCTAATAACACAACATCAACCGCTTCAGTTTGAAAAGCACGTAACGCCGCTAAAGTCCCATATTCGAAAAAGCTAAGGCTGATCTCGCCACGCTCTTTCTCAATGAAATTGAAAGACTGAACCATCTTTTCATCGGATAGATCTTGTCCGTTAATACGAACACGTTCGTTATAGCGAATTAAGTGAGGAGAACTGTAGACACCAACTGAGTAACCTGCATCCAACAGAATAGCTTCCATTAGTGCACACGTTGAGCCTTTGCCATTAGTTCCGGCAACAGTAATAACGTGTTGAGCAGGTTTGGTGAGGTTTGCCTTAGAGGCGACGGCCTGAACTCGGTCTAATCCAAGATCAATAGCGCTTGTGTGGATGTTTGATAAATAATCAAGCCACATCTCCAAAGAGGATGTGGCTTGAGGAATAGGTTGTTGACTCATCTAACTCATAACCATGATTAAGTAGGTTTGTTAGAAGGTACTTTACCCTTTTTCTGGCGCTTCTGGTACTTCATAAGTAGCTTCATTCGGTGAATCGTTCACAGAAACTACTAATGGTGAAGGCTGGTTGGTCATTTTAGCAACAAGGCTTGCAACGCGCTGACGCATCTCACGACGGTCAACGATCATGTCGATAGCGCCGTGGTCTAGTAGGAACTCACTGCGTTGGAAACCTTCAGGAAGGTCTTCACGTACCGTTTGTTCGATTACACGACGTCCAGCAAAACCGATAAGCGCTTTTGGTTCGCCGATGTTGATATCACCAAGCATTGCCAAACTTGCAGAAACACCACCCATTGTTGGGTCAGTCATAACTGAAACAAACGGTAGGCCTTTCGCAGATAAACGCTCTAGAGCAGCACTGGTTTTTGCCATTTGCATGAGAGACATCAATGCCTCTTGCATACGAGCACCACCACTTGCCGAGAAACAAACTAAACCGCAGTTGTTCTCAATAGCCGCATCTACCGCTTTCACAAAACGAGCACCTACAACAGAACCCATTGAGCCGCCCATGAATGAAAATTCAAACGCACACGCTACGATAGGTAAACCAAGCAGTTCGCCTTTCATTGCAACTAATGCATCGGTTTCACCACTGTTCTTCTGAGCAGTAGAGATACGTTCTTTGTAACGCTTAGAATCTTTAAACTTCAGTTTGTCTTGTGGCTCAAGATCCGTACCTAGTTCAACACGCTCGCCTTTGTCTAGGAATGTATCCAGACGACGGCGCGCTTTCATACGCATGTGATGGTCACATTTCGGACACACTTCTAGGTTACGCTCTAGCTCAGCATGGTAAAGAACCTGCTCACAAGAAGTACACTTAGTCCAAACACCCTCAGGGATAGACACTTTACGAGATGTTACGATGTTGCTTTTTTCTAAAATCTTTTCAAGCCAACTCATGGAAGACCTTTTTGTTTCGATTCCTCCGCTTGATTGCGAAAGAAATAAATTTGGGAATTATGCAGGGAATTAAACCACATAAAACAACGACTGTAGATAAAAAACTGGTTGTACCTATTTTCTGTGACTATTTTACGCACGAAACCGTAATAGTTTTTGAACCTAAGTCTCACATTTAGTTCAAATTATCGGGCAGAAATAGAGGACCAATAGGCTCTCTTGGTAATTCAAAATGTTCAGGATAATCAACATCTACCAGATACAAGCCTTCCGCTTTGGCGGTTGCGCCAGCCACTTTTCGATCTTTAGACTCTAAAAGCCACTGGATCCACTCTGGTTTTTGCTCACCTTTACCTACTGCAATTAGGCTACCCGTAATATTCCTCACCATATGGTGAACAAACGCATTCGCTTTAATATCGATCACTATGTAGTGTCCATGACGAGTCACGTTTAAGTGAATCATATTTCTCCATGGGCTACGAGATTGACAATGTGTAGCCCTGAACGAAGTAAAGTCATTCTCACCAAGTAAGTACTGACCCGCCTCATGCATCTTTTTCTCATCAAGGTGACCATGGTAATGGCTCACACCTGAATTCAAGATGCCAGGACGTAGTGCATGGTTAAAGATAATATAGCGATAACGGCGTGCTGTTGCAGAAAAGCGAGCATGGAAATCCTCATTCACTTCTGTTGCCCAACGAACGGCAATATCTTTTGGCATGTTGGCATTTGCGCCCATTGTCCATGCCACCATTTTACGATCAACATTAGTTTCAAAGTGAACGACTTGTCCCGTACCGTGAACACCGGCATCTGTGCGACCAGCACACATAACTTCTACAGGGTGATTCGCGACAACTGAAAGAGCCTTTTCCAATTCTTCTTGGACACTTTTCACGTCTCGTTGGCGCTGCCAACCAAAGTAGTGGGTACCGTTATATTCAATACCTAAAGCAATTTTCATGTTCTTGTTCTCTTTGAAAATGGGCAAGAAGTATATACGGAAATGCGTATTAGCCCAAATAGGAAGGGGCTAAAACTGTAATAAACAATCACTACCACCCTAGACTATGATTTAAAAAACGAAATAAAACAGTGGCTCTTGGGTGCGCCCAAAAAAATAAAGGGTAGCCAACGCTACCCTTTATAATTTTTTGAATTTATCGACCGTTTAACGTATCGATAAGATTCTTTGCCTCTCGACGAATATCATCACTGCCGTCAACGATAGCCTCTTCTAGAAGCTTAATTGCACCTTGTGAGTCACTCATCTCAATGTATATTTTAGCCAAATCGAGCTTACCAGCGGCTTCTGCGTTGCTGTCGACATCGTAATTACCAATGTCACCGATAACGTCTGGGAATTCATTTAGGCCAACATCTAGCTTCAACTCTTCGTCATCTGGATTAATCGCGTCTTCGCCTTCTTGCTCAACTTGAGCCATCAACTCATCAATCGTCATGTATTGCTTATCACGACCGTTGTCTGACTCTGTTAGATTCTCTTGTTGACCCCAATTCTCTTGTTTGATTTTCGGTTCTGCTTGCTGCTCTGCTGAAGCCCAAATCGCCTGTTGATCATCAGGCACATCATTATGCATGCTCGATTGCTGTTCGGGATCTAGGTTGAAGCCTTTCCAGTCTTCGCCGCCGACTTCAAGCATGGCGTCAATATCGAGCCCTGCACTATCAATCGATGTAGCATCCAGTGGCTTGTCGAACATGCTGTCGACAGAGTCTTGAACATCTTCAGAAAGTAATTCAGCTAATGCTGTCTCATCAAAATCCTCAAAACCTTCTAACAGATCGTCTTGAACTGTTGTAGGCACTGAGCTTAAGTCAGAAGGTCCTGGACTTAATTCTGATCGTGCTGAGTTTAATCCTGACGTCGAATCGGGTGATTCGTCAGGTTGTGTGAAACTAGCCAAATCAGACTCTTCTGCATCTGAGAAGCCTTCTGCGTCTGAGAAATCTTCTGTATCCGAGAAGTCATCACCATGACTAAAACTCTGCGGGTTTGAAAATAAATCATGCAGCGCATCTTGCTCTTCACCCTGTGGGCTGAAAGAAGTCAGTGGCGTTGGTTTCTCAGCAAACGCATCAGAGATAGCTTCGTCTTCACCGTATTCCGGCAAATCAAACTCATCGAGCTCTACGCCTTGCTCTTCCGCTACAGGCTCAGCACTGCTTTGTTCGATGTCATCTAAGACTGAATCCGCTTTTGCGCTCTCTTCATCGTATTCAGGCAGGTCAAGGTCATCGAACTCAAACTTTTCGGACTCTGGAGCAAGATCTTGCTCTAACTGCGCTTCATCCGGTTCGCTAACCGCTTCCGCTAACGCATCTTCTTCACCAAACTCTGGAAGATCAAAATCATCAATCGAAAACTCGTCTTCGCCTTCTTGTCCTAGAACTTCAGCTTGTCCCTTAGCTTCAACTTGCGGTGCCGATTCTGCT
This sequence comes from Vibrio syngnathi, assembly GCF_002119525.1. Lineage (NCBI taxonomy): Bacteria > Pseudomonadati > Pseudomonadota > Gammaproteobacteria > Vibrionales > Vibrionaceae > Vibrio > Vibrio syngnathi. Next base: position 933,650 of record NZ_CP017916.1, on the reverse strand, counting down.
TGAGGTTCAGCGTCTAGTTGAGAATCAACAGTAGGAGCAACTGGTTCTGGTATTACTTCAACATCAGCTTCTGCGTTGGCTTCCACCAACGCATCTTCTTCACCAAACTCTGGAAGCTCAAAATCATCAATCGAGAACTCGTCTTCGCTGTCTTGCTCTACCGCTTCAGCTTGTTCCGTTGCTTCTACTTGAGGTTCGGTTTCAACTTGTTGTGCAGCTTCAACTTGCGGTTCATGGTCTAACTGAGGTTCAGTATCTAACTGAGACTCAACAGCAGGAACCACCGGCTCTTCCGCTACTTCATCAACTTGTGCCAATGTTTCTTGTTGGGCAGTCTCGTCTTCAATCAGCCAGTCATCGTCTTCTGGCACGCCAAATTCATTTGGAACGATCTCTGGCATATGTGCAGCACGAACTGGCTCTGGCTCTGGCTCTGGCTCTGGCTCTGGCTCTGGCTCTGGCTCTGGCTCTGGCTCTGGCTCTGGCTCTGGCTCTGGCTCTGGCTCTGGCTCTGGCAGGGATTCAACCACATCGTCGAGTTGGTCACTACCTTGAATTTTAGGTTCGAAGTCAAAATCAGAGTCAATGTTCGCTGGAGATTCTACATCATCGATAGCTTCTGCTAACCAGTCTTCAACCGTCTCTTCATCATCTTCAGAGATATCATTTAAAGACGATGGCGAAGCTTGCTCTTCAGCTTCTTCTTGAACCTGCTCATCATAAGTTGGCGCTTCAAAGTCAGGGTTCTCAGAGAGCAATGAGTCGATATCCAGATCATCTTCTTCAACCGATGGTACTATTTCTTCCTCTGATACTAGTTCTTCCGCTGATACTTCGTTGCTGTCTGAAAGAGACGCTTGCTCTGGTTCAACCGTTTTTTCAATTGATGATTCAACAGGCTCTTCTGTCGTTGGCAACAAATCATTGCCATCAGAAGTCATTAACTCATCAATCAACGCTTCGTCTGTTGTTTCTAGCGAGTCATCAAGCAAAGCATCCGTTGCTGGTGCGACACCGAACAAATCATCGATAAAGTCATCACGATTAAAGGCTTCATCATTTTCTGGCTTAACGTCAGCACTGTCTTGAATCAGTTCCGAATCTAACGATTCATCAGTGACGACTTCAGGTTGTGGAGTTTCACTAATGTCCAACGCTTGCTCAGGCTCAACTTCAGGTGTTTCTGAGGTTAACGGAGTAAGCTCAACGTCTGAGTCCTTTTCAGACTCATCGTTGGCGTTGTCAAAACCAAAGGCTTCGTCTAACTCTTTATCAAACGCCTTCTCTTCAGGTTCAAGCTCGTCTTCAATGCCACTTGTTAGTAGATCATCAAATGGATCTAAAGATTCTGAATCTTGTTCATCGGTTTCATTTACTGATAGATCATTACCTAGCAGTTCATCTAACGTCTCATCACCTTCGACGGTAAGTTGAGCACCATTGGCGTCATCGTCTAGAAAATCATCTAGTAGATCTGTGCTCTCGGCATCGAGTTCAAAGTCATCATCAGAATCATCAATCAACTCATCCAAGGTTTCAGTACTATCTTCCGAAATATCTAGCTCATCATCGGTCGACAAACCTGAAAGTTCTTCGAGTTCCGATAATGAGTCAAAACCTAGAGGATCACTCTCAGAGTCATCATCCGATTCATCTTTCAACATATCGTCTAGAAGATCGGTTGAATTACTGAGATCAACATCGTCCCCTGCCAATTGCTCATCGAGCAGATCGACACTGCCTTGAGTTTCTTCACTTTCGGCTGGCAGATCAAACTGGGAAAGGATGTTATCGATATCATCATCAGACGCCAAAGCGCTGTTTAGATTCTCGGCAACCTCATCATTATCGAGACTTAGAGGCTCGTTAACTTGATCGTTCTGAGCTGCAACCTGAGCGAAGATGTCATCAATATCATCTTCTACACTAGGAGCCGAAGGTTGTGACGTCTGCTGCTCTGAGATCAACGAATCGATATCAAACTCATCGTTGCTCACATCCGCATGCGTAGTATCGCTCTGTTGCTCAGAGATAAGCGCATCAATGTCAAAATCATCGGTTGCTGATGTGTCGGTATTTGAAATCGAATCACTTTGCTCTTCTGAGATTAAAGCATCAATATCGAAGCTGTCATCATCTTCATCATCAAGCGCAAATAGATCGTCTAATAGAGATTGGTCTAGTTCGTTAGAGCCTAGATCTTCAGTCTCAGACTCCTGTGATAGTAGCGATTCAATATCTTCATTCGACATTGAGTTATCATCTGAAAGATCAAAGTCGGCCTCATCAGAATCGAGTTCGCTTCCTGATGTTTTATCAAGTGCGCGCTCCATCTCTTCAAGACCAAGCGCCTTGTCATCGCCATTAACACTAATGCCGTTGCTGCTGTCTAGCTCCAGATCATCGAAGTTAGTGTCTAAATCACCATTTTCGCCAATACTCGCAAATGGGTCATCATCGTCATCATCGAGATTAAAATCGAGATCAGAATCATCTAAACCTGCAAATACATCTTCTTCAGGCGATGCTTGGTCATCAAACAACTTGTCGGTATCATCTTCACTGCCAAATTGTTCATCGTCTAAAGACAACTCATTATCAAAGTCGTCCATCTCGTCGCCTAAAGCGATAGGCGCGACGCTACTTGCATCTGATTGAGTTGATTGGTCTTGTGTTTGCTGCTCATTATTTTTAGAGCGACGCCCCAACAAGATCACTATGATAAGGCCAAGTAGAAGACCAGGAATAACCGCCAGAGCCGTAACTAACCAACCATTTGATAACAATTGGTCCATGGCACTTGGGGCCATTTTTGCAATCTCGGCATTCTTTCTACGTTCTTCATCAAGCAGCTTTTCCACTTCGCTACGAATGCGATCTTCATCACTAAGCTCTGTTTTTAGCTCGTCTACTTCCAATTGAACATTCGACAGCATCAAACGAAGTTGATGGTTTTTCTCTTCAAGTGACAATAGCTCAGTTTCTGAAAGCTCAAGCTGTTTCTCTAACTTGTTCATCTCTTGAGTAGGAGCTGATTGAGCTAGAGAAGGCGACAATGACTTTTTAGCTGGAGTAACTTGCTTTGCAGGAGCAACCTTGTTTGAGCTTGCATCAGGGCGGCTTGACGCTTGCGCTGTTTTTGGCTTTGACGCTGCGGGTTTAGTCACAGGAGCATCTAGCTTAGCAAGGTGCGCATTCATGATATTAACGGCTTGCTGCGTCGAACTTGCTCGTGCTTGCTCTAAAGAAGGCACACGTAAATTACTGGCAGGCAGCAAGCTGTGGATATTCTGGTTTTCAAACGCTTGTGGATTTAGACGATAAATAGCCAACAAGGTTTGCTGAACTGAAACGGAATTATCAGGGCGTAACCTTGAGGCAATTGACCACAATGTTTCCGATCCCAGAGTTGGGCCGTAAAAACGAGAGGGCCCAGCACGATTCAATTGCGCTCTTTGAAGAGGTTCGGAAAACGTAGGCGCTGATTGTATCTGGCCATTAGGCCCTACAACTCGAATGGAATCTGCACGAACAACGGAAATCTGAGTCGCAATGATAACGGCAAAAGGCATTAACCACGGCTTGAAAATTTGAAACATAAAAGGCTCAGCTAGGTGCTTAAATTCGAATAAATTGATGAACTGTTAAATATATCGGATAAACGACGTAAAGCTATAGAGATGAAAACAAAAAATGTGTTGCAGCGACAATATTCGCAGCAATTTCACACAATTTGACTAACAATATTTTCAATCGATTAAAAAAGCCCCACTAAAAGAGTGAGGCTTGTTTATCAAAGCAGTGAAGCTTAGAAGTAATCGCGAATCAGAACTTCAGCGATTTGAACTGCGTTTGTTGCTGCGCCTTTACGAACGTTATCAGCGACAACCCACATGTTCACACCGCTGTGATGGCTGATGTCGTTACGAATACGACCAACCATTACGTGGTCTTTACCACCCGCATCACGAACCTGAGTTGGGAAATCTAAAGCTTGGAATACTTCAACACCTTCCGTATTTTCTAGAAGCTGAACCACTTGATCTGCACCAATTGGCGCGCGAGTTTCAATGTGTAGAGATTCAGCGTGACCATAGAACACAGGAACACGAACACAAGTCGGGTTAACCGTGATTGATGAATCAGCAAAGATCTTTTGAGTTTCCCAAACCATCTTCATTTCTTCACGTGTGTAGCCGTTCTCTGTAAATTCATCGATTTGAGGAATACAGTTGAAGGCGATCTGCTGTGAGAACGCTGACTTGTCAGCGGGCATGCCGTTAAGAAGCTTCGCCGTTTGACCCGCTAGCTCATCGATACCCGGCTTACCTGCACCAGACACAGATTGATAAGTTGAAACGTTAATACGCTCAAGACCTACTTCATCGTGAATTGGTTTTAGTGCTACTACCATCTGAATAGTAGAACAGTTCGGGTTCGCAATGATGTTACGGTTACGGAACTCAGCAATTGCTTCAGGGTTCACTTCAGGCACAACCAGAGGAACATCGTATTCGTAACGGAAACGTGATGTGTTATCGATAACAACAACACCTTCGTCAGCCGCGATTGGAGCCCAACGCTCTGAAAGCTCGCTACCTGCAGAGAAAAACGCAATATGTACTTGAGACCAATCGAAGTCTTCTACGTTTTGTACTTGTATTGTTTTGCCGTTAAAACGGGAAGTTTTGCCTTCACTACGTTCACTTGCTAGTAAGTGCATTTCACCGACAGGGAATTTACGCTCTTTAAGTACTTCAAGAATGGTTTCACCAACCGCACCAGTCGCACCTAAAATAGCAATATTAAATTCTTGGCTCATTGTTTCTCTCTTTTATAAAGTTGGCTTTACCATAAAGCCGAGTTTAGATAACGGCGTTAAATTGCAAGATTCGTCGCCCGTTAACTCGACTGCACTGTACTCTCTGCGGTCCCAATATTCTTTACGCATCTTGTCAAAAGAACCCGGCGTAGCGATATTGCGACGGAATAAGGCGTCGTCTTTGCGCACATCATAGATCAACTGAGTCAAATTGTGCAGTGTTGCTTCATCCCAAGCTCTATCTAATTTCATTTGAGGCACTGGGGCTGTCGGCAATAAGTCGCTTGCATAAGCACGCTGTTCAGTACCTAAAAACTCACAATAACTGTTGAAGATCATCGTGGTGCCACGTGCTTTACCTTCTAAACCGTAGCCCGCTACGTGAGGCGTTGCAAAAGCGAGCAGCGGTAGAAGTTCAAAGTCGACTTCAGGTTCAAACTCAAACACATCAAGAACGGCAGTAAAGCCGTCAGCTTTTTGTAAGCGAGCTTTTAGCGCTTGGTTATCAACCACAGGACCACGAGCCGCATTAATCAGAATTTGATCAGCACGTAAATTTTCCAGTACTTGCTCATTGATCAAGTGATGCGTTGGGAACTCACCCGTCTTAGTGATTGGCGTATGCAGAGTGATAACGTCTGACTGCTCAAGCAGTGTCTCTAATTCCGTAAACTCACGAGTATCACCCTCTTGTTGTTTTAGAGGATCGTTCAGCAGAACTTTGATACCAATACCTTTAAGACACTTCGCTAAGTAGCTACCTACCTGACCACAACCGATAATACCGACCGTTTTATCGAATACAGAGAAGCCTTGTTGCTGCGCAAGTACCATCATTGCGCTAAAGGCATACTCAGCGACACCCACCTTGTTACAGCCAGGCGCCGCAGTAAAGAAAATGCCACGCTCTTTCATCAATGCTTGGTCAACGTGATCCATACCCGCCGTTGCGGTTCCAACAAACTTAAGCTTGTTCGCTTTGCTGATCAGCGCTTCATTGACCTTAGTCACCGAGCGAATCATCAGAGCATCTACGTCAACAAGATCGTCAGCGGTTAGCGTTCGACCGGACTTCATTGTCACTTCACCTAGCTGGCTAAAAAGCGCTTCAGCATAAGGCATATTTTCATCGATTAAGATTTTCATTGGGAAGGTACTTTCGTTGGGGTCTGTCGACCTTAAATGTGAATTGAAATGATTGTGCAAAATTCCACACACGGTGTCGAGTCGCAATTGGAATACATTATAAATAAAGGGCTGAATCGCCTAATCTGCACAAACAAGAACAGAAATAAGAACCAATACCTAAAAGCAAAAAGCAAAAGTCAGAAGACTAAAACGAAAAATGCCCGATTGAATAAACAATCGGGCAAACATCCAGAACAAAAGGATCCTATCTCGCTCTCCAGGAGACAGAGTCTTGCGTCTGTTCAACCAGTGCTAACCAAAGCCAGTACTGATCAAGCTCTGGAAACCTTTCAATTTCTAAACTCAAATTTAAAAAACTATTTTCTAAAGCGAAGCTTACAAAGCTAAGGTTTAAAAACACGTTTGAAAATCTATGTTTAAAAAGCTTTGTTCTGTTGGTCAACATTAATGGACGACCTGTGCGTGTTGAATCAGCACTCACATCACCCACTAACGATTAACCTTTTATTAATTTAACCTTAGCTTCAATTAGCCTTGGTATTTTTTGATTACTAGCGTTGCGTTCGTACCGCCGAAACCAAAGCTGTTAGACATAACCGTTGTTAGCTCTTGTTCACGAGCTTCAGTTACGATGTCTAGGCCTGCGCCCGCTTCGTCTAGGTTTGCAACATTGATGCTTGGTGCGATGAAGCCGTTATCAAGCATTAGCGTTGAGTAAATTGCTTCATGTACACCAGCTGCACCTAGAGCGTGACCTGTCATCGCTTTAGTTGCTGAGATTGCTGGGCTGTTGCCGCCAAAGACTTCTTGGATTGCACCAAGTTCTTTAACGTCACCAACAGGAGTTGAAGTACCGTGAGTGTTCACGTAGTCAACGCCGTCAACGTTTTGCATTGCCATCTTCATACAACGAACCGCGCCTTCACCAGAAGGAGCAACCATGTCGTAGCCATCTGAAGTCGCGCCGTAACCTACGATCTCGCCGTAGATTTTTGCGCCACGAGCAACAGCGTGCTCAAGCTCTTCGACAACTAGCATGCCGCCGCCACCAGAGATAACGAAACCGTCACGGTCAGCATCGTAAGTACGAGAAGCCAATTCTGGCGTGTCGTTGTACTTAGTAGAAAGTGCGCCCATTGCGTCGAACATCATAGTCAGAGACCAATCCAGTTCTTCACCGCCACCAGCGAATACTACGTCTTGCTTACCAAGTTGGATAAGCTCCATTGCGTGACCGATACAGTGTGCAGATGTTGCACATGCAGAACTCATAGAGTAGTTCACACCACGGATTTTGAAAGGTGTTGCTAGACAAGCAGAAACCGTAGAAGCCATTGTACGTGGAACCATGTATGGGCCAACGCGCTTCACGCCTTTTTCACGGATGATGTCTACTGCGTTTACTTGGTTTAGAGATGAAGCACCACCTGAACCCGCTACGATACCCGTGCGGTCATTAGATACTTGGTCTTCAGTTAAACCAGAGTCAGCAATTGCTTGCTCCATTGAAAGATAAGCGAATGCCGCTGCATCACCCATAAAGCGCATTTTTTTGCGATCGATATGGTCAGCAGGGTTCATTTTTAGGTTACCCCAAACTTGAGAGCGCAAGCCATTTTCCTTGAACTGCTCTGAAGCGGTAATACCTGATTTACCCTCTTTCAGTGATGCTAAAACTTCTTCGACGTTGTTACCGATACTTGAAACAATACCCATACCGGTGATTACGACTCGTTTCATGTGACATTCCTATAATTCTAAATTCAGCTAGATGATAACTAAGAAGCCTAACAAAAGTGGTCAGCTTTCCTAGAAATTCGTACAATCCCTACCAACATATCGCTTCAAATCACAAAATGATAGATTTTATGACTTCAATTACTAATGCAGAGCTGGAATGGAATGAGTCTGGCACGCCAGTTTCAGACCAATTTGACGACGTTTACTTCTCTAATGTTAACGGTTTAGAAGAAACTCGCTACGTCTTTTTAAAACAAAACCACCTTCCAGAGCGTTGGGTTGAACATCAACAACGCCGTTTTGTGATTGCTGAAACCGGTTTTGGTACAGGTTTAAACTTTCTCGCAGTCTGGCAATGGTTCGATGCTTTTCTTAAAGATAACCCACAAGCTATGACCAAAGAGTTACATTTCATCAGTTTTGAAAAATATCCTTTAAATAAAGATGATCTAATCAAAGCGCACCAATCGTGGCCAGAATTAGCGGAGTATGCGACACAACTCCAAGAACACTACCCTATCGCCCTGCCTGAATGTCACCGTATTGTGTTGGGCGACGGCGCGATCACACTCGATTTATGGTTTGGTGATATCAAAGATTGTATGCCAAACGTGCCGACCCCGCAGGAAGGTTTGGTTGACGCTTGGTTCTTAGATGGCTTTGCGCCAAGCAAAAACCCAGAAATGTGGAATCAAAACCTATTCAACGGCATGGCCAAGCTAGCTAAGCAAGATTGCAGCTGCGCCACCTTCACCGCAGCAGGTTTTGTTCGCCGCGGTTTAATCGAAGCGGGCTTTGCGATGAAAAAAGTTAAAGGCTTTGGTACTAAGCGTGAAATGATTGCAGGCCGCCTTGACGAGAAGCACGCTCATACCAACATCAAACCTTGGTATGGCCTTTCAGAGCACAGTGAATCGCAAGACGTCGCAATCATTGGTGGTGGTGTCGCCAGTGCTGCATTAGCCAAAACGCTAAGCCGCCGTGGTAAAAACATCGCCCTTTATTGTGAACACCCACAAGCCGCGGGCAATGCCTCGGGTAACAACCAAGGTGCGATTTACCCGTTATTAAGTGAAGCGACCTCGAACGTGTCTCGCGTGTTTGGCCCAGGGTTACTGTTTGCTCGTCAATTTATTAATCAAGCGGCTCAGTCTGTTCAATTTGATCACAACTGGTGTGGCGTGAACATTTTGATGTGGGATGAAGGCTCCACTAAAAAGCTCAACCGCATGTTAGAAGGCAATTTCCACACAGATCTGATTCAGCGTTTAACGCCAGAGCAAGCCAACGAAAAGATTGGCTTACCGGTCGATAAAGAGAGTGTCTACTTTCCACTGGGAGGTTGGCTAAGCCCTCTTCAGCTTACTCAAGGTTTGATTAGCAAGTTAGAAGAGACCAATCAAGTGAGCGCGCACTATCAACATCAGGTCACGCAACTTGAATGGCTCGAAGCTGAACAACAATGGTTGCTGACGATTGAGACACCTCAAGGTGAGATTCAAACCAAGCACGACCAAGTAGTTGTCGCGAACGGACACAAGTTCACTCAGTTTGAACAGACTCAGCCAGTACCTCTGACGCCTGTTAAAGGCCAAGTGAGTCATATCCCGACTACAGAGAATCTCAGCCAGCTAAAAACCGTGTTGTGCTTTGATGGCTATCTTACGCCGCAGAATCCAAATAATGGTCACCACTGTATTGGCGCGAATTACGACAAGACCAATATCGACCAAGAATTTGATATTGAGGTGCAACAACATAATGGCGAGCGCTTACACGGCTCGTTGCCAGAGCAAGCGTGGACAAAAGATGTCGATACCAGCGGTAACTTAGCGCGCCAAGGTATCCGCAGCGTGAGTCGAGATCACCTACCCTTCGTCGGTAATGTTGGCGATTTTGAATCAATCAAAGAGCAATATCAGAATCTGCACAACTTTAATCCGCAGCGTGATGCTATCGACGATATCGAACCTGTTACCAGCTATCCGAACTTGTTCTGCTTTATTGGTTTAGGTTCGCGTGGTTTGAGCTCGACCCCTCTTTTAGCTGAAGTTTTAGCCTCACAAATTTGTGGCGATCCTCTACCTCTTCCGGTTGATGTGCTCGAAGCCATTCATCCAAGTCGAATGTGGATTAGAAGATTACGTAAAGGCAAAGCGTTAACAGAAGGTTGGATCTCAACAAAACAAACCAGTGCGGAATAGTCGATTCTAGACTAGGTCTAAATATTCAAATAAGTATTAGGCCGTGTTGAGCTTACGAGCTAATTTTTGCAGCGAAAGGTCAACACGTCCTAGTTCGACCCAAACAAAAAGCCCGAGCATCTCTCAATGTTCGGGCTTTATTTTTCTAATCTTGTCTACGTCGCTGCTTCTTATTCTAGAGCAGTTCGTTACTTTTCAGCTATTCGCTTTACTTTCCGCTTTTACAGCTTAGCAATCGCGTCTTTAATTTGAGCGGCAATCTCTTCGTTGCTAATAGCACCCGACTCAAAATCAAAGTTATCGTAGAAGCTTGGCACTGAAACTGACGCCTTTACATTACCACCAAAGTACGGAGCTGAACCGGTTGCAGCGCCAAGTACTGTTTGTGCGCCACCTGGGCCTGGTGATGTCGCTAGGTAAATCGCTGGCTTCTCACCAAACACTGAACGTTCAATACGTGTCGCCCAGTCAAACAGGTTTTTGTACGCTGCTGGGTAGTGACCGTTGTGCTCTGCAAACGAAATAACGAATGCATCGGCTTCAGCTAGGTCACGCAAAAATGCTTGAGCGCCTTCCGCTTGGCCAATCTCTTTTTCAGTGTCTTGACTGAACATAGGAACATTGTAATCGTTGATGTTTAGAACTTTAACTTCAGCACCTTCAATCAAGTTAGCTGCGTAAGTTGCTAGTGTTTTGTTGATAGAGGTAGAGCTGGTGCTTGCGCCAAATGCGATAACTTTCATGATGTGACCTTTTCTGTAATTCCGTTAAGTGGGATTAGAATAACGTAGTCAGAAAATGGAACCATCACCAGAAATGAACGGACTCATTCAAAAATTTTGAATGAGTCTCAAATAATACCAATCACAGTCAGTAAGTGTTCAAAAGTAGCTCAGCAAAATGAAAAGGAAGGGACTGAGCGGCTAACGATAAATGACGAGCAGTTACGCTTGGTTTTGCAGTTCAACCCAAAGGTCATTAACGATAGTGCGGTCTGCTGGCGTTAGTTCAGAGCGAGCGTCATCTAAGCTCTTCTCAATACGTGCTTTTACTTCTGCTACGTCTTCAATGCTGTCCTCTTCACATGAAGCCACTGAAAGAGAAATATGACCACGTAAGTAACCACCAGCAAACAGTTCATCGTCTGATGCGTTTTCAATGCGAGCATCAATTAATTCAAGTAGTTTTTCTTCAAATTCGATAATCATAATATTCTCTTATTTCACAATAAATTGGCTAGTACATAAAGGTTCAACGTCGTAGAAGCTACGTAATGCTTCAGAGAGCATTTTCACGCGAGGCGGAAGACCAACTTCAAAGATACCCATGACTTCGCTGTGTACTTTATTCATAAAGGCCAAACGATCTGGCTCAAAATCGCCGTGTAGATTGTCACAGCTGACATTAAAAGGAAAGCCTGCACTGGTCGCAATGATCCATTCATACGCTTGTGGGCGAATTTCCACTTTTTCAAACTCAGCTTGAACCGCCTCAGTTCGGCCATCAGGCTCATACCAGTAACCAAAATCTTCCAATAAACGACGCTCAGGGCCAGCCACAAACCAATGCGCTATCTCGTGAAGCGCTGAAGCATAAAAGCCACGTGCGAAAACAATTCTGTGATGTGGGGTATCATCATCGGCTGGCAGGTAAATAGGCTCGTCCGCTCCCAGTTCTAGCTTAGTATTGAAGCTCTCGAAAAAGGTTTGATTGAAAATATTGATGATGTCTGGATATTGGTGAGTCATAAGATCAAATTTAAGTAAAAATAACTGGGGCATTTTGCGTTTTTTTAGGCGCTCGGTAAAGCCCTATCACTGGCAATGACATTAGGTTGATCATAATACTTTATGATGACAATCGATTGCTGCTTCCAGATTACACCATTTTGAGGTGAATGATTAGTTTAGCTAATCTGAAATGCCTATTCACGGTACAAATATTCATTCGTCAATCAGCGTTTTTACTACTACACTCGCGCTTCATTTTTATATCCCTATGGCCTATAAGACTCCAATTTATAGACCTAAATTATAGAGTTACAGCAATGCTACTAAGTGTTTTGTATATCATTGGCATCACGGCAGAAGCCATGACCGGCGCTCTCAGTGCTGGCAAACAAAAAATGGATTGGTTTGGTGTAATGCTGGTTGCAAGTGCAACGGCAATTGGCGGCGGTACAGTAAGAGACATTTTACTCGGCCATTACCCTTTAGGCTGGGTTGAAAACCCCCAGTACCTGGCGATCACTTGTATTGCTGGTGTTATCACAACGGGATTAGCCAAATGGGTAATCAAGCTAAAAGGCTTGTTCATTCGTTTGGATGCGTTGGGGCTTATCGTATTCAGTATCATTGGTACTAAAGTGGCGATGACCATGGGCTTGCACCCAATGATTTGCATGGTGTCTGCATTGGTGACTGGCGTGTTTGGTGGCCTGCTGCGAGACCTTATCTGCCGTCAAACACCATTAGTGCTGCATGAAGAGCTGTACGCGTCTGTTGCCCTTGTCGCTTCAGGGCTGTACTTAGGCTTACTTGAGTTTGGCATCAACGACGTAACCGCAACCACCGTTACGCTTGTGGTTGGTTACTTGCTACGTATGGCGGCTGTAAGATTCAAGTGGCGCTTACCGTCATTCCAGTTAGACCCTGAAAGCTCGGTTCACTAATTCCAGATTTGCGCTTCTAAAAAATTAGAAGCGCAAATTCATGAGAGATGGTTATTCAACACAGTCCACGTTAAAGTTCGCGATATACGTTTCTTCACGCAAATAATTAAGCGTTTCGACAAAAGAAATACTTGCGCGTTTACCAACACTAGAGTGAAGAGAATTAAATACGTTCGGTTGCGAACTAAATTCAGCTTTAAAATCATATTCTTGGCTCGAACTATTCGCACAAAACTCTAACTCATGCTTATCCGAACCACCTTCAATGATTGAAAGTTCACCAAAAAAACATTCACTTTCAGCCGTCGGTTTTAACCCTTTTATATTAAACTCTAGCGTTGCTGGTGCTTGGCACTGAAACTTTACTTCCTGCTCGCTTTCTACTGTTGTGCATGCGGTAAGAAGTAGAATCATAAACACTGAAATTAATCGTTTCATTGTTTAATAACCCCATACTGAACAAGCTCTTCTCGACTCATGTAGTGCATACCTTCGGGTTTCGCAGCTTCCAAAGTGTACCAATAGAAACTTGAATCGATATTTAACGTTTCGTAATAACCCAAGTAACGTTCATGTTCAAAATGATTTTTTGGCAGCAGAGAGCCATTCAACCCATCACTTGAACTCCATGAATGAACTCCGATTTTCGCACCTTGTTCAACGGTTCTTTTTACACCCGCTAAAAACAGATCAGTACCGCCCGAAGCAATAAGTCCAGATGAACCGATATAGCTATTCATACCAGCTTCTCGAACCATCAAACCCAGCTCCGTATTTGCTTCATCATCCGCAGAACCATTGATATTCTTAAACTCTAGCATGGTCACTTGCGGATTCTGATTTAACATATCTTCAAAAGCATCGGGAGATCCGCTACATACAACCCCAGAGAGAATGGCGGTATCACCCTTGACATAAAATGTGAGTGACCTTTCACCTTCCAATGATGCATCACACTTCGAATAGTAAACACTATCGTAATCAACAGAAGCGCAACCGTTAAGAAACAGCGTTGCTAAGAGAAGCTTTTTGAGCATAAATAATTACTCCAACCAGTAAGGGGATTCAAAGTAGATTCTGTACCTTTAAAATCTACCATAAGAAAAACAGCTCTTACGTAATTGATTGTAATTGATTGTCATTAACCGTTTAGATCTGTGGTGTTTCTGTTGTCACACCAAAGTTTTGACCACGGTGACGTAGCAAGTGATCAAGCAATACAATAGCTAACATCGCTTCTGCGATAGGCACAGCTCGGATACCAACACATGGATCGTGACGGCCTTTAGTGATTAGCTGCGTTGCTTCACCGTCTTTGGTGATAGTGTCACCAGGAACGGTAATGCTTGATGTGGGTTTAAGCGCAATGCTTGCCACAATATCTTGACCAGTAGAAATACCGCCTAAGATACCACCAGCGTGATTACTGCTGAAGCCTTCTGGAGTTAATGGATCACGGTGTTCACTACCGCGCTGATTAACGACATCGAAGCCATCACCAATCTCAACACCTTTCACCGCATTGATACTCATAAGAGCGTGTGCGATGTCGGCATCTAGACGATCAAAAATTGGTTCACCAAGGCCTACAGGCACTTTAGTCGCAACCACTTGAATCTTCGCACCGATCGAGTTGCCTTCTTTTAGCAAGTCACGAATCAGTTGGTCAAACTCAGGTACCTTGTCGGCATCTGGGCAAAAGAAAGCGTTGTTTTCGATCTCGTTCCAATCGACTTTATCAATTGAGATATCACCCATTTGAGAAAGGTATGCTTGGATTTCAACACCAAATTCTTGTTTCAGGTATTTCTTCGCAATCGCACCTGCCGCAACACGCATTGCCGTTTCACGAGCCGAAGAGCGACCACCGCCACGGTAATCACGCACACCGTACTTTTGGTGGTACGTATAATCAGCATGACCAGGGCGGAATTTGTCTTTAATTTCGGAATAGTCTTTAGAGCGCTGGTCTGTATTTTCAATCAGTAAACCAATAGAAGTCCCCGTAGTTTGGCCTTCAAATACACCGGATAAAATCTTTACTTCATCCGCTTCACGGCGAGCCGTTGTATAGCGAGAAGTACCCGGGCGACGACGATCCAAATCTCTTTGAAGGTCTGCTTCGGTAATTTCTAATCCTGGTGGGCACCCATCTACGATACATCCTAGTGCGATACCGTGACTTTCTCCGAACGTGGTCACGCGGAAATGTTGTCCGATACTGTTTCCTGCCATTACTTCCTCTAAATCAGCCATTGAGCAGAAGGTTTGATTCCTAAACCTACGGGCTAACAGCTTTACTTGTCTATTCTTCGTGAATTCATATTGGCTTTATTACCAAATGATGTAAACCCCAAAAAACCAACAATTTTAACTTTCTATTACATCAGCCGAACGAAATTAATAACGAGGAAAAATGAGTGGCGCTTTAAAGTGGTGATTTTGAATAGTTTCATAGCCAGTTAACAAAGGTTAATGAACTCGGTTTGAATACTCTCTATGTTGTAGCCCAAAATAATAAGGAGAAAAATGATGATCGAGTGGAGAGTTAAAAAATTTGCGGACCTGTCTGTTCAAGAGCTCTATGATTTCTTACAGCAAAGAGTCGATATTTTTATCGTAGATATGAACACGCCATACAGTGATTTGGATGGTAAAGATAATCACCCAGATACTTATCACGTCATGGGCTATGAGAACGAACGTCTAGTAGCTTATAGCCGAATTATGGCTCAGAAGCTTGGATACCCCATCGATGTTCTCCCTCTGCACGATTCTGATGCAGATGATGTTTGTATCGGGAGAGTGATCGTAGCGAAAGAATACCGAGGTAAACAGATAGGTAACCAGCTCATGCAAGTGAGTTTTGATACCACTAGGAAGATTTACCCTGATTGCTCAATTTTTATTTCGGCACAAGCTCATCTTAAAGACTACTATGGTAAGTTCGGTTTCGACGTCGTGACCGATCGTTACTTGGAAGATGGATGCAGTATGCTAGGCCTTAGATATACACCACAGCTCGTTGCCGTTTAGCAACAACTGAAAGACAAAGAGATCTAAAGACACAACATGGCATTGAAAGATTAAGTTGTTCTGAAATGCAAAAAACCCGACAACTCAGGGAGTTATCGGGTTTCTTTAAATAGTGGTACGCCCTGAAGGATTCGAACCTTCGACCACCTCCTTAGAAGGGAGGTGCTCTATCCAGCTGAGCTAAGGGCGCGCTACAGGAAAGGATTATACGAATTCGAATCAGTAAAGCAACGGCTTTATGTAACATTCTGATCCAAGTGAGTAAAAAAAGTGCAATAGGATTATAAGTGTTGGAAAATAGAACAAAGCAAACGTTTGCTTGATGGTAATCAAAAAGATTTTCTGGAATAATGCGCCAAAAACATCAGCCACTAACTTGAATATCAATACTAAGGAAATTCATGACTGCTCAAAATATTGATGGAAAGCTAATTTCTCAAACAGTTCGCTCTGAAGTAGCGGCACGTGTAAAAGCTCGTACTCAAGCTGGATTGCGTGCTCCGGGCCTAGCGGTTGTTTTAGTGGGTGAAGACCCGGCATCTCAGGTTTACGTTGGCAGTAAACGCAAAGCGTGTGAAGAAGTTGGTTTCGTCTCGAAATCTTTTGATTTACCAGCAACTGCCACCGAACATGAATTGCTAACGCTAGTCGATCAACTCAACGAAGACCCAGAGATTGATGGCATTCTAGTTCAACTGCCTTTGCCTGCTGGTATCGATACTACTCACGTTCTTGAGCGTATCACACCGGAAAAAGACGTTGATGGCTTCCACCCATACAACGTAGGTCGTTTAGCTCAGCGTATGCCTAAGCTGCGCTCTTGTACGCCTAAAGGCATCATTACGTTGCTTGACCGTTATAACATCGACTTACGTGGCAAACACGCGGTTGTGGTTGGCGCATCAAACATCGTAGGTCGCCCAATGACGTTAGAGCTTCTTCTAGCCGGTTGTACAACGACAACGTGTCACCGCTTCACCAAAGACCTTGAAGGTCATGTACGTCAAGCAGATGTTGTTGTGGTTGCCGTTGGTAAGCCTAACTTCATTCCTGGCGCTTGGATTAAGAAAGGCGCAGTTGTGGTCGATGTAGGCATCAACCGTTTGGAATCTGGCAAGCTCGTTGGCGACGTTGAATACGATGTGGCTAAAGAGAGCGCGAGCTTCATCACACCAGTACCGGGCGGTGTTGGACCAATGACAGTTGCGAGCCTAATCGAGAACACCATGATCGCTTGTGAGCAGTTTCACTCGAAATAGTCTGCAATGACGGCTTAGGTAGCAATAGGTATCAATGGCCTAGCCCTAGAGTAAAATAAGCTAAGCAGAATTCGAAAGCCGTAACGTGATGAACGTTGCGGCTTTTTTGATACTAAGCTATTCGCTTTTTGATATAAAGCTATTCGTTTTTGAATCAGGGCGACTCGCTTTTGATGCAGTGCTCGTTGCTACTTATCTGGTATCTCGACCTTTTCCGTCTGTTCAGAAGGCGGCAATAAACTAATGACCTGACACTCCGTTGATATGAGTTTTTCCAAATCAGAACCTTG
Organism: Vibrio syngnathi; assembly: GCF_002119525.1. Classification (NCBI taxonomy): domain Bacteria; kingdom Pseudomonadati; phylum Pseudomonadota; class Gammaproteobacteria; order Vibrionales; family Vibrionaceae; genus Vibrio; species Vibrio syngnathi. The sequence goes on along the minus strand of NZ_CP017916.1, from coordinate 916,479 downwards.
CGTCACCAATCGGAAGTCACCCCCAGTAATCACACCAAGTGGAATCGCTTTAGGATACAGCGCGTTAAACTCATTAAGGTCGAACGCTTCGGTCAAACCCGTGCTCTTAATTTGGCAGCCTTGAGCCATCAATGAATTAAGCTTGGAATAGGTAATCCCTTCTGAAAACAGACTTCTGTTGCCATCTCGACTCACTGAGTGCCTTTCGTGTTTAGTTTCTGTCGATTCAAGCTCAAACACCTTATTTTCACCAAACTCATCTTGATAGTGCATACTGACTAGTGGGTTGGTTTGACGGTAAGGCGAAACGATCATGGCACGCCCTATCCCGTCCAATTCCAGATTATTTTCCGCGTGGCTTGAGGCTGGATTACCAAAATAGACATTGAGGTTTTCCATACGCGCCAAGCGAATGCTTTCCCAGTTGGTATCGGCAAGTACACTGTTGATGTTGTGTGTCGCCAACACCTTGGCGAACTGTCTTGCAAAATGAGTCGCGCCAAAGAAGATAACCCCTTGCGCTTTCTCTTGAGTCACACCTAACCTTCTTGCCCACCAACTTGCGGTTAGACTTTGAATCACAACCGTGCCAATGATGACCAAGAACACCATTGGCACCAGTAAATCAGCCCCTTCAATCAATTGCTTCTCTTGAAGCTTGATAGCAAACAAAGAAGAAACCGCAGCAGCAACGATCCCACGAGGCGCCATCCAGCTCAAAAACCATTTATCTGCTGAGGTAAGATCCGTGCCGATCCCGCTGATCCACACACTCAGAGGACGAGCCGCCAGCATGACGACCGCTAATAAGCCAATTCCGCCCCAACCTATTGAGAGAAAAGTCCCTGAATCAAGCCTGCTAGCTAACAGAATAAACAACGCAGAAATGAGTAACACAGTCAGGGTTTCTTTGAATTCAATAATGTCTTCAAGATCCAAGCCTTTCACGTTGGCGAGCCAGATACCCATGATAGTCACGGTTAATAAGCCAGACTCTTCACTCAGGTCATTTGAAAAAGAGAACGCGGCGAGCATTAACGTCAGCACGGCCACATTACGCAAATAGTGGGGAACCCAATGCCCTTTCAGCATCTTAGCAATCAAATGGCCACCGATGATCCCTAAGCCCAAACCAATGGTTAAAGTCAGCCCCAACGCCGACAGAACATGGCTTGTAGGATCGGCAGAAGAGACAATGTATTCGTAAACAAGGACGGCAAACAGAGCGCCAATCGGGTCAATCACTATCCCTTCCCAGCGTAAGATGCTGCCTAACGAAGATTTGGGCTGAATGCTGCGCAGCATGGGAACAATCACCGTTGGGCCAGTCACCACGACTAATGCAGCAAACAGTGCCGCCAATGGCCAACTGAAATCTACAAAGTAGTATGCAGCCACCACAATGCACGCCCATGTAATCAACATGCCGAAACTCACCAAGTGAGTCACCATGCGACCGTGGCCTCTGATTTCTTTGAAATTAAGGGTCAATGCACCTTCAAAAAGAATGATGGCGACCCCTAATGAGATCAGAGGAAACAGCACATCACCGAAAATGGCATCAGGATTAAGGATATTTAGGCCGGGACCTAACATTAGGCCGACGACAAGTAGAGGGAGAATAGCGGGGAGACGCAAACGCCAGCCAAGCAACTGACAAGCCAAGGACAAGAGTCCAATTAACGCCAGAGAAGAAGTAATCGACAAATCCATTTGTGCCCCTAAAAGGTTTGCGCCACACCTTGTGATACAAACCTATTTGCTGAAACAATAAAGCCTATGTAATTAAACTATAGGCTCTCTTTTTCATGCTAACCGAATATTAGTGTGATTAATCAGTCACTTTACTATAGGGGAAACAAAGTGACTGACTCATCCACTCTGTACTTATCATCTAGCTAAAGAGAAAGCACCACACCAGCAATCGCTGCGCTCATTAAGTTGGCAAGCACACCTGCACAAATCGCTTTGAAGCCGTATTGTGAGATGAAAGAGCGACGCTCTGGAACTAAGCTGCCCAAACCACCGATCAGAATTGCCATGGTAGAGATATTTGCAAAACCACATAGTGCAAAAGTAACGATCGCTTTTGAGTGCTCACTCAGTGCATCTTTTACGTCCATTAACTGGATGAAAGCCACAAACTCATTCACAACGATTTTGTTACCGATCAGCGAGCCTGCAACCACAGCCTCAGACCATGGTACACCGATCAGCCATGCAACGGGTGCGAACACATAACCTAGGATAAGTTCGAAGCTTAGGTTTACGCCAAACCAGCCACCAACAATACCTAACAAGCCATTCAGCATCGCAATCACACTGATAAAGGCCAGAAGTGTCGCACCCACCGCAACGGCAATACGAAGTCCAGACATAGCCCCATCTGCCATTGCCTCAACTACGTTTGTTGCTCGTGGAATCTCCACACCAGACTCAATATTTTCTTGAACATCCTCAGGGCTGCCTGGTACTAAGATTTTAGCCATCAATAGACCAGCTGGTGCCGACATGAATGCCGCAGCGATCAGATAGTTTAGGTCAACACCCAGCGATGCATAACCCACTAGCGTGCCACCAGCAACAGAGGCCAAACCACATACCATTACGGCAAACAGCTGTGAGTCCGTCATATGTTTTAGGTAAGGCTTAACCACCAATGGCGCTTCGATCATGCCAACAAAAATGTTTGCCGTTGCAGACAGTGACTCCGCACGACCTGTGCCAAGAAACTTCTGCAAAGCACCGCCGATGATGTTGATCACCTTTGGCATAAAGCCGATGTGATACAAACCTGAGATCAATGCAGAGAAAAAGATAATGATGCCGAGAACGTTAATAGCAAAAACAAATCCGTTATTCGTTAGGCCACCAAATAAAAAGTTAATCCCCTCTTGACCGTAGTTGATCAAACTAGATACCGCACCAGTAGCGGCATTCAGCGCTTCTTTACCCATTGGTACATAAAGAACCAATAGCGCGAATGAGATTTGCAATAAGAAAGCCATAGAGACGGTTCTTAGTGGGATATTTTTTCTGTCCGTAGATAGTAACCAAGCGGCTACTAAAATAGTGATAATTCCAAGTAGGGAAGCCATATGCGTCAACCTAAAAGTTGTAGGTAGGAAAGGCGACGCATTGTATAGAGGAAATCGTTTGCGGCAAGGTGCGGTTGTTAATGTGATGTTGGGATTATCACCGCCTTGCCTGTGATTATATTAAAGCGTTGAATTTTAATGATTTAACTTGCTTGAAAAGCATACTTTTTCCATATGGAAATTATATTTATGAATTAGGAAACAATTAACGATGCAGCTCAACGCAAGTTTTGAGGTTTTTGTCCCAATACGTCGGCGAACCAACATGCTTTTTGATGAACTCAATCACTGCTGAAAGCTTCTTTGGCATGTTCTTTCTACTCGGATAGACGGCGTAGAATGGCATTAGCTGACTGGCTCTCCATTCTGGTAATACTTGGATTAACTTGCCTGTTCTAAACTCTTCTTTGACTAAATAAGTCGCCAAGTAAGCAATGCCCCACCCTGATACCGCGGCATCTCGCACCGCTTCGGCCAAATCCACCGAATAATCACCAGCCACTTTGACACTGAGATTCTCATGTCCGTTATCAAATGCCCACGAGGTATAGTCTCGTTCACGGCTGCGATAGATAAGGCAGTTATGGTCAATCAGATCCGAAGGTACATGGGGAGTCCCTGCCTTAATTAGATAATCCGGTGATGCGGCCACTACAAATTGGCTGTCGGCTAAACGCTGCGCAATATAACCTTCTGGCAGGTCTTCATTATTGGTGATCCAGAGATCCAAGCGCTCTTCAATCATGTCCACTTTGTAATCGAACAAATGCACTTCAATTCTCAGCTGTGGGTAAAGCTGTCTGAGTTGATCAATCGCAGGAATGATATGCAGTGTGCCAAATGATTGTGACAACCCTACTCGCAATATTCCAGAGATATCATCACGCTGGCTGTCCATGTCCATTTGAGCCGCTTTTACGGTGTTAAACAGCAGCTCACAGTGCTGATAGAATACATCTCCTGCCGCAGTTAACGTTAGGCTACGTGTGGTTCTTTGCACCAGCTTGATACCTATCGAGTCCTCGAGCAAAGCAACTTGCTTACTAATATGAGACACCGAAACGTTCAAGCTTTTTGCAGCACTAGTAAAACCTTCATGCTTGATCAGCGCATGGAATATCACCATCTGTGCAGCTCTGTCTGTTAGCACAAGACCACCTTCTTAAATCTCTAAAATATAAAATCAAAAAGGACTCCGAAGAGTCCTTTAGTTCGTTCTGCCTATGGTAGGCCAAATGCTATCAAAGCAAGCTGGATCTACTAATCAAACTTGATTCTGTCTGCTAGATGGCTTACTGCCAAAGCAAAGTAGTAAGAACGATTCCACTTCATTAACACATTGTAGTTGTTGTAAATGAGGTACGAACGACCGGTTTCATCGTCTGGCATAATCAGCCAAGCTTTAATGTCTTCATCAAGCGTTGGCAATGGGCGATCGTCAAAGCGCTTAATACCGAGTTCAGACCACTCTTTTAGATATTTCGCTTTGTCCTTATCTCGGCCTTGCATCTCGATAGACACGGTTGCCGGAACGTGAACCTGACGGCCCCAAGTATATTTGTCATCCCAACCTGATTGGCTGAGATAATTAGCCGCCGAAGCAAAGACATCTTCTTCAGTACCCCAAATGTCTTTCTTACCGTCGCCATTACCATCTGCAGCATAAGCTAGGAATGAGCTAGGCATAAATTGAGGTTGGCCCATTGCACCAGCCCAAGAACCTTTCATCTCTTTGGGTGTAATGTGGCCTTGGTCAAGAATCGCCAGTGCCGCCATGGCTTCGCTACGGAAAAACGCTTCTCTGCGCCCTTCGTAGGCCATGGTCGTTAATGCATCGATAACACTGTAATTGCCCGTGAACTTACCAAAATTACTCTCAACACCCCATAGCGCGACAATGAATCTTGGTTGAACACCATACTCATCACCAATACGCTTTAACGCGGTGTAGTGTTTCTTATAGAGTGACCTTGCTTGCTTCACTTTCCAATCTGGCACTGCGCGTGGGATGTATTCATCCAGAGTCAGTTTTTTCTCAGGTTGGTTTTTATCGGCTTTCACTGCTCTTGGCTTAAACGTCACACCATCAAAGGCTTCTTCAATGATCGCTTCAGAGATGCCTTCTGAACGGCCTTGTTGCTTTAGTTTCTCTACATATTGCTCAAAGCTCAGCTCTTCAGCCTGAACTGAACCAATGGACAGGCTATTACCCAATAGTAATGCCGACACAGCCAATATGGTTTTCGAAAATTTACTCAACGATCACTCCTCCCTGAATTAAGGTAGCTATCACTCTTCGTCTTGAACTTTTTGCTGAGCTTTACGCTCTTTATGAAGTTCAAGTTCATTAACCGGTGGTGGCGGAACCTGCAAAAAGAAACCATCGGTGTTCAGTGATTCTCTCACTTTATCAATGTTCACTTGCGCCAGTTTACGGCCATCCATTTTTATTACCATTACAAAACTAGGTTTACCAAACATTTGCATCAATGCGTCAGGAACTTGTGAGAAATCATCCTTCTTAGGGATATAAAGGTATGTTCCTTCTTTCTTTGAACTTTTATATATAGAACACAGCATGACAAACCTTTTTATTGTTTATGACTACAAAACTCTCACTTACGAGATCAATAGTTTATGTTAAGGGAAATATTGGGAACAAAACGTTCATTTGACAACAAGATTACTTGCTGTGCTTGGTTTGGGAATATAACATGATAAACCAAGTTTCAGGCAACGCCCTTTATTTTATTGATAAAGAAATTGTACCAATCCGCTATTGAGGTCCTGTAGTTTTCGATGTCTAGTAATCCAGATCTAAAAGGTAGCAGTTTTACGCTATCTGTTTTGCACTTATCCGATGATCAAGTCGAAAATGCGGTGTCTTTTCTTCAAGAAAAAGTAAACCAAGCTCCCACTTTTTTCGCTGCTGCACCTGTTGTTATCAATATTAGCAAAGTCGCGGGTGATATCGATTTTGTGAAACTGAAAGAGGGTATATCTCAAGCGGGCATGATCCCTGTAGGTGTGGCTGGTTGTTCGGATAAGCGTATGCAGAACCTAGCGAAAGAAGCTGGTTTTGCCGTGATGACAGCCAGTAAATCTCCTTCTCAAGCTCCAGCGAAGATGGCTCCGATAAAAGTGGTGAGAACGCCGATTCGTTCTGGTCAGCAAGTGTATGCAAAAGATGGCGACCTGTTGATCCTCAGCCATGTGAGTGCCGGTGCGGAAGTGATTGCCGATGGCAGCATCCATATCCATGGCACTTTACGCGGTCGTGCGATTGCAGGCGCGAGTGGTCAAACTGAAGCAAAAATAATTTGTAATGATTTACAAGCCGAGCTGGTTTCCATTGCTGGAAATTACTGGCTCAGCGATCAAATTGAAAGCGAGTACTGGCAGAAGAAAACCATGTTCAGTATGGCAAACGATGTATTACACGTTGATGTCCTCGCAATATAAGAGAAATAAAAAGGAAAACAAAATGGCACGCATTATCGTTGTAACGTCAGGTAAAGGCGGGGTAGGCAAAACGACCTCCAGTGCAGCTATTGCCTCAGGCTTAGCTCTGAAAGGGAAGAAAACCGCAGTTATCGACTTTGATATCGGTCTGCGTAACCTAGATTTAATCATGGGTTGTGAGCGTCGTGTTGTGTACGACTTCGTTAACGTTATCAATGGCGAAGCGACACTGAACCAAGCGATGATCAAAGACAAGCGCACAGAGAATCTATTCATTCTTCCGGCTTCTCAAACTCGTGATAAAGATGCACTAACAAAAGATGGTGTTCGTCGTGTATTTGATGAACTGGATGAAATGGGCTTTGATTTCATCATCTGTGATTCTCCTGCAGGTATCGAGCAAGGCGCTCTGATGGCGCTTTACTTTGCTGATGAAGCGATTGTTACGACTAACCCAGAAGTTTCTTCTGTACGCGATTCAGACCGTATTCTCGGTATTCTTGATTCTAAGTCTCGTCGTTCAGAAGATGGCTTAGAACCAGTAAAAACGCACCTTTTACTGACTCGCTACAACCCAGCACGTGTAACTCAAGGTGAGATGCTCAGTGTTGAGGACGTTGAAGAGATTCTTCACATCTCTCTACTGGGTGTGATTCCAGAGAGCCAAGCAGTACTGAACGCGTCGAACAAAGGTGTTCCAGTTATTTTTGACGAAGCAACCGATGCAGGTATGGCTTACAATGATACTGTAGAACGACTACTGGGTAACCAAGTGGATTTCCGTTTCTTAACGGAACAGAAGAAAGGCATCTTCAAAAGACTGTTCGGGGGCTAATTCGCAATGTCATTACTAGAGTTTTTTAGACCACAAAAAAAGACAACCGCAAACCTAGCTAAAGAGCGTTTGCAGATCATTGTTGCCGAGCGACGCAGCCATGACGACCCAGCGCCGTCTTATCTGCCGCAACTAAAAGAAGACATCTTGAAGTGTATTGCGAAGTACGTTGACGTCGATCCATCAATGGTTGATCTGACTTTCGAACACAAAGATGACGACATCTCAGTATTAGAGCTGAACGTCAAGCTTCCAGAAGAAGACCGATAAGCAGAGTTCGGCGGAGTTTATCAATATTCAATAAAAAAGAGAGCCTAGGCTCTCTTTTTTGTCTTTTCAATTATGTCTAAACACGAAAAAAGATTAAGAATTCTGCATACGCTTTTTCAAACGCGCCAAATCAATTGCGCTTGAACGAACCGTTAGCTTAATACATTCGTAATCGTACTCTTCTTTTACCACACTCATGTTTGAGCGAATCTCACCAATGATGCCTTGGCCAGAATAAGGAATGGTAATCTCTTCTTCGATCATGCCTTCTTCAGCAACACCAACGATGTACTTGTGCAGTTTCGTGATATCTAACGGATCACGAGTTGACGTTAGCATCGCATCTGGGAATTCTTCGGTAAGCTCTAATTGCTGCTCTTCAGTCAGTCTATCGCACTTATTCAGCACTAATAGTTTTTCACTACCTTCAACGCCCACTTGTGCTAATACGTCGTGTACCACATCAAGTTGTGCGCGGAATGAAACGTCAGAAGCATCAACAACATAAAGTAGCAATGAAGCATCATGCGCTTCTGCTAGCGTTGAGTGGAACGAAGCAACCAGATCGTGTGGCAATTTCTTGATGAAACCAACCGTGTCTGAAACCAAGATACGCGGTTGAGTAATTGGTTGAAGTGCACGAACCGTAGTATCTAGTGTTGCGAACAGTTTATCTTCACCCACGACTTCGGTTGCGGTCATTGCACGCATCATCGAAGACTTACCGGCATTGGTGTAGCCAACTAAAGCAACAGTGAAAAGCTCTGCGCGCCTTGTGCGTCGAGTCTTCATTTCATCTTGTACGCTTACTAGCTCGCGCTTAAGCGCAGCAATTTGGTCACGTACGTTACGACGGTCTAGCTCAAGTGAAGTTTCACCTGCGCCCTGACCCATTTGACGCTCTTTATCACCCTCAGCCGTTTCACGAAGTCGTGGCACTAAGTAGTTTAGACGAGCGATATCAACTTGCAGACGAGCAGTACGAGTACGAGCGTGACGGCTAAAGATTTCGATGATGATGCCAGTACGGTCAAATACTTCCACACCCAAACTCGCCTCAACAGTACGCATTTGAGAAGGACTTAAATCACAGTCAAATACCACAACATCAGCGGCACCGTATTGGAAGTTGCCCGTTGGAAGATCATCAAAATCTAGCTCATCGATTTCAGCATTAAAATCAAACGACTCATCAATAAAGTCTTCATCTTCTGCTTCTTCAATAGAGCCTTGATAACCAGTTAGGTGTGCAATTTCAGCAAGCTTACCTGCACCCAGCACATTCTGTCTTTGAGATGAACTGTGGTGTTGCGATTGCGTACCGACGACTTTAAACCCTAGGGTTGTCACTAAGCGAGCAAGTTCGGCAAGAGACTCTTTTGCTTCGTCACCTTTAAAATCCGGTGTCGTAATAGAAATAAGTAAAGCGTTATTCGCCGCTGGTTTTGCTGTTAGTTTCATGTTTTATTCTGTCTATGCACCAAAGTGCAACCTAGTATTTGATCTAAAGTAGTGTGATCCTACGCGTTTCTACGTCAGCTTTATAGAGCTAAGGGATACTAAATCACGATATTATTGCAGTAGAAGCATATATATCGTTTATCCCCTGTTTTTATAAGGGATAGAAAGCAAGTATAGCCAACGAAAAAGGCAGCATCACCTTACTTATTACTCGTTGGTGATACTGCCTTTGATTTAGACATGAACTTTGATTGTTAAACTAACTCAGCAACTAGAAGTTAGAAGTTAAAAGTCGATTCTCGCTTCGGTTTGAGCATCGAAGAATACCGCCTTTGATAAGTCAAAATGCAGTGGTGCCATTTGCCCAACCGACACTTCAAATTCTGGCGATAAACGACACGCGACTTCTTGGTCGTTCACTTTAACCATTGCGATGGTATCTGGCCCTGTTGGCTCCAACACTTCCAATTGTAGGTCTAGCTTTGTGGTTGCCGACACATCATCACCTTCTTGCTCAGTAATGTGTTCTGGACGCAACCCAATCACCAATTCCTTGCCATCTTGGTCACGCATACTCTGTGGCAATCGAATGTGGTGTTCTTGCTCTGCCGTGCCAGTTACTTTGATGATCGGGTTCTGTTCCTCATCCAAATCCACCATAGTCTTAATGAAGTTCATGGATGGTGACCCCATAAAGCCCGCCACGAACATATTATTTGGTTTGGTGTAGATCTCTTGTGGTGTGCCAAGTTGCTGCAGTTCGCCGTCTTTCATTACTGCGATGCGATCCGCCAAAGTCATAGCTTCGATCTGATCATGGGTTACATAAACGATCGTGGTGTTGAGCTTCTGATGCAGACGTTTAATCTGGTGACGCATTTCAACACGCAGCTTGGCATCCAAGTTAGAAAGCGGCTCATCAAACAGATACAGCTTAGGACGACGAGCCAAGGCGCGCCCCATCGCGACACGTTGACGCTGACCACCAGAAAGTTGCGACGGTTTACGATCCAGCAACTGTTCGATTTGCAGCATTTCCGCTACTCGGTTTACCTCTGCATCAATCTCTTGCTGTGGCATCTTACGGATCTTCAAACCGAAAGCGATATTGCCGCGTACCGTCATGTTTGGGTAAAGCGCGTACGACTGGAATACCATCGCAATATCGCGATCTTTAGGTTCTACCTGCGCCACGTCTACACCATCAATTACAATCTCACCCGAGCTAATATTCTCGAGTCCAGCGATGGTGTTCATTAGGGTGGATTTCCCACACCCCGAAGGGCCGACAAGTATCAAAAATTCCCCCGAATCGATACTAATGTCGATGCCCTTTAACGTTTCGTTGTCCGCGTTGCGATAGGTTTTACGGATCTGTTTTAAATCTAATGTTGCCATGGGTAATTATCCTTTTACTGATCCTGCCGTTAGGCCACGAACAAAATATTTTCCTGCGAAGACGTACACCAACAGCGTTGGCAGTGCCGCGATGATCGCGGCAGCCATATCGACGTTATATTCTTTAACGCCTGTGCTGGTGTTGACTAGGTTGTTTAATGCCACGGTGATCGGCTGAGTTTCTGAGCCCGAATACACCACCCCGAACAAGAAATCATTCCAGATTGCGGTGAACTGCCAGATCACCGTCACCATGATGATCGGTGTCGAGATCGGTAATAAGATCTTGAAGAAAATCGTAAAGAAGCCAGCACCGTCGAGCTTTGCCGCCTTGATCAATTCATCGGGAATCGAGATATAGAAGTTACGGAAAAACAGAGTCGTAAACGCCATGCCGTAGATAACGTGCACAATCACCAAGCCGATGGTTGTGTTCGCTAGTCCCATCTTACCGAGCATGGTTGCCATTGGTAGCAACACCACTTGGAATGGAATAAAGCAGCCAAATAACAACAAACTAAAGAACAGGTTTGAACCTCTGAATTGCCATTTCGTCACAACATAACCATTGAATGCACCGAGCAATGTTGAAATCGCAACCGCAGGAATCACCATTTGGAACGAGTTCCAGAAGTAGCCTTTGATGCCTTCACATTTTACGCCCGTACACGCGGTGTCCCACGCTTTATACCAAGCATCGAACACCCACTCTTTTGGCAAGCTCATCAGGTTGCCTGCCTTGATATCAGGCAAGGTTTTGAATGACGTCAGCGCCATGACGAACAATGGCATTAAATACACCAAGCAGAAGAAAAGCAGTGCTGAATAAATAAAGATTCGAGCAAAGTTGATGTTATTCATCATGACTTTTTCTCCCTAAGTTCAGAGTAAAGATAAGGCACGAGAATCGCTAAGATACCAGCAAGCATCATCATAGCGCTGGCAGCACCAAGGCCGATTTGACCACGAGTAAATGAGTGTGCATACATAAATAGCGCTGGAAGATCCGATGAATAACCCGGGCCACCCGCCGTCATTGCCGTCACAAGGTCGAAGCTCTTAATCGCAATGTGTGAGGTGATGATCACCGCACTGAAAACCACAGGACGCAAGCAAGGTAGAATGATTTTGAGATAAATAGTGGGTAAGCTTGCCCCATCAATTTGCGCCGCTTTGATAATTGAAGAATCGATACCACGCAGACCCGCTAAGAACATCGCCATCACAAACCCTGAAGACTGCCAAAGCGCCGCGATAACCAAGGTATAGACCGACATTTCAGAGTCGACTAGCCAATCAAATTTGAAGTCAGTAAATCCCCAATCTTGCATCAGTTTTTCAATGCCAAGACCCGGGTTAAGAATCCATTTCCACGCCGTACCTGTCACGATGAATGACAACGCCATTGGGTAGAGATAGATAGTACGAATCGCTCCTTCTTGACGGATATTTTGGTCAAGCAATACCGCTAAACCAACACCAAGCAAGATGGCAATAGCCATAAATAGAAAACCAAACACACCGAGGTTGGTGATTGAAGTGATCCAGCGATCGTTGTCCATCAGCTTTTCATATTGGGTTAAACCAACGAAGTTAAAGCTCGGTAGAAATCGAGAGTTGGTGAACGACAACGCTGCCGTCCAAAAAATGTAGCCGTAGATACACACCACGGTCACTAACGCGGTCGGCGCCAGTACAATTTTAGGTAACCAATGTTGCAACCTGTCAGCAAAACTCGGTTTCGGTGCAGGCTGGCTCCTTGTGGGTTTTGGAGTCGACTCAGTCAAAATATGCTCCATAACTTATCCTTGTTGCACAATCGAGCCGATGGCTTACCTTTCGGCACCACATCAGCATCACGCATATCAGAATTGGGAGTGAAGAGTAGATAGGCTCCCTACGAGCCTACCCACCCTGGGGGTTCGATAAAGCAACACAGCCCGTCACTCACGTGCGTTGCGTGTCACTTATCAAGTTAGATTAGATAGCCGCTTTCACTGCTTTTGCTAACTTAGCTGCCGCTTGTTTCGGATCGGCATCTTTCTCATTGAAGAAGTTGGTCACTACGTCATAGATCGCGCCTTGAGCGTAGCTTGTTGTCGCTAGGCCGTGAGCCATACTCGGAACAAGGTCGCCAGATTCAGCACTCGCTTTGAAGGTTGCCATTGAGTCCAACGCACATTGGTCAAACTTAGACATGTCCATATCTAGACGTACAGGGATAGAACCTTTGTTAAGGTTGAAGACTTCTTGGAAGTCTTTAGTAAGAATGGTTTTCGCTAGGTCTTGCTGCGCTTTTTGGTTCTCTTTGTCACTTAACTCAAAGAACGCAAAGCTATCGATATTGAAGGTAAATTGGCCGTCAGTACCTGGAGCTGGTGCACAGATGTAATCTTTACCCGGCACTTTGCCTGCCGCAGTAAACTCACCTTTCGCCCAATCACCCATGATTTGCATCGCGGCTTCGCCATTGATAACCATTGAAGTTGCGACGTTCCAATCACGACCTGGAGAGTTGCTGTCAATGTAGTCACGCATCTTTTTGAACTTGGTGAACACTTCCACCATCTTGTCGCCAGATAATACGTCCATATCAAGATCAACGAACGCTTTGTTGTAATCTTCACTGCCTAGTACATCAAGTGCTACTGCCTCGAATACCGTCGCGTCTTGCCAAGGTTGACCACCATGAGCCAGTGGAATAAAGCCAGCCGCTTTAATCTTGTCTGCAGCAACAAAGAACTCATCTAATGTCGTTGGAACCGTCACACCTGATTTTTCTAAAACAACAGGGTTAGCCCAAAGCCAGTTAACACGGTGAACGTTGACAGGAACTGCTACATATTCGCCATCCCACTTCATCACTTTAGTCACTACTTCTGGTAGTAGTTCATCCCACTGTTCTTGTTTAGCAGTCGCATCGAGAGACGTTAGAAAACCTAAACCACCCCACTCTTGAATATCATGACCTTTGATCTGTGCGGCAGACGGAGGATTGCCCGATACAGCCCGAGTTTTCAAAACAGTCATCGCACTTTCGCCGCCGCCACCAGCAACTGCGAAGTCTTTCCACGTATGGCCTTGTTGTTCAATCATCTCTTTCAGTACCGCAGCGGATTTCGCTTCGCCACCGGCAGTCCACCAGTGAAGCACTTCCACTTCACCAGCGTGAGAAAATGTTGAGGCAGCAAGAAGAGATATAGTAAGTAGGGTTTTATTGATTTTCATTATAATCTTCCATGTTTAGCGGACTCGACGTCCGGTTCAATAAAGAGTCTACTTATTCTGATTGATAAGATTGAAACAAAAGGTAACCCCAATGTAACGTGATTGTTACACTACACTTCTAGGCCTGTGGGGATATAGACTTTGACTTCCAAGCCACCTTGAGGGTAGTTGCGAATAATGAGATCTCCGCCGTGTCCGTGCAGGATATTTCGGCAGATGCCGAGGCCTAAACCGTGTCCTTGGTCGTCGGTTGCTAACCTAAAGTAGGGTTCGAAAACCAACTCTAACTTGTCTTCTGGAATGCCATTACCACGGTCTTGAATAGTCACAACGACCCAAAGGTCGTCACCGCTGATTTCCACTTCAGCTGATGAACCATACTTAACCGCATTGTCGATTAAGTTGGTCAGTACACGCTTAATCGCCAGTGGTTTCGCGACTAACGGCTCAACCACGGTCGGCTCAAACTCAACTAAGGTTTGATGTTGGTTGTGCAGTTCAATTACAGAGAGCATCATCTCGTTGAGATCGATAATGGCATTGTTTTCATGAAGGTCCGTGTCTCTTACCGCTTGCAAAGCACCTTTAACCATCATCTCAAGTTCATCGAGATCTTTATTGAATTTGTCTTTCTTTAGTTCACTCTCCAACAACTCTGCACGCAACCTAAGACGTGTTATTGGTGTCTTTAAGTCATGGGAGATCGCAGAGAAAAGGTGCTCTCGGTCAGCAACATAGCGACGAATCCGTTGCTGCATGCGATTAAAGGCTCGAGTGGCAGTGACCAGTTCCGTTGCCCCTTCTTCGTTAAGCGGAGGCTGCTGAATATCCATGCTCATCTCATTAGCCGCTCTTGCTAACTTTTTAAGAGGGCGTACTTGACGACGAATCATCAAGTAAGTCAAAACCAATAGAATGAGTGTCGAAGAAACTAAGAAAATGACTTGCTCACGACCGAGAATCGTATCGTCGAGTTTTACATATGGCGCTGGCAACAACGCTGCGATATATACCCATTCGTGGCTGGTTAATTCTATTTGAACAACCAGAATCGGCGGATTAAGAGGCTCTAAGGTTAAAGTATGATGTGCCCACGATCGCGGGAGATCGCTTAAATAGATATCATTTTTGAGCAAACGAAGGTGCTCCGGACGAGAGAAATCAACCCGCACTGACGCCACTTTATTGAGTTTGCTACTCAAAACACTTTCTATGGCCTCAATTGAGGCAGTTTTTAAGCGGGTATCGGGAATCGGCTCGACAATCAAAGCCTCTTTATTGAAAGAAACGAAGAAACGCGTACCGCCCATATTGCGTATTTGATCTAGCACGATATGACGATATTTAACGGGTAGAGATTGGAAAAAAGTCACCGTTGAAGCAAACATGTTCGCCATGCTCGACGAGGCAGAGCGAATCCCTTCCAGCTCTTTGTGTTTTGATTCGCTATACCAGATAGACGTTGCGATGCCCTGAGCTATTACCACGGCTAACAGTGTCAACAATAAGGTTCTTGCGACTAACGAATTTGGTTTCAACCAACTCATCCAGTTCATACGAGATATTTCATCCGGAATACTTCATTGGAAATATTTTATTAGCGTTACTTAATTAACAGTAGGTCATGCTTAGTGTTCATACTGAACCGGCACAGCAAGAATGTAGCCGTTACCGCGCATGGTTTTGATGTAATGAGGATATTTGCCACTGTCACCCAATCGGCTTCTCAGGCGACTAAGCTGCACATCAATACCGCGTTCAAAAGGCAGTGCTTCACGGCCTCTGGTCGCAAAAGAGATAGTATCCCGGTCGAGAACTTCGTTAGGTCGAGTTAAGAACAACATCAACAAAGAAAAATCACTGCCCGACAAGTCCATCTCTTCTGAGCTCTCATTGTGTGAGATTCGATGTGCGAGCGTATCAAGCGTCCAATCACCAAAAATAATCTGCTTTGGCAGTGCATCATTGGGTTTGTCATCGACTACTTGAACACGGCGTAACAGCGCTTTGATTCGAGCCATTAACTGACGAGGGCTAAACGGCTTGGCAATATAGTCATCGGCACCAATTTCCAGCCCGATAATCTGATCGGTTTCATCCGATACCGCAGTCAGCATGATGATAGGTACATTCGATTGCTTTCGAACTCGCTGACACAAGGTAAAACCGTCGTCACCGGGTAGCATCACATCAAGCAGAATCAGGTCTGGATAACCATTACTTTGCAGATAAGTTTCGAGTTCAACACCATCTCCCACCGAAGAGACAGCGAAACCCGATTTTGTGAGGTACTCTTCCAGCAGCTCGCAGATTTCTTGATCATCATCCACCACGAGAATTCGAGTATTTGTTGGCATCGCCCAAACCTATTAAATTTACAATTTATTCACATAGTGTATAGGCTGGCCGATTATTTGATTATTGACATGTTTGTAAAGTTAGAAGAACGAACAGATAAAGATCACAACTTAGTGACCTCTATCTGTACTTAGCGACTCAAAGAATCATTAAAGGCTAAGAAGAACAACTGATCTCCATGGCTTTGCCCCACTCAGGAGGCAGAGCTGCCAGATGTTCATAATCAGGGTGTTCTGCATAAGGATCTGCCAGCACCACCATTAGTGCATCAATATCGCTGCTATCACCGCGCTCAGCTTTATCTATCGCAAGCTGGGCTAGGTAATTTCTGAGGATGTATTTAGGGTTCACCTGTCTCATCTTTTCACAGCGACCTGCCACTGAACTGTCTTCTAATTCGCAGCGTTGCAAGTAGTTATCCACCCATAGCTTTGCGGCCTCGCGATCGATAACCAAATCAATCACGTCCTGTGGCGGCAAGGTATCCAAGTTCGACAACGTTCTAAAGAACCTTGGGTAGTCGACTTTATTTTGCGACATCAGTTCGAACAACGATTCAAACAAACGACTGTCGCCCTCTAGTTTCGAAAGCAGCCCCAACTTACGACGCATCATCTGACTGAAATAACCATTCATTTGCGGTTCGTACTGCTCTAACGCGGCCTCTAAATCGGCTTTATCCACCAGCGGCGAAAGAGAATGAGCCAGTGCTGACAAATTCCATAATCCAATTCTAGGCTGCTGATTAAAGGCATAACGACCTTGATAGTCGGAGTGATTACAAATCAAGCGAGGGTCATATTCATCTAAGAAGGCGAACGGGCCATAATCGAAGGTTTGCCCGATGATCGACATGTTATCGGTGTTCATCACCCCATGAGCAAAACCATTCGCTTGCCACAACGCGACCATTTCCGCAGTACGATCAACAATCTCATTAAACATAGCAGCGTAGGGTTTATCTTCATCGAGGCATTCTGGGAAGTGCCATTCGATGACTTTGTCGGCCAATAATTTATGTTCTGCCAACTGATTGGTATAAAACAGGTGTTCAAAGTGACCGAAACGAATATGTGACTCAGCAGCGCGCACCAACAATGCGCCCCACTCTTGCTTCTCACGATAAACCGGTGTGTCACTGGTCATCATTGCCAACGCGCGAGTGGTTGGGATATTAAGACCCGCCATTGCTTCACTACATAGATACTCACGCACCGTTGAGCGAATAACCGCACGGCCATCGCCCATACGTGAATAGGGGGTTTTGCCTGCACCTTTCAGGTGTAAATCGAAGGTTTCACCACTTTTAGCGACAACTTGTGCTAAAAGCAACCCTCTTCCATCACCTAAATCAGGGTTATAAGAGCCAAACTGATGGCCTGCGTATTTCATTGCTACCGGCGAGAATGGCTCAGGTTCAACATTGCCCGACAGCGTCTCAAGCAATTCCTTAGAGGCGTCCTCAAATGACGGAAAGCCGAGTTCATTCGCAAGGTTATGGTTCCATGCGAGCCATTGGACATTGCTGAGCGGTGTAGGTTGAATTGGGGTATAGAACAGTCGAGGTAATGCGGTAAATCGATTGTTAAATGAAATAGAATCCCAGACAGACATGAGAGATACACTGTAGATAAAAGATGACTTAAGATTATCACAGTTTGATAACAACTTCAGATCAGGTTATGCAGTGAGTCTATTGAGATAAAGGGGGGTAATGAGACAAAAAGATTATTCAGAGAAAAAGGTTCCTGAGAGGAAGGTACAACTAAGAAAAGGTTAAGTGGCTAGCCTGATGAGAAGAGCCACATTTACGAGTGTAAGAGTTCTAACTTTGAAGACTTTTTGAAAAGTATATTCATAATAAAACTGAAAATATAGAGCCATGAAGCTGACTACATTAGAGCAAGAATACCCAGAAGAGAAAGGGTAGAGAAAATCCAAGTACGACTGATTACGCCAAAATTACTGTGTTGAATCATTTCTTGATGCTGCATATGTCTCTCCTGAGAACGTGATGATGTAACACCAATATATCGACTTTTCGCTAAAAGCAGCAAGCACATTAATATTAACCTTTTATGACAGCCTGAATAATTTTCCGTAACTATTCAGGCCTTTGATAAATTGAAAATTACGCTCTGCTTGTCGCAGAAAGCAGCGCACCTGCACCAATAAACACGCCTCCAGTGATACGATTGAAAACCTTAGCTCGGCCTTTCGCAAACAACCAATTTGATGATTTAGCACCTAAGTAGGCGTAGACCAATAACCAAGACAACTCCATAACAACGAAGGTCAAAGCGAACACTACAAATTGAGGAAATAGCGCTATCGATGGATCAATAAACTGAGGGAAAAGTGCGGTAAAAAACAAGATAGCCTTTGGGTTACTCGCACCAACAATAAAGCCACTCACATAATGCTGTGCAGCGCTTTCTTTAACAGGTTGAGAGTCTGCTTGTTGATTCGATAACTTGTCGTAATCTTGCTGACTCGATCGTAACGACTTCCAACCGAGATAAATAAGGTAAGCAGCCCCCGTCCACTTAATGATATTAAACACCACTTCTGACGAAGCAATGATCACCCCTAAACCGGTAAAAGATAACGTGAGGATTCCGGTAATGGCAGTCACGCTACCCAAGGCGGTAAATATCGATAACTTAAAGCCAGATTGCACACCCTTAGTCATGCACAACAAAGAGCTTGGCCCTGGTGAGGCAGTTAAAATCAACACCGCTAGCAAATAATAAATCCATGTATCAAAGGTCATCGCGAATTCTCCTTAACTCACTAAAACGACTAAATATTGAGCACCAATATGTAATAGCTATTCATATTAAGCAACTAAATATTGAACACGTTCACTCTGTGCTGCTTACTTATCCCTTAAATTTCGGCAATAAAAAACGCCATGCATTGCTGCATGGCGTTTAAATTCAAACGTTTCAAATAGAACGTCTTATCAGATTCTAACCTTAAGTTTTTAGCTTAATCTCTAAGCTAAACCCCTAAGCTAACAACTAACAGTAACCTAGTCTTTGTAGATAGAGAACTCATCTGCGCAAGCAACAAGCTGCTCACGAGTGATCATGAATACGCCATGACCACCGTTAGAGAATTCAATCCAAGTGAATGGAATCTCTGGGTACTGATCCATCATGTGAACCATTGAGTTGCCCACTTCACAGATAAGAATACCGTCGTCAGTTAGGTAGTCAGGTGCGTTAGCTAAGATGCGTCGAACCAATTTCAGACCGTCTGTACCCGCTGCTAGGCCAAGTTCTGGCTCGTGAGTAAACTCATCTGGCAGGCTGTTCATATCTTCTTCGTCCACGTAAGGTGGGTTAGATACGATCAGGTTGTATTTCTCTTTTGGCAAATCACGGAAAAGATCTGAACGGATTGGGAACACTTGCTGCTCCATACCGTGATCTTGAACGTTCTGCTCTGCAACTTGCAATGCGTCTGTAGAGATATCAATCGCATCTACTTCTGCGTCAGGGAATGCATGAGCACAAGCAATAGCAATACAACCACTACCCGTACACATATCCATGATGCGAGTTGGCTCTTCAATTAACCAAGGTTGGAATTGAGCTTCAATCAGCTCACCAATTGGAGAACGAGGCACAAGAACGCGCTCATCAACGAAGAACTCAAGGCCACAGAACCAAGCTTTATTGGTTAAGTAAGCCGTTGGTGTACGCTCATTGATACGCTTGATTACGCGCTCAACAATACGCAGACGTTCGCTGCTCGTTAAACGAGAGTTCATCACATGCGAAGGAACATCAATCGGCAGATAAAGAGTAGGTAAAATTAGTTGTACCGCCTCATCCCACGCGTTATCAGTGCCGTGACCATAAAATAGGCCCGCTGCGTTAAAGCGACTAACAGTCCAACGAATCACATCTTGAAGCGTGTGTAGTTCTGATACCGCTTCTTCTACAAAAATCTTATCCAAAATTGTCTCCGAAAAGCGCTACAATACTGCTAATTACGTTTCTAATTAGAATTCATAACCTGATGAGCAAAAAAGACACCGACTTCGATGACGATTTCGCCCTGTTCAACGATGCAGTAAAGGGCGTTAAAAAGTTGCAACAGGATACCATAGTCCAGCAGCCAAAAAGAAATGCCAAGCAAAAAGAAATTACTCGAACGGCAAGACAAGCCAGTGATAGCGAGTTTTATTTCTCGGATGAGTTCATTCCGCATCTTAGCGAAGAGGGCCCGACACGTTATGCGCGCGATGATGTCTCTAAATATGAGGTGAAGCGCTTACGTCGTGGTGTCTACGTACCTGATGTGTATCTTGATATGCACGGTATGACGCAGCAGGAAGCCAAACGAGAACTTGGCGCGATGATTGCTCACTGTATTAAAGAAAGTGTGGCATGTGCCTGTGTACAGCACGGTATTGGTAAACACATCCTTAAACAGAAAGTGCCTTTATGGTTAGCACAGCACCCAGATGTGATGGCTTTTCACCAAGCACCTTTAGAGTTCGGTGGTCATGGGGCGCTACTGGTTTTACTTGCTATCCCAGATAAATAGCCATCGACTTGCTCTTTATTCTAAATAAGTACGTCCAGCACCTTGTCGCTTGGTCGGAATGGTCCGTTAGAAACAACAAAGGGCATCTCAATAATCATGAGGTGCCCTTAAATTTGTCTTGAGAAAACGGTCTCAGCTATGGGTTAATGTTCCAAAGCAACTCGCCTTTTTGTTTTTCAAGGTCGAATTCAATACACGCTAGCCCTGAGGTTGGGAACATAGGTGGCGCCATGCCCGTCGCAAATTCAGCCGTTAAATAGCCCACTAGAGGTAAATGAGAAACAAATAAAATGGTCTCTAGCTTTTCTACTTCAGCCATTGCTATGGTCAAATCAAACACATCGTCAGACATACCATAAGGCGTAATATCATCACAGGTTTCGACTTTCTTTCCAGAAAATGCCTGAGAGATTTCTAACCACGTTTCTTGTGCCCTTAGATATGGGCTCACAAGCACTTTATCGAACTGGCTAAATCCTTGCTCATTTGCAGCTTGAGCTACCGCAAGAGACGCCATTTTACCGCGCTTCGTTAACGCTCGTTCTGCATCCGAGTTAGCAAAATGTTCTGCTTCACCGTGGCGCATTATGAATATTTTCATGTTCAGTCCTGTCTACGTAACATTTCGAAAGTCGATATATCCTATATATCAGCGATACGCTACTTAGCGTTTGGCTCTCAAACTAGAGAAAACGCAGTCTATATAAATAATTATATCAAGTCACTTGCTAAAGAGTTCGACTTTCTTAACAATCTTATTAAAAGAAAATAAATCACTGATAAAAATCGATAAAAGTGATTTAGAAGTCGCCAAAAAGCACTTCATATCCCAAAATATGATCGCGAGGTTTGCACCTTAAATCATCGCGTACATAATTTAAAAACCACCTTCTCTGGAGATGCATCTGTGCATTTAAGCCCTAATGATGAACATCAATACCGTTACGTAACATTGGATAACGGGTTGAGAGTACTGTTAGTTCACGATCAGAACGCTCAAAAAGCTGCAGCCGCACTCGCCGTTAATGTCGGGCACTTTGATGACCCTACAGACCGAGAGGGTTTAGCTCACTACTTAGAGCATATGCTATTTTTGGGAACTGAAAAGTATCCAAAGGTCGGAGAGTTCCAAAGTTTTATCAGCCAACATGGCGGTAGCAACAACGCTTGGACAGGAACCGAACACACCTGCTTCTTTTTTGATGTTGAATTGAATGCCTTTGAAAATGCACTCGATCGCTTCAGCCAGTTTTTTACCGCCCCCCTGTTCAACGAAGAAGCATTAGACAAAGAACGCCAAGCCGTTGATTCAGAGTATAAAATGAAACTCAACGACGACTCGCGACGCTTGTACCAAGTGACCAAAGAATTGGTAAATCACTGTCACCCATTCTCGAAGTTTTCTGTCGGTAATATCGATACGTTGGGTGACCGAAACGGCGAGACGATTCGACAAGAGATCTTGGCTTTCCACCAGCAGCAGTACTCTTCAGACTTAATGACACTGACGCTGTCTGGTAATCAATCACTGGACGAGATGCAAAGCTGGGTTGAGGATCGCTTTAGCTCGATTACCAACCACAAACTACAAGGTAAAAAGGTTGAAGTACCGATTGTTGGCGAATTAAGCACGGGGGTACAAGTACACGTTAAACCGATCAAAGAAGTGCGCAAACTTATCTTAACCTTCCCGATGCCAAGCATGGACGAACACTATGGTATTAAGCCATTGTCATTCTTTGCACACCTTTTAGGTTATGAAGGAGAAGGTAGCTTGATGATGCAGTTAAAAGAGAAAGGTTGGATAACCTCACTCTCGGCTGGTGGCGGCGCAAGCGGCAGTAACTACCGTGATTTCACAGTCAGTTGCTCATTAACCATCGAAGGTTTAACCAAAACCGATAACATCATTCAAGCAGTGTTCCAGTACATTAAGTTGATTGAACAACAAGGTATTGAAGAGTGGCGTTACCTCGAAAAACGGGCTGTTTTGGAATCAGCCTTCCGCTTTCAAGAGCCCTCAAGACCACTTGATGTCGTCAGCCATCTCGTGATCAACATGCAGCATTACCAAGAGCAAGATGTGGTGTATGGCGATTACAAAATGTCGCATTTCGACAAAGAGTTACAACGCTCTTTGCTTCGCTACTTATCCGTCGACAACATGCGGAGCACCGTCGTAGCTCAAGGCTTCGAGTATGACAGAGAAGCGAAGTGGTACTTTACACCCTACTCTGTTACGCCTTTTAGCGCTGAGCAAATTCTATGCTTTACGTGCATCAACCCCAGTTGGCAGTTTGAGCTTCCAAATAAAAACCCGTTTATTTGCTACGATTTAGACCCGGCTGAACTCGAAGGTGATGCTAAGTACCCGCAACTGTTAGAAGAATTAGACGGTTTCAAACTGTGGCATCTACAAGATCATCAATTTCGAGTACCTAAAGGTGTGGTGTATATCGCTATAGATAGCCCACACTCAGTGGCCACCCCGAGAAACATCGTTAAAACACGCTTGTGTGTAGAGATGTTCTTAGACTCACTTGAAAAAGATACGTATCAAGCTGAGATTGCTGGTATGGGGTACAACATGTATACCCATCAAGGCGGTGTCACACTGACTCTTTCTGGGTTCAGCGAAAAGCAACCACAGTTGCTCAATATGATCCTTGAGCATTTTCAAGCTCGTAACTTTAGTCCAACACGCTTCGAAACGATTAAGCATCAATTGCTCAGAAATTGGAATAACGCGTCGCAAGACCGTCCTATTTCTCAGCTGTTCAATGCGATGACGGGAATCTTACAGCCAAATAACCCACCCTATTCCGTTTTAATTGAAGCGCTGGAAACAATCGAAGTCGATGAGCTTTCTTGTTTTGTTCAAGCTATTTTGGCTGAACTGCATGTCGAAATGTTTGTGTATGGTGACTGGAAAAAAGCTGACGCGTATAAGATGGCTGAAACGCTAAAAGATGCATTGCGTGTTCAAGATCAAGCATACGAAGAGTCACTGCGCCCTTTAATCATGCTGGGTGATAATGGTAGTTTCCAACGTGAAGTGGTGTGTAATCAAGATGATTCAGCCATCGTGGTTTACTACCAATGTTCAGATATATCACCTACAAATATTGCACTGTATTCATTGGCAAACCACTTGATGTCAGCCACTTTCTTCCATGAGATACGTACTAAGCAGCAGCTGGGTTATATGGTCGGCACTGGTAATATGCCGTTGAACCGACACCCAGGAATTGTGTTGTATGTGCAATCGCCTAATGCTGCCCCGGCAGACTTGTTAGCCTCGATAGATGAGTTCCTCAATGCCTTTTACATGGTGCTGTTAGAGCTTAACGACTATCAATGGCACAGCAGTAAACGCGGCCTCTGGAATCAAATTTCAACGCCAGACACCACCTTGCGAGGACGTGCTCAACGCTTATGGGTTGCCATAGGCAATAAGGATTGGGAATTCAACCAGAGGGATCGCGTGTTAGAAGAGCTCAAAGGCCTGACTCGCTCAGACATGATGCGTTTTGTGGTTAGCCAACTTAAACCTCGTACAGCGAATCGTCTGATTATGCACGCACAAGGTAACGCTCATAACGAAGAAGAGAAGTTATCAGCAGGTGTGGAAATAGGCTCTATTGATGAGTTTCAGTTGCGCCCTAAAGACTGTGAGCTTGGCTGATAAAGCTGGAATGAAAATCATAAGGTTGATGTGAAAGCATCAACCTTTTTTATTGGGTGCAGCATAAAAACAGATCTCCTATTACGCTCCTTCGTCGCTTTAGGAGATGACGGTAGTTTTGATTGCAATGCATTAGCCACAATCCGCCTATTGACACTAATAGCTTACTTTCAACCTCTCTTTGGTCATTCCCGAGAAGGAGAAACGACTGAATCGGGAATCTCCCGACACACCGATAATATCTGGCAAAACACATCCCTCTCCTCGTCATTCCCGAGAAGGAGGAACGACTGAGCCGGGAATCTCCCACACCAAGCCAACGCCACCAGACAGAACACATCCCCCTCCCCCGCCATTCCCGAGAAGGAGGAACAACTTAATCTGGAATCTCCGACACCAAGCCAATGCTATCAGACAGAACACATCACTCCCTCCATCATTCCCGAGAAGGAGCAACGACTGAGTAGGGAATCTCATTCCTTTCGCTCGCACATAAAAATAAAGCCCGCATCAATTGCTTGATACGGGCTTGATAATTAATGTCCTAGAACGTTACCTGCATAGAGAGTTACTTATAAAAAGACTCATCCAAGCCAGCACGTGTCAGTAGGCCATCACATGGCGCAAAACGATCACCGTACTTCTTAGCGAAGTCGTTCATCATCTCAACCAATGACTTAATACCGATTTGATCCATATAACGGAACGGACCACCTAGGAATGGAGGGAAACCGATACCGAAAATAGCACCAATATCACCATCACGTGGGCTGCGGATAATACCGTCATCCAAACAACGAACCGCTTCGTTAAGCATCGGCAGTACACAGCGCATAGCGATATCGTTGTCACTTAGCTTAGGCTCAGGTTGCAGCTTAAGCAGTTTGTAAACTGACTTGTCCACTTCCTTCTTCTTACCCTTGTAGGTATAGAATCCTTTACCACTCTTACGACCTTTACGGTTGTCATTCAAAAGAATATCGAACACATCAGGGCCTTGGAAGCGGTCGCCTAGTTCATTAACCAGAATCGGAATAATCTTCGCTCCGATATCAACGCCTACCTCATCTAGCAAGGTAATTGGGCCAACCGGGAAACCGAAGTCCAATAACGTGCTGTCGAGCTTTTCAATCGGCTCATTCGCCAATAACAGATGCGCGGCTTCATTCATGTACGGAGCAAGGATACGATTCACGTAGAAACCTGCCGTGTCTTTAACAACAATCGGCGTTTTACCTTGCTTCTTCGCTAATGCCACCACCGTCGAAATCGTCTCTTCTGACGTTGTTTCATGAGGGATGACTTCTACTAGCGGCATTTTTTCTGCCGGGCTGAAGTAGTGAAGACCAACCACGTTTTCTGGTCGCTGCGCTTTCTCTGCAATTTTGTGGATTGGCAGTGAAGACGTGTTGGTCGCAAAGATAGTCTCTGACTTAGCATTGGCTTCAATGTCTGCAACCATTGATTGCTTAAGGTCAAGATCTTCAAATACCGCTTCAATCACCACATCGGTGTGGTTAAAACTCGTAAAGTCGATACCACCAGACAGTTGTAACATCTTACTTTCAAGACCCGCTCGGCTCAGAATACGACGTTTACGCTGCTTATCGAACAACTTAAAGTTGTAGTTAAGTGCGTTGAGCACACCTTCATTTGATACGTCTTTAATACGAACCGGAACTTTCGCTTTTGCAACGCTGACATGACTGATACCAGCGCCCATAAGACCGCCGCCTAGTACACCAACACGCTTAACCGCTTTTGGTTCTGCGTCTGCACCGTGCTCTTTTTTCATTTCAGTCGTGGCAAAGAAAATCGAACGAAGGGCTTTAGATTCTGCGGTCATCACCAATTCAGAGAAACGCTTCGCTTCATACTGAAGGCCTTTATCAAAGCCGTTCTCAAGGCCGTACCGAATCACATCAAGAATCGCATCAGCTGCAGGGTAATTACCGCGCGTTTTCTGATTCGTTTTCTTTGAAGCCTGTTCGAAAATCATTTTTCGACCAAGGTTATTTCGTGAGATTAGCTTTTCCTTGGTCGAAGCCTGAACTTTAGACGCAAGACGCTTACCTTTTTTGCCGCCTGAGTTCTTTTCAACAAAGCTCTTAGCAACTTCAAGCAAGATAGTTTCAGGTACACAAGCATCGACAACGCCGAGCGATTTCGCTTTTTTAGCGCGCAGTTGCTTGCCCGTAAGAATAAGGTCAAGAGAAGGCAGTAAACCAATAAGGCGAGGCAGGCGTTGTGTACCACCAGAGCCGGGTAATAAGCCTAACTGCACTTCTGGTAAGCCAAGACGGGTCTTGTCGGAATCAGTACATACACGATAATCACATGCTAGTGCGAGCTCTAAACCACCACCTAAACATGGACCATGTATCGCAGCAACCACTGGGTAAGGCAAATCAGATAATGTTTGGAACATCTCTTGCCCTTGGCGAGCGAGAGACTGTGCTTCATCAGCGGTTTTGCACGCATCAAGCATTCGAACATCAGCACCAGCGATAAAGTTATCTGGCTTCAATGAATGTACGATCAAGCCTTTAACTCGGCTTTGCTTTTCTTTTAGTTGCACGAAGATGGCTTTCATTTCTCCAGCAAACGCCGCTTGGAGTGTGTTCATTTTCTCGTTTGGCACATCGATCGCAAGCCATGCAATATCTTGGTCATCGATAGTTAAAGAAAACGCGGTCGCCGGTTTTACGGCTTCATCGTTTGAAACCGTCTGGTCACTTTTAGATACAGTCACTGGCTTTGAATCCGTTTTTTTGACTGCTTTCTTTTCTTTTTTCACATCAAGAGTCGTAGACATTATTCCACCTCCAAGATCATTGCTGCACCTAAGCCACCAGCCGCGCAAGCCGTATTCAGTGCTAAGCCGCCGCCGCGACGTTTCAGTTCACGTAGTGTTTGGGTCATCATGCGTGCGCCAGTCGCTGCAAACGGATGTCCGTAGGCAATTGAACTGCCGAGTACGTTGAACTTCTCCATATCAATCTCGCCAAGCGCTTTTTCACGGCCAAGATTTTTCTGAGCAAATTCATCGCTTGCAAACATTTTAACGTTAGCCAGAACTTGGGCTGCAAATGCTTCGTGCATCTCGATAAGCGTTAGATCTGATAATTCTAGGCCTGTGTTCTTCAATACTTGAGAGGTCGCGTAAGTCGGACCCATCAACATATCCGTTTCAACACCAATCGCTGAGAACGCGTAGCCACGGATATAACCAAGCACTTCTAAGCCTAGCTCTTTCGCTTTGCCTTCGCGCATCAACATCACTGCGGCACCGCCATCAGTAAGAGGCGTGGCATTGGCTGCCGTTACACTGCCGTATTGTCTGTCGAATGCAGGGCGCAATTTAGCGTAACCTTCAACCGTCGAGTCGTGGCGAATGTTGTTGTCTTCTGCTAGGTACTTTTTATAAGGCGCGGGGAATGCCGTCATCACTTCGTCTTTAATCTTGCCTTCTTTCCATGCTTGAGAAGCCAAAGAGTGAGAACGGTGAGCAAGTGCATCTTGAGCTTCGCGAGTAATACCATGTGTCTTAGCCATCTGCTCAGCAGTTTGTCCCATAGACAAACCTGTCGAGTATTCTGCGACTGCTGGTGGTACTGGCATTAAATCTTTGACTGAAAATGTTTTAAGAATCTTCAGTTTTTGACCTATGGTTTTCGTTTTACTCAGTGCTAATAAGTTCGCCGCTAACTTTTTCGAAACACCAATTGGCAATACAGAAGAAGAGTCCGCACCGCCCGCAATTCCAACATCAATCGTGCCGGCCATAATGCTCTCGGTCACGTTAACTGCAGCTTGGAAGCTAGTCGCACATGCTCGCGTCACGCTGTAGGCATCAGTATTGATGTCCATGCCTGTGCCCAACACGATTTCACGTGCAATGTTCGGTGCTTCTGGCATTTGCACTACTTGGCCGAACACAACTTGTTCGATCAGCGCAGGATCGACATCAGTTCTTGCAAGCATTTCGCTCACCACCATTTTGCCTAGGTCAACCGCAGGCACTTGGCTAAATTCTGTGCTCTGACGAGCGAATGGGGTTCGTAGTCCAGCGACAACGGCAACACGTTCTCCAGAACGCGTTTTGACTTCCTGTTTGCCCATGGTTTCTCCTTAAGGTTAAGAGGTCTGACCTGAAGCATTGTAAACAAGTTGTTAATTAAATCAAACAGGCGTTTAAATAAACGTGATACGAGTATCCCACTGCTTGAAAATCTAACTGAACATTCAGGCGAACCTTTTTGAGGGAAAGGTTGTCGTAAGATACTAAACTATTGCAAGCAAAGCTGTTATCGCTATGTAAGGAATGGTTTTCTTGAGGCAAAAAAAAACCACACAAAACTGTGTGGTCGGAATGTATATAAAGCAATTAACTTAACGCCAATTGAAATAATCAGTTTCCTGATTAGGAGAAAGTAAAGTCAGCCTTCAAAAGGAAGTGTCGTCTTGCTCAACATGCTAGCCACGAATGACTAACTAGACGACAAGGTGTACTATAGCGTTTTCGAGGGCTTAAATTTTGAAGTAGATCAATTTTAATGTGATTTTACGACTTCCTGCCGACGTTAGCCCTAAAAACGAAACAGCATATATAACGAAGCACAACGTATAGAAGACAGCTATACGCAGAGCAATTATGGAGGCTCGTGTGTCAATAATAAAAATGTTTGGAAAGAAAACAGCCAAGCGTCCGGTCAACTCTGATATGGACAAACAAAGAAAGTACGAAGCACTCGTGCGCGCCTATCATCGTGACCTCTTTCGCTATGCCTATTGGCTATGTAAAGACAAAAGCATTGCCGAAGATTTAGTACAAGAGACTTGCCTTCGTGCATGGAAGTCACTCGATAGCTTACAAGATGAAAAAGCCGCTAAATCTTGGCTGATCACCATCTTGCGACGCGAGAACGCTCGACGTTTTGAACGCAAACAGTTTGATCTGGTTGATATCGACGATCATGGTAACGATGCAAGTGTCAGCGATGACCCACATCATCAACACCTGTGGTTGCAAGCTCAGATCATGAAACTTGAAATCGATTACCGTGAACCCCTCTTCTTACAAGTGATTGGTGGTTTTAGTGGTGATGAGATCGCAGATATTCTCGACCTCAACAAAAACACGGTGATGACACGTTTATTCAGAGCTCGAAATCAGTTGAAAGAGATGCTGGATACAGAAGAGGCAGAGAGGGGGCAACATAATGGATGATTTGGAATTTCGTCGTCGTGTATTGTCGGAACCTAAGCAACGTACACAAGATATTATTGATGCAGCAGCAAACAGCGAAGCCAATAGTAATTTCTTAGACGATGTACTATCGCTTGATAAGCAGATCCATTCAGCATTGAATGTGGATGTACCAGACGATCTTGCAGATCGTATCCTGTTCAATCAAACCTCAAGCGAAGAGAGCAAAGTAGTAAGACCTACGTTTGCAAGGCGAGCAATAGCAATGGCGGCTTCTGTGGCATTTGTTGCAGGTTTATTGGTTGGTCAAGTCAACTGGGGCAACGCGTTGGTCTCTCCAGCTCAAGCAAGCTTGGTCGATACCGCAATGAAACATGTTGTTGATGAAAAGAGCTTTGTTAGTTCAATCGACGAACAGGTTACATCACAACAGATCAACGCAAAAATGAACCCGTTTGCTTACCAGTTTGACGAAGCCTTCCCTTACCACGTCTATTACCTGAACCACTGTGGTTTTGGCAAATCCAACGCAATGCACATGGTTTTCCAAGGCGAAAAAGGCAAAGTCACGCTGTTTTTAACTGGCATTCCGACTGACAAGTCTATCGACTTTGATGAAAAAGGCATGTCAGGCTCGGTAACACCGATCGATGGCAGCAGTTTGATCCTTGTAGGGGAAGATGGCGAGGATGTCTCTAAAATCGCCGAAAAGCTGACAAAAATGATCAAACCAATGAGCTAATTTGCTCTCAAAGCCCCGTAACAAAAGGCCCAGCAAGTATATCACTGATATTGCTGGGCTTTATTTATCAATAAGTCGCAAAACCATTCACCACACCAATACCTCTAGAGTTAAAACTCTAAAAAACAGCATTTCTCTCCATTTTCGTGCCAGATAGGCGTCATTTCCGTAATTTTCCACTCAAAATTTCCAATGGTCGGATTTGTATATCGTATACTTGCGAATAGGATCAGCCACCATTGAGCAATTGCTCAAATTAATCGCCCTGTAGAGGCGGATATAAAAAGGAATAAATGAATGACTACCAACAACACGCGTCTGTTTAAAAAGTCTCTTTTAGCAGTAACAATTACACTGGCGTCTTCGCAAGCGATGGCAGCAGGTTTCCAACTTAACGCACAATCAGCAACCGGTATTGGCCGTGCTTTTGCTGGTGATGCAGTAATCGCAGATAACGCGTCAGTTATGGCACGTAACCCTGCAGCAATGGCACTTTTTGATAAAACTGAGTTGTCTCTTGGTTTCGAAAGTATCACCTCAATGATTGAAGTCAACGACGTTAACTACGTTGGTGGCAAAGTTCCGGTAAATAATACTGATGATGTAGGTGACACATCAATCGCACCTAACATCCACTTAATCGTTCCGGTAAATGAAAAATTTGCTTGGGGTATCAATGCCTACTCAAACTTCGGTACTAAAACAGAGTTTGACAACAACTACCCGGCAGCTGAATACGGCGGCTTAACGGATGTTAAGAGCGTTAACTTTGGTCTTGCAGGTTCTTACCGACTAGACGACCAATGGAGCTTCGGTGCAGGTTTAGACCTTATTTATGGTCAAGGCACTATGAAACGCACCTCAGGTGTAGGCATGCAAGCTGGTAATGTACCTCTTGGCACTCCTTTATTAAACGTCGACAAAGCTGATGGTTGGGCTGTTGGCTTTAACGTTGGTACCGTTTATGAACTAGATGAAAACAACCGTTTTGGTCTATCTTACCGTTACAGCCCTGAAATCACCGCTAAAGATGACAAGGGCCAAGAGATCACGCTACCACTACCAGACATCGCTGAATTCTCTGGTTTCCACAAAATTGAAGATACTAAGTTCGCAGTTCACTACTCTGTACAATGGATCGGCTGGGGTGACTTCGACCAGATCGAATTCCAGAACCTATCTCAAGGTGCGATCAAAGGCGCGTACAATAAAGAATACAAATGGCAAGATGGCTGGCACTACGCAATTGGTGGTACTTACTACCTAAACGATACGTGGACACTACGTACCGGTTACATGTATGACACCAGTGCGCAAGACGAACTAACATCTATCTCTGTTCCGGATTCAGACCGTCAGTGGTTCTCTGCTGGTTTCACTTACCACATTGACACCGCTTCAAACGTAGACTTCGGCTTTACATACTTGTTAGGCGACGATGTGAAAGTTTCAGAAAACTCTTCAAAAACGCCACTAACAGCGACGACACATGCTGATGCAATCCTATTAGGTCTTCAGTACAGCCGCAGCTTCTAATATAAAGCTAGCTATAATCTCAAAAGGGTCGCATTGTGCGACCCTTTTTGTTTACCTAAACCACTGACCAACCTCAATTTAAGCTTACAACTGTAGCCTGCAGAGCAAATATATAGCTACATGTGTACGCTCAAACTTCGCAACACAGCCGAAACATTTAGATGATTTCTCTAATAATTAAACATTTTTTCTCATTTAATACCTAAAACACTGTTTTATTCGAATTTCATTTTTAAAGTAATAACTCTAAACGTAGAATCACGCCACTAAATACGTATGATTCAGTGAACATAATAATGAAAATGAATAAAACTCTTCTCTCTGCTGCAGTGGCAGTTGGACTACTTTCGACTTCTACCGTAACAAACGCGGCAGGTTTTCAACTAGCAGAATATTCAGCAACAGGCCTAGGTCGTGCGTACGCTGGTGAAGCTGCGATGGCTGATGGTGCAGATGCACAGTGGCGTAACCCCGCTCTTCTTACATACCTAGAAGGCACACAGGTTTCTGTTGGTGGTATCTACGTAGACCCAAACATTGATATTGAAGGGACTTCTACAACTCGCAGTGGTACAACAGCATCAAACTCTAGTGACTTCGCGCACAGTGCTTTTATTCCAAATTTTTATGCTTCTCATAAGTACAATGACAAATTTGCGTTGGGTTTTGCTGCAGGCACAAACTACGGTATGGCAACAGACCTAGGTAAAGACTTCGGTGGCGCAAACCATGGTAACGAAGCAAGTGTGACTACTATGGAGCTGAACTTGAACGCGGCATATCAAGTTCTAGAGAGTGTTTCTATTGGTGGTGGCGTACGTTACATCATGGCTGAAGGTAGCTTTGGCGCTACTGCCGCTTCTACTCTACCAGTGGGAACAACTCTGAAATACATGGAAGGTGATGACAAGGCATGGGGCTGGCAAGTTGGTACCGCTTGGGATATTAATGAAGACAACCGCCTAGGCTTCACCTACAAATCAGAAGTAGATCTAACTCTAGAAGGTTACGCTAAAGGTTTTGGCTTCAACCCTAAATACCCAGAAGCACACAAAAGTGGCTCAATGGATCTCGCTCTTCCGGCAACAGCTGAACTTGCTAGCTTCCACCAGTTGACAGACACTGTAGCGGTTCACGCAAGTATTAACTGGACGAACTGGAGCAGCTTTAAAGAACTTGTTGCTGATTTCCCTGGCGAAAAAAGCGTAGAGATCAAGCAAGAGAACTGGGAAGACAACTACCGTTTTGCAATCGGTACTACTTACCAAATGACCCCTAAACTAGCACTACGTTCTGGTATTGCCTACGATACTTCAGCGGTAAGCGAAGAGCACCGTACTGCGACGATCCCAGAAACAGACCGCACTTGGTTAAGTATTGGTGCGGGCTACCAATGGTCTGAACAGCTAACTCTGGATGCAGGCTTCACTTACATTCTAGCGAAAGACGCGAAAATGCATGAAAAAGATCCAAAAGCAGATTACTTTGGTGGTAGCTTCGAAGGCGAAGTGACAGGCAGCATCTGGTTAGTCGGTATCCAAGCTAACTACCGCTTCTAGGCTAGTTACCTAATTATCTACTTACCGAAAGGTAGAAAAGTAGACAGCATTAAAAAGGCTCGATGTTGAATTAACATCGAGCCTTTCTCTTATCTGCTTATCTAAGCTTTGTATTTAGTAATCTTCGAGATACTCATCAATGAAATCTTCTTCCTCAAGATCAACCTCTTCTGGCTCGACCTCAGCTTTAAAGTCTTGACGTTGAATGTAAATATCACGAGTCAAAGCATATGGGTCTGGAGAGTCATCTAATAAGGCTTCTTGCGAGGCCAACTGAGCACGTGTTTCCATACCTTCAAAGGCCCACTTCCCTAACTTTGCCCAGAAGGTAAACAGAGACAAAGGTACGTATAAGCTATCCACTTGCTCTGTTACTTGTCGAGTCGTCACAGGGCCATATCCCGGCAGCATAAAATACGGTCCATTCCCTACCCCATAATGCCCAATCGCATCAGAAAACGACTTTTCGTCATATTTGGTGATCCCCGCTTCGCTAGCAATATCAATCAGACCAAGAAGACCAAAGGTAGAGTTAATCCAAAAACGATTGAAATGATCAAGCGCTTTCCCACCATTACCCATAATGAGATTGTTGAGCATACTTGATGGCTCATCTAAGTTGGCTAAAAAATTGGAAATACCAGAGCGAATTGGTACAGGGGTATAGTCAACATAGGCAAGAGAAACAGGTCGAACCAAATAAGGATCGAGATACTCGTAGTTGATATCCCACATCGCTCGGTTGAAACCTTCAAAAGGGTCGTTCGGATGGGACTCTTCGACATATTCAGAGGTTTCGAGGTTATCATCGCCATTGCTTTCATCTGGTACGCTCGAACAACCTACCGTTAAGCTTGCGATGAAGAGTAAACTCGAAAGTCTTAAAACACTGATAGACATATCACCTTTTCCATAAGGAATAATAAAAAAGGCCAGCAATCGCTGGCCTCAATTGGTTGCGTAAGTCTATACCGTTTTTTAATAAATCGGAATAGCTAACACCTATGCAAAGTAATGATTAATATTGCTTATTGATATCAATGGTAACTGGGGCACCCAGTTCAACCACTTCACTTTCACCGTACCAATCACCGTCTCGAGTTGAAACGTTACCATCTGTATCAAGCCTAGCTCTAACCATTAGAGTTTCAAGGCTGGACAGCTTCTGCCCTTCCAACATGCTGTTGCCATCATCAAGAACGACAGTACGAGGGAAAGTTCCTAGCGGATAACGAGCCGCAGCAATAGGCATTGGTGAGCCGTCTGCTCTGTGCACTGATACAACTAACACTGAACTAGGGGCAGCATTCACATCACCAGATAATTCAAGCGTTACAGCAACAGTTTTACCTTGGTCAACGCCCATAGCATTGCCCATTTTCTTCTGTGCACTTTCAATACTGCGCGACAACATTTCATAGCGACTGTCTTGTGGACCAATCATCTGTTGCATGATGCTCCAGTACTTAACAGCACCTGGGTAGTCTTGACGCTCAAACGCATCAAACGCTAGCAACGAGAACACACGAAGATCAACATAGTCGTTTTGAATCAAACGGCTCAAAATTAAACGAGCTTGGTTTTGATCCGCATCATCAGGTGAAAGCATCAATGCTTGTGCATAACCTAGCTGAACATCTTCATTCTTTGGCTCAAGCTTGTAAGCTCTTTGCATCGAATCTTTCGCAGTTTCCGCGTCGCGGTTAGCCAATGCAATACGACCTAATAGTAACCAACCTGTCGAATCTTTTGGTTGATAGTGCAGACGAGTACGAAGTGCCAGAGTCAAATCTTCTAGTTCATCATCCGTTAATGCACCACCTTCCGATGACATTAGCTTTTTAGACAACTCAGGAAGGTTTGAACTCACTTCTTGCCAGTGTTGGACTTTATCCAGAGCACCAAACTGAAAGTACATACCATATGTAACAACCACGACTAGGACAATAGATGGTACTACGACGCCCAATGTTGAGATTTGGGTCTTCTTCATCTCTTTCTGCGCAGGTACATCATCAAGTAGAGACTGTTTCAAATCAGCGATCAGCTCTTGTTGGTTATCAACAAGGCCTTCTTCTGCTTCTACTTCGAGCTCAACGAGACGATCTTTATAGAATGCTTTGTTCAACTCGTCGCGAAGCATTTCATCATTGTTCGCCTTCTTATTTATGAAGGGCAGAACAATTAAGAAAATAGCTGCTAGCGAAAGGATAATGGTAGAAATCCAAAATAGAGTCATTACTTCTTATCTCCGTCGTTCTCTTCATCGAGTAACGCTTTTAAACGAGCTTCTTTGTCTGCATCCCAGTCTTTATCTGACTCTACTGCTTTCGACTTTGACTTTCGGCTTCGTAAAATGATCAAACCGAAACCAAACACGACTACCGCAAACGGACCAACCCAAAGGATTGATGTGGCTAATGTGAGTGGTGGGTTGTAAGTAACAAAGTTACCGTAGCGAGCAATCATGTAATCAATGATGTCTTGCTTCGACTTGCCATCTTTTGTCATTTCATACACTTTTTGGCGTAAATCAACCGCAAGCTCTGCGTTCGAATCACCAATGGTGTTGTTCTGACATTTAGGGCAACGCAGCGTGTTGCTTAGCTCTTTGAACTGCTGCTCTTGATCAACGGTATCAAATTCATGAAATTCGATAGGCGCAGCAGAAACAGTCGCCGAAATAGCAAATGTAGCGAATAGAGCAATCAGTGTCTTCTTAATCATTTCGCTTCCTCCAACAACTCTTGGTACATCGGCTCAAGCGTCGATGCCCAGTTAGTTGGGTTCACGTCACCAACATGGCGATAACGAACTACGCCGTTAGCATCAATGAGGAAAGTCTCTGGAGCGCCATACACACCAAGGTCAAGACCTAGCATGCCGTTACCATCGAACAGGCTGATCAAGTATGGATTGCCCAGCTCTTTTAACCAACCTACCGCTTTATTGCGATCATCTTTGTAGTTAAGGCCAATAATCTTAACGCCTTGACCCGCTAACTTATTCAAGTAAGAGTGCTCTGCATAACAAGTAGGACACCAAGTCGCCCACACATTTAGAAGCAGTGGCTCACCTTTAAAGATAGCTTGATCATGAAACTTGCCTGGATGCTCTAAGTCTTCTAAACCGAACTCAGGTACTGGCTTACCAATCAATACCGATTCAAGTTTAGTCGGGTCATCACCCGACTGGTTACGCATCAATTGAGTCGCAAAGATTCCAGCTAGAACCATGAACGCAATCAATGGAATGAATAAAATCTTCTTGTTCATTCGAATTAAGCCTCCTGCTCTTTAGTAGACTTTTTCGTTGGCTTACGGAAGCGGTAACGACGGTCACTGATAGCAATAACACCACCAATCGACATAATCAGAGAACCAGCCCAGATCCAACGTACAAATGGTTTGTAGTAGATACGCACAGCCCAAGATTTATTGTCGTCTAAACGCTCACCCATTGCGATGTAAAGGTCGCGCGTTACGCCACGATCAATCGCCGCTTCTGTCATCATCGACTTAGCGGTTGTGTAAAAACGTTTTTCAGCGTGAAGCGTGTTGATGTATTTGCCTTCTTTGGTAATTTCAAAGTCAGCAATGTAACCATCGTAGTTAGGGCCATCTTTGTCACGAACTCCTGTAAACAGGAAGCTGTACTCTTCAAGTTGGTAGCTTTCACCTGGTGCTAAGCGTACGTCACGTTCGATGCTGTAGTTTTGCACCATCGCAATACCAATCACTGTCACGGCCAAACCAATGTGACCACACATCATCGCCCAGTGGCTACGAGGTAGTTTAGTCAGGCCTTTCAGGAATGTATGACGGTGTGTCGCACGTTCATGAAGCTCAAAGCCATGCATGAAGATAATCCAGAATGCCATTACCCAACCAGCAAAAGCGGTACCGCTGAAACGGTCAGCCAGCATCGTAACCATTAGCGCACTTAAGCCCAGTGAGAGTGCACCTGAGATCATCATAGGTTTAACGAGCTTAGATAGGTTGTCACGTTTCCAACGGATCAGAGGACCGATACCAAGTAAGAACGAGAACGGGATCATTAACCAGAAGAACAACATATCAAAGAATGGTGCACCGATAGATACCGAACCCAAGCCTAACTGTTTGTGAACTAATGGCAGTAGCGTACCGACTAACACAACGACAAGCGCAGCAATCAATAAGATGTTGTTACCAAGCAGTGCGTTTTCACGAGAAACCAAATCAAAATTACCGCGAACACGAACCGATGCGCCTTTAACGGCGAACAACAGCAGTGAACCACCGATAACAAAGACTAGGAAACCTAGAATAAACATACCGCGAGCAGGATCCGACGCGAATGCGTGAACCGATACCAAGATGCCCGAACGAACTAAGAATGTACCTAGTAAGCTTAGCGAGAATGCAGAGATAGCCAGTAATACTGTCCAAGCTTTAAATGTGCCTCGCTTTTCGGTTACCGCTAGTGAGTGCATTAGAGCAGTACCAGCTAACCAAGGCATGAATGAAGCGTTTTCTACTGGATCCCAGAACCACCAGCCACCCCAGCCAAGTTCGTAGTAAGCCCACCATGAACCTAGAGCGATACCTACTGTTAGGAATAACCAAGCAGCGATTGTCCAAGGACGAGACCAACGAGCCCATGCCGTATCTAAACGACCGCTCATTAGAGAAGCGATTGCGAAAGAGAACGCAACAGAGAAACCTACATAACCCATGTAAAGCATTGGCGGGTGAATAATCAAACCCGGATCTTGCAGTAGTGGGTTCAAGTCACGGCCATCAACAGGGAAGAAAGGCAATGTACGTAAAAACGGGTTAGACGTTACGATAATGAACAGCAAGAAGCCGACAGTAATCAAACCCATAATCGCGAGTACGCGAGCCACAGACTCTTGAGGCATACCACGACTAAACGTTGCAACGGCTACCGTCCAACCCGCTTGGATTAGAACCCAAAGCAGTAGTGAGCCTTCATGAGCCCCCCAGACCGCAGTGATTCGGTAGTACCAAGGCAGTTGGCTATTCGAGTTACTTGCTACGTATTGAATCGTAAAATCGTTAGTGTAGAACGCGTAACACAAGATAAAAAACGAAATCGCTAGGAATCCGAACATACCCCACGACAACGGTCGTGCACTGTTCATCAATAATGTGTTATTTCGAGCGGCTCCATACAGTGGGAGCACGCTTAGCAGCAGTGCAAGTCCCAAAGACAGGATCATCGCAAAATGGCCGATCTCGGCTATCATTGAGCATTTCCTTCTTTTTGTTCAGTCGTGTATTGCAAAGGCTCATGAGTTTTCTTCATTGCTTCAGCAACTTCAGAAGGCATATATTCTTCATCGTGCTTTGCCAACACCTCAAACGCTTCAATTGTCGTTGCATCCTTAAGGACACCTTGAGCAACAATACCTTGGCCTTCACGGAAAAGATCAGGAAGGATGCCATCATATAGAATCGTCACTTTAGGGCCTACATCAGCCAAATCGAAGCTTACACGCAATGATTCATTGTCACGGCTTACCGAGCCGACTACAACCATGCCACCAATACGTAAGCGTTGACCCACTTCA
The DNA here is from genome assembly GCF_002119525.1 of Vibrio syngnathi. NCBI lineage: Bacteria > Pseudomonadati > Pseudomonadota > Gammaproteobacteria > Vibrionales > Vibrionaceae > Vibrio > Vibrio syngnathi. Next base: position 877,503 of record NZ_CP017916.1, on the reverse strand, counting down.
GGTTTTTTACCATCTTTGCCGTTGACGAGCTCAGTTGGTGTATAGAACAGATCCATGTTCTGGTTAAGTGCATAAACCATCAATCCAACAGTTGCACTGATACCAAAAAAGATCGCTAAGATAATGCCTAGCCTCTTTTTGCGTCTTGGGTTCATAGAGTGTTCTCCATATTTTTTGCTGCATCAATACGAGCTTGACGGTCAATCTTAGCTTGTACTTCATTTAATAATTGCTTACCACGACGAACGCTTACGACCAGTAAAATGATCATCGCGAGGAATGTGATTCCAAATGCACTCCATACATATGAGGCGTAGCCACCCATGGCAAAGAAATCACTCAGAGATTCAAAATACATAATTACCTACCCTACTACGCTTTATTAGCCGCTAGCTTGCGAACCCATGGACGGTGACTCTCTTTACTGATGATTTCGTTTCTAAAACGAACCATAGTCACAGCACCAAAGAAAAAGGCAAAACCGAAGATGTTAAGAAGAAGCGGCCATAGCATGTCACTTGAAATAGAAGGCTTATCAAACTTAGTAATTGTCGCGCCTTGGTGGAGTGTGTTCCACCACTCTACTGAAAAGTGAATGATAGGTAGGTTAATTACACCAACGATCGCCAAAATGCCGGCTGCTTTTGCTGCGGTTTTTTGGTCGTCAAACGCGTGGTGAAGTGCAATCACACCCAAATATAAGAATAGAAGAATCAGCTCTGAAGTTAAACGTGCATCCCAAACCCACCAAGCCCCCCACATTGGTTTACCCCAAACTGCGCCAGTTAATAACGCAATAAAGGTAAATACAGCACCGATAGGCGCCATAGCCAAAGCAGCCATGTCTGATAACCTTACCTGCCATACCAAACCGATAAAGGCAGCAATTGCCATCGACATGTATACACCCATAGACCAAATTGCAGATGGAACATGGATATAGATAATTCGGAAGCTATCGCCTTGCTGGTAATCAGAAGGCGCAAATGCAAGCCCCCAGACAGTACCGGCGGATAGACACAATAGCGCTAGGATCGAAAACCATGGCAGAAGTTTACCAGCAAGCTGATAAGAGGTTTCTGCTTTGGCGTAGGGATGGAGCCATTTCCACATGTTGTAATCTCACTCTTACTTCATATTGCTTACAGCTATCACAGCTATAATTATTATAATTTATTTGGTTTACTTTGCCTTTCAGTGACTCTAGGCATTTGACAGCTTTAAATCGTTCACTTTAAACAAGCAAAGTGTTGGTGAGTGCTTAGTTAACCTTAACCAAGTAATTAACTAGTTAACACTCACTCTCAGTGCTGCACTGATGGCAAATGGGGTGAGCGTCATCGCGCCCATTAGCATTGCCCCTAATACAGCTAGTTGTCCGGTATACGCAACGCCTAGTGCTGCGGCATCAATCGCTGATGTAGCAAATATAAGAATTGGGATATACAACGGCAAAATAAGCAGACTTAACAGCACACCACCTTTTTGTAATCCAACCGTTAAAGCCACACCAATCGCACCAATAAAGCTTAATGCAGGCGTACCTACCGATAACGTTAAGACTACCGATAACCAAGTATCGAAATCCAAGGACAGCAGTACCGCCAACAACGGACTGATCAGTATTAATGGTAACCCTGTCAATAACCAGTGTGCTATGACCTTGGACAAGACTACCAACTGCAACGGGATGGGCATCAACATCATCTGCTCAAGCGCGCCATCTTGAAAATCATCACGAAATAAACGCTCTAACGAGAGCAATGCAGAAAGCAAAGCCGCTACCCAAACAATACCCGCAGCAATACGCGCAAGTAGGTTTGGCTCAGGGCCGATACTCAATGGGAAAAGGGTGATGACAATAATAAAAAACCACAGAGGGTTAAAGATATCGGCTTGGCGACGAAATGCGATCAATAGCTCACGTCGGATGATCGTTGTCATTGAAGAGATCATATTACTCACCCAACTTTATTTTTCTTAGTTTCGGGCTATCAGCAAACATATCTTGGTGCGTGGTTAATAACACAATGCCACCGTTATCTGCATGCTGAGAAAAAAGAGACTCCAGAACCTTAACACCCTGCTTATCTATCGCAGTCAGTGGTTCGTCTAAAATCCATAACATTTGCTTACTCAACCACAGGCGAGCCAACGCTACACGGCGCTGTTGCCCCGCTGAAAGTTGTCCTGCTGGGACGTCTTCTCTACCAGCAAGCCCTACTTGAGCCAATGCATTGTAAAGTTCTTCCTTACTCGTTCCACTACTGTGAATCGATTGATAGAAGCTCAGATTCTCATAGGCACTAAGCTCACGCTTCACGCCGGTTTGATGACCCAAGAAAAGCAAATTTTGGTGATACACATCTCGACTCGACTCAATAGATTCGCCATCCCAAGAGATAGTGCCGTCATCGCGATCGCCTAGCCCAGTGATAATCCTAAGGAGTGTCGTTTTCCCAGTACCGTTACGACCTTCAACTTGAACCAGTTCTCCGGGTTTCAATTGAAAAGACAACGATTCAAACAGAACCCTGTCGTCACGAATAGCAGTTAAATTTGAGACTTCTAGCATAGGTAAATTTAGTCGAGTAATGAGAGGGCTATAGTAGCACACCAATAAGGTCACAAAACAGGACTAGGCCTTTTCGAAAGAACAAACTCCGTAAGAAACTGTTACCACCGCATCACAATTTACACATTTTCACCAACAAACAAGATATTGCATTAGATACAAACACTTATAAACATCGTTCTATATAGATATAACAGGCATAAAAAAAGAAGCCGAAGCTTCTTTTAAGAGAGTTGCGTGATAAACATCAATTGCTCATTTCGCAGTAAGCGCTCAATTTAACGACGTCGAGTCGGGTCTCTGCGATCACGAGGGGGTGCAGGTTGTTCGTCATACGGTGAAGGGTTACTTCTTAACGAAGGAATTTTTTCTTTACCTGCGAGCTTATTCTGCAGAGACATCATCAGCTCAGCTTCCGCTTTAGGTAATTCACACTCTTCGATCAGTTCGTTTATCCCAGCACCAAGCTGCACCATTTTTGTTGCACGCGTATACAGACGCCCGTCGGTGTCCGCATGTTCCAACTCAACAATACGTTCATTCAAATGCTTTATCAGATCTTGCTGTTCAGTCACTTTCTGGCCAAGACCAACCACAACAGAGCGAACCTCGAGTAATTGCTTACTCGACTTTTGAAGCTCTTTGTCCAAGTTACGAACTTGCAGGCGTGACTTATCGATCTGCTTTTGAATCGCACTTTTTACTTTGCTAATCAAAATCACAATGAATAACGTAAAAACCCCAACGCCAGATATCAGAGCGACGGGGCTTAAAGGAAGCGCTTCAAACATTACAGATGAGCCATCTCATCCCACTCATCTTCGCTTAGTAGTTTGTTTAGATCTACTAAGATAAGCAGCTTACCATCACGGTTGCTAACACCTTGGATGAACTTAGCACTTTCATCAGTACCAACACTTGGTGTTGTGTCGATTTCAGAAGAACGCAGGTAAACCACTTCAGCAACGCTATCTACTAGGATGCCAATTACTTGGCGCTCAGATTCAATAACGATAATGCGAGTGTTATCTGTGATTTCACCTTGCATCAAACCAAAGCGAGAACGAGTGTCAATAACAGTAACAACGTTACCACGCAGGTTGATAATACCTAAAACGTAGTCTGGAGCGCCCGGTACTGGAGCAATCTCGCTATAACGCAATACTTCACGTACTTGCATTACATTGATGCCGTAAGTTTCTTCTTCGAGTTGAAATGTTACCCATTGAAGCACTTCATCATTAGTTTGATCTTTTCTTACTTCAACTTCACTCATATGAGACATAGATAATCCTCTTGCCGTCGTTGCCGACCACTATTATTAACTTGATGCTTATTGTTATATCAATCGTCGTAAATAACTGTTCATCCTAGCTTGTTAAAGTGCTCGATAACAGCGTTAGAATTTTTGATAGTAGAATAACTACTTATCAAAAAGTTCCGCCTTATTCTCAAGCCTTTTTCCTACACTATTGTTGTGCACTTACTTACTGTGATTGGTATTAGCCCAATGATTTTACGTCTAGCCCTGCATTTAGCATGGCGGTTAATGCTTCAACATGAATCAAAGCACACATTTTTTCTTTTACCATACCAGCGAGCCATGGCCGTTTGCCTGCCGTTTCTCGCCAGCGTACTTTATCTGTATTAAGCAGCTCGGTACCTTTGAGCTCTGTGCTCGCAAGCCCCCACAAGCTTTCGCCAAGTATTACTATATATTGATAGTTATCTTTATAATCATCACATAATAGCTTTTCAGGCATTACCCATTTTGCGGTATCAACCACATCCAGCTTACTGTCACGATTAGTTTGCAACCCCAAATACCAAGCAGGTTTACCAATAATATGACTTACCTCTTCAAGGCGATGGATCCCCCCGAGCTCATCAAGTGGCACCGCAAACGTCACACCGTTGACATCAAAATACAGTACTTGAAAATCTTCAGTTCTAGCCGTCGTTTCCCAAGATGTAAACTGACCGGCTCCTCCGGCTTGGGTTTCAAGTTCGGTAACTGGATCGATTTGAGGAGATTCAAGATCGGATTCAGCCGCCTTAACTTCAAAATGTTCAGTTACGGGCACTTCAGTTTCAAGCGCTTCAGCTTCGACGACCCGTTCGCTTTCAACGGCTAATTCTGGTTCAGGAAGATCCCAATCTTGAATTTCAGGGTCTACAGTCACTTGAACAGACTCAACTGCAGCGTCAAACATTTGCATGTCTGCCTGCTGAGCAATTTGCTGTGTGTTCTGATCCATCAACTCATCTAGATTCAGCTCATCAACGACATTCGTTGCTTCTAACCGACTCAGAAGTTTCTGAACATCCTCAAGATTAGGCACTTCAAATTCTGCGGCGCGTATTTCAGCGTAGCTTGAATAGTGACTTGTCGACAATTGTGGCTCTGGCTCTGGCTCTGGCTCTGGCTCTGGCTCTGGCTCTGGCTCTGGCTCTGGCTCTGGCTCTGGCTCTGGCTCTGGCTCTGGCTCTGGCTTTTTAGTTTGTGATTCGTCGCTAGACTCGTCAACAAAAAAAGCATCAGATTCAAAGTTTTCATCACCTAACAGCGCAGTAAAGTAATCATCGATTGCTTGTTCACTCGATAAACTTGGTTGCGTCATTGTCGATTCGTTATTCGCGCTCATTTATCGCTAACCTCTCGAGATAAATAAGCAGCTGTTTATAGGCAAACACGCCACGGCTACCCGATGCAAAATGAGATGCAGGTAAACGCTTTAGACTGGCATCTCTAAACTTGGTATCAATTGGCACAGCAGATGTCCAAACTTGGTTTGGGTAGTCATCTTTAAGCTGAGTCAATGTTTGCAATGACGCTTTGGTTCGCTTGTCGTACATCGTCGGGACAATCGTCACCTTAAACGGTGTTTTACGAGACTTCTGCATAATGGTTAGAGTGCGAATCATGCGCTCTAACCCCTTCATTGCCAAAAATTCAGTCTGTACCGGAATCAAGATACGATCACTAGCAGCCAGCGCATTCACCATCATCACACCAAGAATAGGTGGGCAATCGATAAGCACGTAGTCATAGTCATTTTTCAAAGCGGCCAAAGCTCGCTTTAAGATCAAACCCATACCACTTCGATTTCCCATTACACGGTCTAATGTCGCCAATGACATGTGTGCGGGAATAATATCGATACCTTCAATTTCAGTCTGTATTGTCAACTCTCTCACAGCTTGCGTAGAAAACTGACGCAGCTGGAACAGGTCAAACAGGCTCGATTCCACCGTATCTGAGTCGTAACCCAGATAGGTGGTTAGTGATGCATGAGGGTCAGTATCAACCAACAACACACGATGGCCCTTTAAGGCAAGTAAGCCGGCTAGGGTCACTGTCGTTGTCGTTTTCCCAACGCCACCTTTTTGGTTTGCAACACTCCAAACAATCATGTCGATTTACCTAAGCTAACCCAACTTCAACCAAAATCCGTTCCGCAACGCGGTCTAGAGGTAGGTCTTCCGTAGAAATGCCAGCTTTCGCTACAGCTTGAGGCATACCATATACAACACAGCTATCTTCGTCTTGCGCCCAAATGGTCGAACCCGCGGTTTTTAACATGCGAGAACCTTCTCGACCATCAGCACCCATACCGGTCAAGATCATAGACAATACTTTATCGCCGTAGATCTTAGCTGCAGAACCAAAAGTAACATCCACACAAGGCTTGTAGTTCATTCGGTCACCACCATCGATAATCTTCAGACGCGCCGAACCCGGGCGACCATCAATCATCATTTGCTTTCCACCTGGAGCAAGATAAGCCACCCCAGGTTTCAACAAGTCTCCGTCTTGAGCTTCACGAACTTCAATCTTACACAAGGTATTCAATCGGCTAGCAAAAGCAGCGGTGAACGTTGCTGGCATATGCTGCACTAACACAATGGGATGTGGGTAGCTGGCAGGGATGCGTGTCAAAATTTTCTGTAGTGCAACTGGCCCACCAGTAGAAGTACCAATTGCAGTTAATTGATACTTTTTACCCGAAGCTCTGAATTTCGCGGTTGATGCAACCGCGGGTTTAGCCGCTGGGGTTGTTGCTGAAATAGGCTGGCGCAATGGCGCTGATGTTGAAGCCGTAGCTGTTGCCGTAGTTCTTGGCGCAACAGGTGCACGTCGCATAAACGCGCGCTTTGCAGCAATCTGAATCACGCGCTGTTGAAGCAATGCGACAGCATCATCGCGGTTACGAGCGATGTCTTCAAATTTCTTAGGTAAGAAATCTAGAGCACCAGCATCTAAAGCATCTAACGTAGCTCTCGCACCATCATGCGTTAACGATGAAAACATCAAAATAGGCGTTGGAGACGCAGCCATAATTTCGCGAACAGCTGTGATACCGTCCATGACAGGCATTTCGATGTCCATGGTAATCACGTCAGGTCTTAGCTGTTTCGCTTTCTCAACCGCTTCTTTACCGTTTACTGCTACATCGATGACTTCTAGGCGAGCCTCCGAGTTGATGATCTCGCTTACTCGTCGACGGAAGAAGCTCGAATCATCAACGACTAATACTTTAATCGCCATATTTATCCTTAAATTAAATTCTTGATGCAGCTGCGTACTGCTTCAACAAGTCCGGCACATCTAAAATCAATGCTATGTGACCGTCGCTTGTAATTGTCGCACCTGCCATTCCTGGCGTGCCTTGAAGAAGTTTATCAAGTGGCTTAATAACCACTTCTTCTTGGCCGATAAGCGCATCGACGACAAAACCAACACGTTGACTACCAAGTTGCACAATAACAACATGACCATGACCTTGACGTCCTTCAACAAGACCTTCTTTAGGTGTCAGCCAATTTTGTAGGTAGAACAGTGGAATAGACTTGTCGCGAACGATGATAGTCAGCTGACCATCAACCACGTTTGTGCGGCTTAAATCTAGGTGGAAGATCTCGTTAACCGATGCCAGTGGTAATGCGAACGGGTGACCCGCAACACCGACCATTAAGGTTGGTAGAATTGCAAGTGTCAACGGAACCTTAATGGTAATCTTGGTGCCTTGACCCATCTCTGAATCGATATCAATTGAACCATTCAGTGTGTTGATCGCTGTTTTCACAACGTCCATACCTACACCACGGCCAGAGATATCTGAGATCTTTTCTTTACTTGAAAAGCCAGGAGCAAAGATTAGATTGAAACACTCTTTATTTGTTAGGCGAGACGCTGCATCGTCATCCATCAGACCACGCTTAACCGCGATAGCACGAAGCTTATCAGGGTCCATACCACCACCGTCATCAACGATAGCAAGCTCAATGTGGTCGCCCTCTTGAGAGGCAGACAGAATCACTTTACCGGTTTTAGATTTACCCGCAGCAACACGATCATCTGGCATTTCGATACCATGATCGACAGAGTTTCTCACCAAGTGAATCAGGGGATCAGCAAGTGCTTCTACTAAGTTTTTATCAAGATCCGTTTCTTCGCCACGCATTTCAAGAACGATGTCTTTCTGCAAGGTACGAGCAAGGTCACGGACAACGCGTGGGAAACGACCAAATACTTTCTTGATCGGCTGCATACGCGTCTTCATTACTGCACCTTGTAGGTCAGCAGTAACTACGTCTAAGTTCGAGACAGCTTTCGACATTTCTTCGTCGTTGCTGTTTAAACCTAAGCTCACAAGGCGGTTACGAACCAACACTAGCTCACCCACCATGTTCATGATGGTATCCAGTGTTGATGTATCAACACGAACTGTGGCTTCAGCTTGCTGCTTCTTCGCTGGCGCTTTAACTTCAGCTTTTGCTGGTACGCTAGGCTTAGGCTCTGCTTTTACAGCAACAGGAGCAGGCTGTGGTTTAGGAGCGACTTTCGGCGCAACAGGCTCGGGCTTCGCTTGAACAGGCTTAGTCGCAGCATCCAACTCTTCAATTGAAGGGCCATTACCTGAACCGTGTAACTGGTCAAGTAAACTCTCAAACTCAGCATCAGTCATGAGGTCATCGCCTTCAGACTTAACTGGTGCTTTGGCTACAGGAGCAACTGGCGGAGGAGGAGGTGGCGTTGAGCTTGCAGCTGTCGGGCTTTGACCTGCACCATGCAGTTCATCTAACAACTTTTCAAATTCGTCATCAGTAATGTCACCACTGGCAGCAACTGGCTGAGGTGCCACGGGTGCTGGTGCTGGTGTGTCTACAGAAGATGTCGTTGGTGAACCACCCTTACCGTGAAGTTCATCAAGCAAGCGCTCAAATTCATCTTCAGAAATATCATCCACGGAAGATGCACTGATGTTTGTACTTTCAACAGTAGGTTCCGGAGTAATAACAGGCTCAGGAGCAGCAACGATAGGCTCAGGGATAACCGGTGCTGGAGCTTCTACTGGTGCCACTTCATCTGCTGACTCTGGCTTACAGAGGCGATGAAGTTCATCCAGTAAAGATTGGTCTGCTGGTACTAAAGCTTCTTCATCTTGCACGGCTTTAAACTGTACATTGACGGTATCTAAAGCCTGTAGCATCGTATCCATCAGTCCTGATGTTACGCTGCGTTGGCCATTTCTTAGAATGTCGAACACATTCTCAGCACCATGACAAGTATCCACCAGCTCGGTCAATGCTAGGAAACCAGCACCACCTTTTACTGTATGGAAACCACGGAAAATAGCGTTTAGTAGTTCTTTGTCGTCAGGGTTATTCTCTAGCTCTACCAGTTGTTCTGATAGGAGTTCAAGGATCTCTCCTGCTTCGACTAAAAAGTCCTGAAGAATATCTTCGTCTAAATCGTAGCTCATACGTTACCTTTAAAATCCAAGACTGGATAACAAATCGTCGACTTCATCTTGAGATGCAACAGCATCTTCACGAGCTTCTGGGTTCATAATCGGACCCTCAGGAGCAATAGATGCTTTCTTCTCTGTCTCTGGTGTTGGTTCTATTTGATTCGCACCGAATACGGTGAGGATCTCTACCAGACGTCCTTCAACCTCATTCACCAAGGTAATAACTTTGCTAATAATCTGCCCAGTTAAATCTTGGAAATCCTGAGCCATCAAGATTTCAGTCAGTTGTCCACGTAGTTCAGTACTATCGCCTTCTACTTGGACAAGTAATCCATCAATGCGGTGGCATAAAGCTTTAAATGTTACCAGCTCAATGCGGCCATGCATCAGTTCATTCCATTGAGGCCTTACTTGAAGTAAACACTCGTGTAAATTAGTTGCAATTGGCATACAACGATCGACAGCGTCCATCGTCTTGTTCGCCGCAACTTCCGTTTTATCAATGACATACTGAAGGCGATCCCTGGCATCAGGGATTTCATCATTTGCGATAACGTTAATACGCTCGTCAAAGTTGAATTGTGTCAAAGAATCATGGAGGTCACGAGTCAGACTGCCTATTTCTTGAAGCATTGGGTTATCTTGAAGATTAAAATTATCTTCATAAATGCTTCTAACAAGAGAATCAGCACCTTGCTGCTCGTCGTTTTCAAGCAGCTCTACTAATTTTTTTGCTTGTTCTAATGAAATCATCCTGAGTCCGGCCTTACTCCGCATAGTTTGTTACGCTTCAGCCTTAGAGATAAACGGGAAACAAAAAAGTTAATGTCTCTCTATGAAGCGCCTAAAACAGGTTATTATGAGTGCTTATAAACGCTCAAAAATCTTGTCGAGTTTCTCTTTTAGAGTTGCGGCAGTGAACGGCTTCACAATGTAACCATTAACACCCGCTTGCGCTGCTTCAATGATCTGCTCACGCTTAGCTTCTGCTGTGATCATAAGCACTGGAAGGTGCTTAAGTTCAGCGTCTGCACGGACGTGTTTTAGAAGATCAATACCTTGCATACCCGGCATGTTCCAGTCAGTTACCACGAAATCAAATTCGCCTTTTTTCAGCATAGGTAACGCGGTCAAGCCATCGTCTGCTTCTTGAGTGTTGTTGAAACCTAAATCACGAAGTAGGTTTTTAACAATTCGGCGCATCGTTGAAAAGTCATCAACAATGAGAATTTTCATGTTTTTGTTCAAATTAGCCTCCACTGAATAAAATCAGTGTTGTTAGTCGTTCTGTGTCCAAGCACTTAATTTAGTGCGTAAACGCTGCATAGATTGGCTTAGTATTTGGCTGACACGAGATTCGCTGACACCTAATACTTCCCCAATCTCTTTTAAATTGAGTTCTTCGTCGTAATAAAGCGAAAGCACGAGGCCTTCCCTTTCCGGAAGCTGTTTTATCGAGTCGATCAAAGCTTGGCGGAATGATTCATCAGCAACCCCTTGAAAAGGCGTATTATCTTGAGAATCTTCATTCGGAGATATTACATCATCAGAGACACCTAAGTCTTCTATCCCAACCAATTTTGAGCAATTAATATCAGTTAACGCACTGTGATACTGGTCTAAACTCAGCCCCATGTGCTTTGCCACTTCAGCGTCACTAGGATCGCGATTGAGAGTGCCCTCTAATTCTGCGATTGCACTACTGATTTCTCGATTATTTTTATGAACTGATCTCGGCACCCAATCCCCGCGGCGAATGTCATCCAACATTGCCCCACGAATTCGAATACCTGCGTACGTCTCAAAGCTTGCGCCTTTGGTACCATCATAGTTCTGTTGTGCTTCAATCAAGCCAATCATGCCGGCTTGAATCAAGTCATCAACTAATACATTAGGCGGTAATCGCCCCAACAAATGATGAGCGATACGCTTAACCAACACAGAGTACTTCTCAAAAAAAGCCTGCTGGCTATTGTGATTAGCATGTTGATCGTAAGTAAGCGCTTTATTCACCAAATGGTTCCTCTATAAATTCAGTACGGTTCAGCAACCTTTCAACAAAAAACTCCAAGTGTCCGCTTGGTGTTTTTGGTATTGGCCAGGTCAATGCCTTATTAGCCAAAGAGCTGATTGCCAATGCAGCTGGAGAGCGAGGAAACGCATCTACTACGATTTTCTGTCTCTTAACTGATTGACGTACTTTATCATCTAAAGGAATACATGCTACGAGTTCGAGGCTCACATTCAAGAAGCGCTCTGTGACCAAAGTCAACTTTGCAAATAATTCTCGGCCTTCGCGGTAGCTTCTGACCATATTTGCAACAATTTTGAATCGCTGAACTTGGTGCTCTCGACTCAGCAGTTTAATCAATGCATATGCATCAGTAATCGACGTTGGTTCATCACAAACCACCACAACCACATCCTGCGCTGCTCTTGAGAAGCTGATGACCATATCGGATATGCCCGCAGCTGTATCAACCAACAAGATATCCATCTCGTCTTCAAGCGAACCAAAAGCACGAATCAACCCGGCGTGTTGAGCGTGTGAAAGTTCAGTCATGCTTTGTGTGCCCGATGTCGCTGGAATTATTCTAATTCCATGCGGACCTTCGACAATCGCATCCTTAAGCTCACACTCGCCAGCCAACACATGCCCAAGATTTCGTTTAGAACGAATGCCGAGCATGATGTCTACGTTAGCTAATCCTAAGTCAGCATCCAGCACCATGACTTTCTTGCCTTGGCGAGCCATACAAATAGCCATACCTAACGTTACATTCGATTTACCGACACCTCCCTTACCACCCGTTACAGCAATAACTTTCGTGAGTGAAGGCTGGGTTAAGCGACGGAGGCCGCTAGCTTGATCGTGTATCATATTCTCATTCATATTTATCCGCCGCCTAGAGCCCTTCAGAATCGCTATTCCAGTAATGAGGTTCATTCTCTGTCGATTTTTCTAATAACTCATTGGCCTTAGCAATCATGTACTTTGGCTGAGCGATAACGATATCTTCAGGAACTCGTTGACCATTTGCTATATAAGCAACTGGTAATGCATTTTGTATTACCACACTGATGAACTCACCCAAACTAAGCGATTCATCCAGCTTCGTCAGGATACATCCCGACAGCGGGATTCTTCTAAAGTGTTCAATGGTTTCTTGTAGTACTTTGCGTTGCGCGGTTGCGGGTAACACAAGGTAACTATTGATAACGGAACCACTCTCTTGCATCAATGTGTCTAACTGCTCAGATAGGCGAACATCTCGTTGTCCCATACCTGCAGTATCGACTAGAATCAGGCGACGATTACGTAACTGATATATTACATCGGCCAATTCACTAGAATCTTTAGCAACTCTTACAGGACACCCCATAATTCGACCATAAATCGATAACTGCTCATGTGCACCTATGCGATATGTGTCCGTTGTCACAAGTGCAACGTTGTCTGCACCGTACTCCATTGCTGCGCGGGCTGCGAGCTTAGCAACAGTCGTTGTTTTACCTACGCCAGTCGGGCCTAGTAAGGCCACAATACCGCCGCGTTTTAAAATATCTTTTTGTGTTACAGAGATTTGGTCAGCAACCAGTGCTAACAAAGCCTTCCATGCTCGTGCTGGTTTGGTATCTTCAGGAATATAGCAAGCCATTTGATCGGCTAATTCTGCAGATACACCCATACGCTCAAGACGCTTAATAAGCATGGCTCTGAGCGGTTCACGACGCTCAACTTCTTGCCACATTAAACCTGACACTTGATGCTCTAACAGACGACGAATTGAAGTCATCTCATCTCGCATCGTTTCCATTTCAGTATCTGAACCTTTGGACTGAGTATTCTCTCGACCACGATCATAACGGGTAGGATCTAAGCGAGGTGCTGGACGCTCTACTCTGCGATCTTCGGCAATCAATTTAGATAAACCCGTTTCACGAGCAAAAGTCGAGTCGAGGCTGCCGCTAGAATGTTGGCTACTCTGAGGTTGATGACCCTTACTTGACTGGCGATTGAGCAATGCTGATAGCGAGTCTTCGTTTTCAGCGCGATGTTGTTGCTCATCTTCTGCACCATGACTGTATTGCTTTAGCATGTTCGCAAAGCGCTTGGTCATTGAGCGTCCGCCTTCAGCATTAGGTTGGATACTAACCTTGTCATCATCTAATTGACGACGCCCAGCTGGTACTTTTGACTCAGTCATTTGGGTGTACTGGCTTTGCGTAGGCTGCTTAGGTTTATTGAGTCTAGGGCTCGCTGTCGATGGGCTGGATTCGCCATCAATAGCGGCAACAATTTCCACGCCACCTGCGACCTTTTTGTTAGACATGATCACCGCTTCTGAGCCAAGTTCTTCTTTAACTTGGAGCAGAGCTGTTCGCATGTCTTTTGCAAAAAATCGTTTAATTTTCAATTCGATCGTCCGTTCTAATTAGGCGGCTTAATTACCAACAGCTTGTACTATGCGTATCTGCTTTTCGTCTGGTATCTCTTGGTAAGATAATACTCTCAAGCTTGGAATCGTGTTTTTCACGAACTTAGCCAAAGTCGAGCGTAAAACACCAGAGGTCAATAATACCGCTGGCTCACCTTTCAGTTCTTGCTCTTGTGTCGCATTACTAAGTGAGGTCTGTAAACGTTCGGCTAAACCAGGTTCAATACCAGCAGATTCTCCGCCGGATGCCTGCATGGTTTGATGCAAGATTTGTTCCAACTCAGGAATTAAGGTTATAACTGGCAATTCCGGCTCTATACCATTGATTTCTTGAACAATTAGTCGTTTTAGTGAGATACGAACAGCTGCAGTTAATATGTCAGGTTCTTGACTCTTAGAAGAGTACTCCGACAAAGTTTGAACAATGGTTCGAATATCACGAATTGGAATCGCTTCATTTAGTAGGTTTTGCAGAACTTTTACAACCACACCAAGCTGTAATTGATCCGGTACAAAACCTTCCACCAACTTAGGTGTTGATCGGCTAAGCATCTCAAGTAAGTTTTGAACTTCTTCGTGGCCAATCAACTGTGAAGCGTTATTCGTTAACTGCTGGCTAAGGTGTGTGGCAAGTACGGTTGAAGAGTCTACAACGGTATAACCTAAGGCTTGTGCGTGTTCACGCTGCTCTTCACGAATCCAGACAGCTTCAAGACCAAAGGCAGGATCAATCGTCGGCTCTCCATCTATCATTCCGTAGACTTGGCCAGGGTTAATAGCGAGCTCCATGTCCGGTTTAATTTCAGCCTCACCAACCGCAACCCCCATCAGGGTAATTCGATAGCTGTTTGGTGTCAGTTCTAGGTTATCGCGAATGTGTACGGCTGGAATCAAGAAACCAAAATCTTGAGACAGCTTTTTCCGTACACCTTTCACGCGCTCAAGCAACTCACCACCTTGGTCTCTATCAACCAAAGGAATCAAGCGATACCCCACTTCGAGACCAATAATATCTACGGGTTGAACATCATCCCAAGACAGTTCTTTTTGCGATGCGGGCTTATCACCATTGGCATTAGCGGTTGCAGGTAGATTTTTCTCTTCTACCTTTGCCTTGTTCTTTTTATCGATAAAGTAAGCACCGGCTCCCGCTACAGCAGCAAGGCTCAAGAATGAGAAATGTGGCATACCAGGAACAATACCCATAATGCCGAGGATAGCGGCAGTGATCATTAGGGCTTTGGGATTATCGAACATTTGGAAGACAAGTTGTTCGCCCATGTCTTCATCGGTATTTTGACGCGTCACCATCATCGCCGCAGCAATAGAAAGTAGCAGCGATGGAATTTGTGCAACCAGACCGTCACCGATAGTCAGTAGCGTATAGATTTCAATGGCTTCACCAAAACCAAGGTCAAACTGAGCCATACCGATACTCAAGCCGCCAATGATGTTGATGAATAAGATCAAGATACCAGCGATCGCATCGCCTTTTACAAACTTAGATGCACCGTCCATCGAGCCGTAGAAGTCGGCCTCTTTGGTCACTTCAAAACGTCGTGTACGAGCTTGATCTTGGTCGATCAAACCCGCATTCAAGTCGGCATCGATTGCCATCTGTTTACCCGGTAGGGCATCTAGGGTGAAACGCGCACTGACTTCCGAAATACGACCCGCACCTTTGGTTACAACCATGAAGTTGATGATCATCAAAATCAAAAACACCACTAGACCTACCGCGTAGTTACCGCCGATAACCACGTTACCGAAGGCTTCAATAACGTTACCGGCCGCGTCACCACCTTCGTGACCATGGAGTAATACCACACGTGTCGAAGCAACGTTCAAAGCCAATCGAAGTAGAGTCGCAATCAGAAGTACGGTCGGGAATGCAGCGAAGTCCAAAGGCCTGCGGGTATAAACCGAAACCAGTAACACAACCATAGACAGTGCAATGTTGAAAGTGAAGAACATATCCAACAAGAAGGCTGGTATTGGCAACACCACCATAGCGAGCGTTGCAAGTACCATAACGGGCGCGCCAATTGCAGGCATTGCACGATTAGGAATTTTAGGCAGCTTGTCCGCAAAAGGCAGGGAGAATTTCATAAGTCTAGACAGTTTCGCTATGTTGTAGCCATCTCACTAAGCTATTTGAGGCTCAGGTCTAAGCTATGTGGCTATGGTTTAAAGTGCATAGGTTAAAAATGCACAGGCTTATAATACTAAGCTTTATATGCTCGGGATTTATAACGCTAGGATTTATACTGATCGGGATTATAATGCTCAGATTTACAATGCTAAGGTTATTAATGACCGACTTATAATAGTCGGGGTTGATATAGCAAACACTGTACCAACACTTTTCGTCAAATTATTGCCATCGCCTCTTTAAAAAGAGGATTAGCTAGCCCGCTATTATCAGGGTTCATCAAGCAGAGCTCAAGCAATTGATCTAATGTCGTAAATCAGGTGGGATCGGCATATTAGAATCTTGGAGTTTTGGCCTCTCTCCGCCTCGTTTTCGGTACTGTTTCAGTTGAAACACATATGCAAGCACTTGAGCAACTGCTGTAAACAGACCGTCAGGAATTTGTTGTTCTAGTTCGGTAGTGTGATAAAGCGCCCTAGCCAATGGTGGCGCAGGAACAATATAGATGTCATTTTCACGGGCAATTTCACGAATCTTCATTGCCATATGATCAACACCTTTCGCAACTACAACGGGGGCTTTGTCTTGATTCTGCTTATAGCGTAGAGCCACCGAGAAATGCTCCGGGTTGGTCACAATCACATCCGCTTGAGGTACGTCAGCCATCATACGGCGCTGGGCAGCTTCTCTTTGCAACATACGAATGCGGCCCTTAACTTCAGGCTTACCTTCAGTATCTTTGTGTTCATCTTTAATTTCTTGTTTGGTCATCTTCAGCTGATCGGCGTGTTGCCAAATCTGGAACGGGATATCAATCGCCACCACGATAAGTAAAGAGCAGCTGATCAGCAGAATAAAATTAAGCAAGATATCTAAAGCGTGGAAGATATTCTGTGGGTATACCTCCATGCTCAGTTGCATTAAATCGTGTTGAGAAGCTTGAATAAGATAGATGGCCATTCCCGAAACAAGTGCCACTTTCAAGATAGATTTCAACAGTTCAACCCAACTCTGCAGGCCAAACATACGCTTAATACCACTGAGTGGGTTTAGCTTAGACGCCTTAGGCATCGCCGCCTGCATAGAGAAATTAATCCCCCCGACACCCGCCGCACCAATGACGGCAGCAACAAATAAGGTTATCAGGATTAAGAACAGCGGGAACAACAGGTTCACTAATGCGCCACCCGCAATTTCGAGGAGTTTTGTGGTATCAAAAACTTCTTCCCGACTCAGAGAAAACAGACGTTGCATGGTCTCGAACAAAGCTTTCGCCATCGATTCACCAAACCACATTAAAGCAATCGCACCAACAATAAGTACCGACGCCGACGCTAACTCTTTTGACCTTGCAACCTGCCCTTTCTCTTTGGCCTGTTGCAAGCGTTTGGGCGTGGCGTCTTCCGTGCGTTCTTGACCGTCTGACTCTGCCATTTTAGTCTCCTAGCACTCTAACCTGATTAGACGACATATCTGTTGTTCGGTTTGTATCCAGAATAACTCATAGTGACTAAACAAGCCGCCAAGGATATACCAACAAAGCAATAGGCCCACGAGTAGCGCAAATGAGAAACCCAAAGAAAAGATATTTAGTTGAGGCGCCGCACGCGTCATTACACCAAACGAAAGGTTAATCGTCAGCAGCGCAATAATACCAGACAATGACATCGCTAGTGCTGTTTTGAACATGATACCAAGCCACAGGGCAAGCTCTCTATAATCAACAGAGGTCAAACTTCCACTGCCAATGGGTAAAGTCTTAAAGCTGAACACCACCAGCTGCAGCATTTTCAGATGACCGTCTGTCTCCAAAAAAAACATGGTTGCTAGCAGCATGAACAATTGACCCAGTACTGGCGTGTTTTGTCCGTTAGCAGGATCCACCATAGAGGCGAAACCCAAGCTTGATTGCATACCCAAGATCTGGCCGAGCATTACGAAAGTTTGAATCATGAATTGGGTGACAAACCCCATGGCAACGCCAATCACGATTTGTTCAAATACAGTCAAGAAACCTTGGAAAGAGAGCAGTTCAATCTCTTTAGGAACAGCGGGGATCGCAGGCATCACCGCAAAGGTGACCGCTAAACCTAAATACAGACGAATACGCGGCGACACAAAGCGTGCACCGGTTACTGTCATCACCATCAGCATGGCTGAGATGCGAGTGTAGGGCCAAAAATAATTGGCTAACCACTCTAGTACAAGGCTCGTTGGGTATTCCATATCGAATTAGTACAGAACTTGTGGCAAGCGTTCGATGAGTTCGAAAAAGAACTCCATCATCATTTGCGTCATCCAATGTGCAAACATCATCAACGCTAATAACGTCACGATCAAACGTGGTAGGAAACTTAAAGTTTGTTCATTAATCGAAGTAGCCGCTTGGAAAACAGCCACAACCAAACCAATCAGCAGGCTAGGAATAATTATGGCGCAAACCATAATTAGTACCATCCAAAGGGCATCTTGGAACAAATCTACGAATATTTCAGGATTCATGCTTCCCCCAGCTACAAGGCAAAACTGCCGGCGAGTGTGGAGAGTATCAAATTCCAACCATCAACAAGGACGAACAACATCAACTTAAACGGCAGCGATACAATCATTGGTGACAACATCATCATACCCATGGCCATCAAAACTGATGCTACCACCAAGTCGATAATTAGGAACGGCAAGAACAGCATAAAGCCTATCTGGAAAGCTGTTTTCAATTCAGACGTGATAAACGCAGGAATCAGAACCGCCATTGAAACATCTTCAGGATTCGTCACTTCCGCTCCTGAAATTTCAACAAAAGTTTCAAGGTCTTTGATTCGAGTCTGTTTAAGCATAAAAGACTTAATCGGCCCTTGGGCAACATCAAACGCCTGTCGCGCTGATATCTGTTCATTCAAATAAGGCTGAACAGCTTGTTCATTTACCTGACTGATTACTGGCGACATGATGAAGAAGGTCAGAAATATCGCAATGCCAATAATCACTTGGTTTGAAGGTGTTTGTTGAAGACCCATTGCCTGACGCAAAATAGACATCACAACCACAATGCGGGTGAACGATGTCATCAAAATAACCATCGCCGGCAAGAAGCCAAGCATGGTCATTAACGCAAGAATTTGCAGGTTAATCGAGTAGTCTTCACCGCCATTGGCATTGGTGGTCATGGTAAATGCAGGTATGCCGCCACCATTACCGGTTAAGCTACCAGTGGTCATAGTCTTCGATTTGGCTTGATCTTGCTGCATCGTACTGATGGTGACCGACTCAGATCCAGCGGTATTCGCAGGAATGACAGTGCCATCTTCAACCTGTGCAAATACTGACACGCTAAATACGAGAGAGCAGAATATAATGAGCTGAACCAACCACACTTTCACCGTACGGAAAAATCCGGCATGGCAAAAGTAAAATGGATTCAAAAATCCGTTACTTGTTTGCATCTTTTTTTATTAGCTGGGAAAGCTGACTTGAAAATGTACTTTTTTCCAGCATCTCCTGAGTAAGAGGTTTATCGAGCTTAGAGATCAGCTGAATCGATTGTGTGGTAATGCCTACCAAGAACTGTTCATCACCCGCTTGTACAATAGCGATACGTTCTTTTGTGCCTACCGGAATTTGCCTAATAATAGCCAAACCTTGTTGATTCGACATCGCAGGCACTTGCATTCGCTTCAGTAGCCAAGCAATAAATAAAATGAAGGCTATAACGAAAATTAGCGACCCAAAGGTGGTCGCTAAATCGAGAGAAGGAGGCGTTGCCGCAAAGGCAATAGAAGGAGTAGCAAGTAGCCCTACTCCCAAGACTCTGCGAGAAAAACCTGTCATTCCGAGAGAAGAGCCCGCCAGTCTCTGAGACAAGAAGCTCATTAACGCAACTTCTTAATTCGTTCTGTTTGACTAATAACGTCTGTCAAACGAATACCAAATTTGTCATTCACCACAACCACTTCTCCATGAGCAATCAGAGTGCCGTTAACCATCACGTCAAGTGACTCACCAGCAATTCTATCTAGCTCAACAACCGAACCTTGGTTCAATTGAAGTAAGTTACGGATACTAATTTGAGAGCGGCCGACTTCCATTGAGATAGTCACTGGGATGTCCATAATGGTATCCAGCTTACGACGCTCATCTTCTGAAATTGGAGACGATGAGTCGGTTAACTCATCAAGTGGTGCTGCGAGAACATCATCAACATCGATTGACGGTGCTGAAGGGTCTTCACCAAGTGCTGCAGCCCATTCGTCTGCTAGCTTTTGATCTTCACTAGGTTCCATTACCAATTCCTATACTTTTATCTACTTTGCTATTCTTCATCTTCGCTATTTTCCAGCTCAGACATTAAGTCTTTGCCAAGAAAAGCGAGATCGGTTTTGACCACATGAGGTCTTTCAATTTTTTCAGAAATCTGTACCGCGAGCTTCTCTCCAGAACGGCCCATTTTCACACGATAGGTCGGCAGTTCTTCAACAAACATGGTTGCATGCTCAGGCATATTCATCGGGATAACATCCCCAGGACGAAGTTCCATCAAATCACGCAAAGAGATATCTTGCTCGAGCAAATTGACACGGAAGTTGACTGGCACATCCATGATTTCATCACGCAATGCTGAACTCCAACGAACGTCGGTTTCCATTTTATCTGATTGGACACCAGCATCCAGCAGTTCACGAATCGGCTCAACCATTGAGTAAGGCATAACCACATGGAAATCACCGCCACCGCCATCGACTTCAATGTGAAATGAACTCACAACAATCACTTCGGTAGGGCTCACAATGTTAGCCATACTTGGGTTTACTTCAGAGTCCAAGTATTCAAACTCAACGCCCATCACGGGAGACCAAGCTTCTTTGTAATCTTCAAAAACAATTTTCAGTAGTAACTGAATAATTCGTCTTTCTGTTGGTGTAAATTCGCGACCTTCAATCTTGGCGTGAAAACGACCATCACCACCAAAAAAGTTCTCTACGAGAATGAAAACTAGCCGAGCTTCCATCGTGATTAGCGCAGTACCTTTTAACGGGCGGAAGCGAACCATGTTTAAACTTGTGGGTACATAGAGTGTGTTCTGGTACTCACCAAATTTCATCATCTGTACGCCGTTGATCGACACTTCAGCCGTCTTACGCAACATATTAAACAAGCTAATACGCATATGACGTGCGAAACGCTCGTTAATAAGTTCAAGGGTCGGCATTCGACCACGAACGATTCGATCTTGTGATGAGAAATCAAAATTGACCGTATTGTCACTTTCGGTTTCTAAGACATCTTCAACGTCTTCAACATCATCAACGCCATGTAATAGCGCATCAATTTCGTCTTGGCTTAATAAATCGGTCACATATTACCTATTGAATTACAAAGTCAGTGAATAACACTTTTTCAATGACCGGCTGGCCAACAGCTTGAGTTAAGCTTGCTTTAATATCTTCAGTCGCCTTGTTCCGCAGTTCAACTCTGCCGGCAGGAGATCGTAATTGATCGACCGTCGCCGAAGCGAATGTAGCAAGTAGTGCGCTTTCAACAAGTGGAGAGTGGTATCGAGCGAGAACTTCATTCTTCATACCACGTACCATCAGCTGTACTTTTATCTGAACTAAGCGATCTTTCTTATCGCCCGTAACGTTAAATAAGAAAGCTTGAGGCACATTAACATAGACCACTGGATCAGCGTCCATGAATTGAACCTCAGCTGACGATCCAGCACTCTCAGTTTTATCATCGGAATCCATTAAGAAAAATGCGGCACCACCACCTCCAAGTAACAGCACAACAACCGCGATAACGATAATAAGAAGCTTACTCTTTCCTTTCGGTGTTTCTTGTTCTTCTGCCATATTCAGCTCTAACTTCCTGTTCTTCTATTAACTAACGGTACTTTCTATTAACTAACTGTTCTTCTATAAACTAACGGTTCTTTCCATTAGCTAAGTGTTTTAGCCTGATACTAGGCATAATAACTAATTCCATCACGCTTTGACGTGACATTCAATTCAAGATTGCTGTTGCTATCAAGGTTTTCATCACCTTGACCATCATTTATACGGTTAGAGCCTGATTGTTGCTCACCATTGTTGTACCTGTCTTGTCCCTGACCAGAATTCTGTTGCTGAACTGAAGACTCAGCAAGCTGCATCCCTTGCTGAGCAAGCATCTCCCTCAAACGAGGTAAGGTTTGTTCAATAACCTCTCTCGCTTGTTGGCTACCGACAGTAAAGTGCACGTTCGCCACGTCATTATTCATGGTCATGCGAATTTTCATCTGCCCCAACTCTGGTGGGTCAAGACGGATATCCAAGTTCTTAAGGTTCTTAGACATCATCATTTGTACTTTTTCTGCCACCTGCTCGTTGGCTAGCTCTTTAGTGAGCTGTAAAGGAGCCTGTTGAGCCGCTTGAATTTCTGCTCGTGTCGGAGCTGAACCTACTGTGGCTGTACCTTGCGCACCTGCCGCAGAAGCGATCTGCTGAGCAAAGGTCGAGTCTTTAGAATCGTCTTTCGCGCCAGCTTTACCCAAGCCTGATAATGCTGCGGCACCCGCCCCTGCTTTAAGAAGCGCATCAGTCGCACCCGCCTTGGTAGCGACTGGTGCTGCATTCATCGCTAAGCTTTGTGCCGTCAAACTAGGATCTAAGGCTGCTTGCTGTTGCGTAGGAGCTGCACTCCCCTGTTGAGACGTCAATTGTTGAGCAGCCTGTTGTGTTAGCGCTTTATCCGCAAGAGCATTGCTTGCTGATTGAGAAGTGGCCTGCGCTGACACTTGTTGTGCAGCCGTCGCTACAGCTGCTGTTGATGCTGCCGCAGCTAAGGCTTTAGTTTCGCTTGAATCCGTATTATCCCAATCAATAGCAGCGGGTTCACCAGACGCGCTGTTCACAGCCGGGGCTTGATTTAGCAAAGCCGTTGCTTGTTGTTGAACGTTAGTGAGCTGTTGATTCAACAGGTCTAAGTTAGAGGTCGCTTTAGCCAAAGCGGCTTGCTCATCAACCGTCAACTTAGCACCACTTTGTTGCTTCTTAAGCAAGCTATCGACAACAGACTGTTCTGATTCGATTTGTCCATTCAATTGTTTTAGTGCTTTGGTATGGGCATCAACCTGCTTGGCTAGTTCAATATCCGCAGCTGAGATCGCTTGGCTCTGTTCGGCCACCGCGGCACTAGCCGCGTTCTTTTGACTCAGCTCTCGGTTCATACTGGCTTCAATTTGTTCTGGAGTGACGCCTTTATCCATCAACTGTCGGATTTCATCATCGGTCAGCTGAGACACACCCTTACCTCCGGTAAGAACAGCGATTTCAGAATCCACCTCTAGACTATTCTCTTGGGTTGCTGCATTCGTTTGCTGTGTCGCCTCATCCGTAACGGAGGCTACTGCAACTGAAGCACCGGAGATATTACCTTGGGCTTTATCTACCTGACCTTGCTGAGGCAAGCCTTTGCCGTTTGGCGCTTGATTTAGAGTTTTGTTTGCCTCATCCAATTGACCAAGCAATTTATTGCCTTCATTCATCGCTGCATTAGCTTGCGATGCTTGCGCAGAGCCATCTACAGCTGATGTACCCTGAGTTTGGGATTGAGCAACCTGTTCTTTAGAATCATTCGTCGTAACCTGCGCATCTTTACCATCCGCCTTATCTGCGACAGTTTTATCAGCGACAGTGCTATCAGTACCCGAATTGGCTTTGAGCTCAGCCTCAGATCCAGACGCAGCCTCTGCAGATATTTCCTCAGCAGCTTTCTCGCCTTCTACTTCTGAAGCTGCTTGCTTGCTTTGCGCTTCGTTCACTTCGTCAGTAGCCTTTGATTCAGCTGAATCACCTTTGTTCGCTTCGGCTGACGCTTCACCTTCGGTAGAGGCCTGTTTAGCATCAGGTTTCGCGGTGATTTCTGCGTCTTTTGCTGCGACTTTACTGTCACTTTCTTCAAAGCCTAGTGCTTCTTTGAAAGACTCAAAGAAGCCTTTAGAGTCTCCAGTATCTTCTACCTTTGAAGAGGCAGAACCGGAGTCCAACAACGATGACGTTTTGTTGGTCGCTGAATTTGAGGAAAGACTAACATTCATATATACAAGCTCTATCTACTAGCTTTGCTGCCATGAATCAGACAACAAAAAGAAAGTCGGATACGATTCATGCCTTAGCTAGACACAACGCGCAATTTTATATAAGACAGAGCAAGAAACATGCCTATAAATTTTAATTATGCCATCTGGATAACAGCACCTGCGTCATTCGAGGTTTAAGGTCACATTTTCTTTCGGCTATATAACAGAGTCGAGAACTCATCCATTTGCTTTTGCTCTCTTTGGTCTTGCAGCCTTGCTTTCTCTTTCTGCTTTTTCTCCATCAACCACTCGTAGGATTTACGCTTTTTTCGTAACTCCATCCAATAGCTTTGGCAGTTATCGACCTGATTCTTAAAGTGGTGTTCCGCTTCTCTCTGCTTAGAGAGCGTTTCATCTAATTGCGTTAAGAAACGGTTTAAGTGACCATATTGGCTAGCGGTTAATCCGGCCTTACCTCGGTCAACAAGTTGCTGACAGTAATCAAGTCGATATTTTTCGATCTGTTCAACCTGTTCGTAGTAACCCTGAAGCTCGACATTCGCTTGATTCAGCGCCAATACGGCTTGGTTCTCTTGGTCTTTCGCTTGATCGAGAAGAAATTCTAACGCGTTATCCATGATTGACCTTATTCAACACGGCCTAACCGCCTAACACATGCTTTAACATGTTAACGCACATGTCATACGGAACCGTTTCTTTCATTTTCTGTTGTAAGTACTCATCCAATCTAGGTTTCAAGGTAAAGGCACTATCAATAGCTGGGTCTGTCCCCGGTTTATAGGCGCCAATCGATACCAAATCTTGGTTCTTACGACAAATAGACAACACTTGGCGAACCGCTTTCGACATCAAGACATGTTCTTCAGTGGTGATTTGAGGCATAACACGACTGACCGATTTCTCAACATCAATCGCAGGATAATGCCCAGCATCCGCCATCTCACGAGATAAAACAATGTGACCATCTAGAATCGCTCGCGATGCATCGGCAATAGGGTCTTGTAAGTCATCACCTTCGGTTAACACGGTAAAGAAAGCGGTGATAGAACCTTGTTCGTCGTTGCCGTTACCCGCTCGTTCCACCAGCGCAGGAAGCTTGGCGAATACTGATGGCGGATAACCTTTAGTCGCTGGCGGTTCACCGACAGACAGAGCAATTTCACGCTGCGCCTGAGCGAAACGGGTCAATGAGTCCATCAGTAGTAGTACATCTAAACCTTGGTCGCGGAAGTACTCGGCTACAGCCAGTGCGGTCTGACAGCCTTTCAATCGCATTAATGGCGATGAATCCGCAGGAGCAGCGACCACAACAGATCGCTTACGACCATCTTCGCCAAGGATCTCTTCAATAAATTCTTTTACTTCGCGTCCACGCTCACCAATCAACCCCACTACAACCACTTGCGCGGTTGTACCACGAGTCATCATCCCAAGCGTGACCGACTTACCAACACCGGAACCCGCAAACAAGCCGATACGCTGCCCTTTGCCCACCGTTAACAAGCCATTAATCGCTTTCAAGCCAACGTCAAGTGGCTCAGAGATAGGTTTACGAGCTAAAGGGTTGATTGGCTCGGCGTTAAATGAAGCGCGTTGCTCGGTATAGATTGGACCTAGCCCATCAAGTGGATTACCGACACCATCGATAACACGACCAAGTAACTCCATTCCAACAGGGATACCGCTTTCTGATGTCATCGGTGTCACGCGAGCACCTGGTAAGATCCCAGTAATTTGTTCACTCGGCATCAAAAACAGGTTATCGCCAGAGAAGCCGACGACTTCGGCCTCCATCTGACCAGACATGGTTTCGACCAAGCATAAGCTGCCGATAGGTGCTTTACAGCCGGTCGCCTCAAGCGTTAGACCAACAACACGAACGAGTTTGCCTGAAGCAATTGGTCGCGACTTTAGTCCTTCGACTTTGTATTGACTGAGACGGTTCGCCAACTCAAGCATTACTCATGACCTTGATGACGGTTTACACCACAGAAGCTTTGAATGACGTTCTTCACGCGCTCTTCCATGCGGTAATTAACACTCGACTCACCCGCTTCAATTTGGACATCACCACGGTTAAGTGCAGGCTCTGATACCAACGTCCAATTACGACAGTCCAATTCCGTTTCACCATACGCTGAGCGTATTATTGCAACGTCTTCAGGGTTTAGCTTCAATGTGATCGCGTGACCTGAGATTGGCAGTGACTCTACCGATTCTTTCACGGTATCTAATATAATTTGTGGGTTGGTTTGCACTTCAACATGAACCACTTCTTTAACCATGGTCAGTACCATGTCGACCAATTGCTTCTCAACCTGAGCATTCATCAACTCTAATGGTTGAGCGAATTGGTTGGCGAGTCCCATAAAGATGGCAACTTGCTGTTGAATGTACTCTTGACCCGCAGTCACACCTTCAAGTTTTCCGGCTTGGTTGCCTTCTTCGTGGCCTGCAGCAAACCCTTCTTCTTTGCCTTTGTCGTACCCTTGTTTAAAACCAGCTTCTTGCCCTTGATGAAGCCCTTCTTGATAAGCCCCTTGCTTGATCAGTTCGATTTGGTCTTCAGTTAGAACCAGTTCTTCATCTTCGATGGCTTCTTCAACCGTCGGCATCCAACCAGGATCGTAGTTAAAAGCCGTTTCTTTGGCTTGCTTATTCACATCAGAGGTATAGTCAGGCAGCCCCCATTTCTGAGGCTGGGCAACCGTATTATCTTCTTCAGGGCGAAGGAAGCCGCGTTTTCTATCACCTGACATATCAGTACCTATCTATGAGTGCGTCCAACTGCGTTGTAGATTCAAGCAATTACACGGTAGTTAATCTGTGGTTTGAGGCTGGATAAAGAAAAGCCCCAACAATGTGGGGCTCTTGAGGTTTCTGTATTAAAGGAACTCGTCGGCGCCACCAGACAGCATAATCTCGCCACTGTCTGCCATCTTCCTCGCAATACCCAAGATCTCTTTCTGAGCCGCTTCTACATCAGAGACTTTAACTGGCGGCATCGCCTCAATATCGTCTCTCATCATATCAGCTGCACGCGTAGACATGTTCTTGAAGATCTTCTCACGTAGGCTTTCATCAGCACCTTTAAGCGCTTTCTGTAGAACGTCTTGTGGAACATCACGCAGCAATCGCTGAACACCTTGGTCATCAACTTCAATAAGGTTTTCAAAGACAAACATAAGATCTTGGATCTGCGTTGCCATGTCTTCGTCTTGATCTCGAATTTGCCCCATCAAGATGCCTTCTACATTATTGTCCATGTAGTTCATGATCTCAGCAGCGGCTTTCAGGCCACCAATTTTGGCAGCTTGAGCACCCGCTTGACCCGCAAACTGTTTCTCCATGATTTCATTCAATTCAGCGAGAGCTGAAGGTTGAACTTCTTCAAGGTTAGCAATACGCATCATCAAATCAAGGCGAACACGCTCAGGGAATTGAGATAAGATCTCCGCAGACTGATCCGATTCCAGATAAGATAATACGATCGTTTGAATCTGTGGGTGCTCGTTAATGATGATGCTTGCCACCTGACGAGGATCCATCCACTTAAGAGAATCCAAACCTTTAGAACCAGTACCTAAAAGGATCTGATCAACAAGGTTATTCGCCTTATCTTCACCTAGAGCAGCCACCAACGCATTACGCATGAAGTCTTCACTGCCCATACCGATGTTGGTGTACTTCTGAATATCATCTAAGAAAGCGCGGTGCACAGCACCTACTTTTTCTTGAGACCAATCCGTTGAACGTGCCATTGCACTACCAACACGCTGAACCTGTTTAGGTTCTAGATGGCGAATGATACCCGCAGCATCTTCTTCACTTAAACTTAGCAACAAGATCGCAGCGCGCTCTTCGCCTGAGATAGACTCGATATCGACACTTGCGACATCAAGCTCACCACCTTCTGCTTGTTGTGGAACAATTTCGTTAGCCATCTGCCACCCAATTCTTAACTACTTGAGCTGCTAGCTCTGGTTCATTCGCTACAAGTGCACGTACTGCTTTCAGTACGTCCTCATCTTTGTGAAGGTTAGGTAGGTCGATACTTGAACCAAATTCAAATAACTCACCACCTTCAATATCACCACCAATTAAACTAGTTTCGCCGTCAGCACCAATTGGCATGCCGTCGGGTCCGTACATTTGCTCGTCATCGTCTGCTGCTGGGTTAAGCAGTTTTTTCATTGCAGGGCGAACAAGCACCAATACGACAACAATAATAACCAACGCACTCGCAAACCAACGAACCCAATCATTAAAGTGTTGATGCTCCCAAATTGGTACGTCAGCAACAATATCCGTTACTTGAGGTGCAAATTGCATGCTTAAAACATTGAGTAAATCACCGCGGTTTTCATCAAAACCCACAGTTCCAATCAATACCTGACGTATCGCGTTAATTTCGCTTGCTGGAATTGGGGTGTGAACCACTTCTCCCGTATCAGGGTTCAATGATTGGCGATCTTTGATTGCGACAGATACGGTCTGACGATTAACCGTGCCGCTCTGTTTTCGCTCATGACTAATGGTCGTGTCCAGCTCAAAGTTGCGGGTCGCTTCTTTGTGAACCGAACCTTGCCCCATCATCGTACCATCTTTCATCTGAGCCACATCCTGAGGAATCGAAGCATCAGCAGGAGGCTGGTTACTCAAAGCCCCTGGAATACCAGCCACAACGTTGCCGTTATTATAGTCTTCTAATGTGTATTCACTTCGGGTTGCTGGAGTATTTGGATCAAAACGCTTTCTTGTTTGTTCCACAGCACTAAAGTCGAGTTGAATATCAACCTGAGCCGTGTAATTGCCAAACCCTAGAATCGGGATCAAAATAGAGTCAATTTTTTCACGCAGCGCTTGCTCTTGATTACGCTCTAACTCGTGCTCTTTTCGGCGTGCCGCTGACATTGGATCCTGAGAGCCAGAGCTCAAAAGTCGGCCATGCTGATCGGTCACCGTAATTCGCGAAGTTTTCATCCCCGGAACGGCACTAGCCACCATGTCCACAACAGAATCAACTTCTTGCTGCTTGAGGTTCGTCCCCGTTTTAAGTGTCAGGAATACTGAGGCAGAGGCTTCTTGATTGTGACGAACAAAGACACTTTGCTTAGGTAAGGCAAGTAAAACTTGAGCTTTACGTACCTGCTTCATCTGTTCAATAGCTTTAGCGAGCTGTCTTTCACGGCTTAATTTAAGACGCTCTTTCTCTAAACGTTGTGATACACCAAAACCCATGTCTTGCATGAGAATGTCATCACCGGTGTTTCGCTCTTGGTTCAAACCAGCTCGAACCATATTAAGCTTTAATGAATTATATTCACTTGCCGGTACCGAGATCGTGTTCCCTTCAAGAGAGTACTCAATTTTCTGTGTGTCCAAGTAATCAAGAACCGGGATCAACTCTTCTGTTTCGTAAGCGCCTAATGGACGCATTTCTGGTTCTTTTACCCAGAAAAACAGCATTACAATAAGCGCTACACAGATCGAGATAGAAAGGACTAAGACGACTTGACGAAGCAAGTCGAGATCACCGACAGACATGTCGAACTTCGATGAACTGCGCTCACCTAAATCGGTATTTTGCCCTTCTCCGTCTAGCTCAGAACCTGCAATAAGTGCGTGGTCATTGCTATCGCTTACGGTTAAATCTGTTGTTTGACTGTTATCTGCCACTATTTAACTACCCAACTTATACCGGCATATTCATCAGCTCTTTGTACGATTCGACCAATTTATTTCTAATTTGGATCGTCGCTTCAAAAGCCACACTAGATTTATTACGAGCAATCATCACGTCAGATAAAGACACGCTTTGATCGCCACTATCAAAACGAGTTTGAAGATTACCAGAGGTCTTTTGTAATGAGTTCACATTATTGATGGCATTCGTCAGCATGTTGCCAAAATCTGCACCGACCGCTTGCCCTGTTGCAGCAGGACGCGTACTGGCAGCTTCAACCATCATTGCCTGCATTTCGCCTTGTAAACCATCTATTCTCATTTACTACCTCAGGAGTCAAAATTATGACTATCTATTTAGCTTTATTATTGACAGAGCAATTAACGTGCCATGCATCAATTTGACTAGCTATCGTAATACACCAGTCAGAAAGCTGACACTACTAATTTATCTTCAATTTGGAATGTCTATTCCAGCATCACGCATTTTCGCTAATTTATAGCGCAATGTACGAGGGCTAATACCTAGCTTTTCAGCCATATCTTTACGTCGGCCATGACAAGCGATCAATGTTTCAAGAATAATTGCATACTCTTGATCTCGAAGCTCATTTCCAAGTCCTTCACTGCTTGCTGCAACTTTACCGATAGGATTCGCTTCGGCAATCGGCTTAATTTCTGGGGCTGCAACACTGCTGCCTTCAACAATTTGCTGTAAGCCAGTTGCGTCTTGCCAGTCCACACCTTCGAGTAAGATGTGTTCTCCTGAAATATTTTCTTGCTCACTCAAAATTAGAGCACGCTGCACGACATTATCCAGTTCACGCACATTACCCGGCCACGGATAATTGACGAGTTTACTAATGGCTTGCTCAGACAGAACAGGAACAGGCATTCCAAGCTTGGTACAATGACGCTCAACCAAATGCTTCGCAAGCGGCTCGATATCGCCTTTACGTTCACACAGTGCTGGCCAAGTAATTGGAAATACATTCAGTCGGTAGTATAAATCTTCACGGAAATTCCCTTCAGAAACATACTGTTTTAGGTCGCGGTTACTGGTTGCTAGAACACGGACATCCAGTTTGATGCTCTTACGACTGCCAAGACGTTCAACTTCGCGCTCTTGCAACACACGCAGTAGTTTCGCTTGTAGGCTAAGATCCATTTCACTGATCTCATCCAACAAAATAGTACCGCCTTGAGCTTGCTCAAATTTGCCAGGGCAAGCTTGAATCGCACCAGTGAACGCTCCTTTATCGTAGCCAAATAGTGTCGCTTCCAACATGTTATCTGGAATCGCGGCACAGTTAATCGCAACAAACGGACCGTCTTTACGGCTCGAGGCGTTATGAATATAGCGAGACATGACTTCTTTACCGGAACCACTTGGCCCTAGCACCATCACGTTGGCATCGGTTTTAGCCACTTTGTCAGCCAGCATCATTAACTTAATGCTTTTCTCATCGGCAACGATAGCATCGCCATTGTCATCCGACTTTACGGGAGCGTAACGGCTCACCATGTTTAACAGCACTTCTGGCGCAAATGGCTTTGCCATGTAATCGATAGCGCCTTCTTTCATTGCCGCGACCGCATCTTCAATGTTGGCATAGGCCGTCATCAATAGCACCGGAAGATTTGGCCAATGCTGCTTGATGTTTCTTAGCAATGCTAAACCGCCCATACCTGCCATCTGTACATCAGAGACAACGATATCAACAGAGTTTGATTTCAATTTTACCAGAGCATCTTCCGCACAATCCGCTTCCAGCCATTCGTAACCAGCAAGCGCGAGTGTATCGACAAGGGCTTCGCGTAGACCTTCATCATCTTCGACGATTAACACTTTGCTTTGAGCCATAGGATTCTCCAGTGTAAATTCAGTTAAAACTTATTAGTCTTCAGAAGAAGCATTTCTTTCCAACGGTAGACACATGGTAAAGCATGCACCATCGCCTTCTTCTGATATCAATTCCAGTCGACCGTCATGTGCTCGACATACCATTTGTACAACCGCTAAACCTAGACCTGTACCTTGAGAACGAGTGGTAAAGAAAGGTTCCATAATTTTACCTTGAAGTTCTTTGGGTACACCGGGGCCACTGTCTTGTACTGATATCTTAAGTTCACCGTTTACCGGCCTAAAAAACACATCTATCTGCGATTTCTTACCCGCAATTTGAACCGCGTTCAAAACCAGATTACTTAAAGCAGAAGCGATAGCATTGGCGTTGCCAAACATTTGAGTCTCTTCATCTTCAACTTCCTGACAATAATCAATCTGGTTGCTTTTTAACGCTGCCTCAACCATAGGATGAAACTCGATGATTAATTCCGCGATGGTAAATGGCTTAACCACCTTATTGTCGCCACCTTTGGCAAACAACAACATATCATTCACCTGTTTCTCTAAATCATGCAGTCTATCCATCAGCTTAGATTGGAAACGCGTTTTTGTTGCCGGCGGCAAGTTTGGCGCGGCAAGGTTTGATGCATACAGCATCGCACTAGAAAGCGGCGTACGAACCTGATGAGCAAGCGAGGCCACCATTCTACCCAGTGAAGATAAACGCTGAAGATCGCTCACTCGAGACTGTAATAAACGAGTTTCCGTGAGGTCGGTAATTAAAATAAGCTGACCGGTAGTCGAGGCTGAAATGGCCAAACGTACTTTTCGCCCATTTTTCAACGAGATCTCATGACCATCATCGTCTCTTGGTTCAAAGGCATTTTGTATTACCGAAAACCACTTCTCACCAACCAATTCTACTCCGAGAATACGATGCGCTTCAGGATTGGCCTCTCTCACCTCACCATCTGTATCTAACAAGATGACCCCTGCTGGCATCACATCAAGCACTTGCTTATAGCGCTCAACCTGTTGCTCAACAGAATCTAAATGTGATTGATTTTCTGGTTCGTTAGATAGGTGCATGTCAAAAATTTGCCTCAAATACTAAAACAGCCTGACATGTACAACACAAGTCAGGCTATTTGCTATATTTATCACATAGTTAAGCAAGCAACAACTCGACTATGGTTTATCTGTTCGTTTAGCTAAAGTTGCCAAAAAGCTAAAATGTGTGTGCTAGTTTTTGTCTTCGTCAAAAATAGCCACTAACGCTGCAAGTTATATTTACGCATTTTTTCAACCAGAGTGGTTCTGCGCATTCCAAGCATGTCAGCAGCGCGAGCAACAATACCACCCTGAGCCTCCAACGCTTGATTGATCATATTCACTTCCATATCAGCGAGCAGCTCTTTCAAATTAACCCCTTCAGCGGGTAAATCTTGAGGTGCATTCGCATTGTCAGCAAGCTCATCGTGCTGCTCAAAACTGAAGTCTTCCGAGAACAAGTCAGAAAGAGCATCTCGCTCTTGCTCTTCCTCGGATGCAAAATTATTAAACTCAGGTTGGAACTCAGGGATATCACTGTATCTATATTTAGTTGGAAGATGATTCACATCAACCAAGCTATTTGGATACAGAATAACCATTCGCTCAACCAAATTAGCTAATTCGCGAACGTTGCCCGGCCAGCAATGCTCCATTAAAGAATTGATTGCGCGAGGAGTAAAACAGATTGGCATGCCACCTTCAGCTTCCATTCTGGTCATCAGCTCCTGCAGCAATAGAGGAACATCTTCTTTTCTGTCTTGAAGCGATGGCATTTCAATTGGGAAGACATTCAAGCGGTAGTAAAGATCTTCGCGGAATAAATCGTCTTCAATCATGCTTTCAAGATTGCGGTGTGTTGCAGCAATCACTCGAACATCAGCTTGAATAGTGCTATTGCCACCTACACGCTCAAAACAGCGCTCTTGTAAAACACGGAGCAATTTAACTTGCATCGCCATTGGCATATCACCAATTTCATCAAGAAACAGCGTGCCACCTTCAGCTAATTCAAAACGGCCCTTACGTGCGGTAATTGCACCAGTAAACGCGCCCTTCTCATGACCAAACAATTCACTTTCGAGCAAGTCTGGCGGGATAGCGCCACAATTTACGGGTACGAAAGGCCCAGAACGACGTTTAGAATGATAGTGAACATTACGTGCTACAACTTCTTTGCCCGTTCCTGACTCGCCAAGAATCAGTACGTTAGCTTCAGTAGACGAGACTTGTTCAATCAGGTGACGAACTTCTTGGATGCTAACACTTTGCCCAACGAGGCTACGAAACAATGTGTTCTTGCGTGCCGAAGGTAGAATTTGAACCCCTTTGCGGCCCAAGAATTCTTTACAGTGCCTTAATGCATCACTTAATTGCGGGTAGTTAAGAGGAAGTTCAAGTTCACCAACAAAGTTAGTGAGCTCCTCTACCGGGTAATCGTTTTTGCCAATCACCAGTAATGGGATGTGATTAACGTGAACAAGCTTTTCATTCAGTAATGCGAAGCCTTTGGCTTTAATTGAACCAATGATGCAACCAGCCCACTGTAGAGACCAGTCGACTGTGTGTGCTTGTTCAGAGCTGATTACTTCGCAGCTCTCTCCTACAAACTCTAATATTGTGCTTAAATTGTGACGATTTTGAGCGTTATCATCGACGACAAGCAGTTTTGCCAAACCTTGCATAAGTAGGAATTATTGCCTTTATTTTGGTGCGATGCGGAAAATGGTAAGCGACGTAAGAGATAAAACAGAGAAAGTATCAATGATTATGGTCTACGTGGACAAACTTAGGAAACCAGCAACGAAAAAAGCCATTAGGCTATCTAATGGCTTCTATTTTATTTGATTATAAAAATAAGGCAACCAAGCAATTCAGAGATATGCGATTGGTTTAAACTGGGATGTTTCTTTAAATACCTACATCCGCAGACGTTAAATTGTGATATTCATTCGGAATTTGGTCCCAAGCGCTCTTAATTTCGCGGATAATATCGATAACATCATCAATTGGCTGCGGATCATTTTTGTGATTTGCAGCAGAAATTTGCGTGATCATAAACTCATAAAGTTGATCTAGATTTTTCGCAATGTCGCCACCATCGGCCATCGATAGGCAACTACGCAGGCTAATAATGATATCTAGAGCTTTACTCAGTCGCTCACCTTTCACCGGGATGTTGCCCGCTTGCATTGCCGCTTTACCTTGAATCAAGCGCTCGATAGCACCAGCCATTAGCATCTGAACAATTTTATGCGGTGAGGCAGCTGTTAGCTGGCTATCCACTGATACCTTTTTATATGCCTGTAAAGAACCGCGCATAGTAAACCTCTTCTATAAAAACTTTTTGTATTGTTGAACTGATTTGGCGCCATGTCGGTATTTATGTAAGTTTTTACCTACTAGACCAGTCTCAGACTGCATCAGTTCGACCAATTGTCTTGTTCTCGAAATGGCTTCAAACCACTCGGAGCTTTGCTTAACGTCGGGACATGAATCGATTAATTGAAGCACGTTTTGCAATAACTGTTCTCTGTTATCGACAAGATGCGCTATTTCTTCAGCATTAATTTCACTAAATTCGAGCTTAGACATAATTAGTTGATCGAGCTCACAAAGCTCTTGAAGCAGTTTGCTCATCTATTAGCCCATTGCACTCATCATGCTGCCCAATTGAGATTGCATCTTGCTGGTCGCATCTTGCATAGCAGTGAACTTAGAGTGCGTACGATTCTGTAGGCTATCCATACGGCGATCGAGTGCGACTTGGTCATCAACCAATCGATAGTTTTGTTCAACTAGGCTCTTTTCTCTGGTACGGATAGAGCCAGTGACACCTGTGATCCCTTGAATCGCATCTTCGACTTTTTTAGCAAAGCCATTGTTACCACCAAAGAACTCACCCAACTTATCAAAGTGATTGTTGAGTTGACGGTCAAGCATATCGTAGTTAATTTCTAGCGAGCCTTGCCTTGTTGTGGTGATGCCAAATTCAGTCAAAGACTTAATATCGTCAGGCGCGTCTTCAATACTTGATGAGAACACACCTTTCAATCGAGAATCTGCACTGCGTACCGTACTGTCGCCAGAAAGAGGACCTTTTTGACCAGTCAGTGGATCGACACCCGCTAAGTCTTTAGATACTTGGTAAAACTGATTATAAGAGTTAACAAAAGCTTCAATATCTTCACGAACACGATTGCGGTCGTACTCAACACCAATCTCTGCTGGCGGCTTATCTTTAGGGGTTTTGCCTTTAACCGTAATATCAATACCTTCAACGGCATCTTCAATCACATTATTATTGCTAGAGAGCTGAGCAATGCCATCCAGAACAACCATAGAATTTTGTCCGGCTTGCACTTCCGTCATGCCGCTGTATTGGTCAAAAGACTGTTGAGCTAGCGCAAGGTCAGCTTGAGCTTTATCAACCTTGTCTAAATGTGTTCGCTCTCCCGGAGATAGCCTAGCTCTCTCTAATTGCTTAGCTTGCTCAGGGGTTAGTTCACCTTTTTCAAC
Organism: Vibrio syngnathi; assembly: GCF_002119525.1. Lineage (NCBI taxonomy): Bacteria > Pseudomonadati > Pseudomonadota > Gammaproteobacteria > Vibrionales > Vibrionaceae > Vibrio > Vibrio syngnathi. The sequence continues at coordinate 841,402 of NZ_CP017916.1, read as the reverse complement.
TCTCTTCGCTAACTCAGAACGTTCATCAACCAATTTACTTTCTATTCTGGCTTTCTCGGCATCGAGTTTCTGCTGCGCTTCTTTGGGAGTCACATAAGAATCCGTCAGCGTACCAGCGGCAGTATTTGACCACCCTGGAATATCCGCCGCTTTCTCTATGGCTTTTTCGTCAAGCTCAAGTTCAGGCCTAAAAAAAGAATCGAGCAATGTGCCTGAAGCGGTATTGTTCCACCCAGGGATTGTATCTTCTGGCATCCCTGAAGCCGCTAAAGCGGAAGCATCTAGCGCCTTCTGACCAGCTATTGCCGCTGCTTGGCCATAAGTTAAATTGTCACGATCAAATTCAGCGAAAGGATCTTCGGGTTCAACTACCGGTTCCGCTTTTCTTTCATAAATAGGATTACCGTTTACATCAAATACAGTATTCCCGTTAACGTCTCGCAACGGAACAGCGAAACCGTCAGGAATAGGGTTACCGTCGGCATCCAATTTGGGAGGGGCATCAGCTAAGACGCCTTGCGCTACTGAGCGAGCATCTTCTAAGGCTTTCAGTCTTTCTGATAGGGTTTTATATTCTAATTTTTTTAGAGGGTTGTTATCTTCAGAGTCAACGTGGAGTTTTATTTGATTGTCTTCACCAGACATATTTGAAGCGAGGACTAATCGAGGTCCTTCTTTATCATTAATGATAGAAGCTCGGACACCCGGATTATCTCCGGCACTGTTAATACTTCTAACAACATCACGCAGTTTTGAGTTAGCACTAACTTGTGTCTCGAAGCTCTCTTTACCAAGCGAAACCTGCAGCTTACCAGGGCCAAATCTCATGTCCTCTGACAGTACATCAGAAGCCACTTTATGGCTCTGGGCAAGCTGCAACACATCGATGGCATATTTGCCAGCGATAGCTTCGGTAGTCGCGGTTGCAGAAACAAGCCCCTCATCAGAACTTTCTACTGTTCGCACAGCAAAAGCTTTGTCCTGGCGAAAGCTTGTCATCAGGTTCTTCATCGAATCAAGGGACTCTCTGAGTCTTCCATAGGCACTAATGCTGGTATCGATTCGCGTTCGTTCATTGTTGATTTGTTGCTGTTTAGGCACACGCTCCGAATCAACAATTTTGCTGACCATGGAATTGATATCCATGCCAGACGAAATCCCCATTGGGCCAAAACTCATTAAACCACCTCAATAATACGACTTAAACCTTAGCCTCCAATATTCCACTATTCGAGGTTTGGGCTGCTAGGCGCCTTAGAATTTCGAGCATTTCTTCATCGGGAATTTGGCGAATAATATCGCCCGTTGTGGTCTCATAAATGGTAACCACATCTCTCCCGGTCTCTTCATCAACCTTAAAAGCAACACCTTTGTTGAGAGAAGATATAAATTCATTTACCTTCTCCACCATTTTGACTCGCTCCGCATCATTTAGCTCTTGTCTATGTTGAGCTAATTGAATCGCCGCTTCGGTAGCCATCTCTTTCGATTTATCTACCTTGTCATAAGATGTTGCTTCTTTCAGTTGTAAAGTACTCGACGCACTACTACCTTTATCGCTTGCAAATTTAATGCCATTAGGTGAGCCATAAGGCTGGATGTTCGGTGCGTTAGATAATATTTCCATAACACTCTCCCTCCCACCTTTATGAGCCTAACAGTAAAACCCTACTCAAAGTAGAGTTTACCGTTACTTACTGAAGTAAGTTTAGCCCAATAAGCTTAGAGCTGCTGATGGTGATTGTTTTGCTTGAGCTAAAATAGAAGTACTCGCTTGTTGTAAGATTTGAGACTTCGTCATTGCCGTTGTTTCTTTTGCGTAATCAGTATCTTTGATTCGGCTCTTAGACGCATTAACATTTTCGTTAATATTTTCTAAGTTGCTGATTGCGTGGTCAAAACGGTTTTGGAATGCACCAAGAGAAGCACGGTTACTGTCGACTGCCTTTAAGGCCCCGTCAATAATAGAGACAGCATTGTTTGAACCTGCAACAGAAGTTACATCAATGTCGTTAACAGTAACATCCGTTACAATAGCCTTACTGCTGCCAGGAATCTCTTTACCTTCTGCATCTTTACCAGAGCCAAGACCTAGCTCTTCAGCAAGAGAGCCGCCAAACTCTACATTACCATCAACTTTTTGGCTTGAAGCGAAGAGTTGCAATTTACCGCCTTCACCTACCGAAGCTTGAATGTCTGGGCTTTGACCGTTTAGGTAAGTGGCAAGTTCTTCCATGTCATTACCTTTTTTCGCAGTAATCGACAGATCTTGAACGTCACCAAACTGATCTTGGTACTTCATCGTTAGAACAGAATCTTCACCTACGCGCCAAGACGTATCTTTCCCCTCAGCAACGCTATAGCTCTTACCGCCCATCGCTTCAGTATCGGTACGCATATTATTCATCGTCAGCATTACTGCTTCACCAGAATCTGCACCAATTTGGAAAGATTGACTACCGAAAGTTCCGTTCAAAAGCTTGTTACCACCAAAAGAGGTCGTTTCAGCAATACGGTTAAGTTCTTTGTTTAGAGCAGAGACTTCTTCTTGGATTGCAACACGTTCAGATTTCGTGTTTGAGCCGTTTGAAGATTGAAGGGAAAGGTCACGCATTCGTTGCAGGATATTGGTTGACTCATTCATTGCGCCTTCAGCTGTCTGGGCAATAGAGATACCATCATTCGCATTTTTTACAGCCATATCTAGGCCACGGCTTTGCGACGTTAAGCGGTTAGAGATTTGTAGGCCTGCAGCATCATCTTTTGCGCTATTAATTTTATAGCCAGAAGACAAACGCTCCATTGATTTTTGAGTACCTTCAGCCGCGCTATTTAGGTAGCGCTGAGCCGTCATTGCAGACACATTTGTGCTTACATTAATCGCCATAATTGATCTCCTTTAGGCATTTTTTTCATGCACTTATGTGACTCTCACCTCACAAAAACACATGTAATTTTGTTTTATATACCAGTGTCTCTCTCACCTTACATTGGTACATATCATTTCTCTCAATCCCTTTAACGGCCCCTTAACTAGAAGCTTTAATAAAAAATGCATTTTTTTTCGTATTATTTTCAATAGTAAAAAAAAACGTGAAGTAGCTCGATTAATCTCACGGCACCTTTTAAAGCCGGATTTATACCAATCACAGTAAGTAAGTGAGCAGAAATAGCGCAGGAAAAATGCTTGAGAACAAGGCTGCTCTTCTCGATAAGAAGTTTCGATAAGTAGTTATTCTACAATCAAAAACTCTAACGCCGTTATCGAGCTTTTTAACAAGCTAGGGTGGTAAGTTATTTACTTCGATTGGTATTAACACTATGTGTATCAATATCCATCAGAACATTGATATAAGAAAAGATTCCTGATATCTCGTTCTACTCGGTTCTGGAATGACGTATATCTTCTTACCGACTGTAGGTAACTCGTCATTGTGGACAGTGGTCAGTAAAAACCCAATAGACCTCCTCATCAAAAACAGATTCCTGATACCTCGTTCTACTCGGTTCTAGAATGACGATGAAAACTATTGTTTGAATCTGGAAATGGTTTGAACCTGAGAAATTGTTTACTCGATCCGACTTTGTCCAAGCAACTAGCTATGGAGCCCCCCGTCATTCCCTACAGTGAGGAACGAACGTGATAGGGAATCTCGCTTATGCCAGCAACACTGCCTTTTCCCAAATACGCCCTAGCTAAATAGCAGGCAATAAAAAACCCAGCCGAAGCTGGGTTTATTTAGCGCTCATCTCTCACCACGAGCTAATTTGTGGAAGCCAAACGTTAACATTTTTCATTAACGTGGCCTTTCAACCGATTAACCTAGTAGGCTAAGTGCCGAGTTCGGAGCTTGCTTCGCTTGAGCAAGAATCGAGCTTGAAGCTTGAGAAAGGATCTGAGATTTAGTCATCTGAGTCGTCTCTTTCGCGAAATCGGTATCTTTGATACGGCTCTTAGATGCATTAACGTTTTCGTTGATGTTATCTAAGTTGTTAATTGCGTGGTCGAAACGGTTTTGGAAAGCACCAAGCTCAGAACGGTGGCTATCTACATATTTCAGTGCCGCATCGATAACAGCTACAGATTCCTGTGCACCACCAACAGACGTTACGTCGATACTATCAACCGTAACTTGCTTAGCCTCTAGCGTTTTTGGGTCCTCAGGCTTCGCACCTGCTGTCATGCCTAGTTCATCTGATAAAGCACCAGAAAATGCAATTTCTCCATCAACTTTGTTGTTACCAGCGAAGATTTGCAGTTTACCTTCTTCATCAATTGACGCTTTTACTAGGTCTTGTTGACCGTTAATGTAAGTCGCTAGCTCTTCAATATCATCGCCTGCTTTAGCAGAGATGTTGATTTCTCGTTGGTCACCGAAGCTATCTTTTAATGACATGGTTAAGTCATTCGCACCAGCTGCCACACCCCAATCTTTACCTTTAGCTTCTGTAAATTGGTAGCTGTTACCGCCCATTTGGTCGTTATCAGAACGCATGTCTTTCAGTTGAAGCATTACTGCCTCACCATTATCCGCACCAATTTGGAATGATTTAGTACCGTGAGTACCGTTAAGCAGCTTGTTACCACCAAAAGATGTAGTTTCAGCGATACGATTTAGTTCATCGTTAAGCGCCGTTACTTCTTCTTGGATTGCAACACGGTCAGCTTTTGTATTTGAACCGTTTGTTGATTGTAGAGACAAGTCACGCATACGTTGCAGAATGTTCGATGTTTCATTCATCGCACCTTCTGCCGTTTGAGCGATAGAGATACCATCGTTCGCGTTACGTACAGCAACATCAAGACCACGACTCTGAACGTTCAAACGGTTCGAGATTTGTAGGCCAGCAGCGTCATCTTTTGCGCTGTTGATTTTAGAGCCTGAAGATAGGCGTTCCATTGATGTTTGTTGAGCGCTGTTTGCACTGTTTAGGTAACGTTGTGCTGTCATTGCTGAAACGTTGGTATTTACATTCACTGCCATGGTGATTTCTCCAATTGATTTTCCGGTATAGCGGTTTCCGACGTCTCGGAAAACCAAGTAGTTATCTCTAAGTTACTTTTAATAACGGCTCGAAATTCAGAAGCTTTAGAAAAACTTTCAAAAAACCACAAATTAAATATTAAAATCAATTTTATCAAATACTTAAAATCTTACATTTTCTATAACTGTGGCAGTCTTCAATTGAGAATGCATTCAAATGTGTTCAAAAAACACACTAAGCATCATTAGAGTGACCCAAGGTCGAGAAAAGAACAGTCACCAAAGAGCGCAGATTGGTATGCTTCTTATACAAAGAGTGATGTTATTTTTCGTGAAACAGATGAGTAAAATCGAGGTTTTGAGGATTCAAAAGATAAAGATAGAAGATTGGCAAGAAAATAAAAATGTAGAAGTAGAAAGGAAAAAGCCCCTTTTCCTGTGAAGGAACCGGGGCTAGTTGGCGTGTCAGAGCCTGTGCGGAGATCATCGAGAAATGAACACATTTCCGACGCGCCGTTGCATTCTTACCGTAAAAATGGATAGCAGGTGAGAGATGAGAGAGCTAAACACCCAATAGTAAGTATGCTTGCCAGTTTCCCTCGCTAAGCGGTTCACGTCTGAACACGAATAGCGAGTTCCACCAATAACTATTGCAATAGTGATATTGCAGAGTTAGGCAACTGTTTTGCTTGAGCTAGTATTGATGTACCAGCTTGTTGCAGAATTTGAGCTTTGGTCATTTGCGTTGTCTCTTTCGCAAAGTCCGTATCTTTGATTCGGCTGTTTGAAGCGTCTACGTTCTCTTGAACGTTTGCCAAGTTATTAATACTGTGGCTTAGACGGTTTTGTTTCGCACCCAAATCAGCACGCTGTGAATCAACGTACTGCATTGCAGAGTCGATGACACTGATTGCGTTTTGTGAACCTGCTACAGTATTCAAATCGATATCTTGAACTAATGTCGTTCGACCTACAGCAGGAGCAGGTACAACTTTGCCATCCGCCGTAGTTGTGGTTTCCTGGCCTTCAGGAGCATCAATTTTGAAACCAAGTTCGGAAGCTAAACCACCCGAGATTCTCATCTCACCATCTAAATCTGGCTCAGCAACAAATACCTGCAGGCGTCCTTCATCGGTAACCGACGCATTAATCAAATCAGATTGACCATTTATGTAGGTGGCTAGTTCTTCGATATCGTCGCCGGCTTTGGCGCTTATATCGAGAGTAATCTCTTCACCCGCTTTAGTTTTGAATTCAAACTTAAGATCTTTGGCTTCTAGTGGTACTTCCCAGCTTTTATCTTTAGCGTTTTCAGTGTCGAATGTTGTTCCACCCATACGGAAATCATCCGCTCGGATACTCGTCAGCGCCATGATCATCGCTTCACCAGAGTTTGAACCAATCTGGAATGAAGCTTCACCAAATGAGCCATTCAATAAGCGACGGCCACCGAAAGCCGTTGTCTCAGCGATACGGTTAAGCTCATCTTGAAGAGCCATAGTCTCTTCGTTTAATGCTTGACGCTCTGCCGGAGAGTTGGTGCCGTTTGATGACTGAATCGCTAGATCACGCATACGTTGTAGTATGTTCGTTGATTCGTTCATCGCGCCTTCTGCAGTTTGAGCAATCGAAATACCATCATTAGCATTACGCATCGCTACATCAAGACCACGAGACTGGGCTGTTAAACGGTTTGATATTTGTAGACCAGCTGCATCATCTTTTGCACTGTTGATCTTGTGGCCTGATGACAAACGCTCCATAGAGGTCGCTAGTTCATTAGACGATTTATTCAAGTATCGTTGTGCTGTCATAGCAGATACGTTAGTGCTTACATTAATAGCCATATTGCTCTCCTTATGAGTTCGCAAAATTTCTGCGAAGCGGCCAGCTTTACTCTCATATGGATAAGCACTGACCGTGTATTACGCGATAAACCCTAGATAAGGTTTAAGATCTGTATTAATCATTTATGACAAATACAAAAGCATGTTATGTGCCAACTTTTAAAATTAATTGCAATAATTTAAAAATTACAATAAAAACAGATGGTTAATTAAAAATGATCGTCTATGCTAATTGTATTAAGTCGAGAATATAAGAGATTCATATCTCTCGTTGCCGTTTTTTGCCGCTATTTTTTAAACATGCTACTTTGAATAAAAAAGCGGCAATCGATAGAATCATTCGCACGTATGGCATAGCACATACGGCAGAGAACTAACCCCAGATTAACGACTGTTCACAGCTAAATATAATTAAACAAGGTCAGGTCTTTGGTCTTGCCAAACGCTTGTTGTGAAGCTTGTAACGCTCGAGAGTTTTCATTGAATTCAATGATGGCTTTCGAATAATCCAAGTCTTCAAAGTTACTTTTGGCTTTCGCTAAAGACAACTTAAAATCTTCATGTTGCTGCTCTTGAATATCCAACGTACTCAAACGTGCACCGACATCCGTTCTCGCCTTAGTCAAATGAATAAACGCGGCATGAAATTCTTCTGTCATTTGGTGCAGTTTTGCCGTTGCCGATGCATCCGATACTGGATTTTCAGCCTGTTCGGCGGTCTCTTTGAACGTATCAAAAATGGAGAATGTCTTTCTCGGCTCTAAAGTGATCGAGTCCCCCTTAGTGATCTGCCCCTTGAATTGGATATTCAGACCTTCATAGACAACACCTTTCGAAGGATCAAAGTCTTCCGATGCAACCACTTTGCCATCTTTTTCAAGCTGGTAAGCAAACTTGCCTGTTTGCATATCAACAAAAGTCACTTTATAGGTAGAACTATCTTCAGCTTTATTGGTTGCACGCCCTAGTAACAACTCAGAGGCTGGTTCAAGATCATACTGAGGCTCGTAATCACCAAACGGGTTATCTATTTCCATAAACAACTTACTGCCCGGATCGTTCATTGCCATTTCAAAGCTCGTTGCTACTCGCATCTTTCTTTGATAGTCATCACCTTGATAAGAGACATTCCCTTCATTATCTTGAAAAAATGGTTGGCTCTTGGGCTTGGTGCCTGAAAATGTGTAGTTACCCGACTCATCTTGAGTATTAGCTAAGTGCAGAAGATTATTCGATAACTCTTGAATTTCACGTTTCTTCGCTAAACGGTCTTCCGGAGAAAGTGCACCGTTAATCATTTCCATCACGGTTCGTTTTGCTTCATCCGCGAACCCTTCCGAGTTGGCGACCATGACTTCATGATGTTCAAGGCGGTTTCTAATTAGAGTGATCGCATCAACATACTGTTTAAGTTGCTCAGATTGCTGGCCGATGTTTTGTAAATAATGCGTCGCCAAAGGATCATCACTCGCCGACTGTAGTTTCTTACCAGAAGCCAGTTGAGCTTGATTATGATGCACCTTATTTTCTTGGCGGCGAAAGTCATTTTGTACTGACTGATAATTATGAAAGCTAGAAATACGAGTCAACATTTATACTTCCTACCTCAAAGCCAAAATAGTATTAAACGTATCATTGGCGGCTTGCATGATGCGTGACGAAGCCATATACGCTTGCTGAAATTTCATCATATTTGCCGCTTCTTCATCTAGGTTCACCCCAGAGACTGAAGCAATACGTTCTTGAGCTGACTCTTTTTCTAATCTAGCAATATCACTCAAGCGATTTGCCGTTGAAGATTTCAAGCCCGTATTGGTATTCAAGTTGTGGTAAAGATCTAGAATCGTAGACTCACCATCATCCAAGACTTTGCCTGTTTGGAGATTTTGCAATTTACGCAAGTTGCCATTGTCACCTTCTGATGGGACAAGGTTTGCCGTAAATTTGTCGTTTGCCACCGCACCCGGTGTAAGTTCAAACGTTGTGCCATTAATAGTCACAGGGCCTTGTGGTGGATACGGTTGAGGCTGCATAAGTATGTTGCCTTTAGGATCAGTAACCGCAAACTGTTCGCCCTTTGGTGACACGATCACTTCAAACTCTCGCAGTTGACCTGCCGCCAATATTTTGAAATCCGCGGTGCCTTTGGCAAACGTAGTTGATGCCTCATAGCTTTGTGCCGCAATATCTTTAGGGTCTTTGGTTTCCATCTGAATCTGCGCGGCAAAGTTACGAGTTGGACGTAGTAAAAGCTTCTCGCCCAATTCAGGCGGGTTTCGAACTTCCACTCGCATGCCATCTAAATAAAAGGCATTTCCGGTTGAATTAGTGCTAACTTTTACCGTTTCACCATCCGGCTTAATAACCACGTAGTCGCTGCCATCGTATTTCAGGCCGTACTCGCCGCCTTTTAGAGCGGAAGTATCATCAATATAAACTGCGACATCCGCTTTTGACTGTCCATGAGCAGTAACACGAGACTTAGCCACCAGCTCAGAGTTCACATCGGTAAACAGGTTTTTACCTACATTGCCATTGAGATCCAAACCTTGTGATTGCAATGCATTGACCTCGTATGAAAACGCGGTCGCCAAACGACCAAGCTCATCCATAACGGCAGGAATATGTTCATCACGCATGTCTAACATCGCGCCGATTTGTCCATCAATATCGCGGTTAGTAATCGCCTTTAATGACTTTCCTTCTACGATAGCAAGACGACGCTGATGTGCATCTGGTACGCCATCGATCATTTTCAGTTGGCTCGCTTCTGTACCAGAAACTAAGGTATGACCGTTACCGATATGGACATTAAAGCCTTCATTATTAGCGCGTGGTGTCACCGTCACTTTAGTGTAACCAGAAAGCTCATTAACTAGCTGTTCGTGCTGATCTTGTAGATCATTGTGAGGTCCGGGAGTTCGTACCATTAGTCGCTGAAGATCACGGATCTCGTATGCAATTTGGTTAACTCTCTCGATACCCATGTCTAATTTTTTATTCGCAGAATCAGACTGTTGACGAACGGTTTCATGAAATTCATTTAGCGTTTTACTTAATAACCCAGCTTTTTCTATGACGACTTTTCGTGTACCAACATCATTTGGTGTGTCTGCGAGCGTCTTAACCGAGTCAAACCATTCATTAAGGTTCTCTGGGATCTTCTTCGAAACAACCGATGACAACATGCTTGACAGCATATCCAGGTTAGCTTCGGTATCCGCTTTGTTAGCGGCATTGGTTGTTGATAAGTTAAGTTCTTTGACGGCAAACTGATCCCAAGAGCGGCGAACATTTTCCACATGCACACCCATACCGTAGGTTTGACCACCGTACTGGCGCGGGTCATTCACACCTTGAACCACAGACTGACGGCTATAGCCCTCTGTGTTGGCGTTAGAAATGTTATGACCTGTGGTGTTTAGCTGTCTCTGAGCAGTAAGAACACTTTGTGCTCCTACATTCAGAAGATCCGACGCCATAATGCCCCCAAAAAACTTAACAAAACCAGCATGAACTGATTAACTACTACAGCTTATTATTAAGATAATTAGCAATATATGTGCCAATAGAAATAACGGAGAGTTAAAAGACAATAATTTGTTGAAGTGTAAGGAGAAAACTATGAATGATGCGTAAGAACTGAAGGGGCGGATAAGAAAAGAGCCTGCCGGTGGCAAGCTCTCGAGTGCATTCAATAACGCTATTTCATCTCATCAATCTTAGCTTTAACTCGTAAAACCTTGTCGGCATAGTTAGGGTCGGTTGCGTAACCCGCATGGTGAATGCCTTTGATGAAATTCTCAGAGTTACCTTGATGCTGCAATGCCGTTTCGTATCTTGGGTTTTCGTTCAAGAACTTCACGTAATCATTAAAGCTATCTTCGAAATTAGAGTAAGAACGGAATGAAGCCGACTCTTTAACAGCTGTTTTACCATGGAACTCTAGTGTTTGAGTCGCAACTTTATCGCCTTTCCAGCTTCTATCAGCTTTGATGTTAAATAGGTTATTGCTGTTACCCAATGAGTTCTTAATCATTTTAGAACCCCAACCTGTTTCAAGGGCTGCTTGTGCCAATAGTAGAGACGAATCAACACCGAGCGCACTCGCCGCTTTTTCAGCGTAAGGCTTCATTGAGGCAACAAACGATTCTGGAGAGTCAAATGAAGCGGACTGTTTTGCAGGTGACACTCCTGTTGTTGACATAGCTTGCGAAGATTGAACATCCGATACTCTATCTTCTGCACGGCCTGAATATCGAGGCCTTTGCAATGAAGTATCAAAGCCTTCACTACGAACCTTATCTTCTGTTGCGTCGCTTGCTTGACCAGCACTTAACTGAGCCACGATCATATCCGCAAGACCTAATGAACCTGAAGCACTCAACTCACTCGCCATTTGGTCATCTTGCATCTGACGATAAAATTGCTCGTTCTGACTGTTTAACATATCTGATTTAAAGCTCGAGTTCGCATCACGCATCGACTTAAACAGCATCGAAGTAAAAATAGATTCAAACTGTTTCGCCGCAGCGGTTAGCGCTTCTTTTTCACTGCCTTCTTCACCGCTTACCGCTTGTTGACGAAGGCGGTCTAGGCTACCGATATCATGAATAAAGCCGATGTCATTGTTATTTTTAATCATGCTTGATTCCTTAAATAATGATCAACTGACCTTCAATTGCACCCGCTTGTTTCAGTGCTTGAAGGATTGCCATTAAATCAGAAGGTGCGGCGCCAACTTCGTTGACAGCTCGTACCAAATCGTCGAGCGTTAAGCCGGGTTCGAACTTGAACATCTTGCCATCGGCTTCGGTTACTTCGATATCTGAATCGGGAACCACGACCGTTTGACCACCAGCGAATGCATTAGGCTGGCTTACATTTAGGTTTTCTTTGATCGCAACCGTCATGCCACCGTGTGTTACCGCCGCTGCTTTTAAACGCACGTGCTTACCAACAACAATAGTACCGGTACGAGAGTTAACAATGATTTTTGCAGAGCCCTCGGCTGGGTCAAATTCGATGTTTTCAATGGCAGACAAGAAAGCTACGCGTTGGCTGATTTCACGTGGCGCACGAACTTTTACAGAAGTCGCATCTACCGCAGACGCCATTTGAGGGCCAAGGAAATTATTCACCGCATCAGCTAGGCGCTGAGCTGTCGTGAAATCAGATTGGATTAGGTTGAAAGTGATGTAGTCACCACGGCCAAATGGAGTTGGGATTTCTTGCTCTACCGTCGCACCGCTAGAGATGATACCGACGTTTGGGTTGTTACCAACGAGCTTAGAACCGTCGTTGCCTTGAGCACTAAAACCACTCACCACCAAATTACCTTGTGCCACAGCGTACACTTGACCATCTAGACCTTTAAGGAAAGTCTGCAGCAAAGTACCACCACGAAGGCTTTTTGCAGAACCAATAGACGATACAGTTACGTCAACTTCCTGACCTTGCTTAGAGAAAGCCGGTAATTCAGCGGTAACAATAACAGCCGCTACGTTTTTGGTTTTTGGCTTAGTACCAGGCGGCAATTGAATGCCAAAATTTTGCAGCATTGCGTTAAACGTTTGATCCGTAAAGGGAGTTGTCTCACCGGTGCCCGGCAAACCTGTGACCAAACCGTAGCCGACAAGTTGGTTACTACGAACACCCGCCACTTTTGCCACGTCTTTAATACGCGCAGCATGAGCACTGGTGGCAAGGAATAGCATGCCGAAGAGTACGAGTGTTAGTTTTTTCATTGAGCAACCTGTCTGTATTACTTTAATTTATAATGAGTTAGCTTGAAGTTAGACAATCCTGAGAGTGTCAACATGCGGACAAGGCCTCAAGCTCTACAGTGATACATTAAAGAATCGTGCCAAGAATCCAGGTTCTTGCATATCTTTCTGCACACCCGTACCCGAGTACTGAATTCGTGCGTTCGAAACACGGTTCGAAGCAATGGTATTCTCAAAGTCGATATCATCAGGGCGGATGGTGCCACTTAGGCGAATATACTCATCACCCGTATTCAAGGTCATCCACTTTTCACCACGAACCACTAGGTTGCCATTGGCTAATACTTCGATAACTTCAACAGTAATGTAGCCGCTGATGCTGTTACTTTGGTTAGCTGATGCATCTCCAGCAAAGGTGTTGGTGTTACTCAGATCGTAAGAAAAATTGTATTTACCAAGTTCTAGATTTTCACCACCTACAGCTAACGGTTCCATTGATGCGTCGTTTGATTTAGACATATCTGCATTAGCTTTTTTGGTCGCTCGCGTGTTCTCATCTAACGCAACTGTAATGATGTCACCAATACCGCGAGGTTTTGAGTCATCATACATGCTGCCAATGTGGTTAACATTGAACAGTGAGCCTGTTGCTGCTGCATAATGCTCTTGTTTTTTCTTGGGGTTGATTGGCGCCCATGCAGGGTCACCAGCAATAGGGTCCGTTCTATCTCGAAGTGTGTCGATAATACCAGAGCTTTCCTGGGCCGACTTGTCGCCTTCTACAGCATCAACCACAGTGGTTGCGTTCTCTTGCGCCGGAGTTTCAATTGGCTCCAGTGTGGTACAGCCCGTCATAGTTAAAAATAGAGCTAAACAAACAATACGTTTCATGGCGATGTACTCTCAGCAAACAATGGAAATAGAACGATTAAGTAGACGTAAATAGATAGCGAATTAACCCGCTAGAGCTGTTGGTTAACGAAGCTCATCATCTTATCTACCGCCGAGATAACTTTTGAGTTCATTTCGTATACACGTTGAGCTTCAATCATATTAACCAACTCTTCAGTTACGTTTACATTGGATGCTTCAAGCATAGACTGACGAACATTACCTAAGCCGTTCAACCCCGGAACCCCCTCTTGCGGGTCACCACTTGCGCCTGTAGGCAAGTAAAGGTTTTGGCCGATGGGCTCTAAACCACCTGGGTTTACGAAGTCAGTAATGGTAATTTGGCCAACCACGACGTTGTTTTGCTGACCACGCAGACGAACCGACACTTCACCATCGTTACCAACCGTTACCGAAATCGAGTCTTCAGGAATAACGATTTCGGGTTGTAGGGCATAACCTTGGCCCGATGTTACGATCGCACCGTCACCGTTCAGTGTGAACTGACCGTTACGGCTATAACCTGTTTCACCATCTGGCATTTCAACTTGGAAGAAACCATCACCCTCGATCATCATATCTAGGCTGTTAGACGTCGTTTGTGCATTACCGTGAGTGTGCACCTTTTGAGTTGCAACGACTTTTGAACCGGCACCCAACATCAAGCCACTCGGTAGCTCAGTATTCTGAGACGATTGACCGCCTGGTTGGTTAATATTCTGATAGAACAGATCTTCAAACACCGCACGGCTCTTTTTAAAACCAATGGTTGATGCGTTGGCAAGGTTGTTTGAAATTGTTGAAATATTGGTTTGTTGGGCGTCTAAACCGGTTTTACTTACCCATAATGCTGGATGCATAGTAATTTCCTTAAAATTCTATTAGCTCATACGAAGCAGTGAATCAGACGACTTGTCCATTTCCTCTGCGGTGCTCATCATCTTGACCTGCATTTCAAATTGACGTTGTAAGTCAATTAAGCTGGTCATTTCGCCTACGGCATTTACGTTACTGCCTTCGATAGCACCTTTCAGCAACGTTACCGCTGCATCCGCTTCGTATGCCTGATCTGGGTTTTTAGAACGGAATAGACCATTCGTATCTTTAAACAAACTTTGGTTGTCTGGACGTACAAGTTTAATACGGTCAACCACCGCCAATTCTTCAGCAGGAGCGCCTTGAGGAATAACGGAGATCGTACCATCGGTACCAATTTCTACTTTACTGATTGGGATTGGGAGCGTGATTGGTGCGTCGTTTTCACCGAGCACTAAATGGCCACTTGCGTTGGTAAGTAAACCGTTTTGGTCAACCCTTAGGTTACCGTTACGGGTTAAACCTTCACGACCCGTGTTGTCCATGACTGAAATCCAGCCATCACCTTGAATCGTAACGTCGAGATCTCGACCAGTGGTTACCACGCTACCTTGTGCGAAATTATGGCCCGGACGCTCTGTCATACTGAAGACACGAGTAGGCATGCCTTCACCATACGCTTGCATTGAACGTGCTTGTGCTAAATCAGCACGGAAACCCGTAGTACTTACGTTGGCAAGGTTGTTTGAACGTAGCTGCAACGCCTGCATGTTTTGTTTAGCGCCACTCATGGCAAGAAACAGTGCGCGATCCATAATTTTGCTCCAAAAATCATCTTCTGGGGCTAATTAAGCAAGCATTATGCCAATATTTTTAAGCGTTATTTATCAACAATTTAAATGTAAAACAAACAAGAAGGGTGATCATCAAAGGATCATTCTGGAAGAATTATTGCCTGTGGCATTACCGTGCGGCAATAGAGGCGGCAAATAGAAAAGCAAATAGCCATACGTCATTCATCAACAATACCCAACTCAATAACATTGAATTGGGTATTCGCAGATGATTCAGACGCTCGAAACGATTAACGAATCTGAAGAATATTCTGTTGCAGTTGGTTGTGCACTTCTAGAGAACGAGAGTTCGCTTGGAAGTTACGTTGAGCAGAAATCAAATCAACCAATTCTTGAGTCATATCGATATTCGACTGCTCTAGTGAGCCATTGTTAATACTACCAAATGAACCTTTATTTGATTCACCCCAGATTTTATCACCTGAAGCGTTAGTAGAATCCCATTGAGTGCCGCCTTTCTTATCTAGACCATGCTCATTCGGTACACGAACTAAACCTACGCGGCCTAGTATCACATTTTCACCGTTTGAGTAACTGCCTAGAACACTGCCGTACTCATCGAAATCGATTTTCGTTAAGAAACCTGTTGTCGCGCCATCTTCATCAAACCTAGAAAGTTCGAACGGAGCGGCAAACTGAGTTGAAGAATCCAGACCAAAGTTAAGTACCTGTGTTGGATCAGCACCGTTCAAATCAATTGCGTTCTCACCAGCACCGATAGGATCAGAGAGAATTGGCTGACCATTGTTAAGGCTTGCTAATGTACCGTCATTGTTGAACTTCATTGTGTGACCAACATGACCTGCTGAATTCGTCGCGTCACCACCTGTGATGTTTACCGGCTTTTCACCCGTTTCATCAGACATGGTGTAGTACGTTTGCCAAGTATTAGGTTGAGTTTGATCTTTTAGGTAGTAAGTCGTTAACTTGTAAGACTGACCCATAGAATCGTAGACCGTCGAAGACGTTGCACGGTTATAGGTGTCAGGATCTTTGAAGTCAAATGTCGCCGGGTCTTTAAGATCACCGTTCGCAGGAAGGTTAACCCCTACTTCAATGTTTTCTGTCTGTTTAGGTTTACCAAACTCAGCTGGAATGTCGAGAGGCTTTGGTGCGTAAGAAAGAACTTCACCCGTATTTGGGTCAACATCATAACCTAAAAGAAACTCATCATTAGCCGTAACCATGTAGTTGTCTTTGTTTAGGTGAAATGCACCATTACGCGTTAGTTCATTGATTTCCGGCACCATACGGTCTTTCGATACTGCAAAGAAACCTGTACCGCTTACACGCAAATCCATTGGGTTATTCGTATAGATACTTGAACCTTCATGGAACTGTTGTGCCACTTGGCTAGCTTGCGCACCGCCTCCTGGCGTCGTTTTCGCGTTAGTGAACAACGAGCTTGAGTAAACATCGCCGAACTCTGCACGAGACTCTTTAAAGCCAAATGTGTTTGCGTTCGCAATGTTGTTACTGGTTGTATTCAGGTCTAACTGTGCAGCGGACAGACCGCTTAAAGATACATATGACATTCCAATATTCTCCTAATCTAGCTAGCATAATCACTTTAAAAAGAGCTACGCTTTACCAACTTCTAGTACTTCAGCAAGTCGTACTGGCGATGTAAAACCAGCCAGATTGAGTAGTACGTTGCCATCGCCTTTACCAAGAAGCACACTGTTCACGTTCGCATAACTCGACACTTGAAACTCTGTGTTCTCACCTTCCAATAAACCCGACGCTTTCACGTTGTATTTACCGGCCGGCAATGGATTACCGTCTTCGTCTTTTCCGTCCCACTCAACACGTGTGTCACCCGATGGTTTTGAGCCGATATCAAAAGTGCGAACCAATTGGCCAACTTCGTTCTCAACACGGACCATTACATTGTCCATTGCCTGAGGAAGCTTAACCATTGCCGCCATACCGCCATCACCTTGTTTCACACCTGCCGCTCCAGGAACCAATACGTCACGGCCAACCAAAGAGGATGCCTGCAGTGCTTGGTTAGAGGTCATTGATGAATTCAAGTTTTCAAACTGTGTATTCATTTTCCCAATGCCATCTACGGTCGCAAATGAAGCCATTTGCGCAATCATCTGGTCATTGCTAACCGGCTTAAAAGGGTCTTGTTGTGCAAGTTGCTTAGTTAACAAAGATAAGAAGTCATCTTGTTTAAGATCCTGCTTACCTGTTGTTTCATCGGGCTTCTTAGCACCATCTTGAAGACTCTTCAGCTGGTCAACATAGGACAAGCCGCTTTGACCAACATTGTTGATTCCAGCCATTTGCTACCTCCTTATCCTTATTGACCCATCTGCAGCGTACGCAGCAGCATTTGTTTACTCGAGTCAGCAACCTGTACGTTTGTTTGGTACGCACGTGATGCTGAAATCATGTTTGCCATTTCTTCCATAACGTTCACGTTAGGCTTATAGATATAGCCTTCGTCGTTCGCTAATGGGTGATCTGGGTTGTACTCCGCGCTCAGCGGCTTATCGCTTTCTACAATACCTAATACTTTCACTGGCACAGTGTGACCACTATTACGTGCCTGATTTAACTCAGCGCCAAACACTGCGTGGCGAGCCTTGTAAGTGTCTTTAGCAGAACTACTTACACTGTCTGCGTTAGCAAGGTTGCTTGAGGTAGTATTTAGACGAACAGATTCAGCACTCATAGCAGAACCAGTCACATTGAATACATTAAATAAGCTCATCTAGTTATTCCCCTTTTATCGCTTTAGTTAAATTCTTGAACTTACTTCCTAAGAAGTCGAGAGAGGCTTGATGCCTAATTTGGTTTTGCATGAAAAGGTTTCTTTCCAAATCCAAATCAACCGTATTGCCATCTCCGGTATCAGGCTGCGTAGGAATTCGATACATCGTTTCCCCGTTCACCGTCGTTGAGGCAGAAATATGCCGACCGTCTGTTCGGCTAAGACCAATGCTTGCCCCAGAACTTGCCGCTTGCAGTGATTTATTAAAGTCTAATCCCTTTGCTTTATACCCAGGCGTGTTAGCTTGCGCGATATTGGTGGAAAGCACCTCAGCGTTACGCTCACGTACACCAACTGTGTGCTGGTGAATGCCTAAAGCATTGTCAAAAGAAATAGCCATGTAAACCTCAACTCAAGAACTGACTGTTATGAGATAACCTAAGCAATATATATACCAACTTTAAAAACAAAGTGGCCGACCATTACTTTTACAGGTCACTCGTGGGTAAACTTGCAATATACAAGCCAATAAATAGAGTAAATTGGAATGTCACTCTGACATAAAGATATCGTTTAAACAGGAAAAAGAAAACCCAGCACTTGGCTGGGTTTTGAATAAAGACAGTAATGTTACATCTTAAAGTAGCGACACTAATTACTTTAATTTGTAGATGATACCTGGATTACAGCGAACCATTTCAAAACGATCCGTTAAGCCGGTTAACGATTCAGACGCACCCAACAATAGGTAACCACCAGGATTCAGGCTATTTGCCATCTGGTTAAGTACTTTTGACTTCATATCCGGTGAGAAATAGATCAACACGTTACGGCAAAAGATAATGTCGAATTTGCCTAACAGTGCATAGCTCTCCATCAAGTTCTGAGGACGGAAGTTTACCATTCGCTTAACGTTGTCTTTCACTTTCATACGACCATCGCCAGCATCTTCAAAGAAAGTGCGACGGCGCTCAGGAGAAAGTCCTCGTCCCAAAGCAAGGTTGTCATAAGCGCCGGTGCGGCACATATCCAACATACTTGCTGAAATGTCAGTAGCGGTGATCGATACATTTGGCAACATACCCGGCTTACGTGCTTGGGTCTCAAGTATCGTCATAGCCATTGAGTATGGTTCTTGGCCTGAAGAACTTGCCGCAGACCAAATCTTGATAGGACGTTTATTTGCCGCTATTTCCGGTAGAAGTTTATCCGCTAGTACAGCAAACGGATAAGTGTCTCGGAACCAAAGTGTCTCGTTAGTCGTCATAGCATCCACTGCCGCCACTCTCAACTCACGGTTTCGACCTGTCACTACATCTCTTAGCAAATCAGATAATGAAGCTACATTAAACTTCGTTACTAATGGGCTTAGACGACTGCGCACTAAATACTGCTTGCTGTCACCTAATACAATGCCACATTGAGATTCTAAGAAACGGCTGAAATCGCGATACTCTTGATCACTTATTGTTATAGCAGTCATTAATGTCTCTTTTAGTTAGTTAACGCAGCTTTAACCGCGCCACCAAGCTCGTCAGGATTGAATTTCGCGATGAAGGAGTTAGCTCCTACACGTTCAACCATGGCTTGGTTAAATACACCACTCAATGATGAGTGCAAAATTACATATAAATCTTTTAGTTCTGCGTGACGACGAATCTCAGCAGTCAGCGTGTATCCATCCATTTCTGGCATTTCGATATCTGAAATCACCAATGAAATTTGATCGTAAATACTGCCTTCCGATGCCATTTTCATTAGAGTTTCATAGGCTTCTTTACCATCTTTAACAGCAATGACCTCAAAACCAATTGATTCGATAGCACGTTGAACCTGCTTACGAGCAACCGTGGAGTCATCAGCAATCAAGATTCGGCGAACCAATTCTTTCTCTTGTTCAACTTCTGCAATTTCTTCTGCGATTCTGCTATCCATTGTTTCATCAACTGGAGAAATCTCAGCCAAGATTTTTTCAACGTCTAATATTTCCACAAGCTCATTGTCAATATTAGTAACCGCTGTTAGGTAGTTATCTTTACCCGAACCATCTGGTGGTGGAAGAATAGCTTCCCAGTGCATATTAACAATTCTATCTACAGAGCTTACAAGGAATGCTTGGATAGTACGGTTAAATTCAGCAATCACGACAAAGCACTTATCGATATCTGATGTTGGACGCCCGCCTACCGCTAAGCTCAAATCAATGACAGAAACTGTCTGACCACGAATATGAGCTACACCTTTTACGAGATGATGTAAATTTGGCATTAAAGTCAGACGAGGGCATTGTAAAACCTCTTTCACTTTAAATACATTAATACCGTAACGCTGACGCCCCATTAGGCGAAAGGTTAGTAATTCTAATCGGTTTTGACCGACGAGTTGCGTACGCTGATTCACTGAATCAAGAATACCCGTCATGAGCTCATCTCCATATCAAACTTTTTGGATAGAAAGTGTTAGTCTACTGCAGGCTACGAACCACTAGAGAAATAAAATGACATATCATAAAACAAACATATATCTTTTTTCCATAGCTATGTGTAGAACTATTTTTAAAACTGTCGCTAAGTTTATCGGCATTCTAACAATATTGTTTAGTTTTTTTATACACGCGGCAACACCGGAACAAATTGACATGATCCAATCAGCCGCTGAGCAACACATTCTTGATTCGGTCGAGCAACCGCGAGGCGGTGAACTTTTTGTTAATTCAGCTAATATTGACTCTAGAATCAAAGCCACAAATTGCCCTATTCCCCTCGAGACAAGCGCCTCAACAACAACCAACACCCGTAGCAGCATTACCGTTTTAGTTCGTTGTGTGCCTGATGAATGGCGTGTTTACGTGCCTGTGCGCATTTCAATGTCAGTTCCACTTGTCACAACGACTCGTTCACTGGCAAGAGGCGAAATCATCGGTCAATACGATGTCACGACCGCGATGATTTCTCTCAACAAATTTCGTCGCCAAGGTTTTACCGCTCCACAACAAGTCGTCGGTGCTAAGGTAAAAAAGAACCTGAGGCCAGGTGATGTTGTCGAAAGAGGCGATATTTGTGTCGTATGCCGAAATGAGAAGGTTATCATACAAGCAGTAAAAGGTGGCATGACCATTACCACCAAAGGGACTGCACTTACCGATGGCTCAATGGGTGATCAAGTTAGGGTGAAAAATGACAAATCACAGCGTATAATCGAAGGAATTGTTACCAGCATGTCTGAAGTCACGGTTTACTTTTAACACTTCACTTCTAAGTGTCGGTATCGTTAGCGCTTTTTATTCTCAACTCTAACACCGAATATAACGGTCGAGGCGTTTGCTTCCTTTTCGACTAATGAGCTAAAAATTGCTAAAGTATTTGAACCCATGGTCGATACTGACTGTACAGGTTCCCATTTTGAAGAAAAAGGCTTAACTATGGCAGGTATTGATAATATTCGTTCAGGGCAAACCCTAACGAGCACTAACCGCTCAGCAGTGCGCTCTGATTCTAGGTCTGATACATCAAGTTCGGATGTATCATCTAAATCACCAGCAAGCAAAGATGCGGTTTCACTAAGCCAACAAGGCAAGGCGATTGGTCAACTCCATCAAGAGATGGCAGCGCAACCAAGTTTCGATTCCGTGAAAGTCGCAGCAATAAAAGAAGCGATCGCAAATGGTTCATACACTGTTGACCCAGAAAAGTTGGCCGACAACATGATGAAATTTGAAAACGAATTAAAAGGTCTTTAAGCAAACATTAACTTTTAAATAAAGTTATTATCTTAAAGTACACGAGGTTATTAGTAGGTTACATTATGGCGGCACTAGCAGATTTAGTTAATTTCCAACTTCAAAATGCCAAAGCCTTATCTGAATTATTGAGTTCAGAGAAAATCGCTATTACAAGCCGACAATCAAGCGATATTGAGCGAATAGCCAAAGAGAAAGTGGTTCTTGTTGAACAACTAAGATCAACCGATCAACGAATCGCTGCCCATACTAATATATCTGAACTGACCGAAAACCCTGAACTTGCTCAGTTAGTCACAACCATCAAGTCCATAGTGCACGATTGCCATCAAGCGAACCTGGTAAATGGCGAAGCCTTGAATCGAGCACACCTTAGCTTCAAAAAACTCAGCAATATGATGCAGCAAAGCCACGGAAAAATTGGCATGACCTACAATGCCGGTGGTCAAACGCATACCATTTCGACGCTAGGAACCAACGTTAAAGCCTAGCTAGGTAAACCTTACCCTTCATATCTTTATCTGTATCTGTATCTGTATCTGTATCTGTATCTGTATCTGTATCTCAGCCTACCCTTCTCGTAACACCAGTCAAAGCTCCCACTAAACCTGTGAATGTACTCCCAAAGCCGATAAACAAAAAGCGGCAAGTATTTTCATACTTGCCGCTTTCTTATTCATAGCTATTATTGATTGCCGATACACCATCTGGAAAGCGATTGGCAGCCAATTTAACTGAATAAGCCTATAACTAGATAATATTTAAATTAGAACAACGTTTGCTGTCTCTTCTCTGGAACAGGCTGAACTTCGCCATAATTACGCAGTTGTTCCATTTTTCGGATATCTAACCGCAGTTCAGTCACATAGCTATCGCCAACAGGATAACTACGCACCACTTCTGCACCACGGATAACACCATCAACCGCACCTGAAGTTCTCTCAGTACCAAGACGTTGATCTTCAAGCTCAGCACGACCACTCACGCGCATACCATATACTTGTTCGGCAAGTTCACGATACGCATCAATTTTAGAGGCTCTCATTGCTCGGATACGTTTCTCTTCGTCATTACGACCTTTCTGCTCGCTAACACTCGCGTAGCCAACCGCAACCAAAAAGTCATTAGGTCTCATGCTTTGTAATGGTTGACAGCCGACAAGCAATAAAACGGCAACAACAAATATTAACTTCTTCATCACGAACTCCTAAGGGCGAAGAATAACAGTATGAGGCTGACTGATCGTTGGATCAGAACGAATGATAACCCCATCTTGAGTTCGGATACTGTTCAGAGTATCTAAATCGCGACCAATACGGTCTGCAGGTAAGAAGCCTTGTGCGGAAGCAACAACAATACGAGTTTGCATTCCGACTACGCGAGCATTCACTAGAACACCGCCTTCTTGACGAAGCATAGTTCCAGTCAAAACATACTGAACGTCTTGCTCTTGAGCTAAATCTTTCCAATCGCGGCTAATAGCAAAATCTCCCTGATGGGTCACTTGGATAGAGCCTGTGGTTTTAAAATCAACCACTTTAAAGCCTCGACGCTGAAACTGATGAATGAAACCTTCTGATACCGAGTTTCCTAACCAGCTAGTTGTGTCCATGTGCTGCAGGTCGACAAACGAGGTAATGGCAATGGGTGTTCTGGCTGAAATACTCGTATTCGACAAGATCAAATCTTCGGTCATGCTTTCAACAAAAAAATCCATCGTATGACGCGGGCTGTCCATCAACATAAACGGACTGCCCGAATACTCAGACTTACCATTATAGATTGGCGAATAAGCGCATGATGTCATTAACATGACACTCATTACTACGAGCCATTTTTTCATTCTCTTATCTCCAGATAGTTTTAGTGCTTGCTGTTCCAATATGTTCTCGCCATTAATCTTTTCAATGGATTACAATGTTGGAACAATCTTTGCTATTCATTAATGGTTCAGATTATGAAAAACGCACTTGAGTCAGCTTTAAGCTTATAGATATTTGTTAAGCAATATTTATACCCAACTGGTAACGAATAGATGAAAAAAATAATTTATTACTTATTTTCAATAAGTTTACTGACAACCATCAGCTTCAGTACTCATGCCTCTTGGTATGAAGTTACCGGTACTGCAACCATCGTATCGTCAGAGGATGCGGCAAGGGTTCATGCACTAGAAGATGCCGTCTACAAAGCCATACAGTTCTCTGGCGCTGACATCGGCAGCATTGCAAACCTCACTCCCTACTTAGATGCAAAAAAGAAAGAATTTCAATTTACCAATCATGAAGTGCGCTACATATTGGTAGAAAATGAGAAGAAACGCAGTGGCAATATAATGGTCACAGCAAAGATTGACATCTACCCTTCGGCAAGTGCTTGCCATGAGAGCCAATATAAAAAGACATTTTTGGTTGGCAATATTGATGTGAGCTCTCCACAGCAAGCTGTTATGGGCCGAATCTATAACATTGGTGATGATTTTGGCCATGTCGTTAACCGACAACTGGCGCAAGAATCTCGAAGTTTTGTCTCTGTTGGTACAACAAATTACGACATCGACAAGCGCCGACCTGAAGTGATCAAGATGATCGCGCAAGATACGGGCGCACAATACATCATCGGCGGTGATATCACCGACTTAACAGCGACCATCGAATCTAAGCTTTTGAAAGATGACATTATCAACCGCCAATTTGCGTTAGAAATGCAAGTCTTCGATGGTAAAACAGGGCATCAGGTCTACAACCGAAGCTATCGTGAAGTGGCAAAATGGCCATTTGCCAAGACCAGTGAAATCGATACCCGCAGTGCTCGTTTCTGGGCATCAACCTATGGCAGTATGATGCTTCGCGTCAGCCGCAATATTATGTTGGATTTAGAATCGGAAGTATCTTGTAAAATCACCCTTCCAGAGGTCGCCGCGGTGTTTGGCAATACAGTTACCATTGATTTAGGCCGAATACACGGCGTTCAACAAGGTGACAAACTTCAACTCTGGCACACGGGTTCATTTATCGACCAAAGAGGCTTACCACGCAATAAGGTCTCTCAAAGTGATATCACACTGACCGTTTCTCGCGTTTATGAAAACGAAGCTGAACTTACGATCGATCAGCCAAGTCTGGCTGGAAGCATTCAAATTGGTGATGTGATGCAGAAAATTATGTAGTTAGCAGCTCTATCAGATCATATTTTCTAATAAAGCCTTAGCAAAAATGCTAAGGCTTTATTTTTTTCACGAGGATTAGTTTCGGTTTCGCGGTATTTGTCGTAACCTTATTAATAACATAATCATCATTTAGCAAACTATGAGCCAGAATAATCTAATTGGTGCTACCGGTTACCGCTTTATCTCGAAAGGTAAGACCGCTTTTAAGATCCACATTCATACTCCCGACGATACGGTACTGCATCGTTCAGTCGGTTTCGTTCGTATGGGGGAAGAGAAAGCACTCAAGAAAACCATCAAATTAAGAGATGAGCTGGGTAGGCAGCTTTGGGGCAAGTTTTGGCCAAAGGTCCTCAAAGAGCCCTATCTCATGACACGTCTGCCTCATAGTTTAGAGCCTAAAATTGTATTTAAGCCTAATCCAACGCAGAGTGACCCTGAACATCGCGACGAGTGCTACATTGCGAAATGGCGTGTTTTCTCTGAAAATGGCGATTACAAATACAGAACAAAAGTATGTTCTATACGGAAACACGGTCGACTCGCGGCCTATAGCCAAACCAAACGAGCACTCCTTGAAGCCCACAAAGATGTCATTGAGCTGCTTATCTTTATGGGACGATTGAACAGCATCGACCTGAAGTAGTATCAACCTCGATAACTTCGTTAGAATTTTTGCTCTCTTACTTACTGGAGTTGGTATTCGCTCTGAAAATCAGCTTCTCAGATTTATCTGATACAAAAACAGCCGCGCATTGCGGCTGTTTTTATTTATGGCTAACGATAGTGACCATTTAGCATGCTACTACATACTAAATAGACCACCTAGCTTCGGCATATCTCTGCCAGCGTCTTCAATCGACGCTTTGACTCTTTCACATAAGGATTGGTTTGATCCCATGCGTAGCCAGCCAAAATTGAGCACACCATCTGCTTAATCTTCGGGTTGGGGTCTTGATAGAAAATCACATCCTGCAAGGTACCTGAGTACCACCCTTCAACATACGTTCTAAAGGTATTCACGCCAACCATCAGCGGATCCGCATAATCACGGTCCCAATCAACCTTCTCACCATTGAGCTGCTTTTCCACGCACTCAACCGCAAACTGAGCCGACTTCATCGCAATCGTCACGCCTGATGAAAACACAGGGTCAAGGAACTCACCGGCATTGCCCAAGAGCGCATACTTGTCTGTTGCAAGGTGTTTTACGTTGGCAGAATAACCACCGATTTCGCCCGCAGGGTTCGGATACTCTGCATTTGCCAATATTTCAGCTAAACCCGACTCTTCTGTTGCCAGCTGCTTAATCGCCGCAATCTTGTCTTCTGGGTATGATTCAAAGAATTTAGGCTCCCCTACCACACCAAATGAAGAGACGCCGTTACTGAAAGGAATCAACCAATACCATACATCAGGGTTGGTTGGATGCACCGAGACCAAAATTTTACTGCGATCGTATTCAAGGTCAGTATCTATTACTGAGATATGATCGTTGATATGCGTAAAAATGGCTTTGCGCGGAGGAAGTTGTGATGGTTCTTCTAAATCGAGCATCTTTGGTAACACTCGACCAAAACCACTACCATCCAGGACGTACTGAGCCTCTAGCTGATAACGCTCTCCACCCTGCACTTGTACATCTAATATCGTACGATCTTCAGCGAAGTTAATACCTACCAGTTCATGTTGGTAATCAATGGTAACACCCTGCGCTTCAGCACTGTCTGCCAATACTTTATCAAACGAGCCTCGTTGAACCTGAAACGTCGTTCCCGGCCCAGAAGAGAACTTATCTTCAAAATTAAACGCCGTATAAACGCCATTTTTACGAAAAGCCGCGCCATCTTTAAATTGGAAGTTAGCATTAACCACCGCTTCAGTCATGCCCGCTTGTTCGATCACTTCCATGCATGCTGGTAACAGGCTTTCACCAATAGAAAAACGGGGAAAAAGGCTTTTTTCAATCACTCGAACATCGATGCCTTTTTTATGAAGCAAAGACGCAGCAATAGACCCTGATGGGCCTGCTCCGATGATCACTACTTGAGTTGACAGTTTTTTCATTAATTTAAGCCATGTTTACCATGATTATTTCGCGCTAGCTTTCAGCTCCAGAAGCGTATGCCCAAGACCGATATCATCGGTACGAGTCACCACGTCGAAGCCAGCCTCTTCCACTATCTCTAGGAAGTCTTCACTGCGGTAAAAGCGACTGTTGCCGTTGGCCAAGCAAGTGAAGTAGAGAGACGTCGCATTTAAGCTATAAGAAGCCGCATCGTATTTCTGTGCATCCCAAAACAGTTCAAGAATATAAACAGTCGCGTCTTCTGACATATGAGAGCGAACACGTTTTAATATGCTAAGAATTTCCATTGGCGAGAAGCAATCAAGGAACTGACTCATCCACCACACGTCTGTACCTGTCGGCAGCGCTTGCTGTTTATCAAGCATGTTAGCGGGGAATGGAGTCACTCGGTCTTGATGACCGTGCTGTGTTGCGTTTGCCATTGCCATTTCTAGTTGCTGCGGCAAATCGACAATCGTCACCTCGACATCAGAGTCGTAGTTACAACATTGCATCGCCCACTTACCTGTATTACCGCCAATATCCACCAGCGATTTAGGCTTCTTACTGAAAACTTTCTCAAGCAACACAGGGAACGAACGATCTGAATAGAAATGATCAAACTTAAACCAACTCTCTTTTGCTTTTTCTGGCAATTGAGACAAGCCTTGGTAAATCGTTTCCCAATCACCCAGCTCTTTCAGGCCCGCAGGTGTGCCTTCTTCTATTGCTTCGGTTAAATGCATCATCGCGGCGTAACAGACATCAGCAGTGAAATCCATATTTGCGTTGGTCATGCCATCGTGCAATAGATAAAAACCTAGATTAGCCATTTTATAGCGGGGCTTATCCCAGGTAACGATATGAGCACTCAACGCCATATCAAGCAGAACTTTGACACCGTATTCGGATACACCCGTTGCTTGAGAAATAGTTTCAGCGGGTAAACCATCATTGCCTGCGTCATCTAACGCTTTCAATATACCTAAATCACGAAGTGTACGAGCTGTATGAAAAACAATAGGGGCAAAAGACAATTTTTGCGCTTCTGTTTTTGCTTCTAATGCGTTGAATGGATCTAATTTATATTCCGACACGAAAAACCTAACTTTAAAATAATAGAGAGCTACTCAGCAGCCATTTGTGCAAGCTTGCGTTTAATATCAACGTTCAAGTTATTAACCCAACGGTTGTAATTGCGGTGTATTTCACCATCGTCGTACTTCAAATTCTCAGATTCGACGTAAAGAATAGAGTAAAACTTATCATTATATGGAATATCAACCACAGCATGATGTGAACGGACATACAGTTCAGCACGGATTAGGCCTGGTTTGATTTCTGAAACCAACCAACCTCGGTTCTCAGCAGACTCATAAATTGCTGATTTCACCTGTTTACTTTGAAGATTCAAAGCAACTGGAGTATCCTCAACATTCATTACAGGTTGGACACGCCCACAGCCTGCAAGAACGAGTATAAATAACATTGAAACGGCTATTTTTAGTAATTTCATTTAAACTCCTTACCCGTGTTTATTTATAAGCATGCATAGTATTAGTTAGACCCAAAGTAAATCAATACTCTATGTCAAATCAATCCCAATTAATGTCGTTTAATATTGAAAAATGGTCAGCAAATTCGCCAGGCCTCTATTCCTTTGCTGAGTGGCAAACGTGGAGCACTCATTTAGATTGGCCACAAAATGGCTCAACTGAATTTAAAGCCATCCCTCCTATGATGCGCCGCCGAATGAGCCTGCAAAGCAAACTGGCCGTCCAAACCGCATTAACCCTACTAAAAGATACCTCGATTGATTATCTGGTTTTTGCCAGTCGACATGGTGAGCTCCACCGAACAGCCACTTTAATTCAATCAATATTAGAAGGTGACGACGCCTCTCCAATGGCGTTTTCCCAATCAGTACACAACACCGCTGCAGGTCTAACAACGATTGCTGCAAAAGCACCAATTCCACTGACTTCAATAGCGGCAGGGCAAGATACTTTCCACAATGCTCTGATTGAAGCTTATCTTTACCTACATCAGTATCCGTCACATCGTGTACTCGTCATTGACTTCGACCAACCTCTGCCTGACGTATACCGAGAGTACGAAGATCAGCACTATGCTGATTATGCTTTGGGCTTAGTGCTAACCACAGGCAATAACTACTCAGTGTCGAGAGCAATACCTAACAGGCCGATTGTGAGCAAACCAATAGTAAGTAAACCAATAGCCAGCAAATCAATAGCTAACGAAAGCTCAACAACTGATTTGCCACAAGGTCTACAAGCATTACAACATATTCTATTGGGGACTCAGCATTGGACTATTGCAGGTAAACACCAAAATTGGTCGTGGAATAACGCCAAATCAGGAACGCAACAGTGAATAAAGTAGGCCAATATTGGCGAGTATTCGCGACTGGGCTCTGCTTTACCATCTTTGGTTTGGGTGGCTTGGTCTTAAGCTTCTTAATCTTACCTTCTTTTGCACTAACGACTCGCAATATCATTGAAAGAGAACTCAAAGCACAGCGATTGATCCGTTTCTCATTCAATGCATTCTGCCAAATAATGAAGTTCACGGGCGCGATTGATTACCGAATTGATGGCGCCGAATTGCTCCGCGAAGATCGCAACTGCATCATTGTTGCCAATCATCCTAGCTTGATTGACTATGTACTGATCGCCTCTCAATTGCCTCAGTGTGATTGCCTCGTTAAGGCCGCTATTTGGGAAAACCCGTTTATGAAGAGGATTGTCAAAGCAGCGGGATACATACCCAACCAAACTCCTGACGATCTTTTAGAACGCTGTGAAGAACGCTTTTCGCGTGGCAATGTATTGTTAGTTTTCCCCGAAGGAACTCGCACAACGCCAGGAATTGAACCATCCTTACAACGTGGTGCGGCACAAATTGCCACTCGAACACAAACCGACTTACGCGTGATTCATATTACGGTTTCTCCGACATTCTTAACAAAAGAGAAAAAGTGGTATCAAGTTCCTGCCACTAAACCCTTTTTTCATATCGCGGTGAAAGGTAAAATAGACGTCGCACCATTTATTGAGAATTCGAACAACTTAACTTCGGCAGCAAGGCGCCTCAATCAACACCTTGCACAGACTATTTTTCCTTCCGAAGAAAATATTTAGCTCATCAATAAAACAACTGGTGATATCAGCGTTTCGAAAATACATCACATAATGTAGAATCGCCCCCCTTGAAGTAGCATTTAGATAAAGTACTAAGTAGGCCTAAGTGGAAACATTACACAACGAACTAAAACAACTGATCATCGACGCACTGAACCTTGAAGACATGAGCATTGATGAAATTGAGACGGAAGCACCACTTTTTGGTGATGGACTTGGGTTAGATTCTATTGATGCCCTTGAGCTTGGCCTTGCTATCAAGAAAAAGTACAACATTGTTATCGATGCCGACGATTCAAACACTCGCCAGCATTTTGCATCGGTTGAAAACCTAGCTAACTACATCTCATCTAAAACGAACAACTAGACAGATCTTTATGACACAAGCGAACCAACAAGAAGTATTCAACCAGGTTAAAGATGCGCTTATCGAGCTGTTTGAGCTTGATGCTGAAGATATCACTCCAGAAGCACACCTTTATCTCGATCTCGACCTAGACAGCATTGATGCCGTTGATTTGGTCGTTCACTTACAGAACGTCACGGGTAAGAAGATCAAACCTGAAGAGTTCAAAGCAGTACGCACCGTTAATGACGTTGTGGAGTCTGTGGTTGAACTATTGAAGGACGCATAATGCGTCCTCTGCTGACTTTATTGTCGGCAATCATACTTTTCACTTATCCAATAGCGGTTTACTTTGGACTCAACAAGTTTGGCCTACAAACCGTTGGTATCGTCTTAGCCGCTATTTTTGCTGTCCGCATTTTCACAGGTGGTCAGGCTAAAATCAAAGAGCTAAAACACCTAGCTTGGATCAGCGGAAGTGCGGGGATTGTTCTGTTGGCATTAGGGTTAACCTTCAAACAGCACGGCTGGCTAACTTATTATCCCGTCATCGTTAACGTTTGTATGCTGGTTGTGTTCGCTTCAAGCCTATGGCAACCGCAAACGATTATCGAGCGGCTTGCTCGACTCCAAGAGCCCGAACTTCCGCAAAGTGGCGTTGATTACACACGAAAAGTCACCAAGGTTTGGTGTTTTTTCTTTGTTATCAATGGCTCTATCGCACTTTATACCTGCTTCCAACCTCTTGAAATATGGACCCTATACAATGGCTTACTCAGCTACTTGTTTGCAGGGTTACTTTTTGCAGGAGAGTGGGTAGTAAGACAGCGCATTCGTCAGAGTTAAATTGTTATGACCCAAACCGTATCTTATATCTCGTTATCTGAACTCCTCAGTCAAAACCGAGCTCCTGAATCTATTGTCTGCTTCGGCGACAATAGCGAGATGACATGGCAAACATTCAACCTCAATTTATCTAAACTCGTACACCTTTTATCTTCATCCCCTTTTCAACGAGTTGCGATTTGCACCCAAGACAGCTACCTATTTTCGGTGGCCTTTTTAGCGTGCGCAGTCAGCAACAAGCACATCATTTTACCGGGCAACTATCAACCGTGTGCGCTTGCCGAGCTGAGTAAGCATTTTGATTGCCTGTTAGTCGATGATGCGATTGGCAAAGTAGAAGTAAACGAGGTTTGCAACGTCCAGGCATTGTTGGACTCAAACATAGAAACATCCACTCTTCTAGCAAATGACCAAACGACCATTGATTTAGCCGCTACCCCATTGACCTTGTTTACTTCAGGCTCAAGCGGTACACCCAAAGCAATCCATAAGACCTTAGAACATCTAGATATTGAAATCGCTCAGCTAGATAAAAACTGGGGTACCTTGCTTAGAGACAACCAAGTCCACAGCACGGTCTCACACCAACATATCTATGGTCTGTTGTTTCGAATCTTATGGCCGCTTTGTTCTGGCGTTCCATTTTCTCGACACAATCTCGAATACCCGGAACAGATACTGTCTCACGCTAACAAACAGAGCGTGCTGATCAGCAGCCCTGCGCTACTCAAACGATTAAAACACGAGACAAAGTCTACGCATCTAGCGGGAGTGTTCTCTTCTGGTGGCCCTTTACCAACAGAATCTGCTCACCAAGCCCTCAACTTGTTAGGGCATTTGCCAATCGAGGTTTTTGGTAGTACTGAAACCGGCGGTATCGCATTTCGTCAGCAAGAAAGCGTTCAAACGCCTTGGCAGCTTTTTGACTGTATTGAGGCCAGTCTCAATAGTGAGAATTGCATTAAGTTATTGTCGCCTTACATCGACAGAAACAACTGGTATCAAACCGCCGATGAGTGCGAAATGGTCTCGGGTAGTCAATTCATATTGAAAGGCCGAACCGACCGAGTGATCAAGATTGAAGAAAAACGAGTATCACTGGTTGAAGTTGAAAAGCGACTGGAGCAACTGCCTTGGATAAGCGAGTGTGTAGTCATTTCCTTTGAAGAACCTGAGCGCTTAATTTTAGCGTCGGTTTTGGTATTATCTGATGAAGGCCAAGCTAGCCTCGCCACCATGAGTAAAGGCAAATTCTGGTTGATGCTACGTTCAGAGTTGAGAAAGTGGTTAGAGCCAATCGCCATCCCAAGAAAGTATCGTGTTGTTGATGAGATTCCGCTCAACAGCCAAGGTAAGCGGTTAACCTCTCACATAGAGCAGCTCGTAAAATCATAAAAATCACTGGTCGCATTTTATACTGAGATTATCTTTTATATTTTTGTCAGAACACCCATTTCAGCCCAAGGATTCTAAGCACACGCTATGGATAAGAGAAAACCAAACGTCATTGCTGTTAATACGGTAGAGAAAGAATCGACTTTGACACTCCATGTTACTGGCGATATCACCGACTTTCAGGGGCACTTCAAGAGCTTCCCTATTCTTCCGGGCGTGACACAAATTGATTGGGCACTTCACTATGCTGTCGAAGAGCTGAACGTTCCTGGTTACTTTAAAGGCATGGAGGTCATCAAATTCCAAGAGCCTATCCTGCCAGATTCTACCATTCAGTTATCACTTAAATGGGAAGCCGACAAAGATAAATTAAGCTTCAGTTACACCTCGAATAACGGTGAGCAGACCCACTCTTCAGGAAAAATGAAGCTGGGAGAGAAAAGTGAATAGCGCTGAGGCGGTTTCTCAACACGCACTTGAAGAAAGCAACTACAAGGCTTGCTTCCTAATTCCGTGCTTTAACCACGGCGCAACCATGCCCGAGGTCGTCTCACCACTCCTCAAATTCGAACTACCGATTATTATCGTTGATGATGGCAGTGAACTCGCGACCAAACAGTTTCTGGCCCCACTAACAGATAATCCAAGTGTGACTTTGGTAACACTGGAGCATAACCAAGGCAAAGGCGGCGCAGTAAAAGCTGGCATAACACGAGCGCAAGAGCTCGGTTTTAGTCATGCCATTCAGATTGATGCTGATGGTCAACATGACCTAGACGCCCTACCCGCATTGATCCAAGCGTCACAAACTAAGCCCCAACGCCTGATCTCAGGTCAGCCTGTCTATGACGACAGCGTGCCTAAGGCAAGGCTCTACGGACGCTACGCGACACATATCTGGGTATGGATAGAAACCCTTTCTTTATCAATTAAAGACAGCATGTGTGGCTTTAGAGCGTATCCAATCGATAAGACGCAAACCGTACTGAATAAATACGATGTCGGTTCGAGAATGGACTTCGATATTGAGATTCTGGTTCGCCTGTATTGGGAAGGCTGCGATATCGACTTCGTTGAAACGCGTGTTATCTACCCAGAAAATGGGATCTCTCATTTCGATGCACTGTGGGACAACGTAAAAATCAGCTGGATGCACACGCGACTGTTCTTCGGCATGCTGCCAAGAGCGCCAAAACTGATCGCGCGTCATTTCAAGTCGGACTCAGCGAAGAATTTATCGGCTGAAAATAGCCAAGGTTCCTCGGCAGATTCAAGACAGGTAAATTCCGAACAAATAGGTCCAGAACAACCCCATTGGTCACGTACTCAAGAACGCGGCACTGTGCTGGGAATCAAACTGTTATTGGCCGTTTATACTTTGTTAGGCCGAGGCGTATTTAATCTAATTTTGCGCGGTGTGATGCGTTACTACCATTTGACAGGCAAGCGCGCGCGAAACGCCTCTGAACAATACCTATTCCAGCTTAAGGCTTACGCAGAGCAACAGAATATTGAGCTACCGACTGAACTCACCAGTTACAATCACCTGCTTTCGTTTGGTCACACCATGCTAGACAAGTTGGCGGCATGGAAAGGGGATTTTTCGGTCGATAACCTGAGCATTCATGGTCAAGAACAATTTGAGAGCATGGTGGCAAACCAACAAGGTGTGCTGATTCTGGGTTCTCACCTTGGCAATATCGAATTGTGCCGCGCTTTAGGTCGCAGACACTCAAACATCAAAATCAATGCATTGGTTTTCACCGAGCACGCTGAGCGTTTCAATTCAGTGATGAAAGCGGTCAACCCGCAGTCTGACTTAAACTTGATTCAAGTGACCTCGATGGGGCCTGATACGGCTATCTTGTTACAACAGAAGTTGGAGCAAGGCGAATGGATCGTGATTGTCGGCGATAGAACTTCCACCAGCAAAGAGAGCCGTTCAGTATGGGCTGAGTTCTTGGGTAAGGAAGCACCCTTCCCTCAAGGGCCATTTATGTTAGCCTCTGTTCTCAAAGCGCCAGTATTCTTACTGTTTGGCCTACGAGATGACTCACAAACTAAGCCGCATTTTAATGTCTATTTTGAGCATTTTAGCGACAAGATAGAGCTACCAAGAAAGACTCGCGAACAATCTTTACAGCAAGTCGTGCAGAAATACGCAGACCGACTTCAGCACTACACACTGAAAGCACCGCTTCAGTGGTACAACTTTTTTAACTTTTGGACATTGAGCAACCAGCACCATGACGAAAAAAAATCCAAATAG
Organism: Vibrio syngnathi; assembly: GCF_002119525.1. Classification (NCBI taxonomy): domain Bacteria; kingdom Pseudomonadati; phylum Pseudomonadota; class Gammaproteobacteria; order Vibrionales; family Vibrionaceae; genus Vibrio; species Vibrio syngnathi. The sequence goes on along the minus strand of NZ_CP017916.1, from coordinate 806,568 downwards.
CATCACTTTTGGTGCCGAACGCCTCACGATTGAGGATGTTGTCGCTATTTCACAAGGCGCAAAAGCCTCGATGAACTCAAGTAATGAGTTCACATCTAAGATCGACCGCGGTGTCGCTTTTTTAGAACGTCTATTAAAAGAAGAAGGCGTGATCTATGGCGTAACCACTGGCTACGGTGATTCATGTACCGTTGCGATTCCGCCGAACCTAGTTGACGAACTCCCTCTGCATCTAACGCGCTTTCACGGCTGTGGTTTAGGTGAAATCCTATCTCATGAGCAAGCTCGTGCTGTATTAGCGACGCGTCTTTGTTCATTGTCACAAGGTGTGTCTGGTGTGACTCACGATCTTCTCAATCAGATCGTCACTCTGATCAACCAAGATATCTCACCGCGTATTCCTCAAGAAGGCTCTGTCGGTGCTAGTGGCGATCTAACGCCTCTCTCTTATTTGGCTGCAGCACTGATCGGTGAGCGTGATGTTATCTACAAAGGTGAAGTTCGCCCCACCAGTGATGTTTATAAAGAGCTAAGCATTAACCCTATCAAGCTTAAGCCAAAAGAAGGCTTGGCCTTGATGAATGGCACTTCGGTAATGACAGCATTAGCTTGTATCGCCTACAAACGTGCGGAATACCTAGCTCAGCTATCAACAAAAATTACAGCAATGGTGTCTGTAGGGATGCAGGGCAACGACTTCCACTTCGACGAAGCACTGTTCGCAGTGAAACCTCACCCAGGCCAACAACAAATTGCAGCATGGCTACGTGATGACCTGCAAGCGGATCGTCCACCTCGCAACAGTGACCGTCTGCAAGATCGTTACTCATTGCGTTGTGCTCCGCACGTTATCGGTGTGGTTCAAGACTCTCTACCTTGGCTACGCCAAATGATCGAAAACGAGCTCAACAGCGCTAACGACAACCCAATTATCGATGGCGACAATGAGCGAGTACTGCATGGTGGACACTTCTACGGTGGCCATATCGCAATGGCGATGGATACGCTAAAAACAGCGGTAGCTAACCTTGCAGATCTGCTTGATCGTCAAATGGCGCAGTTGATGGATTACAAATTCAACAACGGCTTGCCATTCAACCTAACCGGTGCAGAAGGCGAACGTAAACCGATTAACCACGGCTTCAAAGCGGTACAGATCGGCGTTTCAGCATGGACAGCAGAAGCATTGAAACACACCATGCCAGCAAGCGTGTTCTCTCGTTCAACCGAGTGTCACAACCAAGATAAAGTAAGCATGGGTACCATTTCGGCTCGTGACTGCTTACGTGTGCTTGAATTGACTGAACAAGTCGCGGCTGCATCACTTCTGGCGGGCACACAAGCGCTTGAGCTTCGTAAACGCCACAATGAGCTTGATGAGCACCACATGAGTGAAAACCTAAAGCACATTCGAGACGAAGTACTCAAAGAGTTTGAATTTATCGTAGAAGATCGACCACTTGAAGGCGATCTACGCCACTTCATTGATCGTATTCAAAGTCAGCACTGGTCACTTTACTCATAGAGTAGCTAACCTCATAGAGTAGCCAACGTCATAAAGTTGGCTAACCCTTAACGCAATATTGTTGAGAGCGATTTATGTCTGAAATCCTTCATCCATTACAATCAGAGGTGACACTTATCACCTCATTCCAAGATGCCGATCCGATGGGCGTGATCTATCACGGTAATTACTTCCGATTTTTTGAAGAAGTAAGGCGCATCATGATGGATAAGATTGAGTACAACTATCATGAGATGAAGGATTCAGGCTACATGTGGCCGATCATCGACACACGTGTAAAGTACATCAAAGCAATACCGTTTAATCATCAGATCAAGGTATCCGCTAAGTTAACTGAATGGGAAAACCGCTTGCGTGTTGACTACGAAATTCACGATGCCAATACAGGTGCTCGTATGACACGCGCCCACACCATGCAGGTTGCAGTAACCATTGAAGAGCAAGAGATGTGTTTTGCTTCGCCGAAAGTGTTTACCGATAAAGTCGAGCACTGGCACCAATTTGGCTGCTTACCTCGATCAACTGAGCAGCAATCAAGCGACCAACAATCCGAACAATCTCAAGTATCTAACACACTGCAGCAGGTGAAACATGAGTCTGTTTAAACGCAGTCGCAAACACATCAGCATCGCACTAATAGGGCTCGCTTCTATGATGGCGAGTGGCTTTGTTATTGCTAATGAAAGTACAGCTAGGGTTGGCTCTATTTTAGATCTGCAAACAGTATTAAGTGCAAACAACATAGTGCGTGGGGAGTTCATTCAAACACGCAATATGGAAATGTTCGCTCAGCCTTTAACATCACAAGGTACTTTCCTGTTAGACAAGTCGAATGGGTTGCTTTGGACACAAACGACACCCTTCCCTGTGAGCTTGGTGCTAACCGACAACAAACTGAGCCAAAGGTTTGCTGATCAACCAGCCAAGATCATCACCGACCAAGAAAACCCGATGGCGTTTTATTTCAGCCATATATTCTTATCGGTGTTCCACGGTGATACTCAAAAACTCCAAGAGCAGTTCTCACTGTCATTTGAACCAGCGAACGAGCTAAACTCAGATGAAAGTGCAGACGCAAGTTCAGATGAGACACGATGGACACTGACCCTAAAGCCCAAAAGTGCACCGATGAACGCGGTGTTTGAAGCCATCACGCTTCAAGGTGAAAATGATATTGAACGCATTGAGTTGAAAGAGATACGCGGAGACAGCACGGTGATCGAATTTAGCCAATTAAGCCATCAACCAGAAGTTTTATCAGATGCCGAAGCACAACAATTTCAACTCTAAGCTTGCCCTTGTCTGGCTAGTTGTCGTAGTGCTATTTAGCGGATTGTTAATCAAACAATTCGCTTTTTCTTCATCGGTACCTATTGAAAGCAATATCATGAAATTGCTGCCTGAAAACCAGCAAGACCCAATGGTAGAGCAAGCCTTTCAGCAGATATCTAGCTCGATGAGTGAGCAACTGGTGTTTATCATAAGCGCCACAGACATTGAACAAGCCGTTGCCGCGACTGACTCTTTTGAAAAAAAACTCAACCAAAGAGCTTTCTCAAGTCAAGCCCCTCTTTTTAAGCAAGTGCAGGGCAAAATCAACGCCAGCACTCAAAGCCAATGGAGCGATTTCTATTTTCGTCACCGAGCTCAACTGCTGACCCAACAGCAAAAAGAGACGCTGACACAGTCGCCAGATTCGCGAGCTCAATATGTCATTCAGTCTCTGTACAATCCTTTCTCAGGCGTCACTGCTGCAGAGCTATCTCTCGACCCATTCCTGCTGTTTCGCGACTACATCAGTGCTGTTGGCGTTCAATCAAGTAACTTTGTCCTGAAAGAAGGGTACCTCACAGCTCAATCGAATGACCAAACTCATGTTTTGGTGACGGCGACTTTGGCAGGCTCACCTTACAGCTTGGCGATTCAAGAACAACTTCCGGGTCTTGATGCACTGGAGCGTGAGATTGAGAAACAGTTTGGCGCCAAAGTGCAGCATACTGGTGTGGTGTTCTACGCCAATTACGGTACCGAAAGCGCGAAATCAGAAATCAGCACCATTGGCTTAGGCTCATTAGCCGGTGTTATTTTACTGGTGTGGCTGACATTTCGTAGTGCCTTACCACTTGCCTTATCCTTGCTTTCAATCAGTACTGGGTTGTTGGTTGCCCTTGCAAGCACCGTAGCTATCTTCGGCAAGGTTCACCTATTTAGTTTGGTGTTCGGTGCCAGCTTAATTGGCGTATCCATCGACTACTCTTTCCATTACCTAACCGATCGTTTGGCGGCTGGTAATCAATGGCAAAGCGACAAAGGGTTGAAACATATTATCGTTGCGATCACATTGGGTCTGATCACCAGCTTGATTGGCTACCTAGGTCTGTTGGTGGCACCTTTCCCCGGTTTACAGCAACTTGCTCTTTTTTCGTCCATTGGACTGATCGCAGCTTACGCCAGTGTGGTGTGTTGGTATCCGGTTTTAGCGGCAAAACCAAGTCAAGAACGACCTCTTCCCTTATCGAAGCTTTGGCATACTTGGTTAAGCCTCTGGAGCAACCAAAAATTTAGAATTGGCTTACCATTAATAGTGACTGTCGTTAGTTTGATATCACTCAGCCAAATTCGCTACGACGACGATATTCGTCAACTTCAAGCGATGCCTGATCAACTCAAACAGCAAGAACAAGCCATTACTGAGATATCAGGATTAGGCAGTGGTCAAAATATGCTGCTGGTGACCGCCAAGAGCGACCAAAAACTGCTAAAAAAACTGGCAGAGATCACCACGAGCTTAGATTCTTTAGTCAATAGCCAAGGTATCTCTGGATATCGCAGCATCAATCAACAATTGTTAAGCAAACAACAACAGCATGATAACTATCAATTGGTTGAACAACTCTATAGCCAGCAAAGCCATATCTTACAGAACACGCTTGGTTGGCCTAGCTTTCCAGAGCTACCTAAGTTCGAGGCAATCACGGTATCTGGATTTTTAGAATCACCAGTGTCAGAACCTGTTCGACCACTTTGGTTAAAGCCGATCGATGGGCAAGCCGCGTCGGTCATTTTGATCAAAGATGTCACAGATTCAGAACAGTTCTCTCAATGGCTCGATTCAAGCTTTGCTCAGCAACAAGGTGTTAAATACCTTAATAAAGCCGATGAAATCTCCGCTCTCTTTACGGAATACAGAGTCAAGATCACCAAGCTATTATTGATTGCTTTGGCCGCTATTGGGATGGTGTTAGGTTGGCGCTACGGTGTAAAGCAAAGCCTGTTAATGCTGTTGCCATCGTTAATTGCCGGAGTCGCTGGTTTAGCGATCACGGGCATTTTAGGCTCAACGTTAAACCTGTTTAATCTGCTGGGCTTGATTCTGATTTTAGGGATTGGTATCGACTATACCTTGTTCTTTGCTGAGCAGAAGAAATCCCTGAGTACGTTATTGGCGATTACCCTATCGGGTCTCACGACATTGCTTTCATTTGGCCTTCTGTCACTGAGTCAAACTCATGCCATTCATAGCTTCGGTGTTACCGTGTTAACCGGTATTTTCGTCGCATGGTTGCTTTCACCACTTGCAATCAACAACCAACAAGCAGCGGAAAAATCAAACTCTCGAGAGGCTTTTAGATGAACAAAACAATCAAGGCAGCGCTAGCCGTTGGATTGAGCTTATTACTCAGCGCTTGTTCGATGGTGTCTCAACAGCCTACAGGTGCAAGTGTCGCAATCGACAAAGACACCGAGCTAGCCTTGCCGCTGCCTGCTGAACTGGGATACTCATTTGCGGCGAGCCAACTGATCAGCGCAACATGGCAAGACGATACACAGCAACTGCCTGTTCAAGTCGAAGTCACACCAGATAAAGTCGTGTTAGCGGGCTTTTCCTCTTGGGGAACGCGCATCTTATCGCTGCAATACCAAAACCAAGCCATTGAGACTCAAGTTCTGTCCGGTCTTGGCGCAACCCTGCCGCAACCTGAGCAGGTGTTATTTAATTTAATGCTGACTCTATGGCCAATTGAAGCATGGGCTCAGCCTCTGCAAGGCATCGGTTGGCATTTGGTCGATACAGACAACAGCCGCACCGTGTTTGATGAAAACCAACAGGCAATCATTGAAATTGATTACCAAGCAGAGCCCGGAGCACACAAAACCACGGGCAATATTGTTTTCAAGCATTTGATTCAAGGCTACACCATCACCATTCAAACGTTGAACTCAACGATTGTCGATAACCCAAGTAAGAGCTGAACATTATGCCTATTTATATCCAAGACTGTGGTTTCCACTCCGCATTAGGCTCAAGCGTTGCTGACATTCATAGCTGCCTCAGCAATCAATGCGACTCCAATATGATTGAAGTGAGCGACATGCTAAACGACGGTAAGCCGACGGTCGTTGGTAAGGTCGCGGGAGATTTACCAGAAATTTCATCAGTTCAAACGAAATACGCCACTCGCAACAATCAACTGGCGTTATCGGCTGTTAATCAAATAAAAGATTCTATTGAACAAGCAAAATCACAATATGGCGCAGATAGGATTGCTGTAGTCATCGGCACAAGCACTTCTGGTATTTCTGATGGCGAAACGGCGTTTAAACACAAACTCGACCATGGCTCTTTCCCCGAAGGTTTCCACTATTCAAAACAAGAGCTTGGTAATGTATCGGAGTTCATCAGCCAACACTGCTCTTTAACAGGGCCAAGCTACGCGATCTCGACCGCTTGCTCATCAAGTGGCCGTGTATTTATTACTGCCCAACGTTTGTTAGATTCTGGAATGGCGGATGCTGTATTGGTTGGCGGTGTCGATACACTGTGTAAACTGACGCTCAATGGCTTTCATGGTCTTGAAGCACTATCAACGACATATTGTAAGCCCTTTAGCGCCGAGCGTGATGGCATCAACATCGGAGAAGCTGCGGCATTCATGTTGCTTAGCAAGACAAAACCAACCGCTACTGATGCAACTCAAAGTACTTCGAACATCGCCCTACTGGGTTGCGGTGATAGCTCCGACGCACACCATATTTCTGCACCCCATCCAGAAGGTAACGGCGCAGAACAAGCAATGAGAAAGGCGTTATATTCTGCACAGTTACAAGCAGAAGACATCGGTTATATTAATGCCCATGGCACCGCAACCCCACTCAATGACTCAATGGAAAGCAAAGCCATCTATCGTATTTTCTCAAACAAGGTTCCCGTCAGTTCAACCAAGCCTCTAACAGGACATACTCTTGGAGCGGCAAGTGCGATAGAGGCTGCAATTGCGTGGCATATTCTAAAATATGACTTACCACTCCCCTTACAAAAATGTCAGTATAAAGCTGAAGATATTGAGATTGATTTGGTAAACTGTCCCCAGAAACTTAAAGTAAAGAACATCTTAAGCAACTCGTTCGCTTTTGGTGGCAACAACATTAGCCTGATTTTTGGTGTAATAAATGACTGATATCCCTTCTGTAGACCAACTTCTCCCACACGATGATCCGATGATATTAATCGATCGAGCTATCAACGTTGAGGCATTATCGATTCACTGCCAGGTCGACATTGGCGCGCACAACCTGTTCTTTAACACCGAATCTCAAACCGTACCTGCTTATGTGGGTATCGAGTTTATGGCGCAATCTGTTGCTGCATGGTCTGGGTATCATGCGCTGAAAAATGGCACCATTCCCCCAATCGGTTTTTTATTAGGTTCTCGTCGCTATAAGTCACTTTGTGATGAGTTTACTCAAGGTCAAACCCTTGATATCTATGCTGAACAACTCATGGAAGACAGCGGTATGGCAGTATTTACCGCCAGAGTCGAAGACCAAGGCGAGCTAGTGGCTCAATGCCAGCTCAATGTCTATGTACCAACCGAACAAAAATTACAAGAAATGAAAACTAGGAGCCCATCATGACCCGTCAGGTTTTAGTTACAGGTGCCAGCAAAGGCATTGGTAAAGCGATCGCTATTCAACTCGCGACAGACGGATTTGAAATCGCCGTTCACTACATGGGTGACAAGCAAGGTGCAGAAAATACTTTGAAGTCAATTACTGATCTGGGTGGCGCTGGGCGTCTTATCCAGTTTGACATCAGCAACCGCAGCGAGTGTCGCGAAATACTTGAGGCTGATATTGCTGAGTATGGCGCTTACTATGGCGTGGTGAACAATGCGGGGATTACTCGCGATACGGCCTTCCCAGCCATGACTGAAGAAGAGTGGGATGGCGTTATCCACACCAACCTAGACAGTTTCTACAATGTACTGCACCCGTGCGTAATGCCAATGGTTCAAAAGCGCAAAGGCGGTCGCATCATCACTCTAGCGTCGGTATCAGGCATCATGGGTAACCGCGGTCAAACCAACTATGCCGCAGCAAAAGCAGGTGTGATTGGCGCAACTAAGTCTCTGGCTCTAGAGCTCGCAAAACGCAAGATAACGGTAAACTGTGTCGCTCCTGGTCTAATCGATACCGGGATGGTTGATGAGCATGTAAAAGAGCATGCGCTGCCTCAAGTTCCATTACGCCGCATGGGTGAACCAGAAGAAGTAGCAGGCCTAGTCAGCTACCTAATGTCGGATATTGCCGGCTACGTAACTCGCCAAGTGATTTCAGTTAATGGAGGCTTAGTATGACCCGCCGCGTTGTTGTAACTGGCATGTCAGGCGTTACCGCTTTTGGCAACGATTGGCAGCACATCGAGCCAAAACTGAAAGCGTGTAAAAATGCGACCCAGTACATGCCAAGCTTTGAGCAGTACGACGGCCTCAACACCAAGCTTGCTGCACCTATTGACGACTTTCAACTGCCTAAACACTATAAGCGCAAGCAAGTGCGTGGTATGGGCCGTGTATCTCGTCTAGCAACCGTTGCCACCGAAAACGCGTTAGAACAATCAGGCTTGATTGGCCACGACGTTTTGACTAATGGCGAAACCGGTATTGCCTACGGTTCTTCAACCGGTAGTACTGATGCCGTTGGTGCATTTGGCGTGATGCTTAACGAGAAATCGACGCGAGCGATCACTGCAACCACTTACGTGCAAATGATGCCACATACCGCAGCGGTCAACGTAGGCCTGTTCTTTGGTCTGCGCGGCCGCGTGATTCCCACCAGCAGTGCCTGTACTTCAGGAAGCCAAGCGATTGGCTACGCCTATGAAGCAATCAAACACGGTTACCAAACCGTGATGGTTGCCGGTGGTGGTGAAGAGCTATGCCCAACCGAATCTGCCGTTTTTGATACCCTTTTTGCGACCAGTTTAAAAAACGACACGCCAGAAAAATCCCCTAGCCCTTACGACAGTGAGCGCGATGGCCTGGTTATAGGTGAAGGCGCAGGTACACTTGTTCTTGAAGAGTATGAACATGCTGTGGCTCGTGGCGCAAAGATCTACGCTGAGATCATCGGTTTTGCCAGCAACTGCGATGCAGCTCATGTGACTCAACCTCAGATGGAAACCATGCAAATCTGTATGGAGAAAGCGCTGAAAGATGCACAGCTTCCTGCTGAAAAAATTGGTTATGTTTCGGCGCACGGAACGGCAACAGATAAAGGCGATATTGCAGAAAGTAATGCGACCGCGAACATTTTTGGTGAAGTGCCAATCAGCTCATTGAAAAGCTACTTTGGTCATACGCTTGGCGCATGTGGCGCAATTGAAGCTTGGTTAAGCTTAGAGATGATGCACTCAGGTTGGTTCAGCCCAACCTTAAACCTTGAGAATATCGACGAACGCTGCGGCAAACTCGATTACATTACAGGTTCTGGTCGCGAATTGAATGTTGAGTATGTAATGAGTAATAACTTTGCCTTTGGCGGAATCAACACTTCAATCATCTTCAAGAAAATCTGAGCTTGGTTAGATAAAACTCAAGACAAATAAAAAGGGTCAGTAACCAAGTTACTGACCCTTTTTTGAATCTAGCAAAAGCTCAATTAAGCGTTAGCTTCACGCTCTGCGATGAACTCAAGAGCCATCTTGATGCGAGCGATTACGCGCTCTTTACCAACAAGCTCCATCACAGCATCAACAGAAGGAGACTGACCGCCACCTGTTACTGCTACGCGAAGTGGCATACCGATTTTACCCATGCCGATCTCTAGCTCTTCACATACTGCTGCAATCACACCATCTTTGATGTTTGCTGTAGTGAACTCTTCAAGTGCTTCAACCTTAGCAAGAGCAAGCTCTAGCGGGCCTTTAGCAACACCACGTAGGTGCTTCTTCGCTGCGCCAGCTTCAAACTCAGAGAAATCTTCGTAGAAGTAGCGAGATTGCTCAGCAAGTTCGATAAGCGTGTTACAACGCTCGCCAACTAGCTTGATCACTTCAGTGATAGCTGGGCCGTTTGTTGTATCGATCTTTTGTGCATCTAGGTGCCATTGCAGGTATTTTGCAACATACTCAGGCTCAGAAGTCTTGATGTAATGGTTGTTCAACCAAAGTAGTTTTTCAGTGTTGAATGCAGATGCAGACTTGCTGATTGCGTTCAGGCTGAAGAATTCAATCATCTCTTCTTGAGAGAAGATCTCTTGGTCACCGTGAGACCAACCTAAACGAACTAGGTAGTTGTTTAGTGCATTTGGTAGGTAACCTTCATCGCGGTACTGCATTACTGATACAGCACCGTGACGCTTAGAAAGTTTCGCACCGTCATCACCAAGAATCATTGCACAGTGAGCGAAAGTTGGAACTGGCGCGCCTAGTGCTTCATAGATGTTGATTTGACGAGGTGTGTTGTTGATGTGGTCTTCACCGCGAACAACGTGTGTAATACCCATATCCCAGTCATCCACTACAACTACGAAGTTGTATGTTGGTGCACCGTCGGTACGACGAATGATTAGGTCATCAAGTTGGCTGTTAGAGATTTCGATGCGACCACGGATTTGGTCATCAAAGACTACACTACCTTCTTTAGGGTTACGGAAACGGATAACGCATGCATCACCTTCTTTTGCTGCTTCGTTTGCTGCAACAATTTTAGGGTGGTTCGCATCGTAACGAGCCATTTCTTTGTTTTCTTCTTGCTCTGCACGAATTTCGTCAAGCAGCTCTTTAGACGCATAGCATTTGAAAGCTTTGTCTTCAGCAAGTAGCTTATCAACCATTTCGTTGTAACGGTCAAAACGCTTAGATTGGTAGTAAGGACCTTCATCCCATTCCATACCCATCCATTGCATGCCTTCTAGAATTGCATCAACCGCTTCTTGAGAGTTACGCTCAAGGTCCGTGTCTTCGATACGTAGAACGAATTCACCACCTTGGTTCTTAGCGAATAGCCAAGAGTAAAGTGCAGTACGTGCACCACCAACGTGAAGATAGCCAGTTGGGCTAGGAGCAAAACGAGTTTTAACCGTCATTTAAATACCTTGATTATGTAGGTGATTCTTTTAGTGATTGCCATTACAAAGCCTGCAACAGAAAAATATCACTAAATTTTGGGCGCTATTTTATCACCACCGCTTAAATCTACAATCAGTAGTGAATGATTAATGCACTGTTGTTGTACGAAAGCTGTTATTGAAAGACTAATTACGTCTTCAAAGTAGCAAATCGATGGTATTAGCCTGTAGATTATAGTCGCACATTCTTTATTCCCCTCTCTCATTCCCAAATTGAATCCACCAGCTAATGCACCACTAAGATCAAATTCTTGAATTTATGTTTGACCTTACCCTTACGGGAAGGTTTATGTTAGGCGTAGATGAGAATTGGAGTATCGATATGAACCATTACACAACTGCGCTCAACGGCTTAAATTGCATGGGTTGTGCAAAGAAAGTCCGCACATTGTTTGACGTTCTCGATAATACGACGATCAACAACATATCGCCGACGTACATCGATATTTCGACTCCATTTAGTTACGTTCAACTCAGTGAACAGTTAATGACCCTCGGTTATTCCATGGGTAATATACTGCACCTTTCGCTATCCGGCCTTAGCTGCGGTAAGTGCGTGAATAAACTGACCCAAGTACTTGAACACACCGAGCAAACCTCAGACCTAGAAATCAGCAAACATGAATTGTCGGTGGTGACTCTGCTTTCAGAACCCGAGCTTATTGAGCTAATCGAAAGTGTGGGTTATCACGCGACTCCTTACTCTGAAATTAATGAGCCTTTATCTAATAAAGAATCAGAAGACGATAAAAAAACAGCGTCAGTGGAACCGACACAAGATAAACCTGCTGCTAGCCAATATACCTATCACCTTGTTCTTGAGGGAATGACGTGTGCGAGTTGTGTTTCTTCGGTAGAGAAAGCGCTGAAAAAGAATGAGTTCGTCGACCAAGCTCAGATCAACCTCGCTGAACAGACAGCCTTGGTCTTCACATCTGAAACACGTGACGTCATCGAGAGCGCGCTAATAGAATCGGTGAAAAACGCAGGTTACGGTGCCGAGTTCGTTGATGACGCGGCAACTCAACAACAAAAACAGCAAGAGCAACAACTTCGTACCCAAAAAGCTTTCCTAAAGAATTCAGTAAGTGCGCTGGTTATCGGAGCTCCGCTGATGGCGTGGGGTCTGTTCGGTGGCAGCATGACCATTGCTACATTTAATGACCAATTGGCTTGGGGGTTGGTCGGAGTCGTCTGTTTGATACTGCTTGCGACCTCAGGACGCAGCTTCTTTACTAACGCTTGGCAATCACTGATGCACAAGCGTGCAACCATGGATACCTTGGTCGCTCTAGGTACGGGCGCGGCATGGTTCTATTCAATGCTGGTTGTGCTGATTCCATCATGGTTCCCAGAACCATCACGCCATGTCTATTTTGAAGCGAGTGCAATGATTGTTGGCCTTATTTCTTTGGGTCACTACATTGAAGCTAAAGCCAAGGCACGCACCACCAAATCTTTGCAGGCACTGATTAATTTACAACCTCAGAAGGCTGTGGTTATCGTCGATGGTAAAGAGCAAACCATCGCTGTAGAAGCCATTCAAGTCGGTATGCAAGTTCGAGTGAAACCGGGAGAAAAAGTCCCTGTCGATGGTGTCGTGGTATCTGGCGAATCTTATATCGATGAATCGATGCTGACTGGCGAACCACTTCCCAACGTTAAATCAATTAATGATGGCGTTTCTGCTGGTACCATCAATGGTGATGGTAGCTTAGTTATTGAAGCGACAGGAATTGGTTCAAGCACCATGCTGGCTCGAATCATTCAGATGGTTCGCCAAGCACAAAGCAGCAAGCCTGCGATTGCTAAGCTTGCCGACTCTATCTCTGCCATTTTCGTACCTGTTGTGGTCGCGATCGCAGCCATTGCCGCCCTAGTTTGGTTTTTTGTTGGACCACAACCGAGTGCAAGTTACATGCTCGTGGTATCAACCACTGTACTGATCATCGCCTGTCCATGTGCCCTGGGCTTAGCGACACCGCTCTCTATTACTGTCGGCGTGGGCAAAGCCGCTGAGTTTGGTGTTCTGATCAAGGATGCCGATGTGTTGCAATCTGCAAGCAAAATCGATGCTGTCGTATTTGATAAAACAGGCACCCTAACCCAAGGTAAGCCAACCGTTCAGCAGGCCTTTTATGGCGACTTATCAGAACAAGAACTGCTGGCTTACGCCTATTCGGTAGAGGTAGGGTCAGAACACCCATTAGCGAAAGCCGTTTGCCAATATGCTGAGAGCTTACAAGTTTCAGCACTACCCCACAGCGAATTTGAAAACCAACGAGGGCTTGGGGTACAGGCAATAATTAACGGCAAGAACGTGCAAGTTGGCTCACTTAAGTTCCTAACCCAATTAGGTGTCAATACAGACATTGGCGCGGATTTCATCGAGCTTTGTCGTACACAAGCATGGACACCCATCTTCGTTGTAATCGATCAAAAACTGGAAGGCATATTTGGCATTTCAGACTCGTTAAAAATAGATAGCAAACAAGCCATTGCTCAACTAAAATCCGCCGGAATTCACACCGTACTATTAACGGGCGACAACGACTCTGTGGCTCAAGCAATAGGTAAAAACGTCGGTATCGACGAGGTTATCTCGGAAGTGCTTCCAGAGCAGAAAGCTCAGCATATTGTTCAGCTTCAACAACAATATAAGAGCGTTGCCATGGTAGGAGACGGTATTAACGATGCACCCGCTCTTGCTCAAGCGGATATAGGAATCGCAATGGGCAGTGGTAGTGATGTGGCGATTGAAAGTGCGCAAATGACGCTGCTCAACTCGTCGCCACTGTCTGTGAGTAATGCGATAGAGCTATCCCAGGCGACCGTGAGAAATATGAAGCAAAACCTGTTTGGTGCCTTCATCTATAACTCGTTAGGTATTCCAATTGCGGCTGGTGTGCTCTATCCATTCTTCGGATTTTTACTTAGCCCTGTCGTTGCAGGCGCTGCGATGGCGATGTCATCAATCACCGTAGTCAGCAATGCCAACAGATTAAGATTGTTCAAACCCACTCATTCTAATATCAACAAAAACCATATTCATGAGGTTCACCATGATTCGTAAAGTTATGACTCTTACTGCACTCGCTGCAATTTCAGGACAAGCTCTCGCTACTAATGTACTAAACCATAAGTCTCCATATTGTGGCTGCTGCACAGAATGGACAGAACACATGCAAGACGCAGGTTTCGATGTCACAGAGAAACTCCATGATGACATGAACCCGATCAAGCAGAAGTTAGGAGTAACGCCAGAACTGGCTTCTTGCCATACGGCAGAGATCGACGGTTACGTATTTGAAGGGCACATTCCTGCAGAGGACGTGAAAGCCTTTTTAGAGAACCCACCACGCAACGCGATTGGCTTGGCGGTTCCAGGCATGCCAATGGGCTCTCCGGGCATGGAGTATGGCGATAAGAAAGACGAGTATTCTGTGTATGCATTTAACGAGAAAGGTCAGGTGTTTGAGTACCGTCATTACAACGGAAAATAAAGCTTAACTAGACCAACGCCAAGCAATTAAAATAAGTCATAAAAATAGAGCCTAGCATTAAGCAAACCCAAGACTGTGGTTTACTTACTAGGCTCTTTGCTTTTGGACAGTAAAGCAAATCTTGTCGCGGCACCAACCGGGCTGTTAGTACCACTATGTTTTCGTCGCTAGTTAGCAAAAACTCTATTTAACAAAAAAGCTAATTAGCGAAGAAACTCACTTGGCTAATAATCTAATCGATTAAGCAGCCAAGTGAATCAGCTTAGAAGCCGTAAGATGCACCGAATACGAATGCGTTGTTTGTTTTAGACGCGCCGTTCGCGAAATCAACTCCGTTAGCTTGGCTACGGAATTCGAAGTAAGGTTGAACACCTTGACGAGTCCATGTTGCACGAAGCTCGTGATCCATAGCTTCAGCATCAATCATGTATACGTTGTTGTAGCTAAGCGCTAGGTCTTCGTTTACAGAGTAAGCAATGCGGTTATCCATGCGGTAATCAGTGTCAGCATCTGCAGAAGTGTCATCGATGTGTGCACGAGTACGGTTACTAATAGAGATACCGTTGTCGAAGTTGTAACCAATTTTAACCAGTGGACGGAACTGAATGCTCTCGCCAGCAGAGAAGACATGTTGGTAACCCGCTGCAACCCATAGGTTGTCAGTGATATTGAAAGCTTGCTCACCACCAACAGTGATGAATGCATTTGCTTGACCAGTTGTTGCGTCGCCACCAGTTTCAGCAGCAGTTAGACCTTCAAGGTCGCCAAGTTGGATGCCATCAAACTCAGTGTAAACAGTTAAACCGCCTAGAGAGTTGTCAAACGTGTGGCCAGCTTCTAGAGTCGAAGTCATATCAGAACCGTGGATGCGGCCATCGTCGTGAAATTGGATATTACCTGTAACGTAAGAAGAACCAGCGAAAGCACTAGAAGCGAAAGCAAGAGAAAGTGCACTTAGAGCGATAATTTTTTTCATAGTAAACAGCCTTAGTTTAAATTTTTCAGCGACATATCTTCGGTATATCATTCACCTTCGCCGCTTGAGTAATTGGTAGCCTCCCTGGCATGAAATCTATCTTGCTCGATTTAATTTACGTTTAAAAATAAAAGGACAAACAGAGTGATCTCTCTCACCATCAAAAAAAGGAAAGTTATTTAACTTAAATAAATCAACAACTTAAAATCATAAAAATAGATAAAAAAAGAAACCCAATAATCAAAACGGATCAAGATCACGTTATTTCACGGCATAAAATTAGATTCAGTTGTTTCAATCACACCTGATTTATAGTTTTTTATGGCGGACTTATTTTTTGAAGAGAAGAATGAGAAGTGCGTCACTTTTGCGATGAAGCTCACCTTATGTGCATTGTTGACGTTATAAACAAAGGCTATTTCTATATGTTTCAGTTTAAGGAATGTACCGAACTTAGTTTGGACGAAAAAAAAGCTCCCACTTTTATCTGAGTAAGATAATAGTTAGGGAGCTCATCTATTAATGTTGCTTATCGATTATTTCACCGAAGTCACTCGACTTACTTTCTCGCCACTTTCAGAGATAGAGCGGATGTAAGTTTCGCCAGAAACCGATGGACGTTGCTGCTCATCATACGTTAGCCAGTTTTCACCATCCGCTGAGTATTGAAGCTCTACGCCAGGGAATTGAACGTTCATCGCTAGCTTGCCATCAACAACTTTTGCCCCCGGAACTGGTAGTCGGTAATCAATACCCGCTTTCTCAAGCTTAGCCAGTTCACGTTGACCAACAATATTCGCGAAGCGATTAAAGTCGTTGTTTAAAGACTGCTTATTTACTAGGTCGGTATCTTGAGAGTACTCAACGCCCACTTTGTAGTCGTTTTCCCAATCCGCTCTGTGCCATGCGCGCTCTGCTGCTGCAAGTACGCGAGGGAACACCATGTATTCATACTGCTCGTCGGTACGTACTGTTTCAGACCAAAGCTGTGCAGACAAACCGTAGAAAGGTTTTGCTTCAATCTCGCCTTTACCAGTGAAGCCATTGCCGTCACGGTCTAATGAGGTTTCCGCATTTTGTGGCATGTTTTCTGGTGCGAAACCGAACATCTTACGAGTATCCGTTGCACGCGTTGCCCAGTAGTAACCGCGCTCTGCTGCGTCTACTTCGTATGGCATATCCATGTATACGTAATCTGGGTTAGAGACAATCACGTCATAACCTTTCGCTGACCAATCGTACACTGATGAAGTGCCGCCCCAGTAAAGAACGTCCCAGAAGTTAACGCGAGTCGTTTCAGTAGCGAAGCCAGATTCACCCTCTTCCACATACTTCAAGCCATCTTGCCAAGCTTGGAAGTGAGGAATGCCTTTGTCTGCAACAATTTTTGATACTTCTTTTGCAAAGTAGCCAGGCAGGTGACCAAAATCACTCACCGAACCATCAGCAATCAAAGACTGACATTGTGGAGACTGTTGGAATGGTTTGTCTTGCTTGTCTAGCTCAATGTTACCTTTCCATGCCACTTTGTCTTGAGCATCAACATCTTGAAAGCCTGCGCCTAGCTTGATGTTTTTCGCTTCATCACCACCAAAGTGCCAAGTCGTTAGCGGCATACCCGCTTCATTGTGCATTGCTGCAATTTCAGTAATCACTTTATCAACAAAGCGAGTCGATGATTCCATACATGGGTTGATGAAGCTGTGCTTATCGTAGAACTGAATCGTCGTCACGTTTGAAGTATCTTGTGGATCCATCAAGCGATATTCACTTGCTTCAGCTTCTTTGCCTTCCGCCATTAGGCGAGTGTAACGCGCTTCCATTGATACCACAGCAGAGCGAGCGTGTGCTGGCATATCAATTTCTGGAATTACTTCGATGCTGCGCGCTTTTGCGTAGCTTAAGATCTCGACGTAATCCGCTTTACTAAAAAAACCAGAGCCAAAGTTGTCTGTTGTTGTACCGGAACCTAGCTGAGGCAGTAAGCAGCTTTGCTCTTCCAAATCAAAACAACGATTAGACCCTACATCCGTTAGCTCTGGTAAACCTGGGATTTCTAAACGCCAACCTTCATCATCAGTTAAGTGAAGGTGAAGTTTATTCATCTTGTATGCAGCCATTTGATCTAGCGTCGCTAGGATGGCATCTTTTGAGTGGAAGTTTCGAGCAACATCCACCATCACACCACGGTAATCAAAGCGTGGTGCATCTTTGATCGACAGTTGTGGTAGTGATTCAGCGTTCTGACTGTCTGTTAGGCCAAAAATAGACTGAACTGCGTAGAAAGCACCTGTTTTATCAAATGCTTTAATCGCAATCCCCTCTTCCGAGATGCTTAGTTCATAAGCGCCAGATTTTGCTAAATCACCCGTAAACTGAGTAGGAACAACGGCAACACTAACAGGTAGGTCGCCACTCATATCTACGTTTACCACATCTGCACGTTCTTCAATTGCAGCGAACTGCTCAGCATCGAATGCCTCTTTCGGTAATGCAATACCACCAGCAATGCTCACTGAACCTTCACCCGCTTCTACCGACATTGGGGTTGGCAAAAGCGTTGTTGAAACGTCTTGCGTTGCTAGATCCGCATTCTTTTCGAAACGCGTAACAGCAGTCGCCATGACATTGTTGTCATCAGGTGTACGCTTAAGGTTGTTTCCTTCCAAACCGGTTACGAACGACGCGACATCTTCAGTATTCAATGAAGCAATCATCTTAGGTTCTGCATTTGGCGCAGTTACGAATGCACCCGGCATAAAGTCAGTTTCAAACAGTTGCCAGTACTCACTCGTTAACGGAAGAATCACTTCTTCACCGGCGGCAAAACCATCGAACTTATCTGTTGGTTCTAGTTTGTGTAGGTCACCCGTTACACGAGTGATTTTAAATTGTTCGTTATCAACATCTAAAATAAGGCGAATACTATGGAAGTAGATAGTCCAATCTTTCGAATCAATCGCTTCACCGTCATTGGTCAGAGTCATGTTCACTTTATTACATGACGCCCACTCAGCACCTAAGTCCTGACAAGCCATGCCTTCATTCGCACCGTGATTGGTTAGAATTTCATATTGCACATCAAGGTTATCAGCCAGTGCATTAACCACCTGTTGCTCAGGTGCTTGCGTTACAGCACAACCCGTCAAACCAGCCAGTACCGCTACAGATAGTAAGTTTCTCTTCAACATCGTATTCACCCATAAATTTAAAATTGAGTCAGAAGCAAAGTGGAGCGCTTCGAAAGTTAAATAAACTATATGGGCTTATTTTTTGCCGTGAATTAAATCAGGTTAATAAAGTGATCAGCTTCAAATCTCAAAAACACTGATAAAATTAATTATATTAAAATCATAAAGTTACAATCCACGGCACTTCCGTCATTTTTATTTTGACGTAAAAATTGAGAAATGAATCACAATCTTTTTAACGGATTTCATAAAATCGTGTTGTTGATAGAGAGAAAGGTTTAAGAGTTTGTTCGTGTTGTTATACTTTTCGTACAAACAACGTGACATCGTTCTCAAAAAAAACCGTTAAAAAACGCCGTCAAAATCAATTTTAACGAGTTCATATCTTTTAATAGGAGCTTTCCTTGCGCACATTTTGGTACGTAACTTTATTCGTTCTCGCATTTTCAGCCAAACAAGCTGCGGCCGAACCTCTTTATTGGCAAGCCAAAAAGGATGATCTGACGCTTACTATCTTAGGTTCTGTGCACGTTGGGGGTGAGAGTATGTACCCACTTCCTTCGGCAATCATCGACACGCTAAAAAACGGTGACGGATTAGTTATTGAGACAGATATAAGGAAGACAGAGGGTGTTGTTTATCCTGCTAGCAAAGTGACTACAGCTGATGTATTAAACGAAGAACAAAAACAATTATTAAGTAGCATCTCAAAATCATTGGATATGCCTACTCAGCAGCTACTTAGCTCACCGCCTTGGGCGACTTCTCTCGCTATACAGATGCAGCAGCTAAAAAACCTTGGTTATGGCTCCGCCGGCGGCGTTGATGCGACGCTAGCTTACAAAGCTACTATCCAAGATGTTCCGGTTATCAGTTTAGAACCACTACAATTCCAAATAGACCTGATGACCAAACAAAAGGACGACGGTAAGGAGTGGTTAATCAGTAGCCTTGAGGAATTTGACCAAACTGATCGTGTGGTTCATTGCTTAATCGAAAGCTGGAAAGCGGGTGATTTAGCGAAACTGGAAGACTTCGCAGAGCTGTCTGAGATGTCGCCTGAACTAGAGAAAGCATTTTTAACCGATCGCAATATCGACTGGGCAAACAAGCTATCTGCCAATGATTGGAAACTTGACTCGAAAGGGAGCTACTTGATTGTAGTTGGCGCCTTGCACCTAATAGGAGAAGGTAACTTATTGCAGTTGTTAGAAGAGAAAGGTTTCAATGTCACTCAACAATCACAAAGCCAACAAGCTCAGTGTCAATTTGAAGTTAATGCGAAAAGCTAGCCAGGTTCAGCGTCGTTGTCTTCTCGCTATGAGGATGGTACTGGCGTCCCCTCATGGCCTAAACCATATAAACGCTTTAATTATTCCAAAATACAAAAAAGCCGTAGCACCTTCTATTACAAAGAGTACTACGGCTTTCTTTAATGTGACGGTGAAGAGCTTATTTGGAATATCAGGCGAACCCCACTTTGGTTCTGATCCTATTTCCTATGTTCTAAAACGACGAAAGCCTGCTCATTGAGCAGGCTTTCTTAATGTGGTCGGTGAAGAGGGATTCGAACCCCCGACCCTCTGGTCCCAAACCAGATGCGCTACCAAGCTGCGCTATTCACCGAGATATCTAACTGGCTAATTGCCTGTCGATGAAGCGTATAATACGGATTCTGAATTTATCCGCAAGGGCTTTTTTCACTCTTTTTTACAATATCGAATCGTTCGAACAAAAGACGTACAACCCAAAAGCCTATGTGACGAAAAACACACAGTTACCAACAAGTATTTAACTTATGAAACAGGATTGATCCAGATCAGTGAATTGATAACACCAGTTAATACACTAACTCATGTCATATAACTTTGAGGTATACACATGGACTTTTGGCTAGAACTCCTATTTGGTAATGCGGTGGGGCTATCTTCAATGATAGTAATATTCGGGGCTCTGGGTCTCATGATGTTCTATGGAGGCTTCTTCATCTACAAAGTTATGACTGAAAAATCTCCTCACTAGAATCGCTCAGCCTAAATCATCTACTTTTAAGTATCATTTTCTTTAGGTAGATGTAAAAACGCTTTGCACCGGAGCCGACTTATTGTCTTCTCCGGTTTTTTCATTTTTAAACCCGGCCTCAACTTAGGTATACTTACCTTATCCTTACCCAACTTGAGATACACACTATGTCTCATGATGACGACTTAGATCTATTCCAAGAAATGATGGGCGATGTTAAACGTATCGACCATGACACCGCCGAACACCAGAAAGTACACCGAGTCACAGAATCTCACCTTGCTAAGCGTGAAGCCGCCATGTGGCTGTCTGATGACGAGAAAGACTACTTATCATTAGACTACTCTCCAATGATCAAGCCAGACGATGTCATTGCTTACAAGAAAGATGGTGTACAAGAAGGCGTATACAAAAAGCTGCGCTTAGGCAAATACCCTATTCAAGCCAAACTCGACCTTCATAGGAAAACACTGAAAGACGCTCGTAACGAAGTACTCTCATTTTTACGCCAGTGTTTAAGAATGGATGTTCGCACCGTTATCATTGTCCACGGTAAAGGTGAGCGTTCGAATCCACCAGCAATGATGAAAAGCTACGTGGCAAATTGGCTAACACAAATTAACGATGTTCAATGTGTACATTCTGCTCAGCAATTTCATGGTGGTACTGGCGCGGTCTATGTCATGCTCAGAAAGAGTAATGACAAAAAGCTAGAGAACAGAGAGCGCCATCAAAAGCGCAGCAGTTGATAAGTTGAGATAGATAAGTAAGCTAATAGCGGTCTTGCATCAAGAGCGATATTTCGTGCCTAGACTCACACCAAGTGCTAAAATTGCCTCAGTTAACGAATCCCAACTCAAAGCAACTATTCAGAGGTTGCTTTTTGTTTATCTATATTTCCGTTGTGAAACGCTAAGAGAATATCATGTCACAAGAATCCCAAGCTAAACGCCTTAATAAATACATCAGTGAAACTGGTTTTTGCTCACGCCGCGAAGCCGACAAACTCATTGATGCTGGCCGAGTTACTATTAACGGTAAGATCCCTGAAATGGGGACTAAAGTCTTACCTGGTGATGATGTTGAGATCGACAATAAACCTGTTCGTTCAAGAGAAAAGCCGATCTACATTGCTCTTAATAAACCAACAGGTATCACCTGTACTACTGAGCGTGATATTCCAGGCAACATCGTCGACTTTATCGGCCACCACAAACGTATTTTCCCTATTGGTCGTCTAGATAAGCCTTCTGATGGTCTTATCTTCTTGACTAACGATGGCGATATCGTAAACAAAATTCTACGTGCGGGTAACAACCACGAAAAAGAATATGTGGTGCGTGTAGACAAGCCAATTACGACTGAGTTTTTGAAGCAAATGGGCGCTGGCGTTCATATTCTCGATACGGTTACCTTGCCATGTAAGGTAGAGAAAGAGACCAAGTTCTCGTTCAGAATCACACTAACGCAAGGCCTTAACCGCCAAATTCGCCGTATGTGTGAAGCATTGGGTTACGAGGTATTTAAACTGCGCCGCGTTCGCATTATGAACATCTCACTAGACGGTATTCCTAACGGAAAATGGCGCTACCTGAGCGACGAAGAGATCACTGAAATTTTAGCGATGTGTGAAGGCTCTGTAAGTACTGAAGATGCGTCAAAAATGAACGCGAAAGGCCAGCGTATTCGTAAAGCGACAGACGCAAAACTTTTCGATAGCCGTGAAGAAAACCAAACTTCCACAGCGCGCCGCAATCAAAACGAAAATCGTACTCGCACTTACCGCGGTAACAATGCGGACGAATTCCGTCATGCACCTAACTCGAAACGAGGCCGTAATTCATCGAATGGTGAAAGCAGTGGCGGTGGCAATACCGAGAACTGGAAATCAAACTCTCGTTCAGAGCGCTCTAATTCAGATAAAAGCCGTTCGGATCGCAATCGCACAGATCGCGACAATAACGAACGTCGAAGTGGTAAGCCGACAAACCGCAGTCAAGATTCAAACAGACCGAACAAACCAGCAGCTAAACGTGTTGGTGGTACTTTAGGTTTGAAAAAGTAGTCATAATTCGCCCTCAATGTGTAAACACATTTCAGGACGGGACAGTCGATAAAGAAACGCCCGCTAGATTAGTCTAGCGGGCGTTTTTATTTGTGATCATGTACGTTTATCGTTATGGAAAGCACAAGCTACAGGCATAGTTCAGCAAACTGACCTCGCGTAAGTAGTACTAAGTCTTTCGGATCTAGCTCGATCTCTAACCCTCTCTTCCCTGCACTCACACATATCGTTTCAAAATCGGTAGCGCTGAAATGAACAAAGGTAGGCAATGCTTTTTTCTGACCAAGAGGACTGATTCCTCCCACCACATAACCCGTGGTTTTCTGAGCAATATCAGGATCAGCCATCTCTGCTTTCTTACCTTGCGCCGCTTTTGCTGCAAACTTTAGATTTAGTTTCTGGTCGACGGGAATAACGGCAACCGCCAAATCTTTCGCCACACCATTCAAGCAGAACAACAGTGTTTTGAATACACGTTTGGGATCTTGACCAAGTGCTTCAACAGCTTCTAACCCATAGTTAGTGTTATTCGCATCATGATGATACTGATGCACGGTATGAACAATTTTCTTTTTTTTGGCAAGGTTAATTGCAGGGGTCATGACAAAATCCAAACGATAGATAAACAAAAAGCGACGCCGAGGCGTCGCTTTAGTTAAATTTATCATGGTGCTAGAGTCAATCTAATTTAGCACCTAGTGATTCAATTAACTGGGTTCAATTACTTGTAAACCATTTGACCAGAAGGTGCGTACTTGTTCACATCAACAGGGCTGTTTGCTTCTAGGTACTCTTTTAGTACTTCAGCGTCAACAAAACCTGTGTTCACAAAGCCAGGGTGATCAGATAATTTAGGGTAACCGTCACCGCCAGCAGCGTTAAAGCTTGGTACCGTGAAGCGGTAAGTTTCGTCTAAACGAAGCTGCTTGCCACCGATGAAGACATTCGATACTTCACCGTCAGCAACCGTCATAGAAATACCTGCAAACTGTGCATAAGCACCTGAATCAACAGGTTTAGTCGCCACTACGTTTAGGTAATCTAGAACTTCTTTACCTGTCATATCAGTGTAAGTCAGGATGTTTGCAAAAGGCTGTACTGTTAGTACATCTTTGTACGTCACATCGCCAGCTTCAATTGAATCGCGAACGCCACCAGAGTTCATCACAGCGAAGTCTGCTTTTGCACGCTCCATGTGAGAAGTTGCAATCAAACGACCCAGGTTAGTTTGTTGGAAGCGAACGACGTTACGGTCACCTTCAAGCTTGCCATTTGTCTCAGCGATTTGAACTTCTAACTGAGCTTGACCCTGCTCTTGGAAAGGACGTAAGAATTCAAGTAGCTCTGGATCTTGTGCGATTTCATCTTGAATCAGAACACGTTGCTTCTTGCCGTCAATCTTAACTTTCTTCTTAAGGTTAACGGGAACCAAGTCGTAGCTCACCATCTCTAGTTCGCCGTTACGGAATTCGTAATCAGCACGGCCTACGTACTTGCCCCACTCGTGAGCTTGAACGATGTAAGTGCCGTTTTGAACGTCTGGTTTACATTCATCACCCGGCTTGAAGTTTTGCTTCGCAACGTTAGGGCCTTCCATACATACAGGCTCTTGAGAGTGACCACCAACGATCATGTCTAGATCGCCTTCATTTAGGTAACGCGCTAGTGCTACATCACCCGGAGCGTTAACACCACGCTGACCATTTTCGTAGTGACCCATGTGAGTCACAGCGAAGATTAGATCTGGTTGTTCTGTTTCTTTAAGTTCAGCGATCAGTTTCTTCGCTTCTTCTTTAGGGTCGCGGAAATCGATACCAGCAATAAATTCTGGGTTACCAATTTTCGCAGTATCTTCAGTCGTTAGACCGATAACAGCAATCTTGATACCTTGCTTTTCAAACATCTCGTAAGCTTGGAATTTACGTTCGCCTGTCGCTTTGTCGTAGATGTTTGCAGACAGCATTGGGAAGTTAGCCCAGTCGATCTGTTTTTGCAGTACGTCTAGTGAGTTATCGAACTCGTGGTTACCCAATGCCATTGCATCGTAACCAATTTTATTCATACCTTTAAAATCAGGTTCTGCATCCTGAAGGTCTGACTCTGGTACACCTGTGTTGATGTCACCGCCAGATAGAAGCAACACGCTACCGCCTTCTGCTTCAACTTCTGCACGAAGTTGGTCAACAAGCGTTTTACGCGCAGACATGCCGTATTCGCCGTATTTGTTCTGCCAAAAACGACCATGGTTGTCGTTCGTATGCAGGATAGTTAGCTTATAAGTTTCGTCTTGGTTCCAATCATGAGCTGATTGAGAGGCACATCCAGCTAAAGTAGCTAGGATTGCAGCACTTAGTGCTGTCTTTAGAATAAGGCGTTGC
The DNA here is from genome assembly GCF_002119525.1 of Vibrio syngnathi. Classification (NCBI taxonomy): domain Bacteria; kingdom Pseudomonadati; phylum Pseudomonadota; class Gammaproteobacteria; order Vibrionales; family Vibrionaceae; genus Vibrio; species Vibrio syngnathi. The sequence continues at coordinate 781,497 of NZ_CP017916.1, read as the reverse complement.
TTCATTGTCATACCTTTGAACTTTTTAGGGGAATCCACTGCTTTCTATAATCCATTGCGACTCCTTGTGGAGTTCGAACAATAAGACTTCAACATGACTAATCTTAAATTAACATTCTAGATGTAACACGATGATTTCATATTTATGTCGAATAGGTCACGCATAGATCAACAGTTAAGTGTAACAAAATTATGAGATTACACTCAAACTTCCCCTGCATCACAAGCAATCGTTTACTTATAAAGTGTGATGAAAGTCGGTAATTTACTGCAAACAGGACAGACCTCACACTCATATACGAGTTTCTTAGGTAACAACCCGCCTCGTTAACAACTCTTTTAATGAGCGATTTATACCAATCACAGTAAGTAAGTGATCAAAGCTAGGGTGATCAGTTATTTACTCCGATTGGTATTATGTTCAGCTGCTTTTACGAGATAAAAAAAAGCCCAATTCAAAGAACTGGGCTTTTTTAGCTCAACTTTTGTGAAATAACGTTTCCGTTACTTCACATCCATCTCAATTATTTAATATCAATATGCTCAAAGCCTTTGATAAGGTCATCAAGTGCTTTCATCTGCTTCAAGAACGGTTCTAGTTTATCTAGAGGTAGCGCCGATGGGCCATCACAGCGTGCTTGATCCGGGTTAGGGTGAGCCTCAAGAAACAGACCAGCAATACCCGTCGCAATGCCCGCTTTAGCAAGCTCAACAGTTTGCTCACGACGACCACCAGATGCAGCACCTGAAGGGTCACGCATTTGAAGCGCGTGAGTCACATCAAAGATGATTGGGCTGCCGTTTGATGATTTTTTCATTACACCAAAACCAAGCATATCAACAACTAAGTTGTCGTAACCCATGCAAGAACCACGTTCACAAAGAATGATGTTCTTGTTGCCGCACTCAGCGAACTTATCAACGATGTTACCTACTTGATCCGGGCTCATGAACTGAGGCTTCTTCACATTGATAACCGCGCCAGTCTTAGCCATTGCTTCAACAAGGTCAGTTTGACGAGCGAGGAACGCTGGAAGCTGGATTACATCAACCACATCAGCAACAGGCTGAGCTTGTGCTTCAGTGTGAATATCAGTGATGATCTTCACGCCAAAGGTATCTTTCAGCTCTTGGAAGATTTTAAGACCTTCTTCCATGCCAGGACCACGGTATGAGTGAACAGAGCTGCGGTTCGCTTTATCAAAAGACGCCTTAAATACATAAGGGATGCCCAGCTTCTCTGTTACTTTCACGTAGTGCTCACAGATCTGCATAGCTAGATCGCGAGATTCAAGAACGTTCATGCCCGCAAATAGCGTAAATGGCTTATCGTTAGCAATTGGCATGTCGCCAATATGAACTATTTTCTGTTCCATCATATTCTCTCTAAATAATAATTAACTAGTGAACGACGACGGTTTTTTCCGTCATGACATTCACTTGAGATTTAAGTAACTCAGATGCAGGATCATCTGGGCATTGATCAATAAAGTACTGATAATCAGTGGCGGCAATCTGGTGACAATCAAGTTGCTGATAGATGAAACCACGGTCACGGATTTCATACGGATCATCCGGCACAAACGTTAACGCCAGATCGGTACACTTTAGTGCAAGCGTATAACGCTCCTCTCTCAGCAATGCACTTTTCAATAAAGCCAACCACTTACCAATAATGGTTGGGTGGTCTGCGACTTTTAAATGCTCACTTTTTAGCTTAGCCAATGGGCCATCATGCCCAATAAGCCATGCTCGCAATGTTTGCTGACCAACATACTCGCCATTGTAAGGATTAATATAGACCGGAGTTTGGCCATACCAACTGACTTTAAGCAGAAACTGAGTTGGAAAAGAGACACCCTCTACAGGAAAGCCTAGCTTGCGTCCTAGAAAAAGGAAGATTGCCCCAAGACTGACTGGGATCCCTTTCTTTCTCTCTAGTACTTTATCGATAAACGCGTTTTCCGATGAGAAGTAAGCGTCTTTATCGCCAGCGAAGCCCCACTCGTAAAAGAATAGTCGAATAAAGGATTCAAACTTCTGTTGCTCGTCGGTTTCATTAACTAACGCAAACTCGGCGTCTTTTAATAATCTTGCGAGTTCTTGCTCTGCCCAACAATCTTGAGTTTCAGGGTCAATGGCCTTATTTAGGATCAATGCACCTTCAGCAAGTTCTAGCTGATCAAAGTCTTCATCAAAAAATTCGTACATAGGTTGTTAACCGAAATAAGGAGATAATTAACCGAAAAATATGGGTGTTTTCGTCATTGCAATTTTACCAGCCATTGCTAACCAGCCAAGCGCACCAAAGAATGAGAAAACTCTCAATAGCTTGTTCTTACCTAACTTAAGCGCAAAGAAGCCTAATGCGATGTAAGCCATTACACAGGTTAGTTTTTCAGTTAACCATGGTGCTGCTGGTGTAAATGGAATAAAACCAGTGATAAAAATCAAACCAATACCCGAAAGCAACAGCAACGAATCATTGATATGAGGGAAACGCTGCAAGAAAGGATGCTTAAGCTTAGGTGAGTTAGCCATCATAAGAGCAAAACGAATAGAAAGAAGTAGTGCGCTTATAGCAATCGTTAATAGGTGAAAATGTTTTAAACCTTCGTACATGGTATTCCTTTATATTTTTATATGTTCTTTCGTTAACACGAGCCACACAATACCCGTTAATGCTCGGTATTTCTGCGTTAATGCTCTGTATTTCTGCGTTAAATGCATTATCGAGTGAAATGTCTTTTCGAGTTAAAGGTATCAATTTAGCAAGTTCATCATCTATTGCTCACAAGATGATTAACCGCAGCCAATGAACAATCACTAGCTATGAACAGTAACGACCTAGTGTCACTCGGTCATTACCACCGTAATCTTTTTCTGTAACCACATCCAAGTAGCCCAGCTGTTGCATTATCTCACGTACCGCCAAGCCTTGGTCATAGCCATGTTCAAATGCCAACCAACCTTCGTTTTCCAAAAAGCGTCGTGCGTTTTCAGAAATGTATCGAATATCAGCTAAACCTTTCTCTTCAGCGACTAACGCAGTGATCGGTTCAAAACGCACATCACCTTGAGATAAATGAGGGTCATTCTTCTCAATGTAAGGTGGGTTAGAGACAATCAACGAAAACTTTACAGCTTCTTCTTCAGAATTCACCGAGTTCAAAGGTTCAAACCAACTGCCATGTAAAAAAGTGGCATTAGTGATATTTAATCGCTGAGCGTTTTCTGTCGCGAGTTGCTGCGCTTCCGGACGAAGATCAATACCCGTCACTGGTCGATTCGGCATTTCAGACGCCAATGCTAATGCAATAGCCCCTGTGCCCGTGCCTAAATCGAGAATCGCACCTTGCTTGCCATACGTTTTATCTAACGCCACTTCAACCAAACGTTCCGTATCCGGACGCGGGATTAATGTAGAAGGAGAGACTTTTAACGGCAGTGACCAAAACTCACGCTCACCAACAATGTAAGCCACAGGCTCACCGGTTAAGCGACGTTTTAGAAGAGCATTGAATTCGGACTCTTGCTCTGAAGTGAGATGCTTCTCTGGCCAAGTCAGTAGGTAAGATCTAGGTTTGTCTAAGGCGTGACAAAGCAGTACCGCAGCGTCAATCGAGGGCGATGCGTTATCGCCCTCTTGAAGCTGTACGATTGCTGACTTTAAAGCACTTTCAACCGTATATGCTGGCTGCATAGTAATTAGTTGTGCTCAGCAAGTGCTGCTAGTTGATCGGCTTGGTGCTCTTGTAGAACAGGATCAAGCAGGCTTTGCATATCACCTTCCAGAACTTCGTTCAGGCGGTAGATAGTTAAGTTGATGCGGTGATCAGAAACACGACCTTGTGGGTAGTTATAAGTACGAATACGGTCACTACGGTCACCAGAACCTAGTAGGTTACGACGTGTATCAGAAACAGCTGCCGCGCGGCGCTCTTCTTCTGCTTGAACAATACGAGCAGCAAGAACAGCCATCGCTTTCGCTTTGTTTTTATGCTGAGAACGCTCGTCTTGACACTCTACTACTGTACCCGTTGGTAAGTGAGTAATACGGATTGCTGAATCCGTGGTGTTAACGTGCTGACCACCCGCGCCTGATGCACGGAAAGTATCGATCTTAAGATCGCCCGCTTTGATTTCAGGCAGATCAGCTTCTGGAATTTCCGGCATAACCGCAACGGTACATGCAGAAGTATGAACACGGCCTTGAGATTCAGTTTCAGGTACACGTTGTACACGGTGGCCGCCAGACTCAAACTTCATTGTGCCGTAAACAGCGTCGCCACTAACTTTAGCGATCATCTCTTTGTAGCCACCTTGTTCAGAAGCATTACTGCTCATGATTTCAACGCGCCAGCCTTTCTTCTCTGCAAACTTAGAGTACATACGGAAAAGGTTACCTGCAAAGATACCCGCTTCATCGCCACCTGCGCCGGCACGAATCTCTAAGAAACAGTTACGCTCATCGTTTGGATCTTTTGGAATCAGAAGAATTTGCAGCTCATCAGTCAGACGTTCAATGTTCGCTTTCGCATCTTTGATTTCTTCTTGAGCCATTTCACGCATTTCTGCGTCGTCTTCATTTGCCATCTCTTCAGCAGCTTCTAAATCTTCTTGAGCTTGCTGGTATGATTTAAAGCACCCCGTCACCTCTTCTAATTGAGAATACTCTTTTGACAAGGCACGGAATTTATCTTGATTCCCAAGTACATCGGGATCACCAAGTAGATGTTGAACTTCTTCATAGCGTTCAACAAGTGTTTCAAGCTTTATTAGAATCGAGGCTTTCATAATGTCTTATCTTAATAGGGGTCGAATATTATTGAGGGTTTTCTAAGCCCAAACTCTGTCTAATGACCGTTAATTTTGCAGGTTCTCCTTGCTCTGCGGCACTTTGAAGCGCACGCGTTGGAGCATGGATCAATTTGTTTGTGAGCTTGTTACTTAGCTCAAGTAAAACTTTTTCAGGGTCACCGCCAGCGGCCAGTGATTGCAAACTTTTACTTAATAATTCTTCTCGGATTTCATTGGCCGATTTGCGATAGTCACGAATACTGTCTACCGCTTGCAGTGAGCGCATCCAACTCATGAACGCGGCACTTTCTTCACTAACGATGGCTTCCGCTTGAATCGCTTCCACTTTACGCTGTTCAATGTTGCCATCAACTATCGACTGCAGATCATCAACGGAATATAGGTAAGCATCATTCAGTTCACCGACCTGAGACTCAACATCTCGGGGAACCGCAATATCAACCAACAACATCGGCTGATGTTTTCTTGTCTTGAGCGCGGTCTCTACCATGCCCTTACCAATAATAGGTAACGGACTTGCGGTTGAGCTGATCACAATATCCGCTCGATGAAGATGATCAGGTATCTCGTTTAAGCTGATAACTTCAGCACCAAATTCTTCAGCTAGTCCTAAAGCACGCTCACGAGTTCGGTTAGCCACAATCATCTTGGTACAACCATTGGCTGACAAGTGTTTAGCCACCAGTTCAATGGTTTCTCCCGCACCCACCAATAACACTGTTGATTCAGCAATTGATTCAAAGATGTGTTTAGCTAATGTACAGGCTGCGTAAGCAACAGAAACCGCACTGCCACCAATTTCGGTTTCAGTTCGAACTCGCTTCGCAACAGAAAATGATTTCTGGAACAGTTTTTCCATTGAAGCATCAACAGATTTGTTCTCTCGCGAATCGGTGTAAGCCTGTTTTACCTGACCAAGAATTTGCGGCTCACCCAGAACCAGAGAGTCCAAACCACAGGCAACGCGCATTAAATGCTTAATCGCGGCTTGTTCTTCATGGATGTAGATACTCGGTTTTAATTCTTCAGGGCTAACTTGATGAAATACAGACAGCCAATCGATCAACTTGTTTTTTGCCACGCCTTTGACGTCACAATACACTTCAGTTCGATTACAGGTAGAAAGTATGACACTTCCATTTACGTGTGCATTTGCGTTAAGTTGCTTAAGTGCCTCAGATAATTTATCTGGACCAAAAGCGACTTTTTCTCGCAATTCAACCGACGCTGTATTGTGATTGATACCTACGGCAAGCAAAGACATGTATCAGAAGTTCTCGATCAGGGAATGGAAACAAGGGGCGAATTTTACTTGATGCATGGCTCTATTTAAAGAGCAAGCGGGATTTGTTTTCTTGAGTTCGTGAATTCAATGCTATAGTTGAAGCGTTTTTTAGATAAATTTGAACAAGTTGTGAGCAAATATGAGCAAGCTTCGTAAAATCACGTCTCTTATTTTTTTGACCATAATTATGGTGGGTTGCTCGTCTATCCCAGAACAACCGACCAGCGTTGAGTGGCAAAGTCACCAAAACCGGCTTTTACAGATAGAAAACTATCAAGCCTCAGGCAAGCTCGCTTATATTTCTCCAGAGCAGCGCCAAAGCCTAAACTTCATATGGAAGCATTCACCAAATCAGAGTCAACTAAGGCTTACGACTTTTCTCGGTCAAACCGCATTGAACCTAACCATCGAACCATCGGGTGCAAAAGTCGTGACCTATGATGACCAAGTATTTACTCATGCGAGTGCTTCAGCCTTGGTAGAACAACTTACTGGATTGCAGATCCCCATAGATCACTTACCACAATGGTTCCTTGGCATTCCTGACCAAGCAGACAACTACCAATTGAACACCACCAACACCCTTGAATCTCTGTCCAAACAAGTCAGCGGTCAATTATGGACACTCAATTTTGATAATTACCGAAATGTAGAGGTGCCAAGTACACTATTATCTGGTGAAGACAACAAGAACTCTGGTGAAGACAGCACGAACGTAGAGACAATTCCCCTCCCTATCCGATTGTCATTCAAGCAAGACGAGAACAAAATCAACATTGTAGTTTCGAAGTGGACACTGAAAAAATGATAACAACGCCAACGCACTGGCCTTCGCCAGCTAAGCTGAATTTATTTCTCTATATCACTGGCCAACGCGACAATGGCTATCACGAACTTCAGACCCTATTTCAGTTTGTCGACTTTGGTGATGAACTTACGGTTACCGCAAACCGAAAAACAAGCTCGATAACCATCACACCTGAGATTCCAGGCGTTGCGACAGAAGATAACTTGATCTGGAAAGCTGCAACTGCCCTTCAACAATATACATCGACGACTTTCGGTGCGGATATTGAGTTAAAGAAAGTGCTTCCAATGGGAGGCGGTATTGGTGGGGGCTCTTCAAATGCCGCAACCGTGTTAGTCGCTCTCAACCATTTATGGCAACTCAACCTGTCAGATGATCAACTCGCCGAGATCGGTTTGAAGCTTGGCGCTGACGTTCCTGTCTTCGTTCGAGGGTACGCCGCCTTTGCTGAAGGGATTGGAGAAAAACTACAGCCAGCTAATCCGGATGAAAAATGGTATCTCGTTGTCAAACCTCAAGTGAGCATAGCAACTGTAGACATATTCACACATTCAGAATTAACTCGAAATACGCCAAAGCGAGCGCTAGCAACGCTTCTAGAGCAAGAATACGTAAACGATTGCGAAAAAATTGTGCGAATGCTGTACCCAGAGGTTGATAAGCAACTTTCATGGCTGCTACAATACGCGCCGTCGAGATTGACTGGCACAGGTTCGTGCGTTTTTGCTGAATTTAGCAGCAAAAAAGAAGCCGAATTGGTGCTAGAGCAACTGCCTGACACAGTTTCCGCGTTTGTCGCGAAAGGACGAAACATTTCTCCTTTGAAAGAAACTTTGGCTGAATACCAATCAGCCCACCCACAATCTATTTAAAACTGGACGCAACCCGAGGTTTCCACCGTGCCTGATATGAAGCTATTTGCTGGTAACGCAACACCTGAACTAGCCCAACGTATTGCTGATCGTCTATACATCTCTCTTGGCGATGCTACTGTAGACCGTTTTTCTGATGGCGAAGTCGCTGTTCAAATCAATGAAAACGTTCGTGGTAGCGATGTATTCCTGATTCAATCAACTTGTGCACCAACCAATGACAACCTTATGGAATTGGTGGTAATGATTGACGCAATGCGCCGTGCTTCTGCTGGCCGTATTACTGCTGTAATCCCTTACTTCGGTTATGCCCGTCAAGATCGTCGTGTACGTTCTGCTCGTGTGCCTATTACTGCAAAAGTTGTTGCAGATTTCCTTTCTAACGTTGGCGTTGACCGCGTTCTTACTATCGACCTACACGCAGAGCAAATCCAAGGCTTCTTCGATGTACCTGTTGATAACATCTTCGGCACTCCAGTTCTTCTAGAAGACATGGCTAACCGTGGTCTAGAAAACCCAGTAGTGGTTTCTCCAGACCTTGGTGGTGTTGTACGTGCTCGAGCTACAGCTAAAGCGCTAGGTGATGTTGACATCGCTATCGTTGATAAGCGTCGTCCACGTGCTAACGTTTCTGAAGTAATGAACCTAATCGGTGATGTTGAAGGTCGTGACTGTGTTATCGTTGATGACATGATCGACACTGGTGGCACACTGTGTAAAGCAGCTGAAGCGCTTAAAGAGCGCGGTGCTAAGCGTGTATTCGCTTACGCAACTCACGCTGTATTCTCTGGTACTGCTGCAGAAAACATCCGCAATTCAGTTCTAGACCAAGTTATTGTTACTGATTCAATCAAGCTTTCTCCAGAGATGGCTGCGACAGGTAAAGTAACTGAACTAAGCCTTTCTCGCATGCTTGCTGAAGCGATTCGTCGTATCAGCAACGAAGAGTCTATCTCTGCGATGTTCAACTAATCAAAGCTCTATAGCTTTGCTTTAGCAGAACAATCTGAAAAAGATATTAAGCACTTCATTCGATGAAGTGCTTTTTTTATATCTAATACCAATCACAGTAAGTAAGTGTTCAGAAATAGCGCAGGAAAAAAGCTTGAGAACAAGGCGTGATTTTTTGATAAGTAGTTATTCTACAATCAAAAATTATAACGCAGTTATCGAGCATTTTAACCAGCTAGGGTGACCAGTTATTTACTACGATTGGTATAACGACCACAAAGTGAATTTGAGCACAGTTTGAATCATTGAGTTGCTATCAGCTAGCTCGCACCTTTTTCATAAACTGTGATATCATACGGCGCTTTTTGAAATCCCAAGAGAGATCCATACCTTGAGCCAACAAATAAAACTTCTCGTTGGACTGGCTAATCCAGGTCCAGAATACGCCAAAACTCGCCACAATGCGGGTGCTTGGGTAGTTGAAGAATTAGCACGTGTACATAACGTGACACTGAAGAACGAACCAAAGTTCTTTGGCCTAACGGGTCGTATCATGGTTCATGGTGAAGATCTTCGTTTGCTGATCCCAACGACTTTTATGAACTTGTCAGGCAAAGCAGTTGCTGCCTTAGCAAAGTTCTACCAAATTAAGCCAGAAGAGATCATGGTCGCTCACGATGAGTTAGATCTTCCTCCTGGTATTGGAAAGTTTAAAAAAGGTGGTGGTCATGGAGGACATAATGGTCTGAAAGACATCATCAGCAAACAGGGTAACAATAAAGAATTCTATCGTCTTAGATTAGGCATTGGCCATCCAGGACACAAAGATAAAGTTGCAGGTTATGTATTAGGCAAAGCTCCTGCGAAAGAGCAAGAGTGTATCGAGGCTGTCGTTGACGAATCGGTTCGTAGCCTAGACATCTTATTGAAAGATGGCCTACCAAAAGCACAAAATCGCTTACATACGTTCAAAGCAGAATAAGGTTTATATCATGGGTTTTAAATGTGGCATCGTTGGTCTACCAAACGTTGGTAAGTCAACTCTGTTTAACGCACTGACTAAAGCAGGCATCGAAGCAGCAAACTTTCCATTTTGTACGATCGAACCAAACACAGGTATCGTTCCGGTTCCAGATCTACGCTTAGATGCATTAGCAAAAATTGTTAATCCACAGAAGATCCTTCCAACGACAATGGAATTCGTAGATATCGCAGGCCTAGTTGCTGGCGCATCTAAAGGCGAAGGTCTAGGTAACAAGTTCCTAGCTAACATCCGCGAAACTGATGCTATCGGTCACGTTGTACGCTGCTTTGAAAACGAAAACATCGTTCACGTTTCAGGCAAAGTATCACCTATCGAAGATATCGAAGTGATCAACCTTGAGCTTGCTCTTGCCGATCTAGATAGCTGTGAACGTGCGATCTTCCGCAATGCTAAAAAAGCAAAAGGCGGCGATAAAGACGCTAAATTCGAAACTACGGTTCTTGAAAAGCTACTACCTATCCTGACTGAAGGTGGTATGGCTCGTACTGTTGAACTTGCTAAAGAAGAAGTAGCGGCGATCGACTACCTTAACTTCCTAACACTTAAGCCAACAATGTACATCGCAAACGTTGCTGAAGATGGTTTTGAAAACAACCCTTACCTAGACGCAGTTCGTGAGTACGCAGAAAAAGAGAACAACGTTGTTGTTGCTGTTTGTGCTGCAATCGAATCTGAGCTTTCTGAACTTGACGATGAAGATCGTGAAGAGTTCCTTGCAGACATGGGTATCGAAGAACCAGGCCTTAACCGAGTGATCCGCTCTGGTTACGAACTACTGACTCTTCAAACTTACTTTACTGCGGGTGTTAAAGAAGTTCGCGCTTGGACTATCCCTGTAGGTGCGACTGCGCCACAAGCTGCAGGTAAGATCCACACCGACTTCGAAAAAGGATTCATCCGTGCTGAAGTAGTTGGTTACGAACATTTCATCGAATTTGGCGGTGAAAGCGGAGCAAAAGATGCAGGTAAATGGCGTCTTGAAGGCAAAGAATACATCGTTAAAGACGGTGATGTTGTTCACTTCCGTTTCAACGTTTAATTACCGATAAACATCTAATAAAAGGCCAGTGAATTCACTGGCCTTTTTCATTTTCGCTCTTTCTAAAGAGCTTCTTATCCAAAACTTAACTTCCTATATATATCGGCATTTGAACCTATTTCTTGCTGACAAATACGCCTCTTTGACTAAAAAGAAACCGAACAGATGTTTATTCGTGATTTATTCAAAAAAAAAGTTGACGGGTTTCACTCAACTCCGCATAATGCGCCCCGTTCACAACGAAGCGGCAACGTCTCGAAATGAGCAACAATTTGGAAATGGCTACTTAGCTCAGTTGGTTAGAGCACATCACTCATAATGATGGGGTCGCAGGTTCGAATCCCGCAGTAGCCACCATTTCCTAAGCACTCTGTTTGTTATTAAACATATGTTTATTTACAGCAAAGAGTTTTTAGGAAAGTAAAGCGGTCGTGGCGGAATTGGTAGACGCACCAGATTTAGGTTCTGGCGCCGAGAGGTGTGAGAGTTCAAGTCTCTCCGACCGCACCATATTGAGATATCTTAATTGATATCATTGTTGGGCTATCGCCAAGCGGTAAGGCACTGGCTTTTGATGCCAGCATTCCCTGGTTCGAATCCAGGTAGCCCAGCCACAATTTAAAGTGTAATTATCTTTAAAAAGATAATGGCATTGGAAGCGAGATTATATTATATTACTTCGCTCTCAGATGGCTACTTAGCTCAGTTGGTTAGAGCACATCACTCATAATGATGGGGTCGCAGGTTCGAATCCCGCAGTAGCCACCATTCTTTCTTTATGAAAGAAAAAGTACAAACAACGTTATATTGAATCACCAATGTCGATATAACTATACTCTTCGCTAGGCTCTTTACTTAGTTGAGAGGAAAGCTTTGCTGCGGTCGTGGCGGAATTGGTAGACGCACCAGATTTAGGTTCTGGCGCCGAGAGGTGTGAGAGTTCAAGTCTCTCCGACCGCACCATTATTTAGATATCTTAATTGATATCCTGTTGGGCTATCGCCAAGCGGTAAGGCACTGGCTTTTGATGCCAGCATTCCCTGGTTCGAATCCAGGTAGCCCAGCCACTATTAAAACTCTTTGTTTTTTACTTAGCTTGTTTTTAAGCTAAATAGTAAACCAAGAGCACAACGTTACATCGAATCACCAATATCGATATAACTATAAAGATTTGCTGCGGTCGTGGCGGAATTGGTAGACGCACCAGATTTAGGTTCTGGCGCCGAGAGGTGTGAGAGTTCAAGTCTCTCCGACCGCACCATTATTTAGATGTCTTAATTGACATCCTGTTGGGCTATCGCCAAGCGGTAAGGCACTGGCTTTTGATGCCAGCATTCCCTGGTTCGAATCCAGGTAGCCCAGCCACTATTAAAACTCTTTGTTTTTAGTTGGCTTGTTTTTAAGCTAAATAGCAAACCAAGAGCACAACGTTACATCGAACCACCAATGTCGATATAACTATAAAGATTTGCTGCGGTCGTGGCGGAATTGGTAGACGCACCAGATTTAGGTTCTGGCGCCGAGAGGTGTGAGAGTTCAAGTCTCTCCGACCGCACCATTATTTAGATATCTTAATTGATATCCTGTTGGGCTATCGCCAAGCGGTAAGGCACTGGCTTTTGATGCCAGCATTCCCTGGTTCGAATCCAGGTAGCCCAGCCATTACAACGTTACTTAGACAAACCATAAGTCTTCTTAACTATATACTCTTCGCTAGGCTCTTTGCTTAGTTGAGAGGAAAGCTTTGCTGCGGTCGTGGCGGAATTGGTAGACGCACCAGATTTAGGTTCTGGCGCCGAGAGGTGTGAGAGTTCAAGTCTCTCCGACCGCACCATTATTTCTCTTTAATTAGAGATAAAATAGTGAATACATAAAAATTCACTATTGGCTACTTAGCTCAGTTGGTTAGAGCACATCACTCATAATGATGGGGTCGCAGGTTCGAATCCCGCAGTAGCCACCATTCTTTCTTTATGAAAGAAAAAGTACAAACAACGTTATATTGAATCACCAATGTCGATATAACTATACTCTTCGCTAGGCTCTTTACTTAGTTGAGAGGAAAGCTTTGCTGCGGTCGTGGCGGAATTGGTAGACGCACCAGATTTAGGTTCTGGCGCCGAGAGGTGTGAGAGTTCAAGTCTCTCCGACCGCACCATTATTTAGATATCTTAATTGATATCCTGTTGGGCTATCGCCAAGCGGTAAGGCACTGGCTTTTGATGCCAGCATTCCCTGGTTCGAATCCAGGTAGCCCAGCCATTACAACGTTACTTAGACAAACCATAAGTCTTCTTAACTATATACTCTTCGCTAGGCTCTTTGCTTAGTTGAGAGGAAAGCTTTGCTGCGGTCGTGGCGGAATTGGTAGACGCACCAGATTTAGGTTCTGGCGCCGAGAGGTGTGAGAGTTCAAGTCTCTCCGACCGCACCATTATTTCTCTTTAATTAGAGATAAAATAGTGAATACATAAAAATTCACTATTGGCTACTTAGCTCAGTTGGTTAGAGCACATCACTCATAATGATGGGGTCGCAGGTTCGAATCCCGCAGTAGCCACCATTCTTTCTTTATGAAAGAAAAAGTACAAACAACGTTATATTGAATCACCAATGTCGATATAACTATACTCTTCGCTAGGCTCTTTACTTAGTTGAGAGGAAAGCTTTGCTGCGGTCGTGGCGGAATTGGTAGACGCACCAGATTTAGGTTCTGGCGCCGAGAGGTGTGAGAGTTCAAGTCTCTCCGACCGCACCATTATTTAGATATCTTAATTGATATCCTGTTGGGCTATCGCCAAGCGGTAAGGCACTGGCTTTTGATGCCAGCATTCCCTGGTTCGAATCCAGGTAGCCCAGCCATTACAACGTTACTTAGACAAACCATAAGTCTTCTTAACTATACTCTTTGCTAGAGTAAAAGCTTTGCTGCGGTCGTGGCGGAATTGGTAGACGCACCAGATTTAGGTTCTGGCGCCGTAAGGTGTGAGAGTTCAAGTCTCTCCGACCGCACCATCATTGAATAGAACCCAGCTTTTTAGCTGGGTTTTGTTTTATCTGGAATATGCAATTCTGCTAGCCAAGTCACCAAGTATTCTCTTCTATAACCTCACTTTTAATACGATTTTATAAGACAATGTCTGCTCCACTTTCTAATTGAGTATGACTACCTATGAAAACCCTCCCATTAACGATCGGTTGCTACACGGATACGCCAAGTAAAAGCCAAGGTGTCTATCAAACTCAGTTAGATCTAGAAACAGGAAAACTATTACCTCTAGAGCTTATTGCCGAATGTCATAACCCCTCTTTTGTCACCGCGACAAAGTCTGGAATCTATACAGCATCTGAGGTTGAGCAAAAGAAACTGCCGAAACTCATTCATATACCTAATGTTGATTCACAAATCGCGTCCAATACAGGCCTAATCTCGGGCGCTCACCCCTGCCACGTTGCGATAGATCCACACAATAAATTTGCTATAACTTCCCAATACTCGTCAGGTACATTTGATATCTTTAGCTTAAGTATCAATGGCAACATCGATAAACGACTCAAAACAATCAAGATGGTTGGCTCAGGGCCGAACAAAGACAGACAAACTAGCCCACACGCCCATCAATGTTTGTTCTTACAAAACTCACCACAGTTTGTGACTGTCGATCTCGGCACCGATCGAATCAACTTCTATTACTTTGACGAAGAGCAAGAAGAGTTCCTTGATGAGCCAATGCAGTCTATTAAAGCGCCCGCAGGAAATGGAACTCGTCACCTAATCTTCAACAAAGCTGAAGACAAAGCCTATGTAATCTGTGAGCTCTCTGAAACGATATTGATTTTGGAAAAGTCTTTAGGTATTTGGAATATAGTGGATGAGATTGATGCATTACCTAATATGGATAAGGGAGAAGCCGCCGCTGCAATTAAGCTATCGCCTGATGAGCAATTCCTTTATGTGTCTTGCCGACATCAATCAAGAATCAGTTGTTTTCGAATCGATTCAGTCACTCAAAAGCTCATTTTTATGGATAGTTACGATGTTGAAGGTAAGTTCCCTCGCGACTTTCATATCACTAATGACGGCCAATGGCTTATCGCCGCCAACCAGCACTCCAACAACCTCGCGTCATTCAAACGCAATGTTGAGGATGGTTCTCTCACCTATACGGGATGCTCTTTAGCTATTGATGCGCCTGTTTGTGTTACTCAGCAACAATAAGCACTACAACAAAAACAAAAACAAAAAAAGAGAGCATCGGCTCTCCTTATCTATAAAAACAACCTGAACTAACCGTTTTAAAGGCCCAAGGCGTATTTCAATACTTGAGCTTTAATCGGCCCTGAGTTTTCTGCTAACTTTAGTGCAGCATTGCGGACAAACTTTAACGGGCCAATGTCGTTGCTGAATGTCTTGTAGAAGAAATCCATTCCACTCTGCATCATTAAGTTGTCGCCTCTTCTCATCACTTCATAGCGTCTTGCTACAGCTTGATTCAATTCACCTTTTTCTTTGGAAATATCTAATAGAGCGGCAACATCTTTAAAGCCTAAATTGACACCCTGCCCTGCTAATGGGTTGATCGTGTGTGCAGAATCTCCAACCAAAATACAATTGTTCTTGAAGTAAGATTGCGCATGACGTCGAGTAAGAGGGAACGAACCAGAGTTGAGGACTTTGATGTCTCCTAATTCCGTGGGGAAGTTAGCAAGTACTTCATTACGCAGCTTTTCAGGGCTCATCGATGATAATTGCTTAATGCGAGATGGGGAGTCATACCAAACCAACGATCCCTGCCCGACTTCTTGACCGTCGGAGGTTAGAGAACACAATGGCAAAAATGAACGAGGACCAGTTGGTAGGAATTGCTGCCAAGTAATATCTTGTTGAGGCTGTTCTGTTTCTACGTTGATAAGCATGCAGTGCTGTCGATAATCCCAAGCGGTAATACCAATCCCAGCTTGCTGACGAACGGCTGAGTTCGCGCCATCAGCACCAATCACCCACTTCGCTGATAACTCAGCTCCTGATTGAAGCTTAACGATATTGGTTTCACCAAACTCAATCTCATCAAGCTTTTCTGGACATAACAAGTCGAGATTGTCGTAGGCATCAAATTGAGACCATAAACCTAACTGGATCAGTCTGTTCTCGACAATATAGCCTAAACGAGGTAAATCAAGAGATGCTGCATCAAACCGAGTACGACACTCTGGATGTTCCCAAGTTTCCAATCGCTTGTAAGAACAGACGCGCATCGCTGCAATACTTTGCCATGCACCAAGATCTTCAAGCAAATCGACCGATGCTTGAGAAATCGCTGACACACGAATGTCCATCGCTTGCGACTCATCAAAAGCTTGTGGGGCAAAACCTTCGATCACCGCAACACTCAGACCTTGCTTTGCAAAACCGATTGCTGTTGCTGCACCAACCATGCCGCCACCGACGACTACAATATCGTAACTGTTCATATTTTGTACTTATCAGTTTGATTCTTTGACTGTTTTTGATTGTACTTTTTCTTAACGAACTTGTAACCAAAAACCTTATTCGAAAGAAGGGTTACCCCTTATGGCATATGGCGTTGACGATAATAAAAACCACTACATAAGAGATTTGTTCAGACTACTAGTCAGTCGGTTTTGAAACCAGTACAATACGCCGCTTGCCGCTAGAGCCTGTCATAAAATTGAATACCGAATTATGACGAACGGAGCTAGCGGATGAATAATGGGCGATTTGCTCCCTTAAATTAAACTAACGATCGAGCGAACATATAATGAGTAAGAAACTGCTAATTAAAACTTGGGGCTGTCAGATGAATGAATATGATTCATCAAAAATGGCCGACCTGCTTAACGCTGCAAATGGCTATGAGCTAACTGAAGTACCTGAGGAAGCAGACGTACTACTATTGAATACTTGTTCTATCCGCGAAAAAGCGCAAGAAAAAGTATTCCACCAGCTTGGTCGTTGGAAAACGCTTAAAGATAAAAAAGAAGGTGTGGTGATCGGTGTGGGTGGCTGTGTAGCGACTCAAGAAGGTGACCACATTCGTCAACGTGCACCTTACGTAGACGTAATCTTTGGCCCACAAACATTACACCGTTTGCCAGAGATGATTAAGTCATCACTGTCTAACGAAAAGCCAGTAATGGACATCTCTTTCCCTGAGATCGAAAAATTCGATAACCTGCCAGAGCCAAAAGCAGACGGCGCAACGGCGTACGTTTCTATCATGGAAGGTTGTTCTAAGTACTGCACTTACTGTGTTGTGCCATATACTCGTGGTGAAGAAGTTAGCCGTCCAATGGATGATGTCCTCTACGAAGTTGCACAACTTGCAGAGCAAGGCGTTCGTGAAGTTAACCTACTAGGCCAAAACGTAAACGCATTCCGTGGCCCTACTTACGAAGGCGACATCTGCACATTTGCAGAACTACTTCGCCTAGTTGCGTCTATCGATGGTATCGACCGTATTCGTTTCACTACAAGCCACCCGCTTGAATTTGGTGATGACATCATTGAAGTTTACAAAGACACACCTGAACTCGTGAGCTTCTTACACTTGCCTGTACAAAGTGGTAGTGACCGTATTCTTACGATGATGAAACGCCCGCATACGGCAATCGAATACAAATCAATTATCCGTAAACTGCGTAAAGCTCGTCCTGATATTCAAATCAGCTCTGACTTTATTGTTGGTTTCCCTGGTGAGTCTAAGCAAGACTTCCAAGATACAATGAAGCTAATCAAAGAAGTTGATTTCGATATGAGCTTCAGCTTTGTTTTCTCTCCTCGTCCAGGTACACCTGCTGCTGATTACCCATGTGATGTACCAGCACAAGAGAAGAAAGATCGCCTGTGGGAACTGCAACAGACAGTAAACACACAAGCTATGCGTTTCTCTCGCCTAATGCTAGGCACAGAGCAGCGTATCCTTGTTGAAGGTCCATCAAGAAAGAATCTAATGGAGCTTCGTGGTCGTACTGAAAACAGCCGTGTTGTGAACTTCGAAGGTTCTGCTGATCTTATCGGTCAATTCGTAGATGTGAAGATCACTGAGGTTTACACCAACTCACTACGTGGTGAATTAGTTCGCACAGAAAAAGACATGGGTCTACGCGTTGTAATGACTCCAGCAGAAATGATGGAAAAAACAAAACGTGAAGACGAGCTAGGTGTAGCGACATTTACGCCATAGCCAATACAACTGTTTGAGCACAAAGCCCAAACTCAAAGCTTGAAATTACCTAACTAAGTGACCATCTTAGACATAGGGATATCACCATCAGAAGCCCGGTCTAAATCGGGCTTCTTGCTCTCTTTTTTTTATTTAAGAGAGAATGGTACAGAATGAGAGGTTAATTTGAGCAATAAAATCGTTACCTTAGAGATAAATCTAGAGCCCGCAGACAACAAGCGCTTGGCAAGTTTATGCGGACCATTTGACGACAACATCAAGCACCTTGAGCGTCGTCTGGGTGTTGAGATTAATTACCGTAGCAACTTTTTTACTATCGTCGGTAAGCCTCACACAACTGCCGCAACTTTAGACATTATCAAACACCTCTATGTTGAAACGGCTCCAGTTAAAGGCAACATAATCGATATCGAACCAGAGCAAGTGCATCTGGCGGTCACCGAGTCTGGCATTTTGGAGCAGCACGTCGAGTCTGAAATTGACTACGGCAAAGAAGTGACCATTAAGACTAAAAAAGGCGTCATCAAACCACGCACACCAAATCAAGCACAATACCTAATGAACATGGTCACTCATGACATCACTTTTGGTATTGGGCCTGCAGGTACAGGTAAGACATACTTAGCCGTTGCGGCAGCGGTTGATGCACTTGAACGTCAGGAAGTTCGCCGAATCCTACTGACTCGCCCTGCTGTTGAAGCCGGTGAGAAGCTTGGTTTCCTGCCTGGTGATTTAAGCCAAAAAGTAGACCCGTATTTGCGTCCACTTTACGATGCACTGTTTGAGATGCTTGGCTTCGAGCGTGTAGAGAAACTGATTGAGCGTAACGTGATTGAAGTTGCGCCACTGGCTTACATGCGTGGTCGTACATTAAATGATGCGTTTATCATTCTTGATGAGAGCCAAAACACCACAGTAGAACAGATGAAGATGTTCTTAACTCGTATCGGTTTTAACTCACGCGCTGTGATCACAGGTGATATCACGCAAATCGATTTGCCTCGTGGGGCAAAATCAGGTCTACGCCATGCAACTGAAGTACTCAGTGAAGTGGATGACATTAGCTTTAACTTTTTCATGTCTGAAGACGTCGTTCGTCACCCTGTCGTTGCTCGTATCGTGAATGCGTACGAGAAGTGGGAAGCGAAAGACCAGAAAGAACGCAAAGAGTTTGAAAAGCGTAAACGTGAAGAGCGTGAAGCCAAACTTCTTGAAGCTCAGCAATCCGTTACGACACAATTAGCAACACAAAATAGCTCTGTAATTGCAGAGCAAGGTGATAAATAGATGCCTATTGAACTAGACCTGCAGTTAGCGGTCGAAAATGAGCAAGGTCTTCCAACTGAGCAAGATATTCAGCTTTGGTTGGACAAGACAATTCCTCAGTTTCAAGAGAATGCCGAGCTCACCGTTCGTATTGTTGATACAGAAGAGAGCCACCAGCTCAATCATGACTACCGTGGAAAAGATAAACCAACTAACGTGTTATCTTTCCCATTTGAAGCACCGCCAGGAATGGAATTAGATCTACTGGGTGACCTCATTATCTGCCGCCAAGTTGTCGAAAAAGAAGCAGAAGAGCAAAGTAAGCCTCTGCTAGCACACTGGGCCCATATGGTTGTACATGGCAGTCTGCATCTGCTAGGTTATGATCATATCGAAGATGATGAAGCTGAAGAGATGGAGTCACTCGAAACAGAAATCA
This sequence comes from Vibrio syngnathi, assembly GCF_002119525.1. Taxonomy (NCBI): domain Bacteria; kingdom Pseudomonadati; phylum Pseudomonadota; class Gammaproteobacteria; order Vibrionales; family Vibrionaceae; genus Vibrio; species Vibrio syngnathi. Next base: position 761,767 of record NZ_CP017916.1, on the reverse strand, counting down.
TGCAAACTATGGGGTTTGAAGACCCGTATATTCTAGAAAAGTAATTTGATTCTAGTAAAGTAGGTTGCAGAGAAACAATAACTCATCGAACCTGTGATTTTCGCAGGAATCTGAGTTGTAACGTGTGCTATCACACTTCTGATAGCGTTATTTTTTGAGAAATCATGAACGAAGGTAACCCCCCCACTTCTGAGGGAAGTAAAAAATCTGAAGGTCCGAGTAGAAAGTCCTTCTTTGAACGCCTAGGCCAACTATTTCAAGGTGAAGTAAAAGATCGCCAAGAGCTCGTAGATGTAATCCGCGATTCAGAAATTAATGACCTAATTGACCACGACACACGCGACATGCTCGAGGGTGTTATGGAAATTTCAGAGATGCGAGTACGCGATATCATGCTGCCTCGCTCTCAAATGGTTACAGTTGAACGCACCGATGATTTAGATACATTGATTGCGCTTATTACTGATGCTCAACACTCTCGCTACCCAGTGATCAGTGAAGATAAAGACCATGTTGAAGGCATTCTATTAGCGAAGGACCTACTTAAGTATTTGGGTTCAGAAAGTGCCCCATTTGATATCGAACAAGTGATTCGCCCTGTCGTGGTTGTTCCTGAAAGTAAGCGAGTTGATCGCCTGCTCAAGGAGTTCCAAGAAGAGCGTTACCACATGTCCATCGTTGTCGATGAGTTTGGCGGTGTTTCTGGCCTGGTAACCATTGAAGATATCCTCGAAGAAATCGTTGGTGAAATTGAAGACGAGTTCGACGATGAAGAAGAGCTAGATATTCGTAAGCTGAGTAAGCATACCTATTCGGTTAAAGCTTTAACCACCATTGAAGAGTTCAACGATACGTTTAACACTTCCTTCAGTGATGATGAAGTCGATACTGTGGGTGGTATGGTAATGACAGCACTCGGTCATCTGCCTGTTCGTGGCGAAATTGTAGAAATTGGAAACTACCATTTCAAAATAACATCAGCAGATAACCGTCGTGTGATTCAGCTACAGGTAACCATCCCTGACGAGCAGCCTCTTCCGACTATCGAAGAATAACAACTTCTCTCTAAAGAGATGACAGAAATTAGATGACTAAGACCTTTATTCATCGCCTATTACGGCCGCTTGCGGCCGTTTTTGTTGGCGCTATAACTACCCTTTCATTCGCTCCATATTCAATATGGCCTCTTGCTATTCTCAGCCCAGCTTTGTTGCTGTTACTGATCCACAACCGTTCTCCTAAAAGTGCGCTTTGGATTGGTTACGCATGGGGCTTAGGCCAATTCACGACTGGTATTAGTTGGGTATACGTCAGTATTGATGGCTTTGGCGGAATGCCTCTGGCTGCCAATTTATTCTTAATGGCATTGCTTGTTGGTTATCTTGCGGTCTACTCCGGCCTATTTACTTGGAGTTTAAACAAGTACTTCCCTGCTAATAACCTAAGCCGCTTTTTCCTCGCGGCTCCTGCATTGTGGTTAATCTGTGATTGGCTGCGTGGTTGGGTAATGACTGGCTTCCCGTGGTTATGGCTAGGTTACAGCCAAATCGACTCTCCACTAGGCTCATTCGCACCGATTGGTGGTGTAGAGCTAGTAACTCTAGCGATCATTGTTTCAGCCTCTGCATTCGCTTATGCGATTGTTAACAGGGCATGGAGTATCGCTATTATTCCCGCTGTCGTATTTTGCGCTGGCTTTGGTATTCGCAACATCGATTGGGTCACGCCGAACCCTGAAAAAACAACGTCAGTCGTCTTAATACAAGGCAACGTCGATCAAGACAGCAAATGGCTACCTAGCCATCGCTGGCCAACGATGATGAAGTACACAGACCTAAGCCGAGAAAACTGGGACGCCGATATCATCATCTGGCCTGAGGCTGCTATTCCAGCATTCGAAGTTGAGATTCCATCTTTCTTACGTAACTTAGATAGCGCAGCAAAGATGAACAACAGCTCAATCATCACTGGCGTACTCAACCAGTCTGAAGATAAGAAGTACTACAACAGCGTTCTTTCTCTAGGTGTCAATCCATACGGTGAATACAGCTACGATCCAGACGAACGCTACCATAAACACCACCTGTTACCGTTTGGTGAGTTTGTTCCGTTTGAAGATATCCTGCGCCCATTAGCACCTTTCTTTAATTTGCCAATGTCATCATTTAGCCGTGGCGACTTTGTTCAACCAAACATCGTGGCAAATGGACGTCATCTAGCACCGGCGCTTTGTTATGAGATCATCTTTAATGACCAAGTTAGGCAGAACGTAACAGATGAAACTGACTTTATCTTAACACTCTCTAACGATGCGTGGTTTGGTCGTTCTATTGGCCCGTTGCAACATATGGAAATCGCACAGATGCGTGCTCTGGAGCTTGGTAAGCCAGTTATTCGCTCTACCAACAATGGTGTGACTGCAGTTACCGATTACAAAGGCAACATCATCAAACAAGTGCCTCAGTTTGAAACAGCAGTATTAAAAGCTGAACTCATTTCAACGGATGGTCAAACGCCTTATCACACAGTAGGTACTTGGCCACTGTATATTTGGGCGATGCTGAGTTTGGTGGCTGGCTGGTTTATGAGAAGAAAAGACTAGATTCGAGATTCGAGATTCGAAGAAAAGTGATTAGAGGGTTGACTGATTGGGTCAACCCTTTTTTATTGCTGTGGTTTACGTTGATAGCGCTATGGTTACGGCTTAAGGGCTTTTCGGCTAAACCCTGTAGAGCCACATTTAATGCATGGAATGATATTGGTTGGGTGATTATATTCGGTTTGATGACCACACTCGTCACATACTAAGGTTCCTAAACCAATGACTTCACCCGCTTGATACAAGCCTTGGTGTTCTAGATCTTGGAACAGTTCAACCCATTCCACCTTAGTACGATCAGTGATATCCAAGAGTCCTTGCCAAATAGAATCTGTGATCATTAAATAAAATGGACCACCTTTACTCTCTTCATAGCTTTCGGAGAACTCTTTTAAGTCCGACTTCACGTAGGCCGAAATCAATGACAATTCGTCTTTGGTCATGTCATTGGCTGCTTTCGCATATTTACCTGACGTTTCTATTTTGTTGTTAAGCTCTTCAGGACTATGCTTCAGCGTTTCTATCACCTCTTCGACGACTTCTTCATAGAGTGCTTTTTTCTTCGGCATAACGACCTCCTTAAGATGACCAAGCTTTATCTTAGTGAACTGACCTTAAGTGAAGCGACCAGTCCCTAACAAACAAATGCAATTCATACCCTTAAGTATAGCTGTCCTAAGTAATTCGGTTGAATTTACGCAATCAACCACGCTGCAACTGCAAGTATGAAGGGTATAACTATTGTTGTACTAAGCTCCTTTAGGTATTCTATGACGATCTGTAAGATTCTGTTCTAACCGAACTCACAAATTCCAAGATAAACGGATACCATCGATGCAAGAACAATATAACCCGCAAGAGATTGAACAAAAGGTTCAACAACACTGGGATGACAGCGAGACTTTCGTTGTAAGTGAAGACCCAAATAAAGAAAAATTCTACTGTCTTTCTATGTTCCCGTACCCAAGTGGCCGACTGCACATGGGTCACGTGCGTAACTACACCATCGGTGATGTGGTATCTCGTTTCCAACGTCTACAAGGCAAAAACGTAATGCAGCCAATCGGTTGGGATGCATTCGGCCTACCTGCAGAAAACGCAGCTGTAAAAAACAACACAGCACCTGCTCCGTGGACTTACGAAAACATCGAATACATGAAAAACCAGCTTAAACTTTTAGGCTTTGGTTACGACTGGAAACGTGAATTCGCAACATGTACACCTGAGTACTATCGTTGGGAACAAGAGTTCTTCACAAAACTCTACGAACAAGGCCTAGTTTACAAGAAGACTTCTTCTGTTAACTGGTGTCCAAACGACCAAACTGTACTAGCGAACGAGCAAGTAGAGGACGGTTGCTGCTGGCGTTGTGATACTCCGGTAGAACAAAAGAAGATCCCACAGTGGTTCATTAAGATCACTGAGTACGCTCAAGAGCTGCTAGACGATCTAGACAACCTTGAAGGTTGGCCTGAAATGGTTAAGACCATGCAGCGCAACTGGATCGGTCGCTCTGAAGGTGTTGAACTATCTTTCGCTGTTAACGGCGAAGAAGCGCCGCTAGAAGTGTACACAACACGTCCAGACACACTAATGGGTGTTTCTTACGTTGGTATCGCTGCAGGTCACCCTCTTGCAGAGAAAGCATCACAGAACAACCCTGAGCTTGCAGCATTCGTTGAAGAATGTCGTAACACCAAAGTGGCTGAAGCTGAACTTGCAACGATGGAAAAGAAAGGTATGGATACTGGCCTAACAGCTATCCACCCTCTTAACGGTCGCGTTGTTCCTGTTTACGTAGCTAACTTCGTTCTTATGGATTACGGCACAGGTGCTGTAATGGCGGTTCCTGCTCACGACCAACGTGACTACGAATTCGCAACTAAGTACGGCATCGATATCATCCCAGTAATCAAGCCAGAAGACGGTTCTGAGCTAGATGTGTCTGAAGCGGCTTACACTGAGAAAGGTGTACTGTTCGATTCTGGCGAATTCGATGGCCTTGCGTTCCAAGAAGCATTCGACGCAATCGCAGCGAAGCTTGAATCTGAAGGTAAAGGTAAGAAGACAGTAAACTTCCGTCTACGTGACTGGGGCGTTTCTCGTCAGCGTTACTGGGGTGCTCCAATCCCAATGGTAACCACTGAAGACGGTGAAGTTCACCCAGTACCAGCAGACCAACTGCCAGTCATTCTTCCAGAAGACGTGGTAATGGATGGCGTAACTAGCCCAATTAAAGCTGACTTAGAGTGGGCTAAAACAACATTCAATGGCGAACCGGCGTTACGTGAAACTGATACGTTCGATACGTTCATGGAATCTTCATGGTACTACGCACGTTACTGTTCACCACAAGCTGATGACATTCTAGATCCAGAGAAAGCAAACTACTGGTTGCCAGTTGACCAATACGTTGGTGGTATTGAGCATGCATGTATGCACTTACTTTACTCTCGTTTCTTCCACAAACTTCTTCGTGATGCGGGTTACGTGACATCTGATGAACCGTTCAAGCAACTTTTATGTCAAGGCATGGTTCTAGCTGACGCGTTCTACCACACGAACGATAAAGGCACGAAAGAGTGGATTGCTCCAACTGACGTGACTATCGACCGTGACGCGAAAGGCCGCATTGAAAAAGCAGTCGATAACCAAGGCCGCGACGTTGAGCACTCAGGCATGATCAAAATGTCTAAGTCTAAGAACAACGGTATCGACCCCCAAGAGATGGTAGACAAGTACGGTGCTGATACGGTACGTCTATTCATGATGTTTGCATCACCTGCAGACATGACGCTTGAGTGGCAAGAGTCTGGTGTTGAAGGCGCAAACCGTTTCCTTAAGCGTGTTTGGAAACTAGTTCACGCTCACTCTGCTAAAGGTGCTGCTGAATCTGTTGACGCTTCTGCGCTATCTGGCGACCAGAAAGCACTTCGTCGTGATATCCACAAGACTATCGCGAAAGTAACGGACGATATCGGCCGTCGCCAAACATTCAACACTGCCATCGCTGCGATCATGGAACTGATGAACAAGCTAGCGAAAGCGCCACAAGAATCTGTACAAGATCGTGCAATTCTTGATGAAGCGCTAAAAGCGGTTGTTCGCATGCTTTACCCAATGACTCCACACATCTCTTACGAAATGTGGATTGCACTTGGTGAATCAAACGTAGACTCAGCAACATGGCCAACTTTCGATGAGAAAGCGCTAGTTGAAGACGAGAAGACTATCGTTGTAATGATCAACGGTAAGCTACGAGCAAAACTAACGGTTGCTGCTGACGCGACAGAAGAGCAAGTTCGTGAACTTGGTCTAAATGATGAGAACGCTAAGAAGTTCCTAGATGGCTTAACTATCCGTAAAGTTATCTTCGTACCTGGTAAGCTTCTAAACATCGTTGCGAACTAATTTCGCTAACATAGTGCAATTGCTAAAGAATTAAAGAACTTAATTCATCAAAAGCAGTCTGTAGACAGGGTAGCTAATAACCCTGTCTACTTATTTAAGCGCTTTAGACTTGAGCCTAACAACTCTAACTAACTAAAGCTTTAAAATAAGTATTCTACCTTCATGAGAGCCATCAAATAATGCGCCTGAATTCACTATATTCATTGAAAGTTACTATTGTTGTTCTAACCGTTAGCCTACTGAGCGCCTGTGGTTTTCACCTACGTGGTGATTACTCTGTGCCAGAAGAACTCAACAAGATCTCTGTGACCAGTTACGACCAATACAGTACGTTTACACGTATGATGAAAAGCCAGCTGCGTATGAATGATGTAGAAATAGTGCCAGCGGCTGAAAATATCCCTAACCTGCACATCATTAGTGAAGGCGTCGGTGAGCGCACCCTGTCTCTTTACCAAAACACTCGTGCCGCTGAGAAAGAACTGACGCTCAATGCATCATATCGTGTGACGATACCAGAGCTAGGCGACAAAACCTTCTCAACCAGCGTAACCCGAAGCTATTTGGACAACCCACTAACAGCGCTCGCGAAATCGGTTGAACGTGACATGATTGAAGATGAGATGCGCAAGTTGGCAACAAGCCAAATCCTTCGCCAGATGGCCCGTCTGAAAGCGACTATTGCCGCTGATAACATGGCTCTAGAAGAACTTGAACAAGTTCAAGTGAAAGAGCTTGAGAAACAATACAACATCAAGAACATCGAAATTGACGACGTTGAGTTCGACGCAAGTGCAGCACCTGATGCTGAGCCTGCCGTAACTGTCGAGCAATAGGTTTATTTAATGCGTATTTTTGCTGATCGTTTATCTGAGCAACTTGCTAAGCAGTTAAGTAACGTTTACCTAATTTTTGGTAACGAACCTTTACTGCAGCAGGAAAGCCGAGAAGCGATTCAAAAGACAGCCAAAGAGCAAGGCTTCGAAGAACGCCACCGCTTTGCTATTGATAGCAGTTTGGACTGGAATCAAGTCTACGACTGCACTCAAGCATTGAGCCTATTCTCTAGTCGTCAGGTCATCGAACTTGAATTACCAGAGTCCGGGGTCAATGCGGCGATTGCAAAAGAGCTACTCGCAATCTCTGAGCATATACACAACGATATTCTATTGATCTTGATTGGCACTAAGCTCACTAAGGCTCAAGAAAGTGCGAAGTGGTTTAAAGCGCTGTCTAATCAGGGTCACTGGATCAGCTGCCTAACCCCAGACGTTAGCCGATTACCTCAATTTGTCCAAACGCGCTGTCGTCAAATCGGCTTGTCACCGGATCCTGAAGCGATACAAATGCTGGCACAATGGCATGAGGGTAATCTATTTGCACTCACCCAAAGCCTAGAAAAACTGGCTCTCCAATACCCAGATGGAAAGCTCACATTAGTACGCTTAGAAGAATCGCTGAGTCGGCACAACCATTTTACTCCCTTCCATTGGAGTGATGCGTTATTAGCAGGCAAAGGCAACCGCGCACAACGAATCCTGCGTCAGTTAGAAGCCGAAGGTATCGAACCCGTTATCTTATTGCGCAGCATACAACGTGAGCTTGCTCTGCTATTACAAATGCAGCAACAAATGAAACGGATGCCAATCACGCAGGTATTTGAAAAGCAACGTATCTGGCAATCTAAAAAACCTCTTTATAACGCCGCGCTAACAAGAGTTTCGATATCTCAATTACACTCCCTGTTTGCGCTGCTCACTCAAGCAGAATTGATGACAAAAACGCAATATGAACAGTCGCCTTGGCCACTAATTCATCAGTTAAGCGTAGAGTTTTGTATCCCGTCAGCTTCAATCCCATTTCACGCATAAAAGCGTGGTATATTCTAGGGTCAACAGACCCTAAAAAGCTAAACTCAGATTAAAGGAACACCCCGTGTTACGTGAAGAACTAAAAGATTTTCTTGCAGACAAAGCCGACGACATGAAAGCAGAATCGATTGTGACTATCGATGTAGAAGGCAAATCAAGTGTTACTGACTACATGATTGTTTGTACTGGTACATCGAAGCGCCATGTTGCCTCTATTGCACAGCATGTTGCTGATGAAGTGCGCAAGGCAGGCATGAATCCCCTTGGCATGGACGGCCAACAAGAAGGTGAATGGGTTGTTCTAGATATGGGCACGAGCATGCTTCACGTTATGCAAGAAGAGCATCGTGAACTGTACCAACTAGAAAAACTTTGGGGCTAAGCTTTGAAGATCCAGTTAATCGCAGTTGGTACAAAAATGCCAAAGTGGGTTGAAGAAGGGTTTAAAGAATATAAACGCCGCTTCCCTCATGATATGCCATTGGAACTCATTGAAATTACTGCTGGAAAACGCGGTAAAAATGCCGATATTGCACGTATTCTCCAAAAAGAAGGCGAAGCAATGTTAGCTGCAGTTCCAAAAGGTAATCGCATTGTTACGCTCGATATCCCGGGAAAAAAATGGGATACGCCCCAACTCGCAGAGCAATTGGAAAGTTGGAAGCTGGATGGGCGTGACGTTTCTATCCTTATTGGCGGGCCTGAAGGATTAGCACCAGCATGTAAAGCGGCAGCAGACCAAAGTTGGTCTCTGTCAGCACTTACTCTCCCTCACCCACTAGTACGCGTTATCATGGCTGAAAGCTTGTATCGAGCTTGGAGCGTCACTGCTAACCACCCTTATCATCGAGAATAAGCGTTAATGTTACGTAAACGTAGCCAAATTCGTGATTACAAAGCAGAAGCACGACTATTTACTAGTCGTGCTTTTGTTGCGTTTGCAGGGATTATAGTGATGATGGGGTTACTGGTTGTAAACCTTTACAACATTCAGGTAAATCAATATCAGGACTATAAAACCCGCTCCAACGACAACCGTATAAAGGTCGTTCCAATCGCACCGAACCGTGGTTTGATTTATGACCGCAACGGAGTACTTCTTGCTGAAAACCGCCCCGTTTTCAACCTAGAGATCATCCCAGAAAAAGTCAACGATATGGAAGATACGCTTGTTCGTTTGCAAGCGTTAATTGAAATACCACCGGAACGTATAGAACGTTTTAATCATGATCGCCGGAATTCACGTCGCTTCAAATCAGTGCCGATTCTGAATCAGCTCACCGAAGAACAAGTTGCGGTTTTTTCTGTTAATCAGCACAAATTTCCGGGTGTTGAAGTGACAGGGACGCTAAAGCGATTTTACCCTTATGGTGATGTGCTGACTCACGTTATTGGCTACGTATCTCGTATCAACGACCGCGATATGCAGCGCTTGGTACGCGAAGAGAAAGACGCCAATTACCAAGCCACCCGCGATATCGGAAAACTCGGTATTGAGCGCTATTACGAAGATATGTTACACGGCACCGCTGGTTATCAAGAAGTCGAAGTTAACAGCCGTGGACGAGTGATCCGCACTCTTAAATTTGTGCCTTCGGCTCCAGGCAAAGATATCGTGCTTAATCTAGATATCAAACTTCAGCTATACGTTCACAAACTGCTTGATGGACGTCGAGGCTCAGCCGTAGTTCTGGATCCGAAAGACAATGGCGTGTTAGCCATGGTATCGAGCCCAAGTTACGACCCGAATGCATTCGTACATGGTATTTCCTCGAAAGGTTATAATGCCCTGCTACAAGACAAAGACCGACCTTTGGTTAACCGTGCAACGCTTGGGATTTATCCACCAGCTTCTACGATCAAACCATTTATTGCCGTTGCAGCGCTGCAAGAAGGCGTGATTACACCGAACACCACGCGTAACGACCCAGGTTATTGGAAGATACCCAACTCGAAAACAAAACCGTTTCGTGACTGGTTACGCTGGGGACATGGCGTCGTTGACATAGAGAAAGCCATTGAAGAATCGGTTGATACCTTCTTCTACCAGATTTCATTTGATTTAGGCATCGACCGCTTATCTCAATGGATGATGCTATTCGGTTTCGGTGATTACACTGGTATCGATATTTACGAAGAAAGCAAAGCAAATATGCCCACGCGTGAATGGAAAATGGCAAGACACCGTGTACCTTGGTATCAAGGTGACACCATCCCTGTCGGCATTGGGCAAGGCTACTGGACAGCAACACCAATGCAGATTGCAAAAGCGACCTCTGTATTGGTCAATGAAGGGGAAGTAACAGCCCCCCATTTACTTCGAGCTACAATTGAGAATAGCCAACCGTTCGACGCACAAACGCTCTCTGAAATCGAAACGTATCCTCCGGTTACTGGCGTTAAGCAGAAATACTGGGATATCGCACAAGAAGGCATGAGACGGGTCAACCACGGAAAGAAAGGCACAGCAAGACGCTCATTCCAAAAAATGTCTTATCAAACGGCTGGTAAATCAGGTACTGCACAAGTATTCGGTCTAAAAGAAGATGAAGAGTACAACGCAGATGAGATCGCAGAGCATTTACGCGATCACGCCCTCTTCACCGGTTATGCGCCTTTTGAAGATCCTGAAGCGGTCGTAACTATCGTTTTGGAGAATGCTGGCGGTGGTTCATCAAATGGTGGCCCAGTTGTAAGAAGAATTTTAGACCATATTATTCTTGCAGAAGATTATGAAAGTGAGCCAATAAAATAATGAAACTTGATCCTTCAACTGGACGAAATAGAGCCCTATTTGAACGGCTGCATATCGACCTACCGCTATTGCTTGGCATTCTGGTTTTAATGGGCTTTGCCCTATTGATCATGTACAGCGCCAGCGGACAAAGTCTTGCGATGATGGATCGCCAAGCAATGCGTATGGTGTTGTCTTTAGGTGTGATGATCTTCTTAGCGCAAATCTCACCCCGAACTTACGAGACATTAGCCCCGCTACTGTTTGCGGGCGGTGTTATCTTACTGTTAGGCGTATTGTTCTTTGGTGAAGCATCTAAAGGTGCACAGCGTTGGTTAAACTTCGGCTTTATTCGATTTCAACCTTCTGAACTATTGAAGCTTGCAGTTCCTTTGATGTTAGCAAGGTTTATTGGTAAACGCTCACTACCACCGACGTTCCAAACCTTGGCTATTTCATTAGTGATGGTGTTTGTACCTACAATTCTTATCGCTAAACAGCCAGATTTAGGAACATCTATTCTGATTGCAGCCTCTGGTATCTTCGTGATATTTCTGGCAGGTATAAGTTGGAAGATCATTGCCAGTGCCGTGATTGCACTGGGTGGGTTTATTCCAATCTTATGGTTCTTCTTGATGCGTGAATATCAAAAAGTGCGAGTAAGAACCCTTTTTGATCCTGAGTCAGATCCATTAGGTGCAGGCTATCACATCATCCAAAGTAAGATTGCAATCGGCTCTGGTGGTATATCAGGAAAAGGTTGGCTGCAAGGTACCCAATCTCAACTAGAGTTCATTCCAGAGCGCCATACTGACTTTATTTTTGCGGTCATCGCCGAAGAGTGGGGCATGATTGGGATTTTGTTTTTGCTTGCTATCTACCTGTTCATTATTGGCCGAGGCTTAGTGCTTGCAAGCCAAGCTCAAACAGCATTTGGTCGAATGATGGGCGGCAGTATTGTACTGAGTTTCTTCGTCTATATTTTCGTAAACATAGGTATGGTTAGCGGCATTCTACCTGTGGTTGGTGTCCCTCTACCTCTAGTCAGTTATGGCGGTACCTCGATGGTTACCCTTATGGCCGGTTTCGGTATTTTAATGTCAATCCATACACACAGAAAAGCATTCTCAAAGGCGACCTAATTGATGTCTGTTAACGTAATTCCTATAAAAACATCTTTGGTTAATGAGCTGCCAATAAAAAAACTATTGTCTATAGTGAGCCTAGCCGTAGTTATTAACGGTTGTTCTTCGACCGAACCAACAGGCCGCTACGATATAGATTCAGATATTGCGCCAGACACGCCGATCTCAGTAGAACATTTAGAGGATGCCCATCCTCAGTATGAACCTTACAGCTTAGGCGGTAACACTGACTACACCCTACGTGGTGAAGACTATAAAATAGTAAAACAGACAGAAGGATTTACCGAGAAAGGCAAAGCCTCTTGGTACGGGAAAAAGTTTCATGGTCATTTAACGTCGAATGGCGAGATCTACGACATGTATTCGATGTCTGCGGCACACAAAACATTGCCGATTCCGAGCTATGTAAAAGTGACGAATACCGATAATGACAAAACGACGATTGTGCGCATCAATGACCGAGGTCCATTTCATGAAGGGCGAATCATTGACCTTAGTTATGCGGCGGCTTACAAACTCGATGTATTGAGAACAGGTACAGCAAATGTTGAGATAGAAGTCATCACTGTGGCTATGCCAACCGACGCGAATAAAAAGGCGGCTTTACCTCAATTTATTATTCAAGTAGCCACTTCTCCACATGAAGATAGAACCGAGAAGTTAGCCAAAGATCTAGGCGAAAAGTTAGCTGTAGCAACGTTCTTGCAGCCAAATGATGAGAACTACCGCCTGATGCTTGGGCCATTTCATGACTATGCTCTGACTCAAGAAAAATTAGAACAAGTTAAGCTAATGGGCTACCCGTCAGCTTATATAAAAAAACACACGCTAACTCGCTAATTTATCTAACAGTTACTTCTGGTAATCAGCGCTCTGGTGTGACAGAGTGATTCTGTTAATATATGAATAGTTCACCTAATAATTGCATTCAAAATGATTAAATCTAATAAACTTGTTAAATCGATTTTTGCTACTTCAGTTGTACTTTCTGCAACGATAGCCACATCGTCATTCGCCGCTCCTATTATTGTTCCTGATGCTCCTCAAATCGCCGCTAAGGGTTTTGTTCTGATGGATTACCATTCAGGCAAAGTACTCGCAGAGAAAGAGATGAACACTCAACTTTCTCCAGCAAGTTTAACTAAGATGATGACAAGCTACGTGATCGGCCAAGAGCTAGATCGTGGCAACATAAACCTAAACGACGATGTTGTTATCAGTGAAAATGCTTGGGCTAAAAACTTCCCTGATTCATCAAAGATGTTCATTGAAGTTGGCACAACCGTTAAGGTTGAAGAACTGAACCGCGGTATCATTATTCAATCAGGTAACGATGCTTGTGTTGCTATGGCAGAACATATTGCCGGCTCTGAAGATGCATTCGTTGACCTAATGAACGCATGGGCAAGCTCTATCGGAATGAAAGACACGCACTTTGCTAACGTGCACGGTCTAGACAATCCTAACCTATACTCAACGCCTTACGATATGGCACTACTTGGTCAGGCGCTGATTCGCGACGTACCAGATGAGTACCGTATCTACTCACAAAAGAAATTCACCTACAATGGCATCACCCAGTACAACCGCAACGGTCTGTTATGGGATAAGAGCATGAACGTTGATGGTATTAAAACCGGCCACACAAGCAATGCAGGTTACAGCCTAGTAAGCTCAGCAACAGAAGGCAAAATGCGTCTAGTTGCGGTTGTTATGGGCACCAAGAATGCGAACGCTCGTAAAACAGAAAGCAAAAAACTACTGAGCTACGGTTTCCGCTTCTTTGAAACAGTGGCACCACACACCGCTGGTGAGACGTTCGTTGAAGAAAAAATCTGGATGGGTAGCAAGGACACCGTTGCTCTAGGTGTCGACGAAGATACTTTCGTAACTCTACCTCGCGGCCAAGCGAAGAACCTAAAAGCTAGCTTCGTTCTTGAGAAAGAGCTAGAAGCACCAATTAGCAAAGGTGATGTTGTAGGTAAACTATTCTACCAAGTTGATGGTGAAGACGTGGCTGAATACCCACTACTTGCACTTGAAGATGTAGACCAAGGCAGCCTATTTAGCCGTCTATGGGACTACCTAGTACTGCTGTTCAAAGGTTTATTCTAAACCAGTCAACGGTTTGTTCTACGCAAAATCTAAGCTTGCTGTATAGCTAACCTAATGAGTAGATTCATGATTTGCTCATTAACGAAACAAAAGCCGCCATGTGCGGCTTTTGTTGATCTTGAGTTCGGTGATATTTACACGTAATATTCCGCCTTATTACTCGTGTCTGTTGACCGAACACGCTTTTTATCGACATTTCGCCAATTTGCGAGAGTCTAGCCTTTTGGAGCTAATCATGAACATCAATTCTGATGCAAAACTAAAAGATCTCTTAGAGTTCCCTTGTTCATTCACTTACAAAGTAATGGGCTACGCTAAGCCAGAACTGACTGAGCTAGTGCTAGAAGTGATTCAGCGCCACGCTCCTGGTGACTACAGCCCAACGCTAAAACCGAGTGCGAAAGGCAACTACCACTCTGTTTCGATCAATATTACTGCGACTTCAATTGAACAAGTAGAAACGCTATATAAAGAACTGGGCGAGATAGAAATCGTTCGTATGGTTCTGTAATCTCCGATTACACATGAAAAACAGCGGCTTATTGCCGCTGTTTTTGTTTAAAGCACCCTAACGAGGTCAAATTCATTCAACTTAATTTTCAATAAATACAAAGAAAGTTGAAAAACCTTGCAGTCCGTCTGTAGTTAGAATCATGTTTCGCGTTTATAATGCGTTCACTTTATTAATCCTTGAGGGAGTGCAGCTTTGCAAAATAAGCTAATCGTAAAAAAATTAGGCCGTCAGGATTACGAACCTGTATGGAAAGCCATGCATAAGTTCACAGACGAACGCACAGAAGAAGACGTAGACCAAGTTTGGTTGGTTGAACACAACCCTGTCTTCACTCAAGGACAAGCTGGCAAAGCTGAGCATGTATTAAATGCCGGTGATATTCCTGTGATACAAAGCGATCGCGGCGGCCAAGTGACGTACCACGGCCCCGGTCAGTTAGTCGCTTACTTCCTGATTAACATCCGCCGCAAGAAATTCGGAGTGCGTGATTTGGTTACTCATATTGAGAACCTCGTAATCAATACTCTGAAAGCTTACAATATAGATTCAACTGCCCGACCAGACGCTCCTGGTGTCTATGTCGATGGCAAGAAAATCTGTTCACTCGGATTACGAATTCGACGCGGTTGCTCGTTCCACGGGCTAGCACTCAACGTCAATATGGACTTGTCTCCATTTCAACGTATTAACCCATGCGGTTATCAAGGGATGGAAATGGCGCAGGTAAGCCAACTCGGCGGTCCAACTGAACTAGTAAACGTTGAGCAACAGTTAATACAAGAGCTCGTAGAACTACTCGGCTATGACCAAGTAGACATTCAAGCCACCAGTAACATTACAGCAGAAGCATAAAATCATGAGCAAACCAATCCAAATGGAAAAAGGCGTTAAATATCGTGACGCTGACAAAATGGCATTAATTCCCGTAAAGAATATGCCTGCTGAACAGAAAGAAGTTTTACGTAAGCCTGCATGGATGAAGATTAAACTTCCTTCAGACAGCCATCGTATTCAAGAAATCAAATCTGCAATGCGCAAAAACAACCTGCACTCAGTTTGTGAAGAAGCGTCTTGCCCTAACCTAGCCGAATGTTTTAACCACGGTACGGCAACGTTTATGATTCTTGGCGCTATCTGTACTCGTCGCTGCCCGTTCTGTGATGTTGCCCATGGTAGACCGAATGCTCCAGAAGCCGAAGAGCCGAAGAAACTGGCTAAGACGATTAAAGACATGAAACTGAAGTACGTTGTAATCACTTCAGTAGACCGTGACGACTTACGTGATGGCGGTGCTCAACACTTTGCTGATTGTAACCGTGAAATTCGCGAGCAAAACCCAAACATTCGTATCGAAACACTGGTTCCGGACTTCCGTGGTCGTATGGACGTTGCGCTTGAACTAATGAAAGACAACCCACCAGATGTTTTCAACCACAACCTAGAGACAGCGCCGCGTCTATACCGTAAAGCGCGTCCAGGTGCGAACTACAAGTGGTCTCTTGATCTGTTAAGAAAATTCAAAGAGCAGCATCCAAGCATCCCAACCAAATCGGGTGTGATGATGGGCCTTGGTGAGACGAAAGAAGAGATCGTTCAAGTATTGAAAGATCTTCGCGAACATGGCGTAACTATGCTGACACTAGGCCAATACCTAGCACCAAGCCGTCACCACTTACCAGTAGAACGCTACGTGCCACCTTCTGAGTTTGATGAGCTGAAAGAGATTGCTCTAGAGCTAGGTTTCACTCACGCAGCTTGTGGTCCATTTGTACGTTCTTCTTACCATGCAGACCTACAAGCTCAAGGTATGGAAATTAAGTAATCACGTTGCTTATACCAAACTTAAAAAAGGCGCTGAACTGTATGTTCAGCGCCTTTTTTCTAACTCAATACTAATAAGTCTCTATTTCTAGAATAACTTTCAGCTAAGAGAAGATTAGAAGCTATAAGCGATAGAAGCTTTAAAGTTACGACCCGCTTCATAGCTGGTGTACTTTTCTGAACCCCAAGAGATACCAAAACCAGTATGCTCTGCATACTTCTTATCAAGCAGGTTATCGATACCCAGGTTCATCTCTAGGTCTTTAGCAAACGTAGGTGTGTAAGCCGCCCAAATGTTGTGCGTTGCGAAACCAGAGCGTTTGATCTCTTTGCCTTTTTCGTTCTCGTAATCGTTCCCCGGAACAAAGCGTGAATCCCAACCAAACACAAATTCATTGTTTAGGCTGTAGTTAAAACCGGCCTTAAAGTTATGAATACCGGTTTTATTCATGTGGCTTGTTTTGCCGGTTTTCAGGCTTGTTTGCTCACCATCTGAGTAAGAGTGGTTAGCGTAAACACTTAATGCATCTAACTGATAGCTCAATACAGTCTCTACACCCCAAACTTCAACATCATACTTATTCGATAATGTTGCGTTGTTCTTAGTTGGGTGCATTTGGTTATCAAGGTCATAGGTATAAGCCGTGAAACCTAGAATCGCGTAATCAGCCGCAAGCAAACGTGTTAGTTCGTAATCAAAGCCAGCTTCGTAGTTATTACCCGTCATCGCCTTAGTATCAGACTGCTTAACTTTGCTTGGTGCTTTCATCGTTAGCGTTTCTGGCAGTGACGCGCCTTTAAACAGACGACCGTAACCCACACGAAGTTTTAGATTTTCCGTTGTTTGGTATTCACCTTTGAACTTTGGAGATAGTTGATCAAATTTACCTTTGTACACACCACCCAGTTTGTGAACGTCGTAACGAAGACCTGTTGTTAAACGGAAGTCGCTGAACTCGTACATATCTTGCAGATACAGACCATAAGCCGTCACCGTACCACCATCCATGCCGTACTTCTCAGTTTGACCTTGCTTAGTACCGCTTAGATATACGCCTTCACCAGCATCAATCCATTGCTTTGCCTTGTAGCCCTCAAGACCATAAGTAAGCTCATGCTCACCAACCCAAGAAACGTTACGAATGTCGCCACCAATGGTTGTTACATTGTATTCACGCTTAGGGTAAGACATTTTCCCATCTTTGAACCAATCACCTGCTGGTGTTTTGCCCCAAGCGGTACCTTCAAGAGCATCACGATCCATGTACTGACGGTTGTAGTAAACATTACTTTTCAGATGAACTAGATCACTACCCGCATCGTATTCGTGCTGTAGCGTCACTGTATCGCGATTAAGCGAATGATAGTCGTGTTTATCGTCAGCATACAGAGCACCCGCCTTTTCACCAGAAAGCTGACGCGTACCACCATCACTGTATCGGTTGAAAGTCAGTTTAAATTCATTGGCATCATTAGGAATGAAAACAACTTTAGCCAAACCTGACTTAAGCTCACCCTGCTTAGAGGTTACCGCTTCTTGATCAGGAATGTGCAGATCGCCATCTTCTGAATAGTTCGCAATACCCATGAACTGTAGCTTGTCGTTCACCTTTGCATACACAGCAACGTTGGTTGCAAAACGCTCATAAGCTGTTTGATAGCTTGTTTTTACTCGAGCACCAACGCTTTCACCCGGCTTAAGAAGATCGCTTGGGTCTTTTGTTTCGTAGCTAAATGAACCATTGATAGCACCAGAACCTGACAGTGCAGAGTTACCACCTAATTCAATTTCAGCTCTTTTTAGCATTGCAGGATCAATCGCTTGGTCACCAGAGTGGTGGAAAAGCTGACCTTCTTGTCGCGCACCATCAATAGTCACTACGGCAAATTTGTCTTCCATACCACGTACAAATACTTTGCGAGAGTAACGTGCGTTCCCGTCAACCGTAACGCTAGGCATAGTATTCAAAACATCTTTGATGTCTGATGCTTGCTTCTTTTCCAGTGTATCAGAGTTGATTTCAGTCTGAATCAATTGGTCAAGGGCAGAACCGATAACGACTACAGTTTCTGGTTCGTCGGCAGCAAATGCTGTAAATGAGGTTAAGGCAACCGTAACGGCTACTGATAATGCTTTAAGTTTCATAATGCGACTTATATTTTATAGATTTAAGTAAAAGTGCACGAATGGTACACGACACTAATAACTATGTTAATAGAAATGGTTATCATTTACATTCTTTACTTACTTATAATAAAATACAATTTGATTAGGATGTTCTTGCTGTAATTTACTGCTGAATTTTAAATAAACCCTTCTTCGTTTCATCGCTGAACTAGGTAGCCGTAAGTATCGATAGCTTACGGATTTTTTGTCTCATATCGACACTAATAGTCGACAATTCGACGACTATCAACCAAGTTGAATTAGTCATATTTACACTTAAATATGACTAAAAAACGCACATAGACCAACCTTTCTAAACTATCCGTACGAAGCGATAATCAAGCTCATAAACAAACTTCAGATATAAAAAATGCCCCTTAAAGGAGCATTTTATTTATCACTGACACACTAACGTAAATATTAGTACGGTGAGATATTCGAGAGCGACTGAATATGAACCGTGATCTCTTCGCGATCGTGGTAAAGGTGCTTCGCCTGCATCTTGAATTTAACTTTGTTATCAATCAAGAACTGTTTTAGGTTTTCGATATCCTGCAGTACTTCATCGTAACGGCCTTTCATTGGCAGTTTAAGGTTGAACAGTGCTTCTTTCGCCCAGCCTTTGATGATCCACTCACCCATTAAGTGAGCAACACGAGCTGGCTTCTCAACCATGTCACAGATAATCCAAGTCACGTTCTTACGGTCAGGTTCGAATTTAAAGCCATCTACCATATGGTGCTTAATTTGACCGGTTTCCATTAGGCTGTCCGCCATCATGCCGTTGTCAACACAGTGAACGAACATAGAACGCTTAACCAGTTGGTAAGTCCAACCACCTGGACACGCGCCTAAATCTACGCCCCACATACCTGGAGCAAGACGCTCATCCCACTCATCACGAGGGATGAATACGTGGAATGCTTCTTCTAGCTTCAATGTAGAACGGCTTGGCGCATCTGATGGGAACTTCAAACGAGGAATGCCCATAAAGAACTGTGAGTTGTTGGTTGGGTAAGAGTAACCCACCAAGCAGTGACCCGGAGCGATAAAACATAAGTGAAGCACAGGCTTCTTAACATTGTCTTTCGCTGTCATCAAGCCTTTACCACGCATAGCTTGACGCATTGGCACAGTAAACTTACGACAGAATTTCAAAAGCTCTTTCGCTTCATTAGTGTCTGGCGTTTCAATTCGGATATCGCCACAACGTGGGAAACCTTCTTTCTCAGAAAGCGCCTCAAGAATTGGAGAGATACGGTCATCGGTTGGCAGATCTTTGATTTCAGCTGCTACCGCGATCATTTGACGAGCAAAGATCAGCGATTGGAAGTCGATCTCTTTAACCAGTTTATCGGCTTCGCCTGCTTGATAACATTCAAACAATACAAAGCCTGTATTGTTCTTTAAGCGAGGAAAACCAAACACTTCCAGTTGTGTTGCCTTGTCTTGAATTTCGCCAGCACATTCTTTTTCAAAACCAGAGCGACAATAAAGTAGTACGTGTTTCACTGAGTTACCTCTTTTATATTCAAAGCAGCGAAGGAGAAGACTCCCCAACCAATGATAAATAGTAGACCACCAAATGGAGTGATAGGGCCAAACCATTTTATTCCTGTCAGTGCTAAGCCATAAAGGCTGCCACTAAAACAAAGGATGCCGATGATAAAGCAAATTGCCGCAATGAAAAAATATTTTTGTGATTTAGCACCAAGTTTCATCTGTAGCAGAGCACTACACGCCAATATTGCTAGTGTATGGATAAACTGGTACTGAACACCTGTCTCAAACACGCCTAGCAGATACTCTGGTAAGACAGCTTTTAACCCGTGAGCAGCGAAGGCACCTAGCATTACGGCTATTGCGCCAGAGATACCTGCAAAGGTGAGTAAATACTTACTTCTCATTAAGCACCTCTTTGATAAACGCTGATAGCTTCTCAACGGTTAAAGCTATGTTCTGCTGTTCGGTGTAACCAGAGCTCTTACGAGGCTTAAAGCTGTGGTCGCCATCGGGAATAAATTCAACACGAATAGAACCAGACAGATCAAAATCAGCAAACTCTTCACGCTTACCAAAGGTGTCACGTTCACCTTGTAAAATTAAACAAGGTTTCTCTAATTCAGCAAGATGCTCACCTTTATACTTCTCAGGCTTACCTGGAGGGTGGAAAGGAAAACCCAAACACGCCATCGCTGCCACCTTATCGACTTCAGACAAATGGCTCGCCATGCGTCCTCCCATCGATTTCCCGCCAATCACAAGCTTATCAGCATCAACCTGCTCAATGATCTCTTGGTAGGCTTCAAGCAGCTTAGGGGCTCTGTCAGGTGGACGACGCTTGCCATCTTCAGCACGTTTAATCATGTAAGGGAAATTAAAACGGATAACTCGTATCCCTTTAAAGGCTAACCCTTTTGCCACCGACTGCATGAACTCATGATCCATACCTGCGCCAGCACCATGTGCAAAGATAAAGGTGATTGGATTGTCTTCACCATCAATGATGACGTTATTCATCGAGTAAATCCTCTTGTTCACTTTGCGCTTTCGCCAGCATCCAGTCGCGGAAGGTGGAAATACGGCCCATGTCAGCTTGTTTCTCATGACAAACCACATAGAAGGCATTCTTGCTCACCAACACTTCGTCAAAAGGCGCAATCAAACGACCCGCTTCGATTTCAGGTTGCGCCAACACGTTGTTACCCAGTGCAATGCCTTGACCGTGAGCTGCCGCCTGCAACACCATGGTTGAGTGACTAAAGATAGGACCGTGATTGACGTTTACGCCATCAATGCCATTTTGCTTGGCAAACTGCTTCCAATCTTTACGCGAGGTATCGTGCAGTAACGTATGACATGCCAAATCACTGAGCGTTTCTAACTGCTTGATTCCAAGCAACACCGAAGGTGAGCATAAAGGAATTAAATATTCTTGATAAAGCTTATCGGCTCTTAAACCAGACCAATTGCCTCTCCCATAATAGATAGCAACGTCTACGTCATCGGTCAGCGAGCCTTCATCCATATCAACGGCTTTGATTCTTACATCAATATCAGGCTCTTGTTGATTAAAGTCAGCGAGTCTTGGCACTAACCATTGAATCGCAAAGCTTGGAGGTAAGCTGATGGTCAATGCACCCTTCTCACTTCGCTCAAGCACTTTATCCGTCGCTTCAGCAAGTGATGTGAAAATATCTTTGATATCCAAGAAGTAGCTTTGTCCTTCTTCAGTCAGCAACAAAGAACGATTCCTTCGACGAAAAAGCTTCAGAGACAAAAATTCTTCCAGCGCTTTGATCTGATGACTGACGGCAGCTTGAGTAACAAACAGCTCTTCTGCAGCGCGCGTAAAACTCAAGTGTCGAGCTGCGGCTTCAAACACTCTTAGCGAGTTTAATGGGGGTAATCGACGAGACATAGTTACTCTCTAAATAAGCATTAGTTTTTTTTATCTGAAACATTATAATTTGTCCATTGCCTAGCGGCCAGAGAAATTCTATATTTCATCCCGCAGTAGCTAGCCTGAACGGCTTGATTCTCTCTAGAATCAATTGGCTTAGCTCCTGCGATGTTGTGTTTGCAAACTCGTTCTTTTCGAGTTGGGTAGAGTTCTACCAAATGTTTTGTTGCAGTTCCATACTGAAACGAGGCATGTACTTCCTGTATTTATTTTGACCTGTCTGTCAAATTTGTTTACACCGCCTTATGGGCGGTGTTTTTTTATGTACAAAGAAAAGTAACAATAAGTTTATCAATAGCTGTGCTAATTAATCTTTATTATTTTTCATCGTTAATCACAGAATTAGACACGCACTCAAATAAACAACTGAACACATACAAATAGAACCATTGAGTTGCACTAAAAAGTAACAGAATACTTCAAGATACTCACACCTCTTCAGTTACATATAAACCCGCTTAGATCGCACCAGTTCTATCAATCAAAAATTTTAAAGCTGAGCATGACGATAGCACGTCCAAACGCATGCCTCTTTCTACTGTCAATCCTTCATCATGATAATAAAAAAGCCGCTTACTTTTCAGTATGCGGCTTTGCAAAATTATTAACGGTTGGTCAACACACCACTATGGGCGGTAAACCTTAACGTTGTGGAAGCCTTGTTCTTGCAAGTAAAGCGCTTGCAGACGGCTCATGACACCACGGTCACAGTACAATAAGTACTCTTTCGATTGGTCTAGGTCACCAAACTGAGTTGAAAGCTTGAAGAACGGGATGTGTTTGATTTCAACACCATCGATCTCTAGCGGGCTTTCGTCTTCTTCGTCTGGGCTACGGATATCAAGAACGACAGCGTGCTCAGCAACTGCTTGAACTTGCTCCACTTCTGGTGCCTGTTCTTGGCTCTCTTTCTCGATATCACGGATATCCATAATACGAGCATTCTCGATCACTTGCTCTAGCACTTCGAAGTTAAACTTAGCTTCTTCCGCTTCTAGTTTGCCTTTCTTCGCTTTCACTGTTGGCTTCTTAGAGATAACACCACAATACTCAGGCATTACTTTAGCGAAATCTTCAGTACCAATCTTACGAGACAGATCGATGATGTCTTCTTTGTCCCAGTTGATAAGTGGACGAAGGATCAAAGTATCGGTCACGTTATCGATATGACGCAAGTTAGTTAGTGTTTGGCTAGAAACCTGACCAAGAGCTTCACCCGTTACTAACGCTTCAATGCCGAAACGCTCTGCAACCATACCACCAGCACGCATGAACATACGCTTAAGAACAACGCCCATTTGGCCGTCTTCAACGTTCTCAAGGATCTCTGCAACTACAGGTTCAAAATCGATAGAGATAAACTTCACCTTTGCAGATGAGCCATATTTATCCCATAGATAGTGAGAAACTTGCTTAACACCAATCTCGTGAGCAGGGCCACCAAGATTGAAGAAGCAGTAATGCACTTTAGAACCACGTTTGATGTGTAAGTAGCTTGAAACACCAGAATCAAAGCCACCAGAGATCAAGCTAAGCAGATCTTCTTGAGTACCAAGAGGGAAACCACCTAGGCCTTTATGACGTTCAATAACTTGGTTTAGCTTCTCGTTCTCGACTTCAACTTTAACGGTAACATCTGGGTTTTTCAGTTTTACTTTTGCTGATTCAACCGCTTGGTTTAAACCACCACCTACGTAGCGTTCTAGCTCAATAGAGGTAAAGTCATGTTTACCACGACGCTTAGCACGCACAGAGAAAGTCTTACCTTCAATAAGAGCACCGCTTCGCTCAAGAACTTGCTCGTAAATATGATGCAAGTCTTTAAACTCTGATTGCTGAACTTCAAGGGAGTGATGAATACCCGGAGTTTGCGTCAATACTTCGAGTGTTTCTTTAAAGTATTTGTCGCTCTCAGACGTCACTTCGATGTAGTCACGACGGTTGAAGACAGCCACAGACTCAGTACGACGCTGAAGAATAGTGCGAATATTACGTTCTAGAATTTTTGTGAAGCGCTTACGCACCGATTCACTTTTAATAAAAATTTCCGGATGAGGCTTAACAATAAATTTCATAGTACTTTCACGCCAATAAGGTTCACAAATTTTAGTAGGTTCATCACCACGTAAAAGGTCATTTCACATAGTTATTGAAGCAATAATAGATCAATATTAAATCTAAGGGCGCGAATTATACATGAGAAAATCAAACAAGGAAAAGAGTGCGTGCTTCAACCTCATCATTAAACTGCCTGTTATTAAAAGTAGCAGATTTCGAAGCGGCATAAGTACAGTTTCAGGAAGCCGTACAAACAAGCAAAGAAAAAGCCCAACCTTTAGCACTCTTTCTAATTAAAAGTGTATAAAGTTGAGCTTTGGTTGTCATTCACATATTAACAGACGCACATCGACATGCTACTGACCGATAACTGGGACTTCTTCACTGTAAAGCGGTTCGCCCTGCATAATGCTGATTTCAACACGTCGGTTTAAGCTACGTTGCCATTCAGTATCGTTAGGCTCTACTGGCTCAGTGTCTGCCATACCACGGACTCTTAAGCGTTGATGAGAGAAGCCACGTACCTTTTCCATCTCTTGAGCCACAGACACCGCACGCTGCGATGACAAATCCCAATTAGAGCGATAAAGCTCTGAGTCAAGACGTTGATTATCAGTATGTCCAGAGATTCGGACAATGCCCGGAACATCTTTCACTAACTCGGCAACCTGTCTAACCAAAGGTCGGAACTTAGGCTGAAGGAAAGCGGATCCTGATGGGAACGCGCCTTTTTCACGAATTCGAATCACAATCTGTTGGCCAAGGTTTTCCACCTCAATCGCGCCTTGGTCGATCTCTCGCTCCAACGCCTTCTTGATGCTTTCCAGCAAGGTTTCCATCTCTTGAGACTGTTCTTGAGCTTGCTGTTGCTGCTGATCTGATTCTGAGTTTTGGTTGTTGTGCGCAGAAACCTCTGCTGATTTACCACCCGTCATCTTGCCCTGATCACGCATGGTACCACCAGCACGCTCAGATTCTCCTTCATGAAACTCAAGCGTTTGCTGCGTAATATCAATGGTCTGCTGCATGATCACATCGATCGGAGTTGGCTCTGGGCGACCAGGACGAAACTCCTGCGCAATAATGCTGGTACCTTTAGGAATGTCTTTCACTTCCAAGCGGTTTTGCACACCAAACGCGAATTTCATTGAGCCCGCGATCTGTTTAAATTTCAGTACGTCCATCTCAGAAAATGAGAGCAGTAGTACAAAGAAACACATCAGCAATGACATCAAGTCAGCAAATGTTCCCATCCATTGTGGTAAACCAGGAGGGGGACATTTACATGGATTTTCTTCATCCATTTTTATTCCCCTTAAGCGATTTCACCATCAATAGTGCGCTTACCTTCATTTAGGTAACTCTTCAGGTAACCGTCAATGACTCGTGGGTTTTGACCATCTTGAATCGCAAGTACGCCATCCATCACCAAACGACGATTCAGTGTCTCTTGGTCACGACGTAGAGCAAGTTTGTCCGCGATCGGGAAAAACACCATGTTCGAAAGAATCGCACCATATAAGGTGGTTAAAAGTGCAACCGCCATCGCCGGCCCGATCGCTTTAGGATCATCCATGTTCGAAAGCATGGCAACCAAACCCACCAAGGTACCAATCATCCCCATTGCTGGAGCCACATCACCAAACGCTGAAAAAACTTTGGCGCCTTGTTCGTGACGTTCTGTGGTTAACGCGATATCTTTTTGCAGTGCTGCACGCACCACATCGCCATCATGGCCATCTACCAATAGGTCAATGCCCTTTTGCATGAAACTGTTACTGATTTCCATCTCTTCGAGTGCTAAGAAACCGCCTTTACGCGCAGCATCCGCCATCTCAACAACTTTAGCAATAAGATCTTCTGGCTCATCGGCTTTAAACATAAATGCTTTACCGGCGATTTTTGCCGCACCAAAAAACTGTCCCATGGTGAATTTCATTAGAACAACAAACGTTGAACCACCAATCACGATTAAAACGGATGTCGTGTCATAGAACATCCCGAGGCTTCCACCTAGGATCATTGCCATAATTACGAAGGCAAATCCACCAATCAAACCTATTAGGGTTGCTAAATCCACTGAGCACTCCTCATGCTTTTTACAGTTCTATGTCGACGATAATCTTTGTATCGGCAAGACTATAAGATCTTTTAGTTAATTCTTAGTTTAAGTATCACACTTTTCGTTTTTGAATCACAACTATTGGCTTACTTTAGACTTATCCATAGCGTATAAACTCGATAAAGCCGCGGTTATTCAATCAAAGCAAGTTCAAGCTCCTTAAAAATGAACTTTCTAGCAAAAATTCTTGGTTACATTTGACCATCTCAGCGGCCTAGGGTAACGTTCGTTCATCTTTCCAAACGCAGATTTATTATGGCTACTAAGAAACCTGAAAATATGAGCTTTGAAGCGGCAATCGAAGAGCTTGATGGCTTGGTTGATCAACTAGAAAATGGTGATCTAGCTTTAGATGATGCGCTGAAAAAGTTCGAACGAGGCATCTCCCTCGCTCGTGCTGGTCAAAGTAAACTAAACGATGCAGAACAACGCGTGAGCATCCTACTGCACAACGATGAAAATGCAGAACTTAGTGACTTTAACCCACAACCAGAATAACGAATTGTATGAGATCCCCTATGATCGAGACTTTATTGTCTTATCAAGCACGTAATAACGAGCAACTGAACCTTTGGCTTGATCGCCTACCACACCAAAATCAGAACCTCATCAACGCTATGCGTTATGGGCTACTTTTAGGCGGTAAACGCGCACGTCCATTTCTTGTCTACATTACAGGGGACATGCTCGGCTGCACCGTTGAAGAGCTCGACACTCCAGCCTCTGCTATCGAATGTATTCATGCCTATTCTCTGATTCACGACGATCTTCCTGCAATGGATGACGATGAATTGCGTCGTGGCCATCAGACTTGTCACATCAAATACGATGAAGCAACGGCAATTTTAACTGGCGATGCACTACAAACTCTCGCGTTTACTATACTTGCGGAAGGCACATTAAGTGCTGACGGTGAAAACAATCGCGTTCGAATGATTCAACGCTTAGCCGAAGCCTCCGGTGCACAAGGTATGTGTATTGGACAAGCACTTGATATTGAAGCTGAAAACCGCTCTGTCACGCTAGAAGAATTAGAAGAAGTTCACCGAAATAAAACGGGCGCGTTAATGAAATGTGCGATTCGTTTAGGTGCACTTGCTGCTGGCGAAAAAGCGCTTGAATTGATGCCTCAATTAGACAAGTACGCCGATGCCATTGGATTAGCATTCCAGGTTCAAGATGATATTTTAGATATCACCAGCGATACTGAAACTTTGGGTAAACCACAGGGCTCTGACCAAGAATTGAACAAAAGCACCTACCCTTCTTTGTTAGGTTTAGAGGGCGCTCAAGAAAAAGCGCAAACTCTGCTACAGGAAGCGCTTCAAGCTTTGGCTGCAATCCCATACAATACCCAGTCACTCGAAGAGTTCGCCCGATACGTCATCGAGCGCAAGAACTAAGACAATAAGCGCGCATTACCTATGACTCTTGATATATCAAAGTACCCAACTCTTGCTTTGGCTGATAAGCCAGAGGATTTGCGTCTACTTCCAAAAGAGACGCTTACACAGCTTTGTGATGAATTACGTACCTATCTTCTTAACTCGGTGAGCCAGTCAAGTGGTCACTTAGCGTCAGGCTTAGGTACAGTAGAGCTCACCGTTGCTCTGCACTATGTGTACAACACGCCTTTTGACCAATTGGTTTGGGATGTTGGCCACCAAGCCTATCCACACAAGATTCTTACGGGTCGTCGCGACCGCTTGTCGACTATCCGTCAAAAAGATGGACTGCACCCATTCCCATGGCGTCAAGAGAGCGAATACGACACTCTATCTGTTGGTCACTCTTCAACATCGATCAGCGCCGGACTTGGTATGGCGATCAGTGCGAAGAAAGAAGGTAAGAACCGTAAAGTCGTGAGTGTGATTGGTGATGGCGCGATTACCGCAGGTATGGCCTTCGAAGCCATGAACCACGCGGGCGATATTCATAATGACATGCTGGTTATCCTTAACGATAACGAGATGTCGATCTCTGAAAACGTCGGAGCTCTAAACAACCACCTAGCTCAAGTTCTTTCTGGCAGTCTTTACACGTCAATCCGTGAGGGCGGCAAGAAAGTGCTATCAGGCGTTCCGCCGATTAAAGAGTTGGTTCGTCGTACAGAAGAACACCTAAAAGGCATGGTTGTACCTGGCACCATGTTCGAAGAATTAGGCTTTAACTACATTGGCCCAATTGATGGTCACGATGTGAATGAGTTGATTAAAACGCTCAAGAACATGAGAGATCTAAAAGGTCCTCAGTTCTTACATATCATGACCAAGAAAGGCAAAGGCTACGAGCCAGCTGAGAAAGACCCAATTGGCTACCACGGCGTACCTAAGTTCGATCCTGCACATTCGAGTCTGCCGAAGAGCACCAGTTCTAAACCAACTTTCTCTAAGATTTTTGGCGACTTCCTATGTGATATGGCCGCTCAAGATCCTAAGCTAATGGCAATTACGCCTGCAATGCGTGAAGGTTCTGGCATGGTGCGTTTCTCGAAAGAGTACCCAGAGCAGTACTTCGATGTAGCGATTGCTGAGCAACACGCTGTGACACTAGCAACTGGTATGGCGATTGCGGGTGACAAGCCGATTGTGGCTATCTACTCGACTTTCTTACAACGTGGCTACGATCAACTGATCCACGATGTGGCAATCATGGATCTACCGGTTATGTTCGCTATTGACCGTGCAGGTCTTGTCGGTGCCGATGGTCAAACACACCAAGGTGCGTTCGACTTAAGCTTTATGCGCTGCATTCCAAACATGGTGATCATGGCGCCAAGCGATGAAAACGAATGTCGCCAAATGCTATACACAGGCCACCAGCACACAGGTCCAAGTGCTGTTCGTTACCCTCGCGGTAATGGCATGGGAACTGAGATTCAAAGTGAATTTACTGCGCTAGAAATTGGTAAAGGTCGTATCGTTCGCGAAAGCGAAAAAGCAAAAGATGGCTCGAAAGTCACTATCCTGAGCTTTGGTACTTTCCTTGAGAGTGCACTTCAAACGGCTGACGCTATTGATGCGACAGTTGCTGATATGCGCTTTGTGAAACCGCTCGATAAAGCCCTGATCAAACAACTTGCTGCTGACCACGATGTACTAGTGACTATCGAAGAAAACGCGATTGCAGGTGGTGCAGGCGCGGGTGTGATTGAATTCTTGATGAAAGAAAAGCTACTGATGCCAGTATTGAACCTTGGTCTACCAGACAAGTTTATTGCTCAAGGAACACAGGATGAGCTGCATGAAGAGCTTGGCTTAGATGCGAAAGGCATAAAGAAGTCTATCTCAGACTATCTTGCTAAATAACCTTAACACGTAAGCTCGTAAGCTCGTAAGCTCGTAAGCAATAAAAACAAAAAGGTTGACCCTAGGGTCAACCTTTTAGTATCCGAGACTTAGCTTAATGTGCTTGCAACTAAATCTTATACCAATCACAGTAAGTGATCATAAATAGCGCAGGAAAAAGGCTTGAGAACAAGACAGAAATTTTCGATAAGTAGTTATTCTACAATCAAAATTTCTAACGCAGTTATTGAGCGTTTTAACCAGATAGGGTGAACAGTTATTTACTACGATTGGTATTAATCCTTCAGCTAACTTAAACTAACCAGCCCGCAAAATGTGCCACAGCATACAGCGAAATCGCCGCCATAATGCCCGCAACAATATCATCAATCATGATACCTAAGCCGCCGTGAACTCGCTTGTCTAACCAACCAATTGGCCAAGGCTTTACCATATCGAAAAAGCGAAATAAGACAAAACCAGTGAACAGCCATTTCCAGTCGTCCGTAGGGATATTCAATAAAGGTACTAGGCCCATGGTGATCCAAAAGCCCGCAAACTCATCCCATACGATAGAGCCATGGTCGTGTACGCCCATATCATCAGAGGTCACTTGGCAAATTTTGATACCAATAATGCAGCTTACAACCACTACCGCAACATAAGCAGGAAAAGGGAGCTGAACCAATAATAGGTACAACGGAATCGACGCAAGCGTACCCATAGTTCCAGGAATAATCGGCGATAAGCCACTACCAAAACCGGTTGCCAATAAATGCCAAGGGTTTTTAAGAGAAATAAGAGAAAGTGGGTTTGTCATCAATTAGCCTTAAAGTGATCGTAACCAGTTAAGTTCCAACTTAGTGGTTCACCATTATTGTGTAGTTCAAAATATTCTACAGGTCTTATCTGGCCAATGCAGGTGACTTTTGTTCCTGTGTGCGACAAAGCACTTTCCAATGAACCTTTATTTTCTTCAGGCACAGTAAAGCAAAGTTCGTACTCTTCACCACTGGTCAGCGCATACTGCTGAGCTGAAGTAATATCACAAGCGAACTGACGTAACTCTGGAGAGAGGGGCAGCGTGCTTACATCAATACTCGCACCAACCTGAGAACGTTTGAGGATATGTTTTAAATCAGCAATAACACCATCAGAGATATCGATAGCCGATGAAGCAAGGTTAACTAGAGCTTGACCCGCCAATATTCGCGGAGTGCTCAGGTAGTGCCTCTCTTCAAGCTCTAGCGCATAAGGCTTCACTTTGTTCTTTTCGGGGTTCAGTAACACGTCTAACCCAGCTTTGCTGTCCCCTAGATTACCCGTTACGTAAATCCAGTCGCCCACTTTAGCGCCATCTCTACGCAGTGCTCGACCTTCTGGCACAAAACCTTGTACAGTCAATGTCAGACTTAGTGGCCCTTTGGTTGTATCACCGCCAATTAACTGAATACCAAAGTAGTCAGCGAGCTTGAAGAAGGAGTCACAGAAGGGAGCAAGCCATTCTTCATCGACTTCTGGCATAGTTAACGCAAATGAAACCCAAGCAGGCGTTGCTCCCATAGCCGCAAGATCACTGATGTTCGAAGCCAAGGCTTTGTGTGCCACCCAAGCTGGGTTTGCTTCCGCTAGGAAGTGAGTGCCCGCCACTAAGGTGTCCGTACTGATCGCTATCTCAACATTGCCCGGCGCTTTGACCAAAGCACAGTCATCGCCAGCAGCCAGAAGAACGTCTTTACGTTGTGGTTGTCGATTTACAAAATATTTTTCAATCAGGTTAAATTCGCCAGACATCACATGCCCTATCTTTAGTCTCATAAAAATCGCCGTAATCATGGAGATTACAGAAATTTAGTTACAAAAAAGGCCAGCATAAAAGCTGACCTTTAGATTCAATATACGAACGTCTTATTTCTTACGAACGTGTGGTGCAGCTTTATCAAGCACACCGTTAACAAACTTATGGCTGTCTTCTGCTGCAAATACTTTTGCAAGCTCGATAGCTTCGTTGATAACCACTTTGTATGGTACATCTTCGCGACGAGTCATCTCGTACATAGCTAAACGTAGAAGCGCTAGTTCCATCAAATCCAGATCTTGCATAGGGCGAGATACGAATGGACGAAGCTTGCTATCAAGTTCCATGTGGCTAAGAGCAACACCAGTTAGTAAGTCGCGGAAGTATGCAACGTCTGTTTCTGGCATAGCTAGAGCAGGTTCTGCGGCATGATGCTCTTCTTCATCATACTTACCACCAGATAAGAACTGTTCTTCAACGGTAGCAATATTTTCTTTAGTAATTTGCCAAGAATAAATTGCTTGTAGAGCAAATTGACGTGCGTTACGACGTGCGGCTGGTTTCACACTGGCCCCCATTAGGAATCGATTTCAGAAAGAACGTTGATCATCTCAAGTGCGCTAAGTGCGGCTTCTGCACCCTTATTACCAGCCTTGGTTCC
The DNA here is from genome assembly GCF_002119525.1 of Vibrio syngnathi. Classification (NCBI taxonomy): domain Bacteria; kingdom Pseudomonadati; phylum Pseudomonadota; class Gammaproteobacteria; order Vibrionales; family Vibrionaceae; genus Vibrio; species Vibrio syngnathi. The sequence goes on along the minus strand of NZ_CP017916.1, from coordinate 730,001 downwards.
TGCGCGTTCAATAGCTTGATCGATCGTATCAACAGTAAGAACACCAAACGCGACTGGAAGAGAAAATTCCAGAGACACTTGTGCCAAACCTTTATTACATTCACTACAAACATAGTCAAAGTGAGGTGTACCGCCACGGATTACTGTACCAAGAGATACAATCGCATCGAACTTACCTGTTTTTGCAACGCGTTGCGCTACAAGTGGAAGTTCTACTGCACCAGGGCAACGAACAACAGTGATGTTGTCTTCGCTTACTTGTCCATGACGCTTTAAAGTATCGATTGCACCAGAAAGTAAACTTTCGTTAATAAAACTGTTGAAACGAGCAATAACGATAGCAATTTTTGCATTTGGCGCTGGGAAGCCACCCTCGATCACTTTCATAAGCCTTCCTTTAACTATTTTCATCAAGTGAGAATCGCCGGATTCTAGCACAAAACTGTGAGCAATATCTAATGCTAATTTAGAAGAACAGACACCGGAGATGTAAAGATGATAACGCAGCACGGCTCTCAACCATATAGGAGCAACCAGTAGTCAAGCTCGTGTATTTAACACGTTTTGAATCGGGCTCAACTACTTTGCTCTTTTGGCAAAACGAATCACCAAAAGAGCCACTGGAATCATCGGTAAATTATGTTGCTATAAACAGAGATATATCGACTTACTCGCAAACATACTCAACAACGTTAAGACCAAAACCACCCAATGCGTGGTAACGCTTAGTGCTTGAAGAAAGCAGACGCATATCGTGTACGCCTAGGTCTTGAAGAATCTGAGAACCGACACCAACACGACGCGAGGTACCTTGCTTCTTCGCCATGGTTGGCTGCTCGTTCTTATCTTGCGCTTCGAATGTCTTCACTTTGTGAATCAAAGAATCAGACGACTCTTCGTTGCCCAGAATAACCAGCACACCGCCTTCATCGCCAATGCGCTTCATTGCTTTATCTAACGACCAGCTGCGCTCTGTACCACGGTCTGAGTGAAGTAGATCGGTGAACGTGTCATGCAGGTGAACACGTACTAGAGGAGCGCCCACAGACAGGTCACCTTTTTGCATCGCGTAGTGGATCTGGTTATCAATCGTGTCACGGTAAGTCACAAGCTCGAAATCACCAAACTCTGTTGGCAGATGGCATTGTGCTACACGTTCAATCGTCGTTTCTGTGTTGTTACGATATTCAATCAAGTCAGCAATGGTGCCTAGTTTGATATCGTGTTTTTCAGCGAAGACTTCAAGATCAGGGCGACGTGCCATGGTGCCATCGTCGTTTAATATCTCAACGATAACTGAAGCTGGTTCACAACCCGCTAAACGTGCTAAATCACAGCCCGCTTCAGTGTGACCCGCGCGCGTTAGAACGCCGCCTTCTTGAGCTGTCAGTGGGAAGATATGACCCGGTTGAACTAAGTCAGCCGCTTTCGCATCTTTCGCAACAGCAGCTTGAACCGTCACAGCGCGGTCTGATGCAGAAATACCGGTTGTTACGCCCTCTGCCGCTTCAATCGAAACCGTAAAATTAGTCGTGTATTGAGCGTTATTGTCTTGAACCATAGGCGCTAGACCCATGCGGTTTGAACGCTCTTTAGTCAGCGTTAGACAGATTAAGCCACGGCCATACATCGCCATGAAGTTAATCGCTTCTGGCGTAACATGTTCTGCTGCCATGATCAGATCGCCTTCATTTTCGCGATCTTCATCATCCATCAGGATAACCATTTTCCCTAGGCGAATGTCTTCAATAATTTCTTGAGGAGTGCTAATTGGCATTGTTCTATATCCTTTGAAATGGTTCTGCTTCCTAGAACCGACACTATTTAAACCTGATGATATTGCTGCGCTTTTACAAAGTGCTCTTTAGCAAGCTTTGTACAAACGGTTATGCAAAACCATTCTGCTGTAAGAATTCCATCGTCAGTCGAGATTCAGGCTCAGACTCTTGCTGCTGGCCTTGCAGTAAACGCTCCATATAGCGCGCCAATACATCGACTTCTAGATTCACTTTGCGACCAACATTGAATTGATCTATGGTCGTTTCTGAAGAGGTATGAGGAACGATCGTCAGCTTAAATGCGTTCTTGCGCAAATCGTTCACGGTAAGGCTAATACCATCAACCGTCACCGAACCTTTTTGAGCCACGTACTTTGAGATTTCAGCAGGCATTTCTACCCAGAACTCAATCGCACGACCAACTTGGTTACGCTCAACAATCTCACCCACACCATCAACGTGACCCGATACGATATGACCACCGAAACGCGTGGTTGGTAACATTGCTTTCTCAAGATTAACTTTGTCGCCGGCTTGGTAATCGACAAAACCCGTTTTTTTCAGGGTCTCAAGCGAAAGGTCTGCACTGTAGCTGTGGTCGTTATATTCAACAACCGTCAAACACACACCATTGGTCGCGATACTGTCGCCTAACTTAACGTCAGCCATATCAAGCTTGCCCACGTTAACCGTTACGGTGATGTCTTCTCCGCGGGGAGTGATTGCACTCAATGTACCTACGGCTTCTACAATTCCTGTAAACATTTTAAAACTCTTTTTGTTGTCAACGACATGTATTTGGTTAGTAGAACTATTCCCACTATTGTTTCGTTACTATCGGTTTCGTTACTATCGATTTCGAAATACGGGTTTCGCTACGATGCGAATATCCACACCAACCTGTCGAACATCTTTAATTTCTAGGTCAATCACATCAGACATTGAAGTGAGCCCTAATGCGCCCATCAAACCTCGTCCGTCACTGCCCATAAGTTTAGGTGCTAAATAGAGGATTAGCTCATCCACTAGCTGCGCTTCAATCAAGCTTTTTGCCAATGTCGCACCCGCTTCGACCCAAACATGATCAATATGGTTCGCAGGTAATTGACGCATCAGATCGTGTAAATCAAGCTGACCAGCATCTGTAGTTCCGACTGTAATATCAGCAGACGCTTCGGCTACTCTCAATACCGATGTTGGAGTCTGAAATAATCTGAGTTCAGGGCGAAGTTGGTTTTGACGATCAAGGATCACGCGAATCGGCTGACGCAGTTCGTCTTCAGCGTAATGATCTTTAATACTGCTTGGTAACTCAGTCCAGCGAACATTCAACGACGCGTTGTCTTCAATCACCGTTTGGCTAGTTGATAACACAGCGCCTGATTTTGCTCGGTAGTTCTGAACATCACGACGCGCTTCTGGCGAGGTGATCCACTGGCTTTGACCATTTCCCAATGCCGTTTGGCCATCGAGGCTAGCGGCCATCTTTAATTGAACAAATGGCATGCCGGTTTGCATACGCTTGATAAATGCAGGATTCAAATCGAGAGCATCTTGCTCAAGCAAACCAATTTCAACCTCGATACCCGCGTCGCGTAGCATCTTAATACCACGGCCCGCGACTTTTGGGTTTGGGTCCTGCATGGCGCAAATCACTTTCGCAACTTGAGCCTTAATCAAACCTTCAGCACAAGGTGGCGTTCGACCATAGTGCGAACAAGGTTCTAGCGTGACATAAGCGGTCGCACCTTTTGCCTTATCGCCGGCCATTCGCATAGCGTGCACTTCGGCATGAGGTTCGCCTGCTTTGGCATGGAAACCTTCGCCAACGACCTGACCATCGGTTTGTACTATGACACAGCCCACATTCGGGTTGGGTGCCGTGGTATAAATGCCGCGTTTTGCTAACTGAATAGCACGCGACATCATTTGAAAATCTAAGGGAGTAAAGTTAGACATGATTGAGGGGTTAATCCTCTAATCTAGCGATTTCTTCGCCAAATTCTCGGATGTCTTCAAAGCTGCGATAAACAGAGGCAAAACGGATGTACGCCACTTTATCCAATTCTTTCAATTGGTCCATAACAAGATTACCAATCATCTCGCTTGGTACTTCACGCTCACCAGTTGCACGGAGTTGTGACTTAATCGTACTGATCGCAAGTTCAATCGCATCAGCACTCACTGGGCGTTTTTCTAGGGCGCGCTGAACACCACCGACCATTTTATCTTCGTTAAATGGTTCGCGGTTTCCATTCGACTTAATGACTTTAGGCATCACAAGTTCTGCCGATTCGAAAGTCGTAAAACGTTCACTACATGCAAGGCATTGACGGCGACGACGAACCTGATGGCCATCGGCTACCAGTCTTGAATCGATTACTTTAGTGTCGTTCTCTGAACAAAAAGGACAATGCATATCACCTCCAAATAATTGAATATCAGTGTAACGGAATTGCCAAACGTTAGGAAAGAAAAAGGGCCAATTAAGGCCCTTTTGTGTGGTGATTCATTGATTATTGCTACTCCAAAGCCATTTCAAAAATGAGCTGAGGAGTAAAATTAACGACCAGCGTTAACCGCGAACCAAATAGTTCGCTTTACCGACCCATTTGTAGCTTGTCAGTTCTTCTAAGCCCATTGGGCCGCGAGCATGCAGCTTTTGAGTAGATACAGCAACTTCTGCACCCAAACCAAACTGTGCGCCATCAGTAAAACGTGTTGATGCATTCACATAAACCGCCGCAGAACCGACAGAGTTAATAAAGCGCTCTGAGCTCTCTAGGCTGTTGGTCATGATCGCATCTGAGTGACTCGCGTTGTGTACGCGCATGTGGTCAATCGCTTCTGCCACATCCGCAACGACTTTTACGCCTAGCGTGTAGCTTAGCCATTCAGTGTCAAAGTCACCTTCAACGGCATCACGTTGGTCTTCAAAACCAGTAAGCAATGATTTTGCACTAGCGTCAGCAACCAAGGTTACTTTGCCCGCTAAACGCTGTGTTAGCTGCGCTAAGAAAGCCTCAGCAACCGCTTCGTGCACTAGCAGCGTGTCCAAGGAGTTACATGCAGATGGACGCTGAACTTTCGAGTTTTCAACCACATCAACCGACTTTTCAAGGTCCGCACTTTCATCAACAAAGATGTGGCTGATACCAAAGCCGCCGATGATCACTGGGATGGTGCTGTTCTCTTTACACATCTTGTGTAAGCCAGCGCCGCCACGAGGAATAATCATATCCACGTAGTCATCCAGTTTAAGCAGTTGAGATACGAGTTCACGATCAGGTTTCTCAATGTACTGAACTGAAGCGGCTGGAAGCTCCGCTTTCTCTAATGCAGACTGGATAACTTTAACCAGCTCCATGTTCGAGAAGAACGTCTCTTTACCACCACGTAGGATGCTTGCATTACCTGTCTTCAAACACAGAGCTGCAATATCAATCGTTACGTTTGGACGCGCTTCATAGATAACACCCACCACGCCAAGTGGCACGCGACGGCGAGACAGTGACATACCGTTTTCCAGTACCTTGCTGTCAATCTCGCTGCCAACTGGGTCATTCAGGCTAATCACGTTACGGACGTCATTAGCAATACCCTTTAGACGCTCTTCGTTCAGCAATAGACGATCAAGCAGTGCGTCAGTTAAACCCGCTTCACGGCCAAGTTCGATGTCTTTTGCGTTCGCTTCTAAAATATCTGCCGCATTTGCTTCTAACTCATCAGCGATGATCGCCAATGCCTTGTTCTTTTGCGCCGTTGATGCGGTCGCTAGGTGAAACGCAGCGTCTTTTGCTGCGATACCCATGTTAGTTAAATCCACGTTTAACTCTCCCTAAATTCTGTCTGTCTTTGGATGTAACAAGGCGATTTACGATTATGTATATTCGTAGTGCATCGCCTTATCATCACGAACTACTCTTGAATCACAACTAGGTCGTCACGATGAATGACTTCTGACCCATAATCGTATCCAAGAATGTCGCCAATATCTTTACTGTGCTTGCCTGCAATTTTTGCTAGGTCTTGGCTTGAGTAACTGGCGATACCACGCGCGACTACTTTGCCTTTGCTGTCTGTGACTTGGGTAACTTCACCACGAGAAAATTCGCCTTGAACTCGAATAACCCCTTTCGCCAACAAGCTGCTGCCTTTAGTGTTCACAGCATTAACGGCACCATCATCAACCACGATGTCACCGGCAGAAGCAGGGCCCGCTAGAATCCAACGTTTACGGTTTTCAAGCGCTTCAGCTAAAGGCAAGAAACGCGTGCCTTGTGGGTTGTCACTCAATGAATCAAACACCACATTTTCAGCACTGCCCGCTGCAATGATCACTTCAATACCCGCACGACGAGCAATATCAGCTGCCTGCAGTTTTGTCGCCATGCCGCCGGTACCTAACGTAGTACCACTTCCGCCTGCGATCTTACGCAATGTGTCATCAATGGTTTTCACTTCTTTGATGAGTTCAGCGTTTGGATCTTTGCGAGGGTCAGCGGTAAACAGGCCTTTTTGGTCGGTTAATAGCAAAAGCTTATCAGCGCCGCATAAAATACCAACCAGTGCCGACAAGTTATCGTTGTCGCCCACTTTAATTTCGTTGGTGGCTACTGCGTCGTTTTCGTTTACTACCGGAATTATATCGTGTTCAACGAGTGCGTTGATCGTGTCACGAGCATTCAGAAAACGCTCGCGATCATCGAGATCAGCACGAGTCAGTAGCATCTGGCCAATTTTAAGGCCATAGATAGCAAACAAAGACTCCCAAACTTGAATCAACTGACTTTGCCCAACTGCCGCAAGCAATTGTTTGCTTGCCATCGAGTTGGGAAGTGCGGGGTAACCAAGGTGCTCACGTCCGGCTGCAATTGCGCCAGACGAAACCATAACCACAGAGTGGCCTTGTTTTTTTAATTCAGCACATTGACGAACCAGCTCAACCATATGAGCGCGGTCTAATGCCAATGTTCCACCAGTTAAGACACTGGTACCCAGTTTAACAACGACAGTTTTACGCTGTGCTGTTGTCCCGCTTTGATGATTTGTTGTCATGAAGTCTTTTATGGATAAAACAAATAAGAGGTGATGTTTTAGCAATCAAAAGGGGAATTCACAAGTAGAAAAGGTGCGAAATCGCACCTTTTTGCTTTATATAGAAGAGTAACCTTTAAAATCAGACGAATTCGACAGACTCTTCGTCTAACTGAACGCCGATTTCAAATTTCTTTTGAAGTTCATCAACCAGCTTTTGGTGAAAGGCTTCTTGAGTTCGAGAGACCTCAGCGACCGCCTTTTTAGGTAATGGCAAAGGATCCCAGTTACCATCGATGTTGTATTTACCCGTGTTGTATTTCGCCGAAAATCCTTCTTCCGACTTGTCCAACTCCAACCACCAGCCCCAAAACTCACGTTCTTCTGGTGATTTTTTATCGTTCACACACACAGACAAGCAATCAAAAATATAGTGGCCTTCTTCTGATTGCGGCTCTCTTAAGTAAGGGCCAATAGCTTTTAAAACATTTAACAAGCGATAATGCGTAGGTTGTTGTGTCACTTCTGACATATTGAATCTCCATTTCAATGTTAAGAATGACGCTACTCAGACTGTTATACGTAGAAACTACGCAATTGGATTTTATAAATTATCTCTGAGTATCAGGTACTTACTTTGTACACTTTTCATGCTTAACTAATTTAGGAGAAATGTCATCTAAATAATTCATCCTCAAGCCATTTTATCGCCAATTCGAGGGATTGCTCATAACCTTGTGTAATTGACTTAGCTTTGATTTTCTTCGCTTTGCCGTAATCACTGTAAATAGCAACCAGTTGATTATCCATTGGAGGTGATACAGGGTCGCCCTCTAAGGCCAATGCCAAGATCGGAACACTGGTTTTACTGTTTGACAGCAAACCTTGTACCTTGAGTGACCACGCCATCAATTGCCCAGAAAGGCTGTTGATATCCACCGCCCCTTTACCAAGACGCGAAGCCAACACATCTAAATGCATTTTCGGCATCTGTTTCAGTTTGTCGGCATGAACAAAGATATCGTGAATTGGCGCGCCTAAAGAGATACACGCTTTAAGCTTATGTTGCTCTAGGAAAGATAATCTCACCATCGCATTGCCACCAAAGCGGAAGCCAAACAAGCCAACCTTGTGGTGATCGACCCATGGGATGTTAGGCAGCTCATTCAGAACAGCTTGGTGAAGACAAGATGAGTCTTCTGTTAACGGCCAATGTGCACTGTGCCCTATCGATGGCATGTCTACCGTTAGCATGGCAATGTTCTTTGGTGCTAAATAATCCCTAAACAAGCGCCACATATCGGTTTGCAAGCTATCTAGACCCGCGCTGACAATCACAACCGGTTGTGGTTTGTCTGTTTTGGTTAGATGCAAATTCGCTTTGATCTTCTTGTTTTGATACGGCACTTCGATTTGTTTGACGATCAATTTGGTGTGTTTGATCGCTTCAGAATACGCCGCGTTCGCTAATACCTGCGCCTGAGCAGCAAGGTTGTCATTCTTTAGGTGTGGGTAACCCGCAATACTGAAACACAAAGAGGCTGAAAACAGCTCTTCAGCCATCTCTTCACCCTTCTTCTCATTAGAACGATTCTGATGCTGCATACCCAGCTTGGTCCATTCGTATGCCCAGTTACCACTGCGGTAGCCCATCACGGTATCTAACCACTCATCGGTGGTACGAGAATTATCGGATGAGGCGATGCGTGCCAATACCGCTTCTTGCTCTATCGGGTTTACGCCTTGCCATACCCACTGAAGACGTCTTAGGTTTCGATACCAAGATGAGTTCTGCTCTTCACGTTTTTTATCCAACAGTTCTTCTGAACTTGGCATGTAACGCGTAAGCATTGAGGTCTCTTTGGCCTGCTTGTGCTTTACAAACAAGGTTTCCGAAAGGTTCGAGCTCGTTTCTTCTGATTCAGACATTGGGATACTTAATAAGAAATGGTTGTTACTAATCATATAAAAAAAAATGACCCTATAAAGGGTCATTTCTCAAAAAACTAAGTTTACACTTATTTTGACTTGCGATTTACCGGCTCAACGAAGCTTAGGCTAGTATCCCAAGGTTGCTCAATCCATGTGTCTTGAGCGATATCAACGATGTATTCGTCTAACAAATCTGCGCCAGATGGTTTTGCACATACAGCGATAAGTTTCGCTTTAGGGTACATTTCGCGAAGCTTGCGTGCAGTGTCACCACTATCAACAAGGTCTTCAACGATTAGGAAACCTTCGCCGTCACCTTCAGGTGCTTTAACGACTGTCATATCACGTTGGTGATCGTGGTCGTAGCTAGAAATACAAATCGTATCTACGTGACGAATACCTAGCTCACGAGCCAAGATTGCACCAGGAACCAAACCACCACGGCTCACTGCCCAGATGCCTTTCCACTGCTCTGCTGGCATTTGCTTTTCAGCAAGTTGACGGCAGTAAGTCTGCATATTGTCCCAAGTGATAACGAATTTGTTGCTCATAGTATAAAACCTAATAATTTTGTCATGTTATTAGAGGCTATTTCAAACATAGCCTCTTCAGCGATTAAGCAGAAATCTAGACGATTAAGCGAAAGTATATTTAAGAATAAAGATAGCCGACATTACCCACACAGCAGGTGAAACGTCGCGACCTTTACCACTTAGCAGCTTAATTGCAGCGTAAGCGATGAAGCCTAGTGATATACCCTCAGCGATAGAGTATGTCAACGGCATAAGCAGACATGTTACCACGACTGGGGCTGCTTCCGTAAGATCACGCCAATCAATACCAACTAGGCCAGACATCATCAAAATTGCTACATAGAACAACGCACCTGATGTTGCGTAGGCTGGAATCATACCGGCAAGCGGTGAGAAGAAAAGAGCCAGTAGGAACAAGATACCAACAACAACCGCTGTTAGACCGGTACGGCCGCCTTCAGCGACACCCGCAACACTCTCAACGTAAGAGGTTGTATTTGATGTACCTAGCAGTGCACCAATTGATGTTGCTGTTGAGTCAGCAAGCAGTGCCTTGTTCAGACGAGGCAGTTTACCGTCTTCTTTGATTAGGTTTGCTTTCGTTGCAACACCAACCAGAGTGCCCGCTGTATCGAACAAATCGACGAACAAGAATGCGAATACCACTGAAATCATACCAATTTCAAATACAGCAGAGAAATCAAGCTGCATGAACGTTGGCGCTAGGCTTGGTGGAGTAGACATGATGCCGCCGTATTGAACGTCACCAATTGCAATGCCGATAGCCGTGATGGCTAGAATCGCAATCATTACCGCACCTTTCACACCGCGGTGAACAAGAGCAATAGTCAGGAAGAAACCAAGCGCACCTAACATTGGCGCAATCGCAGTGATATCGCCAAGTGAAACCTTAGTCGCAGGGTTAGAAACAACGATGCCAGCATTGCTAAGAGCAATAAACGCTAGGAAAAGACCGATACCCGCTGAGATACCAACACGCAGAGACATAGGGATCGAGTTGATAATCCATTCACGGATCTTAAAGATGCTTAAGAAGATGAAGATCACGCCCGATACGAAAACCGCTGCCAGAGCAACTTGCCACGTATAACCCATCCCCATTACAACAGCGTAGGTAAAGAATGCATTCAAACCCATGCCTGGAGCTTGAGCAATTGGGTAGTTAGCAACAAAGCCCATGATAAAACAGCCAATAGCAGCTGCTAAACAGGTTGCTACAAATACAGCGCCATGGTCCATACCAGCATCAGCTAGAATCATTGGGTTTACAAAAATGATGTAAGCCATTGTTAGGAAGGTTGTTAGACCTGCGATGATTTCAGTGCGCACATTGGTGCCATTTTCACTGAGTTTGAATAGCTTTTCGAACATTATCGAATCCTATAAGGGTAAAGAGTAAACGGTTGCGTAATCGATTGGCTGTGGATTATAAAGTTATCAAATAACAAATTCCAGATAGAATTAAGGCTCTAATCGATATTTATCAGAATGCCGTATTAAACGAAGCAATTAAAAACCAAAGCATTAATGGAAAATAGCCCTTAAAAACAAGCAATTAAAAGCAAAACATCCAATGTAATTAGTTGGTTGTTTTTTCTACCCTCGGCTATTTTCATTGAGAATCTAGCTTATAAATTCTGAATTCAAACTCACAATAGTTACGTATTTTTCAACAGAATCAGTAATAAGGCGCAAATTGATATTTCGGCGTTTAAAAAACAACCATGCAGAACAGCAGGAAAATGATGAGTGATAAGTGATAAGCGGTTTAGAAAAGTAGCAGGCAAAAAAAACGCCACTCAAAACTGAGTGGCGGTAGAATCTGTCAACCAAAAGGGCTGTAAAAGAATTCCAATATATAGGGGTGAACAAAACTGTTCGAGTTACATGCTTACGGTATTAGTAACCAAAGCTAGTAGGGTATGCAAAGTTGCTAGTGTAAACAGAGCTGTTAAGCCAGAACATTGCAGATGGTAAACCTTTCATAACTATCACCTTAATAAATCAATAAAAAACGAATTTGATTTCTCGGTTCCTTGGAGGCGATAAAACGGACTCATCCTTTGAGCATTTACTCTTCATATCAGAAGTTGGTTATTAATATACCCTAAAGAAAAAAGATTACAAGTATTTTTTGCTATGTGTCACACTTTTGGCCAATTATGGTTATTTTGAAAACTTATTCCTGTAATTAAATTACAGAATAGAATTAAACAAACGTTTGCCTGCGCCATTTATAAGCATCAAGTCTCTTAATTATGATCAGGTGGACAAGATCGCTTTCAAAGTTTGAGGTATTTGAGGTTTATAACCGCTACTCGTCAAAACGCTCAAGTGGTATGCTGTTGCCATCAAAACAGACCCATATTTTAGATTTTTATTCTAAGTTTTTACCTATAGAAATCCTAAATATATGGTTATCAAATAAAAAAGGAGTCATCCGTGTCTGAATTCCATTCTGAGATCAGTAAATTGTCCCCTGCCCCTATTTGGCAGTTTTTCGATAAAATTTGTTCAATCCCGCACCCTTCGAAACATGAAGAGGAGCTTGCTCAATACATTATTGCGTGGGCAACAGAGCAAGGCCTAGATGTACGTCGCGACCCAACGGGCAACGTATTCATCAAAAAGCCAGCAACGCCGGGTATGGAAAACAAAAAAGGTGTCGTGCTACAAGCTCACATCGATATGGTTCCACAAAAGAACGAAGACACAGTTCATGACTTCGCTAAAGATCCAATCCAACCATACATTGATGGTGAGTGGGTTACAGCGAAAGGCACAACGCTTGGCGCTGATAACGGCATGGGCATGGCTTCTTGCCTAGCGGTTCTTGCTTCAAACGAAATCCAACACGGCCCTATCGAAGTTCTACTAACAGTAGATGAAGAAGCAGGCATGACTGGTGCCTTCGGTCTTGAAGCTGGTTGGTTAGAAGGTGATATCCTTCTTAACACCGATTCAGAGCAAGAAGGCGAAGTGTACATGGGTTGTGCTGGCGGTATTGACGGCGCAATGACATTTGAAATTGCACGTAACGCGATTCCAGCTGACTTCGTAACACGCAAGCTAACGCTAAAAGGCCTAAAAGGCGGTCACTCTGGTTGTGACATCCACACAGGTCGTGCAAACGCAAACAAACTGCTTGCTCGCTTCCTAGCGGGTCACGCAAAAGAGCTAGACCTTCGCATCGTCGAATTCAAAGGTGGTAGCCTGCGTAACGCTATTCCTCGTGAAGGTTTCGTAACGGTTGCTGTTCCTGCTGAAAACCAAGAGAAACTGGCTTCGCTATACAACTACTACACAGAGTTGCTTTCAACAGAGCTAGGCAAAGTAGAAGACAGCATCGTGACTTTCAATGAAGAAGCTTCTGTAGAAATGGGCGCACTGGCGTCAGCAGACCAAGCTCGCTTTATCGCGGCACTTAACGCATGTCCAAACGGCGTGATTCGTATGAGTGACGAGATTGAAGGTGTTGTTGAAACGTCTCTAAACGTAGGTGTTATCACAACAGAAGAAAACTCAATCACAGTGCTTTGCCTGATCCGCTCTTTGATCGATTCAGGTCGTAGCCAAGTAGAAAGCATGCTGCACTCTGTTGCTGAACTAGCAGGCGCTAACATCGCGTTCTCTGGTGCTTACCCAGGTTGGAAGCCAGACGCTGATTCAGAGATCATGCACATCTTCCGCGACATGTACGAAGGTATCTACGGTCACAAACCAAACATCATGGTTATCCACGCTGGTCTTGAATGTGGCCTATTCAAAGAACCTTACCCGAACATGGATATGGTTTCTTTCGGCCCAACCATCAAGTTCCCTCACTCTCCTGATGAGAAAGTGAAGATCGATACGGTTGAGCTATTCTGGAATCAAATGGTTGCACTGCTTGCAGCTATCCCAGAAAAAGCATAATTCGATAAGCTATATATGTTCAATAAATGGTGTTTCCAATAAATAGGGCTCTTCACTAAATAGCACTTTTCAGTAAACACCGTTTATAGACACAAAATAGAACAGGTACTCAATGAGTACCTGTTTTTGTATCCAATCTTTGTAGCTATGTATTTGTGACTAAATAAACAATTAAGCGCGTGAAGCCGCGTAGCTTTCTAACTCATCAATTGAAGTTTGTGCCACTACTTCGCCGTCGATGAAGTATGTCACCATCTCACCATCACGAACTCCGATCAATGTCGCACGCTCACCAGACTGGTAAGTGATGTCCATTTGGATCGTGTTTTCGTCGATCTGCTGCATTTGACCTTTCTCAATCATATCAGCACTCGTAATAGGACCCACTGGTGCTTCAGTAAGTGACTTATCAAGCTGATGGTTTATATCAAGGTAAGTATCAATCTTAGTATCAAATATATGCGGTGCACCTGTTAGTGGGTTGCTGCCAGTCCAGAACTCTAGTGAGTTGAATACCAAGTAATCAGCTGCAACTGTTAGACCGTAAGCCGGTGCAAGCAATATGTTCAAACCACCACGAGCATAACGGTTATCAACAGCCTTCACGTTAAACTTCATTAGATAACCGGTTACTGCATTACTACCCACACAGCCAGATAGAGCAACAGATACCACTGCTAGTGCTACAACTTTTGAAATTGTTTTTTTCATTTTGATCTCGATATTTGAATTTGGCCGCCAAAAAATGGCGATGGATAATACCAACCAACCGAACAATAAATATCAGCGTTAAATCAATGTATTGTCAGGAAATTCACAATTATAAACCCCTTCTAACTAGCCAAATCAAAAACAGAAACTAATTAAGAAACCCCTCCATAAAAAAGTTTTGTCGTCACCGTAAAGCGATTGATTCGTACTAAAAATCAACGATTGATACATTCCGTGTTAACGAATTATCACCATGTTGAGAACAACCTAAATGGCAAGACTAAAACCTAATCAACCCTTCGAATTACTTGGTTATACTGTTCAGCCAGGACAGAGAATGGAGATTGAACTGCAAGCGGCTCAGCTTTACACGCACTCTCCACTTTCGATCCCGATTGAAATTATTCACGGTCGCCAAGCAGGCCCAACACTGATGGTAAATGCGGCTATCCACGGCGATGAGCTAAACGGTGTTGAGATTGCACGACAACTGACCAATGCGATTGATCCAAAGAAACTGAAAGGTACCTTGATTGTTGTGCCTATCGTTAACGTGTTTGGCTTTATCCATAAATCTCGTTATCTACCAGACCGTCGTGACCTAAACCGTTGCTTCCCTGGCAGTGAGAAAGGATCGCTAACATCACGCATCGCTTACACCTTCTTTGAGAATGTGGCGAAGCACTGTGATTTTATTTTGGATCTACACACAGGTGCGATTCACCGTACTAACTTGCCACAGATCCGTGCAAACCTGTCGAACCCAGAAACATTGCGCATCGCAAAAGCGTTCGCAACACCAGTGATCATTGACTCACCACTGCGTGACGGATCACTTCGTAGCGAAGCGGAAAAATTGGGTATCCCTGTATTAACTTACGAAGGTGGTGAAGCGTTGCGTTTTGATCACCTAGCGATTCGTGCGGGTTACCTTGGCGTACATCAAGTGATGAAAGAAATCGGCATGCTGCGCCCAAACCGTAAAAAGTTGCCAGAGCCAGTGTTGAGCAAATCCACCAGCTGGATCCGCGCTGAGTCAGACGGTATTTTGCGTAACATGGTGAGACTTGGCGAACAAGTTGAAGCAGGACAAACCCTTGCTTACATAAGCTCTCCATTAGGTCACCAAGAAGGCCAAGTAATCACCACTAAAGGCGGTATCGTGATTGGCCAACAAACTCTACCGTTGGTGAACGAAGGTGACGCAGTATTCCACATTGCTTACTTCAAACAAGATGACGATGAAGTGGGACAATCAGTTGAGAGCTATATTGAAGAAGTAGCGGAAGATGATTGGCTAACGGCGCTTAACAACTAATCAATGAATGACATGTAGTCACTAGCAAGAAGTGGCTACATTTTCGAAAATAAACTCCACAAACTAAAAAGCCCCAATATACTTTTGACTAGAAAGAAAAAAGTTATATTGGGGCTTTTTTTACTTGTCCCTTATCTTAAAATTAAGGAACCTGTAAATTAATTAAGCGCTGGATTACTCTGCGTCTTCTTGCTCTTCTTCACGAGCTTTTGCGCGTGCTTCACGTGCTTGCTCAGCTTTAAGCTCTTTAGTATGACGTAGTTCGTCACGCTCTTTACGCTGCTCTGATTTACGCTCGTTACGTTCAGCTTGGTTTGCGATGAAAGATGCTAGCTCTTTCTCTGCCCACTCTTGTGCTAGAGCTTCAGTTTCAAAACCAGACTCACGCTTAGATACTGTTGTGCTGCGAGACGTTACTTGACGAGTAATCTCTGCACACCAACCGTTGCGTTTTTCTGTAAGGCGGATATCAAATTTTTTGTTCTTAGACATGTTCTATTTTTCCTAAGGGAGATCATTAAGGGATCGGTCAACTTTGATAACTCCATCTAAGTGAGCATCTTTTAACACCATCCCTTGGTAAGCGCGGTATTAGAGCACAAATCAATGAATATTGCTGCAAATATTTGCAGCGGATCACACTCCATTGCTGCAAATCGTTTGTGCCGGATTTCAATGGGTTCGTAACTCTCCGATTCACCATCAACTTCTATGCTATTTTATCGACAACAATGAAATGAACTGTTCTCAAACAGAGACAAATTAAAGCGATAACTAGCTGCGATCAAAAAGGGAAGCTCAGTGCTTCCCTTTAAAAATGTGTTAGAAAATCAATACGCTTACCCCGGATGACCATCCACTCTTGGTGTTAACAGCATCATGCCAAACTTCCAGATAAACAGACCAAACGCCAACGTCCATAAACCCGCGCTGATGTTGACCATCTCAAATAAGTAAGCAGGGAAGAAAGTGACACCTAAACTACGAACTAATGCCGCGATAAAGATAGCCGAGAACGCCAGCACCATACTTGGCCCTTTATAGATAGCACGGCCTGTGTGTCCCATGGTGACACGTGTGATCATCGCAAGAATGAGCCCACTCAAACCGCCAATCGCAAACAGGTGCAGCATGTTATGGCTTGCAAATGGGTTATCTAACAAGCCTCTTAGCAGCAAGCTTAAAGGGATGCATAGGTAAGCCGCATGCAGCGACCACACCAAGGGTTCAGATAACGTAGTCCAAGGCTTCCAGCGGATAAAGCGCACCAACTGAGTCACACCTGCAAATACCATCAACTCATTGCCGACTTGAGCAAAGGTCAATGGGAAGAAGCTCAATACAAATAAGCCAACCAAAGGTAGATTCGCTAACCATTCCAACCAAACCAGTGGTTGTGCTTTTTCAAAATCGAAGCGACGTGCCGTGAAGAACGGAATAACTCGCCCTCCCATCACTGATAGCAGCAAGGTAAACCACCACAACATCGCTTGCCAAACTGCAGACGATGGAAATGGAGGCATACCCTTAATGGTTGCGTAACTAGCAAAGTTCGCCACGATAGCCAATATAAACAGCGGCACAAAGAATAGATTCTTCCAGCCTTTCGATTTAACAACTCGGAAACCAATTTCGTAAGCGGCGAAGATTAAGAACAACGCCTCAACCGATGAGATCAGCCATAACGGTGCGGGGGTCCAAAACAGAATACGAGGTGCCAACCACAAACCAACCAGTCCGGCTAATCGATAGTGTTTGGTTCCATTGACGCCCGTCCACGTTTGCACCGCAGTTAACACAAAACCGACCACAATCGCCATGGCAAAGCCAAACAGCATTTCATGTACGTGCCACCAAAGCGCCGGTACTTTTAGCATTTCTGGCTGACCGTTTTGGAACATGATGACCCAAGCCACAATCGCGATCACAGCATAGAGACTGCCTAAAAAGAAGAAAGGTCTAAAACCTAATCGAAGATATGCAGGAATCGCATCTTCTACACTTTTATCTGTGATATTTAACAAACTCGTTCCTCATTTCAGATAACAAGCCAAGAGTGGCTTCTGGGAATTGCTATTTCATAGTCAAATTCATGATGCAGTAATCATCACTGCAATATTGCCTAACGTAATGCATGAAACGCGCCAAAGATATAAAGCCAATAAAAACAAGCAACAAGGAGTCTTTAGGCTTCAAAAAAGTGTCAATAAAACACACCCCATAAAGTCATTTAGACTCATGAGTGTGTAAAATAAAAAACTACTGACATTTGATGAAGCCAAACATATAGTAAGACTAGTCTCAAATACAAAAGAACAGACAGGGAACGCGATGTATATTTTTGGTTATGGTAGCTTGATCAACTCCTCTTCTCGTCAACTCACAGGTCAAACAGGACAAGCGATTCCTGCGATAGTGCATGGCCTAGTTCGTCACTGGAGTAAGATCGATGACAGCTATGTGTTGTCACCTTTGATCGTAAATCTCGGTGAGGGACAAGTGAATGGAGTTTTACTTGAAGTGGATGATATTGCGCTGACTGAGTTTGATCGCCGTGAGCGTGGTTATCACCGAATCGAATTAAAGGCCTCTCAGATAGAAAGCCAAAATGAGTTTAAACAGGATCAATCGATCTGGGTTTACATCAAAGACGAGATTGAAGCACCTTGCGAAAACAGCCCTATCGTTCAAACCTATGTTGATACTGTCATGGCTGGATGTTTAGAGGTGTCTGAAAGCTTTGCGGCGCACTTTGTAGAACATACACAAGGTTGGCAGCATCCATTAGAAAATGATCGCCACCAGCCGAAATACGGCAACCTTGCTGGGGTTTCTGATCACCACCACAGTGTAATTGATGGCTTGATACTGACCGTTCGTAGCTAGCTGATGCTCATAATTCGTCGGTCTACATAGCTCGATGCTCTTAGTCGGTCAACTCGATCGTTAACTGATCTAAAACACGATAAAACAACTCAGATCTGTAAACACCTAAGGGGTTAGAGCTAACTTAGAGCAAAAGAAAAAGCGCTAGGGGGAGCTAGCGCTTTTAAGACCAACTAAGTCCGTTTAGCCTGGTGGTTTTTTAATCTATACCATTAAGATATAAACAATTTTTTTACTTAGGTAAATCAAAAAGCCTATTCTTTACGACTGCTTTGAGCCGTAAATTAAGTATAGTCTGGTTCTTATAATAAGCTGGATTTTTCTAAAAATAATTCACATAAAATTGATGACCGAACAACTGCTGCAACTATGCAGCAACCACAGATGAAACGGCTTGTGTAAAAAGCTTCCTAAGTAGCTTATTTTTATCATCTAAATGCTTAGTCTTGCGATAGATGAGCTGTATATCAAAATCAGGCACATCGATAGGTGGCTCTACAGCTACTACGGTATCTTGGTCTTGAATATCATTGCGTGCCACCAGTTTGGGGACGATACACAATAACTCCCTACCTCTTATCAAACGTTTTACTGTTAAAAAGTTGCTTGAAGATATAGCCACTTTTCGGCTGAAGCCTAATTCAGCCAAACGTTTATCAACGCCAGTCTTTAAAGACCCAGCAGGTGAAACAAGAGCATGCTCGACAGCAACAAACTGTTCTAACGATATCGCCCCCTCAATAGATACAACCGACTTGTCGAATAAACAGACATGTTGCTCTGTGTACAAATGCGTGGTTCGATATTGCTTTGAGACCTCACCAAAACTGCCTATCGCCATATCAAGCTTGGCGTCTTCAAATACTTGCTGATAGTTACTCCGGTTTACATTGAACAGCACGACTTGCGAATTAGGAGAGGATTGCTTGATGAGGTCAAACAATGCTGGCGCGAACATCTGCTCAGCATAATCGGTAAGACCAATCTTCCAAGTCCCTTTATAAGTCGCGGCATCAAACGATTTAGACAGTAACACCTCTGACTGGATGGTATTGAGCAGAGCTTCTACCGTACTGGACAGTTCAATGGCTCGATCGGTCGCCTCCATCTTGCTACCGACACGATCAAACAGAGGGTCATCAAACAACTTTCGTAGCCTTTGTAAACTATGACTCATCGCAGACTGGCTGACATAACAACGTTCAGCCGCTTTGCTCACACTGTTCGTTTTATACAGTGCCTGTAGTGCAATCAATAGGTTAAGGTCAATACCTTTCCAGTTAAAATCAGCCACAAATCAATCCCATATAATTCATAGTTATAATTAAAACAATTAATTTGAATCATAGTTCAACTCCACCTAAATTACGCTAAACATTTATCTGGAATCGATCATGCTTTCAATTTTTAAAACCTTTTTCTGGCTTGGCTGGATTAGCTTTGGCGGACCAGCGGCACATATTGGCTACTTCCGTAAAACCTTTGTTGAGAAACTGAATTGGTTATCCGACGAAGAGTACGGGCAAATTGTCGCCCTCAGTCAATTTCTGCCTGGTCCAGGCTCAAGTCAGGTTGGCTTCGCGGTTGGTTACAAAAAAGGTGGCTTAACCGGTGCGATTGCCGCATTTGTCGGTTTTACCTCCCCTTCTGTCATCCTAATGTTGATATTGGCCTTAGTGAGCAACCAGTTGTTGGAAGCACCGCTTTTCATTTCAATCATCCACGGACTTAAGCTACTCGCGGTCGTGGTTGTAGCTGACGCCACTTTCGGCATGTACAAAAACTTTTGCCAATCAAAGATAGCAACAGCACTGTGTGTGATCACCGCGATTGTTCTACTTTTGATTCCTGGGATCTGGCCTCAAGTCTTAGTGCTCCTATTTGCAGCGATGGCTGGCAGTAAGTTCTTAACCTCGCAAGACTTAAAAACAACACCTTCGACACATAAGGTATCCATAACACCGCTAGTGATTTTTGTAGCACTACTAATTGGTTTACCTCTGTTTAGTGCATACTCTCAAGGCATTGAAGTATTTGGTTTATTTTACCAAGCAGGTAGTTTGGTATTCGGTGGCGGGCACGTGGTTCTTCCTCTGCTACAAAATGGTATCGGTGACCAACTGTCTCAAGATACCTTCCTAACAGGCTATGCCGCTGCGCAAGCTGTACCTGGCCCAATGTTTACATTAGCCACTTATCTAGGCTATGTGTTGATGCCATCGGCACCGATTACAGGTGCACTGCTCGCAACAGTTGCGGTGTTCTTACCGGGTTTCTTATTGCTACTGGCTGTACTGAAGAATTGGCAGGCGATTGCAAGCAAGCCTTTGGTGGCAGGTGCTCTTACCGGTGTGAATGCAGCAGTTGTTGGTCTATTGCTTGCGGCCCTGTATCAACCCATCTTCACCAGTGCAGTGAGCAGCGGCATAGACTTCGCTCTGATCATTGTTGGTGTGTGGTTATTAAAAACCGTAAAGGTCCCGATTGTAGGGTTAGTGGGTGTGTTTATGTTGTTTGGCGCAATTACAGGTTTGGCGATCTAAGCAATAATTGAGAATAAGAAGTGAGTGGTTTGATCACTTACTTCTTACTTTTAAAAACAGAGGCACCTTTAATTTCCCGATAGCGGTTTAATACCATGAAAGTTGAAGAACAAATTGCAATCAATAAGCGGCACAAAGCTCAGCGGCCAAAATGATTTTTGGTGTTCAGGAAGGTAATACCTTAAGAAAGCGATTAAGTTATTGCATGGATTGACATGCTCTCTCGCCATAATGTAATCGTAATGCCACCCCTTCTGTAAGGCGTGTTTTCTTGTCGTCATATAACGGCCGATTTTCCAAGCGATCCCAGGATCGGTAGGAATCAAAATAGACAGAGTGCCTCCAGGTTTTAACACTCGCAACCACTCTTTGATCACCAAGTGAGGCTCGTATAAGTGCTCCAATATATGAGTTGCGATCACGCGATCGAAACTATTGCTTTCAAAATCTAACTCACAAGCATTAGTTACGTTAAAAGTGAGTTTGTCATAAGAATTTATACGACTGAGTTGCTTATCTGCTACTTCGAGTGCTGATGCATCGCCATCACTAACAATGTATTCGTCGAAGGTGTGCTTAACATGCAATAAGTGTTCGCCCGTTCCTGAGCCCACTTCTAACACTCTCGAAAAGTGTTCACTTTCACCAAATGGCTTTTCACATGCTATATGACCAGCTCTCATCACATAACCCGTTGTATTTCCGTTATAAACTCGCTCATCATATTCGTCACTGAAACGGGACAAATAATCGATCCACTCTTTGTCTTCATCCTTGCTTGTTCGCATGCTTGATTCCTATTCAGATAGCGTTTTATCACTCGTTCGTAATATAGAAAGGATCCTCATCTCTCGCCTACCTCGTGATACGTTGTCGAGTATCAACCCACAGAAAAAAGACATCACCGCTATCAATGCAATTGAACTAGACAAAATCGCAGTAGGCACCCTTTCGACGAGCCCAGTATCGATGAAGTCGATGATAACGGGGATTCCTAAAACCAATGAAATGAAGCAAAGCAACATAGACAACACGCCAAAGAAAAACATTGGCTTTACATCTCTCAATAAGAACAAAATGAAATTGAGAATTTTGAGCCCATCACTAAAGGTATTCAATTTGCTGGCTGTGCCTTCAGGCCTTGATTGATATTGCGTCGAAACTTCTTTGATTGGCATATTATGATGTAGCGCATGAACGGTAAGCTCTGTTTCTATTTGGAAGCCATCACTGAAAATGGGTACGGTTTTGACAAATCGATGGCTCATAATTCGATAACCAGAAAACACATCACTCAATTGAGCATTGAATGCTAAATTAATCAGCGATGAAAACAGCTTATTTCCTAGGATATGCCCTTTGGGATAAGCCATTGAAGCTCGCTCTCGACTTCCAATAATCATATCGAGTTTTTCATTATCCAATTGTTCGATCAGCGCAGGGCATATTGACGCATCGTAAGTGTCATCACCATCAGCCATCACATAGATATCAGCATCAATATCAGAGAACATTCGCCTGACAACCTCCCCTTTACCTTGGCGAGGCTCATGTCGAACAATAGCCCCAGCTTGCAATGCCTCGTTTACCGTGTTGTCGGTTGAGTTGTTGTCATACACATAAATAGACGCATCAGGTAAAGCCTGCTTAAAAGACATAACTGTCTTTCCGATAGCACCCGCTTCATTAAAACATGGGAGTAATACTGCTAATTTCTGCTTATTCATTCTCACCCCTCACTTTAAAAACTCGGTAACCATCCTTAACTCCGTCGTATGTCACCTCTAGCCAATCTGGAACATTATCCCCATGAAGCCTTTTAACTAGAGAATTATCGCTTCCCGACGCCTCCAGAAGAGATAAATGAGGGTCATTACCAATCAATATATAATCAACCCTTTTGTCTATTATTTCTTTTCTTGCTAAGAGCATGTCCTCTTCTAGCATCACTTCAATTAGGAATTGGTTGCCAGCAATATTTCGATGGTAAGGCGCTGCAATGATACTGTTGTTGGTTTTTGCTAGTACAGGAGCGCCGGTTTCTATCCCAGAAAGAATTGTATGTGAATTAATACCGTTATCTTTTAATACTTTAAATATATCTGGTGGGTTTTCTATATTATCAAAAACAGTGGTTACTTTTTCTTCTGGTGACAAAACAACAATAAAAAGTGCTAAAGCTAAAGGAGCACCAGAGAAGATAACAATAATTTTTAGAACTGAATATCTAACAATATCGGACAATTTCATAATAAAGTATGCTTGAAAAGGTGCAGCTAAAACAAAGCACAACCTCATTAGTCTAATCTGCCAAAATAGCGCAAGAAATAAATTAAACATAAAGATGATGTACAATATTATTGCATGGTGGTTTTTTAACTTAAATATCGGGGATAGAATTGCGGGAACCAATAGCAACGCATAGTTTTCAACAGAAAATAAACCATGGGTTGATATATAATTAGCAACAGATTTAGCTTCCGTCACTTGATCAAGCCAATACATCTTAAGTATTGGAGGGTAATCAATTAATAAAGCACTAGTAAGTGATGGGTAAACAATAAAAACAGGAAGTAAACACAACAAACCAAGAGTAATAAACAGGAAAGTCCTTTCAATTACACTCTTATCATTACTCGCCAATCTGTGATAAAAATGAACAAACAACCAACCACTAAAGAATAATATTATAATAATAAATGATACTTCATCATATTTTAAAACAAAAAACTCATCGTAAGGCCTATTCAATAAAACAGTAATAGATGACAAAACCGTACAAGTAGCGTATAGCTTGGAGATATAACTAAAGTATCCGTTATTAAAAAAACCGAAATAGACCGTATAAAGAAAAAAGAACGGAAAGAACAACAATAGATTATCCACACCCGTCCACAAAGATAAAGATAGGAAAGTGGATTGTATATAAACACGCCATGATTGATTGAGACTACGAGTAGTAAGAGGTGTAACTGAAAGAAACAGTGCTGCTAATATAAGTTGAATATTATGGTGATCAATAGAACCTGGCAGGAAATGAATAATTGAAGGAGAGGAAATAGCAAACATCATACTTATGAAGCGATATTTTCTCCCAAAGTATTGGTCACATAAATAGAAACATGATAATGCGTAAAGTAACAAGTAAAACAATGGCACAACAGAAATCGAGATTGAATAAGCAAGACTATCATCAATTATAAATAGCAATGGGAAAGCGACTATAGATAACATTAGATCAGGAAACCGAGACCAATGAATAATAATGCCATCGAGAGCATTGAAATTACTCATCGGTTCTAAGTACCAATGACCACTTTTCATCCACGCTTGGAACTGAACATAACGCATATAATCATCGTTATCATTTAGATTGAGTGCGGATACTGCTTCCCACTTGTAAAACAGTATCACTGATGCGCAGGCAAACCAAAAAATAGAGATTACAATGACATCTTTATTAAAACTTTCACGGTTAGGCAATATAAAGATCCTTTTCATTGCACTAAAACTGGCGCTAAGTAGTTATTGCTTCATCTCTCTTACCTCTGATAGCGCTCTATTCAGATTTTCATTGGCGATTTTGTAATAAGAGGGTTTCTTATCAATAGCTTGTTGAAGGTAAGGAACGGCTTCATCTGGTCGACCTTGAATAATTAAAAAATACCCTACATTGTTCAGAGCTTCAGGTGCATCCATATGACGCATAAACACATTTATCGCTTTTTTCACATCACCTGATGCCAAATAAATGAGCGCAAGGTTGTTTTGAGCCTTTTCATTGTTCGGTTCTATCTCTAAAGCCGAACGAGTATATTGATACGCTTCTTTGTAGTTACCGTACATGTAATGGGAATACCCCATATTCAGTAGAGCTTTCACTGATGTCTTATCGATAGTCAGCGATTTTTTAAAGTATTCTTGTGCAATTTGATGTTTTCCATCGACATCTTCCAGCACGCCAATACCCATAAAGGCTGATGCAGGAGACATACTGTCAACCTTCAAAGCGGCTACTTCACTTTGACTTAAGGCTTGGTAATTTGTAATCGTTTCACTACTTTTTAAACGCACTTGATCTGCATTAATCGCTTTAAAGAAATAGCTTCTTCCCTCATCCGTACGACGCTGTTTGGTATATAACACGCCTAACTGCTCTAGCACTTCCGTATGCGCTGGGTTAAAATCTAATGCCGCCAGATACGCTTTTTCAGCCAGTGCATAGTTGCCTCTCGATGAATGAATTCGGCCGATAGTAAACAACGTTTTATCGTGAAACTCTTGCTCAGGAAAAGACAGAGAGCGAATATATTCGTAAAGTGCCAAATCGATATTGTTGTCCCTCAAAGCCACATCACCACGCATAATGGCTTCTTTTTCACTGATAGGGGGATCGTCACTGGTTAAGGTGTCAATTGGCTTCCCCGAATACAACTCGGCATCAAACTGATTAGTTGGTTCATCAGAAGAGGCACACCCTAAAATTAATAGCGGCAGTAAAAGTAAAACCATTCTATTCATTAGCATCATAAACCGACTCCTGGCGCACTCAATGCGTCCATAACAATCATCATCCCAGGTCCTAGGGCAACAATAAAAAAACAAGGCCAAATAAATAACAACATAGGAAATAACATCTTAGTGGGTATCTTTGCTGCAATTTCTTCCGCAGCTTGTTGCCGCTTATCTCGAAAATCTTCGGTATAGTCTCGTAAGGTTTGCGCCAAGCTCCCCCCCATTCTTGAGGCATGAGAAAGTAAAGATATGAGCCCATCTAATTCATGAAGTCCTGTTCGTTCAACGAGCTGACTCAAAGCATCTGGCATGGTGACACCTGCTTGTATCTTGGCAAAAACAGTCTCCAATTCATCGGCTAACTCTGGCTGTGAAATATATAGTTCGTTAGCAACTCGCCCTAGCGCAGCATTAAAACCAAGACCGGACTCTGTACAGACCACCAGCAGGTCAAGAGCATCTGGCACACCATTCCTGATCTTTCTCTGTCTCTCTTTTTGCATTTTACTCAATATAAAATTGGGTAAAAACGTACCGACAAAGATACAAGTCACAATCAATAAGTTGTTGTAACTGCCACCTATCGCTAAATAAAACACCATAAATGCACAAACAAATCCGATAAGGGCTGACAGTACTTTGAAAGCGTAAAAGACAGAAAGCGCACTCTTTTCATGGTATCCGGCATGCATGAGTTTTTCTGAGTAAGTTTCGTTGTCTTTTTTATTCCCTCGTCCAATAAATGGCGTTAACGATTCTAACGTATTGGTAAAATCGTAAGGTTTTCTACTACTCGTATGACTACCACTGGATATCTGCTTGAGCTTTTTATCCAACGGGGAGCGAGTGCCTACAAAAAGAAAACCAAGAGTAAGGGTCAGTAACATAGTGGTCAGCAAGATCATCCCGTAAAGTACGGCTTGGCTACTGATTCCAAACTCAGAGAGTGCTTGCTTCCATACATCTAAATTAAAGAATTCCATAATCTATATCTCGATATTTATTATTTTTCTTATCCACAATGCCCCAATAGCCAACAAGATAACCCCAACACTGACCATCGATATTCCTCTAGGGTCGGTGTACAAAGGTGCTATGTATTCAGGGTTTACGAATTTAAGACCGAAAAACAGAGCAAACGGAGAAAGGGTTAGTATCCAGGCAGAAAGGCGACTCTCAGCAGAGAGGGTTTTGATTTTTCTTTCTAGTTTAAAGCGCGCTCTCAGTACCACAGATACTTTTTGCAGATTCTCTGAGAGATTCCCCCCTGTCTCTTTCTGCAGCATGACAGCACTAGAAAAAGCCAACATCGAAACCGTGGGTGCTCTTTCTGTCATTTGCATAATAGCGAGCCTCAAATCGTAACCGTAGTTCAGCAAGTTGTAGGTGTTCTTAAACTCAACACCAATAGGCTCAGGCATCTCTTCCCCCACCTCATTGAAAGCCTGGACCAATGGCTGACCTGCTTGTAAAGCTCTCCTGATAATATCCAAAGCTTCCGGCAACTGTTCTTCGAATCGCGCCATTCTGTATGTCACTCTGTTTTGGACAAACAAGTAAGCAATAACCCAAGCAAAGACGAAAGCCGCGACACAAATGAACCACACTTGATTTGAGACTAAAGCAACCAAAGCCAACAAAGTGGCGCACAAAAACACAATCAATAAAAAGCGACTTAAAGTGAGCTTCAGCCCCGCTAATTCCAGCATGCGTTTTAGGTCTGCAAAGAAAGGAATGACAATCAACTTCCGGTCAAGTGGTGATAGTTCTTTGTTGTAGTGATCTTTTAAGAGCGACAAACTCTCTTCATCAATATTTCTTTGTGTCTCTTTTAAGCGACGAGTCAACTCTTTGTGCTTAGCTTTTTTTCCGGCAGCTGGCAATAATAAGGCTTGTGAAATAAACAACACCGCAACAAACAATAGAACCAATGAAACTGTTACGCTATCCATAATCCGCTCCTCAGCTATGTGATTCGGTAAAGAGCTCAAACGGCAAATCAAGACCACGCTTCACCAATTGGTCATGAGACTGAGGCACCACACCGGTTGCTGTGTAATAACCTAAAATATTGCCATGCTCATCGACACCTTGACGCTGAAAGTGGAAGATCTCAGACATGGTGATCACCTCTCCTTCCATACCGTTGATCTCTTGAATACTGACCATACGGCGCTTACCATCTTCTTGTCGTTCCATTTGGACAACAAGGTGGATAGCCGAAGCAATTTGGGCTCTTAAGTTTTTGGTTGAAATGTTCCAACCAGCCATAGAGAACATGTTTTCAACACGGCTTAGGGCATCTCGGGGGGTATTGGCGTGAATAGTCGCAAGAGAACCATCATGACCGGTATTCATCGCCGCTAGCATGTCAACGGCTTCGCTACCACGCACCTCCCCAACCACGATTCGGTCTGGTCGCATACGCAAGGTATTTTTAACCAATTCGCGCTGACTGATTTCTCCCTTGCCCTCTAGGTTCGCAGGGCGGGTTTCTAAGCGAATAACATGAGGTTGTTGAAGTTGTAATTCGGCTGAGTCTTCTATGGTAATAATTCGTTGGTCTCGCGGAATGAAACCAGAAAAAATATTCAACGTCGTCGTTTTCCCTGAACCTGTACCACCAGAAATAAGGATATTAAGCTCACCTTTTACGGCAGCTTCAATGAATTTTGCCATTTGTGGGGAGGCTGACTTATATTCCAGCAGATTATCCATGGTTAGACTGTCTACAGAAAAACGTCGTATAGAAACGGAAGGGCCATCTAAGGCCAAAGGGGGAATAATGGCATTCACTCGTGAACCATCAACTAATCGAGCATCCACCATCGGCGACGCTTCATCAATCCGGCGTCCAACCTGACTGACAATACGATCAATAATGTTTCTTAAGTGACGATCATCTAAAAACGTATACGGTGTTTTTTCTAATTTGCCTCGGCGTTCGACATAAACACTTTTAGGTCCGTTGACCAAAATATCGGACACCGTTTTATCGGCTAATAATGGTTCAAGTGGGCCCAGGCCAAATACTTCATCTTCAATTTGCTTGATGACTCGCTTACGCCCCTCAGCACTTAATGCGTGGCTTTGGTCATCCGCCATTAACTGAACGATCGCTTCATGAAGGTCTACTTTGGCACGCTCTTTATCCAAACTAGAAAGTAGACCTAAATCTAATGTTTCAAGTAGCTGTTTATGAAAGTAGTGTTTAATCGACAGTTCTTGCTCTAAGACTTTTTTCGCCTCATTCACCGACTTCTCTTGTTCTTCACTCGCCTCTAAACTCTTAGTTTCATGAGAAACGTTAGCTACTTTCTGAATGAGGGGCGATACAACACCGTCTTCCTGTTCGGAAAACTGTTCTACTTTCTTTTCAAACTCCGGATTAATATTTTTTCGTTTAAAGAACATAACGATCCCTCATCTATATGCTTAGAACAAACAATCTATGAAAATATCTTTTTGAGCCAGCTCTTCTCTTCTTGTTCCGGAGGAGAAAGGATATGAGATAAATCGATGATCGACCGTGTAATCGAACTCTTCTTTTTTGACTCAACCAAAGGCTGACCTAAATTGGCACTCTCTAGCGCCACTTTAAAATCGTTAGGCATTAAATGGATATCATGCTTTCCAACGGTCTGTTCTATATCAGATAACTTAATGGTTTGTCGCTTCTCATAACGATTCACTATGATTTCTATTGCATCTTGTTGTAATCCGTACTCAAACTTCAACGTTCTTACTAAACGGTTACTGTTTTTAACAGACACTAAGGTTTGCTGAGCAACAAGTAGCACCTTGGTCGCAGGGGAAATAGCTGAAGCAAAGATATGATCCAAACCTCGAGAGAAATCAATGATAATGTAGCGATAGAAACGGCGTAGTACAGGTAATAACTTTCCAATTTTCTGGGCATGCTCATAATCATCCGCATTATTTTCATGTTTGAAACTTAAAACATGCAACCCAGATGTATGCTTGTTCACTAAACTTCCTAAAGACATTTCATCCAAATCATTAGAACTGTCGATGGCATCCGAAATACTGTAGGACGGTGTGATATTCAAATATTCTGGAATAACACCAAACTGGAGATCAATATCAAGCAACAGCACCTCACTCGGGTGATAACTTGCTATTTCTACGGCTGTATTGAGCGCTAAGGTGGTCGCCCCCATACCACCTTTAGTATTGATAAATAAAAACACTTCTCCGTAGCTCGAGTTTTCGATTTTCTCCGCTGCAGTTTTCTTAAGAAGCGGTAAAAGGCCTGAAATTGAAATGTCATGAGATAGAAAATCAGAAGCACCAAGTCTTAGCGCTATTTTCAATGAGCCGTTATCACTCTCATCACCAAACACAACTAAAGATAAATCATGCTCTTCTAACTGTAGGTTGTAGCTTTGAAGATCCACCATTTTCTGAGCCCAACCACCACTTGCTTCAACAAAAATAAGATCGGGAGCATCTATATTTTTCACATACTCTTCAGTCATACCTAGCAAAGAAAAAGAGTCAATATGAACATTTCGACAGCGTTTTAATTGCTGTCTCATATGTGCATGAAATTTTTCGTTGCTATAGATAAGCCATACATTCAAGTTGGTTTTAAGGCGAATCGCATCGTCTTCACTTGGTAAAATATCAATTGCTTCGCCCATACTACCCACCCTGTACTGGTTCCGGACACCTTGTCCTAGTATTTGTTTCAGCCTTTATCACACCCAAATTCTCAGCTGGTAAAATTGTCTCAAACGCTGGGGCAGTAAGAAAACCATTGGCCCCTAAAAAGCTTAGGTTACTGATCAGTTGAATGCCATAACCTGTAGCTCTTGCTCTAACAAACTTGATCGCACTCAGGTTCGCTTCGAAATCAGAAGTAATTTCAACGCCAGAAGCATCTAAATACGCGACCTCCAAATTACTATCACTAAAGCCTAGTAGTGGTATGTCTTCTACGACAACCCCCGCAATGTTATCGCGATCTAGCACGTAACAAACGGTCGCTAACCTAGCTGCTTTTCTGGTCGCCTCATTAACAATCTGCAATGAAAATACGTAAGCCCCTAAAGCTAGAATCAGAAAAATCAGCAAAAACACCAACCAAGAAACAATCGTAAATTCGATGATGGCTAAGCCGCTATGTTTCTTGATTGACTCCATCAAAAAACCCTCATCACGGACGACACACTCAAGGGAATTGATAAACTTTCAGATGAAAATGGGACAGATAAGAAATGAGGGACATACTCATAATTAACCGTTATTCTCACATAACTGTCTGCAGTGGGAGGAGTAACAACCACATCAGAAGTTGCAAGACTAGAAAGTATGGCTGTACCTACCGTGTTTTTCCCGTAAACCACGATGTTTTGAATTTCCGCAGTCGGCGCCAATGTTCCACCTTGTGTTCCATACACTTCGCTAACTGCGTATCGAGCCCCATTTTGAACCGATTTAGATATCACATTGTAATGAATTAGAATGTTTCCCAACTCAAGAACCAACACTAAGAAAAACAATAAGACTGGTGTTGCAATCATCATTTCAATAGCGGCGAGACCTTGCTGCTTGTTTAATTTCCTATTCATAACTAAGAGCCTCCCCCATCAGGGTCTTTATACAAAACAATTTTGTATGGACCTTCAGTTGATGATTCAGAACCACCAGAGCCACCAGCGACACTACAAGAATGTATAAACTCACCAAATACTGCTGGGGTTCCTGAATTGTTACTTGGTGCCTTTTGCAATAAGAAGAAACACCCTATTTTCTGCACGGTAAAACTGGTTACTCCACCACTTTTACCCGAACAATCGACCATCGGAATTGGAAGAATGCGTCGCCATGCTGTACCACCAGAAACACAACCCGAACCATTGTTTGTAATACATGCGTTTGTGTCTGACTCATATTGAGCATAGGTATAAGAGCCATCAAAATTAATGTCGCCCGTTTTTTTATCTATCTCAATTTGGGAGTTAGGCTCGGTAGTGACATAATCAGAAGGATAAGCTGAACTTGATAAACCACCACCATAATCACCAAAGCGAGTGTTCAACCCATCAGCAGTGGGGCCGACAGTTCCCCCGGGCTTGGTAGTGACACTATCGCCAATAGCTACGGAGTAGTCGTAATAACCAGCCAACGCCTCTTTTACTGTTTTTCCCCCAGACCCAAAGTCCAGCAAGTGATAGTTACCATTCCCCATTTGTGACAGTTTTTTATCACCCACTTTTAGAGCATGAACGGTTCCTACTTCATAGCCAAATACATTGGTAATTGCTTCACCCGTCGCATCATCATAGCCGTCTTCATTGATGTCATTATCTGAAGTTCCATCACCAATACATACTCCAATAGGTACAATGTTGTTGACAACTTGCAGTCCAGAACTTGGCCCAGCAACCGCTGTTGCCGATACATCTTTAGCTAAACCAAACATCTGAATGAAAAATTCATCCATATCCAGTGAACTAACATTAACGCGAACATAAACATCATCATCAGCACCAAACGTAGTTGTCCCCGCAAAACTTTGAGGGTCATTGGAGTATTCAACACTTACCACTGCTGTAGAAAAATTAAATTCATGATTACCAGAAGCTCCCGCCATAGCATTCAATGTTGATGTAACTTCTGCAGATACCGCAGCCTGGTCTTTGCTGTTATCCAATATAGTGGCTGCAGCCAATGCAGCGGAGTCAACCGCATTCTGTAAGCGCGTTTTATTCACTAGCATATGGTTGATGTCCACCGCCAAAGCAGACACCGCAAGGAATACGAGTAACGCAATGGTCACAAAGATGACCACCAAACCTCCCTGCTTCTTGGGACTATTTGATACTTGATACGACATAAAGTACCTCCACGCTAATTAAAGCTTTGTAAAACCTGGCTATTGTTTCCGGAAAGATCCTCATCACCTTTACCCACATAGTTGTCATAACTAGCTTGCATACGCTCACCAGTCCCATCAGGTAAAACTTCCAAGTTCTCTTGAGTAGCGTTCGGGTTGTACGTTTGTTCCACTTTCAACTGAGCAACCGACTGCCCTAAAGGCGCGTCATTCGCACAACCGACTAATACCAGTGCGAGAAAGACCATCATTGTTCTAATCATATCTATCTCCTTACAAATCATGACCGAATGAACCTTCACTACCACCATCAGTTGGTGTGATAGGTTTAGAAGAACTTACATTACTGTTGTCTTCAGAATCAGAAGGCTCAGCAATATAAGCGCTTCTACCTAACAAGTAATATTCCAGGTCATTCGGGTTAACAAAGGCATCAGTTGGCAGTGTGACTTTGCTTCTGTCTACGGGTTTAGCGAGCCTAGGCGTAACAAGAATGACAAGCTCAGTTTCGCCAGATACATACTCTTGACTATTGAAGAGCTGACCTAAAATTGGCACATCCCCAATACCTGGCATTTTGTTACTGACGTCCCGTACGTTTTCACTCAGAAGCCCCG
The DNA here is from genome assembly GCF_002119525.1 of Vibrio syngnathi. Classification (NCBI taxonomy): domain Bacteria; kingdom Pseudomonadati; phylum Pseudomonadota; class Gammaproteobacteria; order Vibrionales; family Vibrionaceae; genus Vibrio; species Vibrio syngnathi. The sequence continues at coordinate 697,333 of NZ_CP017916.1, read as the reverse complement.
CAATACCAATGGTTTGACCATCCGCAAGTTCAAGCGTAGAAGAGGCACTTCGACGTGTGATTGGAGGGATAAAATACGTCGCATTCGTCGAACCAGGGTCGATAGTCAATGAACTGCTGTTCGCAATTTCACTCACATCCACAGCCAAGTTTAGATTGATCTTTTTATCACTCAGAACCGTTGGGATGAATTTCAGACCGACCCCATACTCTTTATATTCAATCGTAATACCATCTTCATCTGGCACAGGGATAGGGAATTCACCACCCGCTAAAAACTCAGCCTTAGATCCACTTAATGCGGTTAAGTTAGGTTCAGCTAATACTTTCGCTACACCATTCTGTTTTGCTACATCCAGGGCGAATGTAAACAGGGTATTACTATCAATGAACGAGCCTAAAATCCCGTAATCAGTAGAGGTTGGAATATCAAAGATTGGCGTAGCCCCTAATACACCAGCAGGAACCGATGATGCACCCCATGAAAAGTTAGAGCCACTGGTCTGGAAGAAGTGGAAATTGGCATCGAACTTTCTCACCAAGCTTCGCTGAACCTCGGCGACCGTCACTTCTAACATGACTTGTTGAGCGCCACCAATCGACATTAAATTGATGACTCCGGTGGCAGCAACTTGCTCACTACCGCTCTCTTTAGAGTCGTCTGCAGCTTGCCCTGCTGCGTAAGTTTCAGCAATTCGCATGGCAACATTCATCTTCTGTTGGTTGCTAATTTGCCCACTCAGTAACAAACGATTCTGCGCGCTGTGAACCTCTATAGTCTCATCAGGAAGAAACTCATACAGCTTGGACTTCAAACTATTTAAGTCATGAGTGACCTCGATATTAATCGACTCAATCAACTGTCCTCGTGAATCCCAAGCCATCAGATTTGTCGCTCCTAACTTTTTACCAATCAAAAACACTTCGTTAGATTTTAAAATTACGATATCCAAAACATCAGGGTCACCAAGTGAAACCTTGCTCGCTTTGCCTGATAACACCACATGTGTAGATTTATGGTGTGGAACCGTCACTGTTTTTCCCGTTTGCAATGCAGCAACACTTGCGGTCGAAAAACAAATCAGGCTAAAAAATAACGCTAATATAATTCTCATATCTCACCTCAATCCTTGACGCGCACACTGGATGTTTCCGTACCCTTGATAATGGTGACACTGGGTCTAGGCACGTATCGACGAACGACTTTTTTATCAACCTCATGAGGGTTTCTTAAGGTGAGCTGAATACTGCCTTTGCTCTTCGCCGTAAGAAGCTTCTCTGCATCTTTAGGGGTCACCTCAAGTGTTACCGCTCGAACTATGATAGGGCTGTTTTCTTTGGTTCTTGCTGTTTGGTCTACGGCTAACACTTTAATATCTTTCAACACGGTTCGAGTCGCCGCTGAGTTTTTGCCATAGGAAACGGTATTAAGAATATCGACCTTGTTTCCTGGTAATAGAAACCCAGCAACACCGATAACATCATCGACTCGAATAGTTACTGCTCGCTTATTTTCAGGAATCAACGCAGCGAGTGTTGAACCTTCGCCAGGAACGGTAAAACGCAACTTATGAAGCACCTCTCCTGCGTAGATAGTATTGGCGACAACTTTTCCAATTAGCTCGTTTTGATCTGAGTAATTATTTTCATTGATCCAATCCACTTCCATCAGCTTCGTCGTTAAGTACTGATCTTCAATTACGGTTCCAGCTTCAATTTCTTGAGATGCGACTACAACCGGGTGACGTTCAACCTCTTCAACTTCGATCGTCGGTTGAACTTGGTTATCCATCCATTGCTTAGCAAAAAATACAGCCGCTAAGCCGAATACTACGGACAGTAAAAACAATAGGAATACCTGACTCTTATTCATTATTTTCTTCCTCGTGTCCATCAGAGGTAAAGTAGACTTCCCATGCCATGGAAAGAATATCAAAAGTAATAACTGGCGGGAGTTGTTCAAATGAAAGAATATCTTTGCTAATACCTGCGAGATCTTTAGGTAAGCAAGGGAAAAGTGGCACTTTGTATAGCGTGTGCATTTGAGACAATCGCTCAAAGAAACCATCTTGAAGTTCTACCCCTTTATCAGAAACAACACTCATCCATAAAGCTTCATAGTCTCGTTGGCAAAGAGGTTTAAATTCAATTTTATAACCCAACCGACGCAAGAATGCAGGGTCACTGATCTTATCTGGGTTTAAGTTGGTGGAGAAAGCGAGTGTGAGCACAAATGGCATCGTAACTTGCTGCCCATTCGGTAACGATAGGTAATCGAAGTAATGCTCCATAGGTACAATCCAACGATTAAGGAGGTTGTCCACTGGCATTGGTTGACGCCCAAGGTCATCAATAACCAAAATCCCATTATTTGCCATCATTTGTAAAGGCGCTAACCAAACTCGGCTGTTCTCAGAATGATTAACTTCGAGCATATCCATGGTCAACTCTCCACCCACCTGAATATTGGGTCTTTCACAATTGAGCCAACGCTTGTCGTACTGATCCTTGAGAGAAACCAATGTTTCACTACCGTTGCTGTCTAGCGGTTTATGATGTTGCGTAGAAAAAACTTTAATAATGTTACCGAAGGCGTAAACGGCATAAGGGATAAACACTGAAGTGTGTAGAGCATTGACGATACGTGTTGCTACAAACGTTTTACCTGTACCAGCATGCCCATAAAGAAGTAGAGCTCTGCCTGAATTAATTGCAGGTCCCAACACCGATATCATTCTGTCGACTCCGTAGACGTCACTAAGAGCCGCTTCAACATGCGGTCGAGTCACCAATTCAGAGCGTAAATCTTGTTGATTCACAATATTGCTATATTGAGAGAGAGATACAGGAACAGGTCCTAAGTAAGCATCTCGAGTGAAAGCTAAATCCGCTTCTTCTATGCCTTTTTCAGACAGTGAGTAACGGACATGGCTGTGTGAAGATGAATCTAACGTTAAAGCTGAAGTTGGTTGAAAAACTTCAATGAATGATTTTTGTCTAAGTACCGCAAGTCCATTTTCTACAATATGTGTAACCACACATAAATAGTTAGATAGATCCAATACATCTGACTTAGGGTAAGCGGACAGGTGTTTGAGTAATAAATTTTCAATCACAACCTCAGGTACACCAAGCATTTCAATGGATGTAGGAACCACAGGAGCTGATATTTGAGGCTTTAAATTACTCGGGGATGGTATCCCACTAATATCCATATGTTCTCTCCAACACATCGAATAATAATTCAATTTAAATTACGTAAAATAGCTATACATCGCTAAGCCTATAACAACTGAAGGTGCGAAAGGCATCGTCACCTTATTTGAATACCGATAATGAACCGTAGACACATTCTTTGTTCTGGTTGACATTCCACTAACTAACATTAGTTTTTCTTCAAAATAGTTTCTAACGGTCAGAGATTCACTGTTTGCACTATTATAGAGCAAGTAAAATGTAGCTATTATCCCTGCGGCAATGAGAATATAATAAGAAATATCAAGCAAATTACCCCAACCGACATACAGGCCTATCACACCCAATAGTTTTACATCACCAGCAGACATTGCTCGTAAAAAATATAAAAAAAGGCCTGAAAAGAAAAAGGTTGCAGCACCAACTAAAGAAGTCGTAAGTGAATCCCAAGAAATTCCGCCATTAATCAATAAAATAAAGTACAGTAATACAAATAAAATCAGAGCTTTATTTGGTATCCGACTTTCTTTCACATCGAAGACTGAAACAACAATTAATAGCACCCAAAAAACCAGAGATTCACTTATCATTCATTTATATACCTGACACAATTATTATGAATTTACTGAACAAGGCTGTAGCTATACCAGAGAATATGGCCCAAGCAAAAATGACAAGTAAAGCAGCACCGATAACGTACTCGACAATAGTTAGTCCTTTCTGCTTTCTAATTCCCTTTTTATTCATAGTGTCTACGGGGCTGTTGTCGTACTAATAGCATTAACAATAGCACTGAGTTTTGCTGACAAGACATTACCAATTCCACTGAATATGGTTGTCAACCCTAACACGAGCATAGCAGCACCGATCACATATTCGATGACCGTTAAACCTTCTTCATCATTCATAAATTCTTTAATTTTTTTCAATAGGTTACTCATAAGAATCTCTCCTTGATTTACGTATCAGGTTTTATTTACCTGTAAACTAAATCTAGAGCTGAACGATATATTAGGTTAGGATTATTTTGCCATTTACTTGCACTTTCTTGTGGTACTTCTAATCTAATTACTATTACTTGTTATTCGGTTGTTTTTAGACAAAAAAACCAATATGAAACTAAGATTATATTAAAATGAAAATAGTAACTCCGTTATTGTCGGACAAAGATAGTGATTTCAACTCCGTTATTATTAATAAAATAGGCCACTATTTTTCTATTAAAAACTTCAAACAAGACATATCTATAATCAGTAACTTAGATGTAAGATTGGTATTTTTCATATTGAATAGCGCAGATAAAATCCAACTACTTACCATGGCTTTATCTATTTGCGAAAACTTAAACAAAAGAATTGTCATTATTTGCTCTGACCCGTTACCTAATATCGTTCGAAATCATAAGAATATATTTTTCATCATAGAAACAAACAGTAATCATCTGACCAGTCAATTCGAAGAGCTTAAGGCTAAGACACAGCATATGTTCGAGTCCCACTTCGATATCGACAGAGACACAAACAACAACAACAACAACCAACTGCCTGTAAAGGTCTTCACATCCGAAGTTGTTAACTTTGTGATGGACAACATCAACAAAGAAATCAGAGAAACAGAGATCGCCGAGAAATGTCACTGTTCAACCACCTATTTTTCTAAGAAGTTTCATCTACACTTTGGAGTAAGCTTCAGAGACTTCGTGTGCGATAAACGTATTCTACTTGCCAAAAAGTTAATCGAAGCAGATACCGAATCAAAAATTGCTGTCATTGCCTATCAATGTGGATACAAGGATGTGTCATATTTCTCGAGAATTTTTAAGAAACGGACTGGAGTAACGCCTGCAAGTTACAGGCGAGCCTGCACAGATAACGGAAAACAAAGAACATAAACGCTAATTTTACTCCCTAAAAGAAAAAATCATGGTACATTTAACATGATTTTAACAAAAATAACTTAGCGAAAAACATGGAGTTAGACAATGATTCAGCCTAACGAGTTTAGCCAAGAACAAGCAACAGCTCTCCCTACACCCAATGACATGATTTTAAAATGGGCAGAAGAACGCCCAGATGAAGTCTACTTAAAGCAAATTATTAACCGCCAATTTGTTGAGTTTACTTATAAAGAAGTGGCCGACAAAGCACTGAAACTGGCGTCAGCATTAGAAGGACTCGGAGCCCAACCCGGTGATCGAGTCGCTCTCGTATCGAAAAACTGTGCAGAGTGGTTTATCTGCGATCTTGCCATGATGTTAGGAGATTTTGTCAGCGTCCCAATCTTTCCTACCGCGGGTGCCGATACCATACAGTACTGTATCGAACACAGTGAAAGTAAAATTGTGATAGCGGGTAAGCTTGACGATCCTAAGGCCACTCAAAAAGTACTGGATGAAAACCCAAACTTGGTGAGTATCTCACTGCCCTACGATAGCGCAGCAAAGTGCCAACACACGTTCGAGCAACTCGTCGATACACATGAGCCATCAACCAAGCGTCCTCAGCATCACGATGATAAAGTAATGTCGCTTGTTTATACTTCGGGTACATCAGGGCTACCAAAGGGCGCAATGCTCACATACGGAGCCTTTACGTGGTCAGTTCAACGTTTGATCGATCATATTGGTATCCAACCCGGCGATCGCCTGTTCTCTTATCTACCGCTTGCCCATATTACAGAACGAGTGTACATCTTTGGCTCATCGGTAATGGGCGGTATAGTCACGGCATTCCCTGAGTCTTTAGATACCTTTATTGATGATGTAAAAATGCATCGCCCTACTCTATTTATTTCAGTTCCTCGTTTATGGACTCTCTTCCAGCAACGAATCCAAGATAAGCTGCCGCAGAAGAAACTTAACTTCTTACTTAAGATTCCGTTTATCAACAACATCATTAAGAAGAAACTGGCTGATGGCCTAGGGTTAGATCAAGCCCGCGTTTTAGGGTGTGGTTCGGCTCCGGTATCACCGGCTCTACTTGCATGGTATGAGAGTGTTGGCCTACACATTACCGAGGCTTGGGGAATGACGGAGTCTTTCGCCTACAGCACGATTAACCACCCGTTTAGAGCCGACAAAATTGGTACTGTGGGTAATGCTGGCCCAGGCATCGAACTCAAAATTGCAGAAGATGAAGAAATTTTGGTTCGAAGCAAAGGTATGTTCTCTGGTTATTACAAAAATGACATAGCAACCCAAGAGTCTTTTAACTCTGAGGGATGGCTTCATACTGGCGATATCGGTGATATCGACAGCGAGGGCTACCTAACGATTCGCGGACGTAAGAAAGACACCTTTAAAACTGCGAAAGGTAAGTTTGTGGCTCCCGTGCCAATCGAAAACAAACTGTTTGAATACAGCCGCGTAGAAATGATGTGTTTGATCGGCTTAGGCTTACCGGGCCCGATCCTACTCGTAGTACCGCATGACTTCCCTAATTTTGATCGTGCTCGTTATGAAAGAACAAGTAAACGTGTCATTGAAAAAATGAACCAACAGTTAGCCTCGCATGAGAAGATCAAAGGGGTACTGATGATTAAGGAACCGTGGAGCATCGACAACGGTGTACTTACCCCTACTCTCAAGATAAAGCGACATATCCTTGAGCAGAAATACCATGAAATCGGTCATAACTGGCCGAAAGATAAATTGGTGATTTGGGAAGATTAACTATTACTGGTAACAACGCTAAATAGTAGTTAGCAGTATAATAATAGGTACAACTAAAATAACAGACGGCAATAAGAGGGAGCTGAAGAGCTCCCTCTTTCTTTATGTAATTCAAATTCCTACTGACCGTTCTTCTTAACTGACAGTCTTAACGCAAGTAATAACCCGCAGACCAGTATTACAAGGTTAACCTGATAATTACGTCTAACATCTCATCAAAACATGGACCTAATGCCTCTTCATCGATAGCATGGCAATACACCCCTTCAAGCTGTGCGGGATCATAGTCGGAACTCAGGTCCGGATCATCTAAAAGCGCGCTAGAGTTTGCCATTCGTAACAATAAGTCCTCACCAAGCTCACTATCAGGTCCAGTTGCCGATGTTAGTGATGAGCCTAAACCCAACGTAAATACATATATGTCTTCCGTTCTAGCCTTTTCCGCGATGTCTTCAACTAGATTACGAGCAACCCGATTCACTCTGATATACAGATCATTTGCAGAATGACTATCAGGGGCATATTGCGCTACTGGGCGCACCGTATGAGTCGGGTTCAAAATGTTGAACTCGGTGGCACTAACATCATGAGCTGTATAATACTGAGGAATTTCGCTGATATAGTCATCAATATCTCTACCCTCGTAACCACCCGGTAACCTGGTAGCAATCGTATCATGTCTCCAAAGACCTCTAGGTCTACCACTACTACCATCGCTCGATCTTATAGCCCCTGTGTGAGTACCCCCACCTTCAAAATCAAACGTCGTTGCAAAGGTATTAGGTGCTCCATCAGTAAAGAATACGATCACTTTCAAGTTGGCAGGATCAGTCACTGTTCTGAGTTCATTCAGAGCTCGATACATCCCTTCCGATGCATTGGTATATTGGGCATTTGAAGTGCTACCAAAGTTAAAACTGTCGATTTCAGATTTGATGGTACTCCTGCTATGTCCACGGGTCGCATTGAACCCCACAGGGACTTCAGATCCAAAAGCAAACTTAACCAATGAAATTCGGTCAAATCCTTCATGAAAATTTTCAATGAACGACTTAGACCGATCAATCACATCTTGAGTCACGTCGCCGATACTCCCGAGTCTCAAAGAGGTCGTATTATCAATCACTAACACCAAATCTACCGGGCGACGGATAGATTGTGCTGAAACTCCTGGGTTGAATGTATCTAACCCTATCAAGGGCAAAAAGATAGTGGGTACTTGCGCTGTGGCCGAAATATCTATGGAAATGTTACCAAAAGAATCATATGCGAAGTTCACCGCACCTAAGTTCGGCGTTGCTGAATAAAAGTCGGCGGGGATATTGGCTGAAAAATATTTTTGAGCTGCAGCACGCCCTGCATCTTCGCCATTAGCGACCGCTCTTGCGGCTGCAATGCTCGCAGCATCAACCGCCGCAAATAATTTAGACTTAACAATGTAAGCGCGTCCAGCATCAACTGAAAGTCCGACAACTAACAAAATAAAAGGCAGTGCGATGACTGACATCAAAGCCACTAACCCCCGACTATAACGATATTTGATTGGGGTTCCCTTATCCATTTTAACCTCCCTACATATATGTTGTGTCGCTCAGAATATATTGCTCGTCGAATACTCTACTAAAGATGGGTGAGTAGCCATAGAACACCTCTACGCTGTAAACGATCTCCCCGTCATCAAGTGCAACTGCGAGATTATTGATGAGCGGAGGATCATCTGAATCTACATCAGAACATTCCCCATCATTTGCCCAGTTACTGCAACTCGACCAAATAGCACTATTTTTACTTAATCCGTGTTGGTTCCATCGATATTGACTTTTAATGTAGGGAGAAGCATCTTCTTGACCAACCACCTCGGTAATGTAAATGACACCGTCTTGCGTCAAGTCCAATGTTCCCGATGTCGTCGCTATGATGTCCATCACTTCTTGGGGGGGGGCAGTATTACTCCGTGAAATAATGTTCCCACCTTCTCGACTGATACTGATAATGATGTGATTGGCTTGAATGAGGTGCGTGATATCGACAGCAGCAACAATAAGCAACATGAACAATGGTGCTATTAACGTCATTTCTATTGCCGCAAACCCTTTCTCAGCGGCTCTTTTTATCTTCAAAGGAAACATCTTGCTCCTCCTTAAAAAGCTTCGTTTTTCATTGCTGCGCTAACGGTAAATTTAAACTTTCCGTCATCGAGCAAAACATACATATAAGGGTTTACGGATGGCCACTCGCAATCAAGATGAATAGAAATAATGTCTCCTGAACCACCAAATCCAGCGATCGCATTGCCGTAGACATCTTCAACACGTATGTTTTGAACATCCATCACTTTGTCGAGCAGACCGCTCGAAGATTGGGAAATTTTTTCTAATATTGCCGCTTCTCGGTTACTCGATGCGTCAGGATCTAGATCAGAACGACCTGTGATGGCATATCTTGCCCCCTCTCTTGCCGAATGCTGCATGGTCAATTTAACAAACCCATATATACCAAGATCAACAACCGTTAAAAAAAGCGCAAAAAACAGGATCACCACAATCGTAAATTCGATAATAGCGATGCCTTTTGTTTTTGATTTGAGATAGCCTCGTGTGCTGTCACGCCCCGAGCCTCTTAAAATAGACATTATGCAACCCCCACCCATGCATTTTTCTAATCATCACCTCCGGCCCATTGGAGATTCAGAAAATATAGAAAAACATACCCTACACCTATAGGTTTGATTGATTGGTTGTTCAATCTTTATACCTATACATATTTAAAGGGTTATAAATGGGAGGTGTAATTAAGGCTAAAATAAACCGAACCACATGACTTTCAATCACTTAACAATAGTCACAATAATGAAAATTCAATAAAGACTGAACCTTAATTTATTAGCCCTTCAAATAACCGTATGTTTTATATCCATTATCAGAATGTAGACATAAAGATAACGATAGTTGTTTTTACAATAAATAAGATCGAAATTCTCAATAATGAGACAGGGACCTATAAGGATAGCTCTCAATATTTATAGCAATAAACACAGCAACTTTTAGATATTTTCCAATTCTAGGGTGGTTGCTTCCCTTGGGAGAATTGGTTTAAACAAGCGAATGTTCCGATGCAAGACAGTTCTATTCAATGGATGGAAGTAGGTATTTTTGATATAGGATTAACGACAGTTGTGGCTGGTCATGGAGTTTGCCTTGCAACAGACAGTTTAGCTGGTGACTTCATTGAGCGCGGCTTGTTAGTAAAACCATTTGATATAGGCATGACGTCTGGCGTTCAAGTAAACCTATTAAATCTGTGTTTTGCCCCTAACTCGCCTAAAGAAGAGCGTATAATGGCATTTACCAATTAGTTACATGAAGAAGTAAATGAGATATTGGAGAGCCAGCTCTTGTCTTTCAATTCCTGAAATAGGCAGTTCCTCAATAGCTAAACATAAACTACCAGCTTAAATGGTCGGATAATTCATAAAGCGAAACTGGTATACTTATCTCAAATAAATGGCGAGAACATCTCATGACACAAGATAATAATCCACTTCACGGTATCACTCTACAGAAGCTACTAACTGAATTGGTTGAACATTACGGTTGGGAAGAGTTGAGTTACATGGTAAACATCAACTGCTTCAAAAAAGACCCAAGCATTAAATCGAGCTTAAAATTTTTACGTAAAACTGATTGGGCTCGTACCAAAGTAGAGCAGATTTACATCCAGCTAAAAACTAAATAGCCCCCTCCTTTAACAAACGCACCATTTACGGTACTAAAGTATGAAACCATTGGTGCGCATTTCATTAAATTTTCTTATATTATTTTAAAAAATCAACAAGTAAAACAAATATCACATCAATTACATTGAATAATACTTAATCAATACTAATATTATTTAACTAGACACAGTGGGATAACTCCTCATTAACCTACCGATAATTAAAGATTTTTTGTACGAGTAAATAGAGAGGTCAATCATGGAAGTTGATTCTGAACTCGCGTTAGACATTCATGTTCTTACCCGCAACAATTCATACTATAGGGTGATAAAAGACCTACTTGCAGTATCTATTCCTAGTGCGCAAATCACTCATTCACAATGCTTTATGCAAGTACCGAAACTCAAACCTGAAACAGTTGTTCTATTTGATATTCAAACCATGCCATGCCCCAAAAGATACGGATTTATCCTACATGAAAGAAACGAATTTTGGTTAGCCGTCAATGTGAATGACAATACATCTACAGTATGGCTAGAGAAAGGCTTTTCAGGGCAAATAGATCAGCACTTTGAGTTTATATCGAAAGCAATTTTATCTGTTTATCAAGAAGATATATGGTTTCCAAGGTCAGTGTTAAATAAACTGGTTTCTTCCTATCAAAGCAATGAACCTAACTATGAATCAGCCTGCGAAAATATACTTAATTATAAAGAGTTAACAAAAAAAGAGAGGGATACTTGCTCATTGATACTAAAAGGACTGTCAAACTCTCAGATAGCATCTCAACAGCACGTCAGTATCAACACCGTGAAGACTCACTCATCAAACTTACTTCGTAAATTAAACTTGCGATCTAGGTATGAACTTCTTGCTCAGGTAAAAAGCTTTAATTAAATTCCGTATAGCAAGGTCACAATAAAATAGTAAGATCACAGGAAAAGTGGAATATAACAAAACTCATTCTAAACTCACCCTATGTAAGCGATATTTTTCACTCTATGTGATGAGGTTTGGCACTTTGTTCCCTCGTAACCTTTAAAAGTGATGCACGGGTATGCATCTTAAATCAACGAGGGATTGAGTTATGAAAAAGTTACTTCTTGCTACCGCTGTAGCAGCCGCTTCACTTTCTTTTGGCGCTTCTGCGGTTCAGTTTAATAACGCTGTGGACTTTACAACACTGAGTAAAACGGACCAAAAGACGATTCGAATCGAAGGTCGAGTTCCAAAACGCTGTCTATTGCGAATCGGTAAAAAAGACGTGAAGAATAACGTTCTACGTAAAGCAAACAAAGTTCATACTGATTCGTGGAGCAATGGCTTCAACAACAAGAAAGTTTTAGTAGGTAACTTACGTGCTTGGTGTAATTACGGTGCTGATTTGGAATTTTCAGTCACAGCTTACCAACTAAACGGTGTAACCAAGCACAATATGGGTGAAAAAATTAACTATAAAGTAAGAATTGGTTCAGACATGGTGGCGAACACTGAAAACGACCATGCCATAGAAGTAACGGCACCACCAATTCCATCATTGGGCGAACACTTGGTGAACAAAATCAACAAGCATCCCATTTATGTGAAACCTGAAGATTCAGGCTTTGCACGAGCAGGTAAATATAAAGGTAAAATCAAAGTGAGTCTTGCAGCAGCAGGTCCAGCAAGCTAATCACCGAACAACACTTTATAGACAAACAAAACTTGGCTCGGTTATCGAGCCAAGTTATTTTATGGAGAAATATCTATGGTTAGGATTACCACTCTTCTATCTTCTTTGTTGTTTAGTTCTATTCTTTTCGCATACGAGGTAAGCCCCATCTATTTAGAACTTGATGATGTGGGCCGGAATTCTCAAGGTTTGTATAAAGTGACTAATGTTGAAGAAGAGCCGATTCTCCTAGAAGTAAACGTCTATCAAACTGATTTTTCTACTGGTGAAGAAATCTTAACCCCGTCAGAAGATGAATTTCTCATCCTTCCACCTCAAGCAAAAATTGACGGCCAAAAGTCTCAGACTTTCCGCGTACGTTACATGCCAACAGGGTCAATAAAACAAACCGACACTTACCGTATTGTCTTTACGCAAATTGAGCTAGAAAATCAGATTGAGGAAAATGACGACAGTTCTATTTCCATGTTACTAGAGTTTGCAACTTTGGTATTTGTATCTCCCACATCCAGTAAATCAATTCCAACCACTACACTTCAAAACCGCCAAGTTACTATCCGAAACGATGGTAAGCGAGTACTGAACATGAATGGTATGGAGTTTAATTTCTCTGGTGATAAAGCAAACAAAACGGTCGATTGGGAAGTCCTAAGCAAAAAAACAAGCGCTTACTTGATGCCAGGAACGACCGTCAAATACGCCTTACCAAGTGAACTGGGACAGCCAGAGAAAGTTTCTGTTAAAACAATAGACTAATGATGCTTTCATGAAGAGTCTCATTTTATACCTCACTCTAATAATGACTATACCAGCCGCGTTCGCTCAAAGTTGGTTATTCCCATTTCCTGTCACTTGGGGTGAAAACACAATCGGTGAAGTAAATGCATATTCTGACGGTATAAGTGTTGGATCTGTCAACGTAGATCAGATAGCTCAGTCGACTAAAAAATTGATTAACCCTGATACATTGGCTGCACTACGAGATTTTTCCGAAGAGTACATCACAGTCGAACAGTTGGATCGTATGGGTATTAATGCAACTTTTAACTCCTCCGAACAAAGCATAAATTTAGTGATTGATGAAACGGCTGCAGCTGAATTTTTGCTTTCGTTTGGTAGCAAATATGAACCCGCCCAATATTCAGAAAGCGCGTTTTGGACAGTACAAAATACACTGAATGCCAGTACGGATTACTCCTTATTCAACGACTCTAATGCAGAAGACACCCAAACTTGGCTTGGTGAATGGTTATTGAAATCCAATATTGGTGGCGTCCGAGGCGCTAATGTTGAAATATCTGGCTTTGTAACTGGTGGTAGCGATCTCAATTCCGACGTGTATCGAGGTGAAGCTCGCCTGTTCTTCGATGAACCAAATACCCCTTTTCGTCTAACCTTTGGTGATGTCACCCAAGCAAGTGCAGGGCACCTTCCTAGTACTCCTCTCGGTGGCCTTGCTTTTGAACGTTTGTATCAAGACTTACAACCTACCCGAAACATCCAGAACGGAGGAACTCAACCGCTGGTATTGAATGAGAGTGCCGATGTGGAAATCTATATCAACGATGTTTTTCTCACCGAGATTCGATTACCCCCAGGTCGATATACACTTGATGATTTGCCTCTCGTTTCTGGTACCAATGACGTTCGGTTAGACATTAGTTATCAATCAGGCAGAACCGATACCATCGTTTATAGCCAGTTCTTTAATTCTCGTTTATTACGAGAAGGTATTTCTGATTTTGGCTTTTACTCTGGTTTAACGTCGACGATTGAAGATAACAACTTTAAGTATGACGACGAACAGTGGGTAACTTCAGGGTATTATGACTATGGTATCAGCGACACCTTAACAGTTGGTGTAAACGGTTTATACCACCCTGAAGGACAACAACTCGGCATGATCGCAACAATTGGCTCCGATTGGGGGAACTTAGGCGTTCGTGCTTCTGCACAAAAAAACAAGCCTAATAGCGATACGGGTAGTATCTACAGCTTAGATTACTCTCATCAATTATGGGGAACAGACAGCTACGGCTCCCCAAATTTCCGTTTTGGTAGTGAATATCAAGATAATTATTTTGCATTACCTTGGCAGATTGCGGAAGCGAATACTGGCCTTCGAGTCTTTTCAAACTATGTTTTCAGTATTACGGATAACCTGAGTTTAATTCTGAGCGGCGACTATCGTGACTTTGAAGAGGCTGAGGTGCAATGGCAGGCCTCGACTGAAGTTGCTTGGCAATTTTATAACGTGTCACTCTCTGCTGGTATCGAAAAAGAAGAAAACCCAAATGAAAACATCGACGAAACTCGCTTCACTTTTTCTGCAGATTGGGACTGGAACTCTGACGATGGAGAATACAATGCAAATGTATCCTACTCCAACGAACCAGATACCTATCGAGCCCAATTCCAACGTCCATCGGAGGATTATACGGGCAGTTATGGTTATGCGATGACTGCGGAAGGCGATACTGATTCTCAAACTTATTCAGTCGAAGGTAATTATGTAGCAAACCGATTTATCACCGACGCTAAAGTTTCTCACCTAGCATTTGATAACTCAGCAAACTACCAAACCGCTTCTTTACGAGCGAGTACAGCGCTTACTCTGGCTGACGGTAATTTAGCTTGGTCACGGCCAATCAATGGCCCTGTGGCAATTATCTCTGTTCATGATTCGTTAGATACTGATGTAGAAATAAATGCGGTTGCAGACGATCCTGCAGAAGCAATATCTACCTATACTGTCAGCAATGCTGTTCAGTTGTCTGGAGGCCACCAATTGTCCAGTGTCTACATTTATGTGCCGGATGCACCGATCGGTTATGACTTTGGTGATCATGAATACAACATTACGCCGGGCTCACAAACAGGCCATATAATAAGAATCGGCTCGGCAGCATCGAAAACGATTATTGGTAAGATCGAGATCGAGTCAAAAAAACCCTTAAAACTTTTCCAAGGTCAGTTAGTTGGACAACAGAAAACGTATGAATTTTTCACTAATCGATCAGGTAGGTTCGTTGTGGAAGGCGTTGCGCCGGGTGACTACACCATCGTCATAGATGGCTTTAGCCCAACAAAATTGAGCGTCCCAGAAATCAATGACAATCTGATTTATCTACCAACTTTACTTATTAAAGAGGGATAAACCATGAAACACTTACTTAAGTTCTCAGTGTTCGGTTTAGCCATGTTATCTCAACCGGTTTTGGCCGAATGCAGTGGCAAGTGGATACTTAACGTCGACATAAGCAATGTTGAATTTAAGCGAGATTTAGCCGCTTATATTCCCGTTTATTTGGAGTTGTCGCGTGATATTCAGACCTGTCGATTCCCGACGGCCATAGTATCGGTCAACAATAAACAATCTAGCTATTTGAGTTCAATTGGAACAAATTTGCCTCTGACTATTCTGGACAAAAACTTCCGCCAATTGAGCCACTTTCCTAGTAAAGGCTTTCAACTACCTCTGGATAACAGCCAAAGAACAAAGTTTTGGATAAAAGTGCCTGAAGCTAAAGTAGCCGCATCGGGTAATTACAACGGACTTCTTGAAGCCTCTATTTCCCTAAATAGAAAACCAGAGACAAAAAATGTCAGAGTGAAACTCAATGTCCCAGCATTTGTAGCTTTCAACTCAGTCCCTAACGCACCAAACCTTCAACGCTCAGGGAGCTCAGGTTATCGCTTCCAGCTTGGTGACCTTGAATCTAACAGCACCTATCGCTCCGATTTTGATCTTCTTTCGAACTCAAATGTAAGATTAGTAGTAAAGCAGAAATATGGTGAGTTAAAGCAGAAGTCGGAATCCAATGTCACGATCCCATATACATTGCGATTTAATAACGCCTTGGTAAACCAGAAATCGATTTATACCTTCTCAAACAATGAGGATACTAAGCGCTGGGGAGTTCCCCTTGAGGTGACGCTAGGTAACATCGACTTTGCGCGTGCTGGAAAATATCAAGAGACGATCACGGTTGAAGTTAAAGCTATGCCTTAGGAATACGTACTTGAAAAGTCTGTCGTTTATTTTCCGTTGGCCTTTTTAATTTCTTCTCTATGTTCTTTAATCAAAACCAAGATCATCCCATAAGCGCTTAAATGTATACTTATGATAATAGAATAACGCTCGCTGGTATCACTGATAACAAAAAGCCCCGCAAGCTTTCACTTGCGGGGCTTTTTAGTTAATTTAGAAAAGAGCTAATTACTTACCAGCTTCTTTTTCTGCTTTAACTTTTGCAATCACTTCGTCAGCAACGTTAGTTGGACATGGTGAGTATTGTGCGAATTCCATAGAGAATTGGCCACGACCAGAAGTGATAGTACGTAGGTGACCGATGTAGCCGAACATCTCAGAAAGAGGTACGTCAGCTTTAATACGAACACCAGTAACACCAGCTTGTTGATCTTTGATCATGCCACGACGACGGTTAAGGTCACCGATAACATCACCAACGTGATCTTCTGGAGTGAACACATCAACGTTCATGATAGGCTCAAGAAGTTGCGCGCCAGCTTTAGGCATAGATTGACGGAATGCACCTTTCGCTGCGATTTCAAATGCGATTGCAGATGAATCGACTGCGTGGAAACCACCATCGTAAAGTTCAACTTCAACGTCTAGCGTAGGGAAGCCAGCTAGTACGCCGTTTTCCATCATGCCAGCAAAGCCTTTCTCAACAGCAGGCCAGAATTCTTTAGGTACGTTACCGCCAACAACTTTTGAAGAGAACGTAAAGCCAGAACCAGGTTCGCCAGGCTTGATACGGTAATCGATCTTACCGAATTGACCAGAACCACCAGACTGTTTCTTATGCGTGTAGCTATCTTCAATTGCTTGAGTGATAGTTTCACGGTAAGCAACTTGAGGAGCACCAACTGTAAGGTCAACGCCGTAAGTACGCTTAAGGATATCTACCTTGATGTCTAGGTGAAGCTCACCCATACCTTTCAGGATAGTTTCGCCAGTTTCTTCATCAGTCTCAACTTGGAAAGATGGATCTTCTGCAACCATTTTACCGATCGCGATACCCATTTTCTCAGAACCGCCTTTATCTTTTGGAGATACAGCGATAGAGATTACTGGTGTTGGGAAAACCATTGGCTCAAGCGTTACTTGATCTTTAGGATCACATAGAGTGTGACCTGTTTGCACGTTCTTCATACCAACGATCGCAATGATGTCACCAGCTTGTGCGCTAGTTAGTTCGTTACGGTCATCAGCTTGCATCTCAACCATACGGCCAACACGCTCAGTTTTACCTGTGAATGAGTTAAGAATCGTGTCACCTTTGTTCAATTTACCAGAGTAAATACGAACGAAAGTTAGAGCACCGAAACGGTCATCCATGATTTTGAATGCAAGCGCTTTGAAAGATTCTTCAGTAGAAACGATAGCGTGGTTGCCTGTTTCTTCGCCGTTCTCATCCATTAGAGGCTGAGGATCAACTTCAGTTGGTGCTGGTAGGTAATCTACTACAGCATCAAGGATAAGTTGCATACCCTTGTTCTTGAACGCAGAACCACAGAACGTTGGGAAGAATGCGATATCACGGGTACCTTTACGGATACAACGCTTGATGTCTTCGATAGAAGGCTCTTCACCTTCCATGTAAGCTTCCATTAGGTCATCGTCTTGCTCTACAGCAGTTTCGATTAGCTCTTCACGGTATTGCTCAACGTCATCAACCATGTCCGCAGGAACATCAGTGATTTCGTAGTTTTCAGGAAGACCAGTGTCATCCCAAACGTATGCTTTACGGCTTAGAAGGTCTACAACACCCACGAATTCATCTTCGCGGCCGATTGGTAGAACCATAACTAGAGGAGTTGCACCTAGAACGTTTTTAACTTGGTCAACAACGTTGTAGAAATCTGCACCCATACGGTCTAGTTTGTTAACGAAGATCAGACGAGATACTTCTGATTCGTTAGCGTAGCGCCAGTTAGTTTCTGATTGTGGTTCAACACCACCAGAACCACAGAATACACCGATACCGCCATCAAGTACTTTAAGAGAACGGTATACTTCAACTGTGAAGTCAACGTGTCCAGGAGTATCGATAACGTTTAGACGGTGACCGTTCCAGAAACAGCTTACAGCTGCTGATTGGATAGTAATTCCGCGCTCAGCTTCCTGTTCCATGAAGTCAGTAGTTGATTCGCCATCATGTACTTCACCAGTCTTGTGGATCTGACCAGTTAGCTTAAGGATACGCTCAGTGGTAGTTGTTTTACCCGCATCAACGTGCGCGAAAATACCAATGTTTCTGTATTTCGATAAATCTGCCATTGTCTTACTCTGTTAATAGGATATAAAATGCGCGCAGAGTATATCACAATCTGTGAGGACTGATAGCTTTGCATGCATTTGGGACTAAAAAACTTTGCCTTTTTCTAACGTATAGAAAAAGGCAATCTGAAGAAACAATCTAAATGATTGTTAAGTTTAGTGCTAACTTAAAGCGAAAATAGCGTTTAAGTTAGACTGAATTTCTGCTGTATAGAGTAGCTGAAGTGAGCTCAATTACAACTCATCAAAAGCATTAATTGCTTCCGATAATTTTTTCACACCGTGGATCTGCATTCCTGGAATGCCACCTTTAGGCATGTTAGCCGCTGGTACAATGGCTCTCTTGAAGCCGTGTTTAAACGCCTCATTTAAGCGCTCTTGACCGCTCGGTACAGGTCGAATCTCACCAGCAAGGCCTACTTCGCCAAAAACCACCACATCTTTTGGCAATGCGCGGTCTCTGAAACTCGAAAGTAATGCCATTACCAATGCAAGATCAGCACTGGTTTCGGTTACTTTAACACCACCAACGACATTCACAAACACATCTTGGTCAGCCATTTGTAAGCCGCCGTGTTTATGCAGCACGGCTAATAACAATGACAGTCGATTTTGCTCGAGACCAACAGCGACACGACGCGGGTTAGCCAGCTGCGAATAATCCACCAGCGCTTGAATTTCGACAAGAAGTGGACGCGTCCCTTCCCAAACCACCATCACTGAACTGCCTGAGGTTTCTTCTTCACCACGAGACAGGAAAATAGCCGATGGATTGCTAACTTCTTTTAGCCCTTGCCCTGTCATGGCAAACACACCTAGCTCATTCACTGCACCAAAACGGTTCTTGTGGCTGCGCAAGGTTCTAAAACGACTGTCCGTTCCGCCATCTAACAGCACCGAGCAGTCAATAATGTGTTCAAGTACTTTTGGTCCCGCTAAGGTACCGTCTTTAGTTACGTGTCCCACTAGGAATACGGCAACGTTGTTCTGTTTCGCATAGCGCGTTAATGCGGTTGCCGATTCGCGCACCTGAGCAACACTGCCTGGAGACGATTGAACATCAGCGACATGCATAACTTGGATTGAATCGATAACCATGATCTTAGGCTGCTCTCTTTCTGCAACCTGACAGATTTTATCAACATTGGTTTCAGAGAGCATTTTGAGATGCTCTTTTGGTAACCCTAATCGAGATGCTCGCATCGCAACTTGTTGAAGAGATTCTTCGCCAGTGACATAAAGTGTCGGTAACTGGGAAGAAAGCTGACACATAGTCTGCAACAACAGCGTTGATTTACCGGCACCAGGGTTACCACCAATAAGAATCGCAGCGCCAGGTACAACACCACCACCAAGTACACGATCAAGCTCTTTGAAGCCACTACTAAAGCGCGGGACCTCTTGCAAGTCGATTTCCGATAGCGTTTGAACCGAAGATTCAGTTGCACCACCAGCGTAACCACTGAGTCGTTCGTTACGCGCGACCTGAGGTGAAGCGGCTAACCTAACTTCTGTAATCGTGTTCCAAGCACCACATGCATTGCACTGCCCTTGCCAACGTGGAAAGTCAGCACCACAGTCATTACACACATAAGCTCGCTTTGCCTTAGCCATAAAACCTCAATAATTTGCTTGGTAACGGGTAAATGTTGCTATTTTGTGACCCCGTTGACCGTACAGGTGAAAATAAAAGTTGCAGTAGAGCCACGAATACCTAAAGATCAAATACAACTCGTCGATAACAATAACGCACCATCCATTCTAACAAGAAAAGTATGCAGCAATCTGAAATTCTATCTGTAGCAGAACGACTTATTCCGGCCTACCATGCCGAAGATTTCGAATTCCTTCTTTCTCAAATGACAGAAGGCGAATCGCCGTCTCTAAAACTGCTCGTTAAAATGGAACTGAATCGTATCATGGCTCCGTGCACAAAGAGCATTGATTTACGCGGGCGTATTGATAATGAATGTCATCAATTCACGCTAGACGAGCGTAAACATTGGCTTGATGACATAGCTTTGAACGCGTATCAACGTGGTACTAAAAAATTTAAAGGTTATACCGAGGGCGTGTGGGAGTTAGTGATGACACCTCGCATTCAACCTCTTCGTAATATTGTTAAAACATCCTCTCAAGATGACCACGATATCACTAACGCTGATAGCCCCTATGAAGCAGAAGCCATTAACCTCGGTTACGATTTAAAACGCAAAGAAAACAGGCTCAAGATTAGCTCACAGGTTGAAATCACCACGCCTAAAGGACAAAGCCTACATGGTGTGACAATTGATATTTCTCCGTCGGGTGCAAAGTTCAAGGTACCAAGGGCGTTTAAATACAACCTAGGGGAAATCATCAGTGTTAAATTCACTGAGCTTGTTGAGAAGTCACTAGAAGCCGATGTTAATGAGGCGGTTGAATTTCGTATTCTGGGTATTGATGAATCCTACGAGAACAATGCTGTCAAATTTTTAAGATGCATCAGAATCAGCGATACAACGAGTGTGGCTCGTTTACTCGATGAATCTCTAAATAGTGTCAGCAAGAAAACTAGCCATGAGAATCAAGATAGGCTCATTCGAACGCGAACTCGCGGTATTGAACACACCTATCTAAAGTACACCTGTAATCTCCCTCTATTCTTCAGTGGTAGTGAGTTGAAGCTCGCCCTACTCACGGATAACAATCATCCCCAATGGCAATATTGGCATGATGAGCGTAACCAACAAGCTTTGGGCACTTTGTTCAACGAACAACGTATGAACTTACTCGCTAAGCCTGGCGTGAAGGGAACCAGTAACGTTATCTACTCTTTTACCCATGAACATAAAAATAAAACCTTGTTCTACTCGATGATGCTGCCTGAAGCTTCTCGTGAAGAGAGGCAACTGTTCTGGCACATCGGCGGTAAACGTAAAAGTTGGAAGGCGTTCAAATTCTCGGTTTTCGAATTATCCGACTCTGAGCGACAAGCCTTAGCTGAGCATTCAGATACGCTTGCTCAAAGCTCAGCGCAACTGACTCATTGCGGTATCTTGCAAGAGATCGGTGATCACGAAAGTGCTGCCGATTATCTATTAAGTGAAAAACCACGCATTCCAAGCAGTGACCTTAATCGCTTTCGTCATCCGCGAACGGTGGTGGGGAACATTCAAAGTATCTACTTTGATTCCCAAAGTCGTCGTAAAGAACCGAGATATAGCTTTAAATCGCCCATTCAACTCACATCACAAGATAGTCCAACTATAAATGGGCACACTGTAGACATATCAAAACGTGGACTAAGCATTACCCTTGAACAACCAATGGTACTCAAGATTGACGATCCTGTTGTGGTGAATTTCAATGAACTGCAACTCTATGATAAAAACTTGCCACTCAGCACAGTGCCTTACCACGTAATTCGTGTAAGCCCGAATGGTTGCAACATTCAATTGGTTATCACCGAAAATGCAAAAACAATGCGCACGATCGCCTTCCTCAACGGGCTTATCGATCAGAACCAAAGTAAGCTAAACAAAAAGCAAGAAATACTGCCTACCGATTCACTGCTCAAATCACTGCACAGTGTTTTGCTTAACAAAATGGTCAGTAATCCAATCTTCATTGATAAGCCGGGCTCAACGTTGCGTTGTAAGCTCATTGGTGTGAACTTCCCACTGAATAAGCATCTAGCCTTACTGGCTAAACTTGGGCACAACCAAAAGTTTTCACTCGAACCTATTTTTAAAGGTCACTCTAATTCCCTATTGGCTGAACCACTCAAAAGAATAGAGGGTGCAGAGCCTAAACATTATGATGTCTACATTGCTGCGGTAAAGTTTGGTAACAAAATTCAATCTGTACATACGAAGTTGGTTAAAGACTTTGCATCTACGAAAGAACGTATCTCGTTCATTAAGAATGCACAAGATCTGGGTGATGTGTATGTACTGCGAGTCACTACCGCACCGATCTTTAATCCATTAACCAGTTTATTCCAATCAGACTTAGCCGAGCTTTCGCGCATCAGTATGCACCAAGCGAAGAAGTTAGAGAGTGAGGTCACCGCTTTTATTGGTTATGGCGAGATAGAAGACATTACCGATGAAGTATTGATTCGATTAGAACTCTCGCATTAAATAGCTGTATCAATTTACCGACTTATCGGATTTAAAAAGAGAAAAAGCAGGCTCATCGCCTGCTTTTTTTGTATCCGTTATACCGCCCTAAATATGACTAAGGCTTCGCTTGCCAGCTGATTTTTTGCTGCTTAGCTAATACGCCTGACAAGATACAAAGCACCCCACCTAAGCCAGCATAACGCACAGCAGTTTGAGCTTGTTGTTCAACTTTCGGTTTTGCATGGTAAGCAATCCCTAAACCGGCAGAACCCATCATAACCAAGTCATTGGCACCATCACCTACGGCAACGGTGTTATGCAGTTCCAGTTCATACTCTTCAGCAAGCTCTACCAAGATATCCGCTTTGGTCTGCGCCGAAACAACATCGCCTAAAACTTCACCCGTCAATTTACCATTGACGATCTCTAGGGTGTTTGACTGAGCGTGGTCAAGATCAAGAGTATCTTTCAGGTAGTCTGAGAAATAAGTAAAACCACCCGATGCGATCGCCGTCTTCCAGCCAAGTTTATTCAGAGTATTCACCAGCTCAACTAAGTCTGGCATGAATGGCAATGATTGACGCACTTGCTCCAGTATCGACTCATCCGCACCTTTCAGTGCCCCAACGCGTTGACGCAGGCTCTGTTCAAAGTCGAGCTCGCCTTGCATCGCACGCTCTGTGATTTCAGAAACTAACTCTCCCACTCCTGCGAGCTTTGCTATCTCATCGATGCATTCAATTTGAATTGCTGTCGAGTCCATATCCATCACGATCAAACCTGGCTTAGATAAGTCTGGGACCTCGCTAAGGCAAGCATAATCAAGCTTCAGTGCTTGTAAAATTTCTTCGTGTGCAGGGGTTAGGTTCCCTGACATCAGTGCCACTTCATAATGCCCCACCTTCCACGTATCGAGGATGGTGTTGTAGGTACCAGTGAAAAAGTCGATGTCATCGAATGATTGTGGAGATAGGTACTCACCGAACACAATCCAATTGGCTTTGGATTTAGCGAGTTGAGAAGCGAAACGAGTCTCGGGGAGTCGGGTTAATAATGTCGTATGCCTTTTAATCGGCAGATATTTCTGAGCGTCCATGTGTATGATTCCTAATTAACTATGCTAAACGTTAACCTATTGCAATTTGAAAACGCAAGTCTCAATATGTCTTAATCATAACATTTGTTTATTTCAGGCTTCGTGAAACATGAATGAATCATTGTTCTCAATACGTAACGCTTTACGAGTACTAGCCCTAATTCTGTTGGCTGCTATGTTCGTGGTAACAATTAAAAACACAGTAGTGATCAGTAAAGGCAATGAGAAAATCCAAGCAAAACAGTTGGAAACGCTGACCAAACTACTGATCTCACAGGCATCTCTTTCAGCCAGTAAGATGATCACTCAGCAAGATCAAGAGCGCCTGCTAGAGCTAACTAACCAACTTTCTCAGGATCGATTGGTATTTGATACCACCATCTACGATGCAGAAGGGATCCGACTGGCCTCGAGTGAAAAAGCGCTCTCGGTACGCGAGGTTCTTGGCTTAGACACACCTCTTTCAACGGCAAGTATTGGCAGGCAGCAACTCGTTGAGCCTATTTACTCTCCAGAGAGTACGATCATTGGCTTTATCCGCGTGACTTTTGAGACGGGAAAAATGACCGCTATTTCTGATCATCACTACCGTAAGAGCGATCGCTACATGATCGGTATGGTCTTGATGGGGTTTGTCAGTGGCGTGTTGTTCATCATGCTTATTCGTAAAAGAAAGACTAAGTCTGGGGAGAACTGGCTGCTTAAAAATGTAAGCTCTTAACGGCTTAGTTTAAGACATCCAAGAAAAAGCCCCGAAGCTCAGGCAGCAACGGGGCTTTTTGTTATCTGTTAGCTTATCAAGCTGTAGAGAAATGATTAGTCTTGGTCACCAAGAAGCACAGAGTCTAATGCGATAACCATCATGTCGTTGAAAGTCGTTTGACGTTCATCTGATGTGGTTTGCTCACCAGTTTTGATGTGATCAGAAACAGTACAAATAGTCAGAGCTTTTGCGCCGTATTCAGCACACACACCATAGATACCCGCCGCTTCCATCTCTACGCCGACAATACCGTATTTGTCCATCACTTCAAACATGTCAGGATCTGGTGTGTAAAACAGTTCAGCAGAGAAAAGGTTGCCGACTTTGACGTCTACACCATGCGCTTTTGCTGCATCTTCTGCCGCACGCACCATTTTGTAATCTGCGATAGCCGCGAAGTCATGACCTTTAAAGCGAATACGGTTCACTTTTGAGTCAGTACACGCGCCCATGCCAATCACCACATCACGCACTTTGATATCTTCACTCACTGCACCACAACTACCGACACGAATGATCTTTTTCACACCAAAGTCTTTGATCAGCTCAGTCGCGTAAATAGAACAAGATGGGATGCCCATACCGTGCCCCATTACCGAAACCTTACGACCTTTGTAAGTACCCGTGTAACCAAACATATTACGAACATCACACACCTGAACTATTTCTTCTAAGAAGGTTTCAGCAATGTATTTAGCACGTAGCGGATCGCCTGGCATTAGAACTACGTCAGCGAAATCACCCATTTCAGCATTAATATGTGGAGTAGCCATTGAAAATATCCTTAATCTCAAAACAAAAAAGAAGAGAGAGGTTTCCCTCTATCTTAGTTAACCATTACAGAAAGCTTGTACCGTATCCCATTGGCGATGTGCCAAAGTATGACGCTAAGCTTTGACCGATATCAGCGAAGGTATCACGACGGCCTAGAGAGCCTGCTGGAACCTTGTTACCGTAAACAATCACAGGGATATGTTCACGAGTATGGTCTGAACCCGGCCATGTTGGGTCACAACCGTGGTCTGCTGTCAGGATAAGCACGTCATCTTCTTTCATCATATCGATGATTTCATTGATGCGACCATCGAAGTACTCAAGTGCCGCTGCGTAACCTGCAACATCACGGCGGTGGCCGTAAGCTGAGTCGAAATCAACGAAGTTAGTGAACACGATGGTGTTGTCACCCGCTTCATTGATCGCTTCTTTGGTTGCTTCAAATAGTGCAGGGATACCTGTTGCTTTGGTTTTCTGAGTGATACCACAACCTGCGTAGATATCAGAAATCTTACCGATTGAGTGAACGTTGCCGCCCTTCTCATCAACCAGCTTCTGAAGAACCGTCGCCGCTGGCGGCTCAACAGAAAGGTCACGACGGTTACCAGTACGTTCGAATTGACCTTTACCAGCACCAATGAACGGACGTGCGATAACACGACCAATGTTGTAATCAGCTAGCTCTTCACGAGCAATCTGACAAAGGTCTAATAGGTTTTGTAGGCCGAATGTATCTTCGTGACAAGCGATCTGGAAAACAGAATCTGCAGAAGTGTAGAAGATTGGCAAGCCAGTCTTCATGTGTTCTTCACCTAGGTTATCTAGGATTTCTGTACCCGATGAGTGGCAGTTACCTAAGAAGTCAGATAGACCAGCACGCTCAAGGATGCGATCAGTCAGTTCTTTTGGAAAGCTGTTCGCTTTGTCGGTGAAGTAGCCCCAGTCAAACAGTACCGGAACACCAGCGATTTCCCAGTGACCTGATGGCGTGTCTTTACCAGAAGACAGCTCAGCAGCGTGACCGTACGCGCCAATGATCTCAGCGTCTGCGTCCATACCAGGAGCAAAACGACCTGTAGACTCTTTGTGAGCCATAGCTAAACCTAGCTTAGACAGGTTTGGCAGCGTTAGTGGGCCGTTACGATCTGCATTGTCTGCAAGGCCTTGATCACAATGGTCAGCAATGTGACCCATAGTGTCTGAACCTACATCACCGAATGTGTCCGCATCTGCTGTTTCGCCGATACCGAATGAATCTAAAACTAAAATAAATGCTCTTTTCATTTTCTTCACCAACTTATTGCTCTTTGCACCAGAACTCGGTTTATCGGTATACATACGTATACCGATACCTGTTATTTACACGTCTTCAGAACGAATCTGACGGTAAACGTCTGGCGTTGCTGTGTATTCTCCACCCACAATGATTGCATTTTGTAATGCCGTCGCAGCTTCTTGCCACTGTTGTTCATTGCGAGCATGAATCATTGCTAATGGTTTATCGTCACTTGCTACTTCGCCAAGGCGAATGAAGCTATCAAAACCGACTGCGTAATCAATGCTGTCTGTTGCTACACGGCGACCACCGCCCATACCAACGACAGCCATACCAATTGCACGCGTATCCATCGCTGATACTACACCGCTTTCTAGCGCGTACACTGGTTTAACAATTTCTGCTTTTTCTAGGTAGTTATCGTAGTTCGTTACGAAATCTGCTGGACCACCAAGGCCCGCTACCATTTTACCGAAGCACTCTGCTGCTTTACCGTTATCCAGTACTGCCATCAGTTTTTCACGCGCTTCGTCTGAATCTTTTGCAAGGTTACCCAGAACCAGCATTTCAGCACACGATGCCATCGTAATTTCTAGCAAACGAGGGTTACGATATTCGCCGGTTAGAAATTGAACCGCTTCACGTACTTCTACTGCGTTACCCGCTGAAGAAGCCAGAACTTGGTTCATGTCCGTTAGGATTGCCGTTGTTTTAGTGCCTGCGCCGTTTGCTACTGCAACGATAGATTTTGCTAATTCTTCAGACGCTTCGTAAGTCGGCATGAATGCGCCTGAACCTACTTTTACATCCATCACTAGAGAATCAAGGCCAGCAGCCAATTTCTTAGACAGAATTGAAGCTGTGATCAACGAGATGTTGTCGACTGTTGCCGTGATATCTCGAGTCGCGTAAACGCGCTTATCAGCCGGTGCTAAATCACCAGTTTGGCCGATGATCGCTACGCCAGCTTCTTTGGTTACAGCACCAAACACATCGTTGGTGGGTGTAATATTGTAACCAGGGATAGATTCAAGTTTGTCTAGCGTACCGCCAGTGTGACCTAAACCACGACCAGAGATCATTGGAACGAAACCGCCACATGCTGCCACCATAGGGCCAAGCATCAGAGAAGTTACGTCACCAACACCACCAGTAGAGTGTTTATCAACGATTGGGCCATCAAAGTTCATGTGGCTCCAGTCAATCACCATGCCCGAATCACGCATTGCACACGTCAGTGCGATACGTTCTGGCATCGTCATTTCATTAAAAAAGATAGCCATTGCGAATGCTGCAATTTGGCCTTCAGAAACGGTATTTTTAGCCACGCCTTGAATGAAGAAGTTAATTTCTTCAGTCGTTAGGACTTCACCATCACGTTTTCTGCGAATAATTTCTTGAGGTAGATACATTAGTGCCTCCCAAACTCTAGTGAGTATGGTTTGTAGGGAAAGAGGTAATATGGAGTGACTTAACACCACTCCATCAAACAGACTTTATTGTTATACCCGATAGGGAAATTAGTATGCTGCTGGATCTGCAGTTTGGTCTGTCACTTCTAATGTATTAAGAAGGTTAGTTAGTAGGCTTGAAGCACCAAAACGGTAGTGCATGTTGTCTGCCCACTCAGAGCCTAGTAGCTCATCAGCCATCGCTAGGTAAGCTTGAGCATCTTCAGCTGTACGTACGCCACCAGCTGGTTTGAAACCCACTGTTTTAGCTACGCCCATGTCACGAATAACTTCAAGCATCATGCGTGCGAACTCAGGAGTCGCGTTTACTGGCACTTTACCGGTTGAAGTTTTAATGAAGTCTGCACCGGCTTCGATACAGATTTGAGAAGCTTTCTTGATCAGTGCTTCTTCTTTAAGTTCACCTGTTTCGATGATCACTTTAAGCGTGATGTCACCACAAGCTGCTTTACACTGTTTAACTAGCTCAAAACCCACTTCTTCGTTGCCAGCAATAAGAGCACGGTATGGGAATACTACGTCAACTTCGTCTGCGCCGTACGCTACCGCTGCTTTTGTTTCAGCAACAGCAATTTCGATGTCGTCATTACCATGAGGGAAGTTAGTTACAGTCGCGATGCGTACTTCTGGAGTACCTTGCTCACGCAACGCCTTTTTAGCTGCTGGGATGAAGCGAGGGTAAATACAGATTGCAGCGGTGTTGCCAACTGCAGTCTTCGCGTCATGACAAAGTGCTACTACTTTTTCAGTAGTATCGTCGTCATTTAGCGTCGTTAGGTCCATAAGTTTAAGTGCACGTAGAGCTGCTGCTTTTAAATCGCTCATTTCTATCTCCGATCAATATATTCAAATAGTTAACTACTTCACCATCCATCCAGTATAGATGGATATTTTAGTAATGCTCAGTAGTCACAAATGAACGGACTTGGTTCCCTGAAGACTTGATAACTTTCGCTACCAATTGCAATCCTTGTCACCGCACAGTACCAGTTTGGTCTATGGCACAACAAATCAGTCATGTTGTGTCTAACATCTATAGTGTATTGCTAATATAGCGTATTGCTAAGTTTGGCTTAATCCCAGAAGAATAACGTTTGAGTTAATTTCAATGTTACTTTCTTGCCAACAGAGACATCCTATCCCTTTAGCTTATACATTATAGGTATCCATCAATAAATTGTAGTGCTCCTTAGAACGCAAACGGTTTGTATCTCAAAAAAACATTCTAGACCCATTTTCGACTCCAAGCATTCACTCATGCAAATGCTCAAAATCACTAGGCCCAAAAACAAAAAAGCCCCGCAGCAATTTCTTGCTACGGGGCGATATTATTATGGCGTCTATATATCGATTTCTAACTGATTAGAAAGATAGGAAGAAGCCAGCAATTGTTGCTGCCATCAGGTTAGATAGAGTACCAGCAATAACCGCTTTAACACCCATACGAGCGATGTCGTGGCGACGGCTTGGTGCAATACCACCTAGACCACCTAGAAGAATCGCAATTGAAGAAAGGTTTGCGAAACCACATAGAGCGAATGAGATAATTGCTTGAGTCTTAACAGACATCACTTGACCAGTCGCTTCAACGATTTGAGCGTTGTCACCGATGTATGGTACGAAGTTTAGGTATGCAACGAATTCGTTAACAACTGTCTTCTGACCAATGAAAGAACCAGCAATAGTTGCTTCTTCCCATGGCACACCAATGATGAATGCTAGCGGTGCGAAGATCCAACCTAGAAGAAGTTCTAGAGTTAGGTTTTCCATACCGAACCAACCACCGATACCACCTAGGATACCGTTGATTAGAGCAATTAGACCGATGAATGCAAGTAGCATTGCACCAACGTTAAGAGCTAGTTGTAGACCAACTGATGCGCCACCTGCTGCTGCGTCGATAACGTTAGCTGGTTTGTCATCGCCACCGTCCATTTCGTCAGCGATGTTATCGTCTGGCGTATCTGTTTCAGGCTTGATGATTTTAGCGAATAGTAGACCACCAGGTGCTGCCATGAATGACGCTGCAACTAGGTACTCTAGAGGTACACCCATAGATGCGTAACCTGCTAGTACACCACCAGCTACAGAAGCTAAACCACCACACATTACTGCGAATAGTTCAGAGTTAGTCATTTTAGGAACAAATGGACGAACAACTAGAGGTGCTTCTGTTTGACCAACGAAGATGTTTGCTGCTGCAGACATTGACTCGGCGCGAGAAGTTCCTAGAGCTTTCTGAAGACCACCACCAAGAACTTTGATTACAATTTGCATTACACCAATGTAGTAAAGTACAGAGATAAGTGCAGAGAAGAAAATCAGAGTTGGTAGTACTTGGAAAGCAAAGATGAAACCGATACCGTCAACTGAAAAGTTAACTAGGCTACCGAATAGGAAACCAGTACCGTCTTTACCGTAGTCGATCACGTTTGCTACACCAGCAGAAAAACCTGCAAGTAGATCACGACCCCAAGGGATGTAAAGTACGAATGCACCAAGTGCGAATTGGATAGCGAAAGCGCCACCCACTGTTCTTACGTTAATAGCTTTGCGGTTATCAGATAGTAGTACTGCGATTGCAATCAGTACGACCATACCGACTAGGCTCATAAACAGGCTCATAGTTTATGACTTCCTTATTAGTTATTTATTGGCGTGTGACAAAATGGGGCTATAAAGCGGAGGTGATTATACTCATGCGACCACTAATAAAGTAATGCCGTCCTCACACTTTCGTAGAAGATTCATGTACCATTCACACACAAATGTGAGCCAAATCACAAGCTATGTGCAATTTACGCAAACGATAAACAAAAACCTTCGATTTTATTCACATATACGGAATACATGATGGCTATTTTGCCAAACTTGCATTGCAACCGATTGCTTTGGCTCTTTTCTAAGCAAAAATAGTTCATTTAAGATCGTAACTAAATACTTGGAATGGTTAATATTTCCTTGCTTTCCATGCATGGGCATGTCCGGTGCATCCGTTTCTAATACCAGACATTCAAGAGGCAGTTTCGAGATAGTGGCGCGTGTTTTTTGTGCTCTTGGGTAAGTAATCGTTCCACCGACACCAATATAGAAACCAAGCTGAATCCATTCCAAAGCCTGCTGTTCGCTCCCTGAAAATCCATGAATCACGCCACCCAAAGTAAATTTATACTGCTTTATTAGTTCAATGAGTCGATTATAAGACTTCCTTTCATGGATGATTAAAGGCAGCTTAAACACCTTCGCTAGTTCCATTTGTTGGATGAAAAAACGCTCTTGTTTCTCCCGAGCAACATCGACAAAAAAATCGAGACCACACTCTCCTATCGCAACGCATTGGCTGTTTTTTGATGAGAGTAATTGGTGAAGCTCTGAGAATTGCTTGTCATTGGCTTGCTCTAAAAAATAAGGATGGAAACCTAAAGCGTAGTAAACATTAGGGTAAGATTGAGCGATTTCATCAAGCTTCCTCCAGTTACTTTGGCCAATAGAAGGGATGATCAACTTCTCGACTTGCGCCTGTTTCGCCTCTTTAACGTAACCTTCAATACCTTTATCAAGTGAAAAACCTTGCTCAAAGATGTCAAAGTCCGCATGGCAATGGGTGTCAAACAGCGGAAATTCACTTAATTCTGGTGTCATCTTCCCTACTCTCTGTTTGTTTCCCTTGGGGATCACGACGATAAGCAACACAACTGCGCTTATTTTCAGGCGTTAAGCCAAGCTCTTCGCACCACTTATCGTATTTCTTAATCCAAGCTTTTATCCAACTGAACATACTTACCTCAAGTCTTGCCTCAACGCGCACAAAAACAATACATAAAACAAAGCATCGAAACTACACACACAAATCACATCAAAGCTCAACAAACAACCTAAAAACTGCAAAAGCATAAATTAGATTTATACATTAACACTAGCTGGCTATATTGTTGAAAATCTCACCAAAGCGAATAATAAACGCACTTGCCAAGGAGGCATTGATAGCAAGACGCTCCATTCAATTACGAGATCCTACTTTATGAAAGCATCACTCTTAGCCATTTCAATTTCTAGCGTGTTAGCAGCACCCGCTTTTGCTTCTGCACCTCAAGTTGACGTAGAACTAGCAAACCAACAAACACTTCAACTTATTGACGGGCAGATGAACGCTATTGATGCTTCTGTTCAGTATAAATTAAACGAACAATATGCCAATGCTACTCCAGGCACGACAGCTACAGTCGATGACGTAACATACGAGAAACAATCTAACGGTACTTGGGCTGCAGTTGGTGCGGCTTCGGCGACACTGGTAGCAGGGCTTTTGAGCACGTCGTCTAGTTCCAATAGCGACAATGGTGTGGATTATCTTCCACAACACCCAGACGTTGATGTTGACACTACACCACGTTGGTCTCCTGAATTCGGTGAAGACCGTCCCGAGATGGAAGAGCGTGATTTTACAATTACGATCATTAACGGCGAGATTCACGTTATCGACGCAAACACCAGTGAGTGGGTGGGCACTGTTCAACGCAAAGATGGTGAAATCATTTTCCGTGGCAACGGCGACTTCGAAAAAACTCTAGTAAAAGTTGAGGGTGACCTAGAAGCTAACGGCAAGGCTGCTATCGTTAAAGGCAATGGTGACTGGGTCGCTACTATTGAGCGTGTAGACAGTGGTTTTGAGCTTACTGGCAAAAATGGAACAATTGCAATTGATAGCTCACGTCCTAACTTGCCAACTTCTCCTGGACATCCGGACATGGACTTTGATGACACTCCACGTTGGGCTCCTGAATTCGGTGAAGACCGTCCCGAAGTGGAAGAGCGTGACTTTGCTGTGAAAATCATCAACGGTGAAATTCACATCGTCGACGAAAACACCTCCGAGTGGGTCGGCACAGTTCAACGTAAAGATGGCGAGCTTGTATTCATTGGTAATGGGGATTTCAAGACAACTCTGCTTAAAGTTGAAGGGGACTTAGAAGCTAACGGCAAGGCTGCTATCGTTAAAGGCAATGGTGACTGGGTCGCTACTATTGAGCGTGTAGACAGTGGTTTTGAGCTTACTGGCAAAAATGGAACAATTGCAATTGATAGCTCACGTCCTAACTTGCCAACTTCTCCTGGACATCCGGACATGGACTTTGATGACACTCCACGTTGGGCTCCTGAATTCGGTGAAGACCGTCCCGAAGTGGAAGAGCGTGACTTTGCTGTGAAAATCATCAACGGTGAAATTCACATCGTCGACGAAAACACCTCCGAGTGGGTCGGCACAGTTCAACGCAAAGATGGCGAGCTTGTATTCATTGGTAGTGGGGATTTCAAGACAACTCTGCTTAAAGTTGAAGGGGACTTAGAAGCTAACGGCAAGGCTGCTATCGTTAAAGGCAATGGTGACTGGGTTGCGACCGTTTCAAAAATAGATGACGGTGTGCGTATTCAAACAAAGAATCACGACCATGTGTTTGATGGTTCAAACATCAACCGTAGCAAACTGCAATCTATCAACCCAGCGAAGTTACAGAAAGCTAAATCCGCTATTCAACAACGTTTACGCGGTTAATCTAAAACCAAGTTAAATCCTCTCACCCGATAATAGTGAACGCTATTATCGGGTGTTTTTACTCACTAGCTAAGGAAAGCGATTCGGAATTTGAATATGAAACGCATTCTATTAACACTAGCTTTCACTTTTCCTTTTCATTCATCTGCAAATGACACCCTTATTGAATCTATTGAGCGTTTTACAGATATCTTTTCCGTCAGCCTATCTCAAAATCCAAACAACGATAAAACGGTTGCCACTCTTGATATAAATTATCAAATCAATGATAAGTTGCGTGTTTTTGGAGAAGTTGATACTCAAGAATACTGGCAAGCCGGTGTTGGCTACTCTTTCTGGCAAGGCGATACGTATTACACTGAAAACACGTTAAAAATCAGTGAAGATGAGATTACAACCGGTATTTTCGTAGCAAAACTAATCCACGATAATTGGACTTTAATCGGAGATATCAATTACAACTACGCCTTTGATCAAGAGTATTGTAGGTCAAATGTATGCGTAGAAAATATAGCTGCAGATTCTATAGACTATAGTGCTGGCTTTCTTTGGAGCCCAATTCGCTATGCTGACTTTCTTGTTAAGTACAATCAAGAAATAGACATTAAAGACGATGAGTGGTATTTGAAAGATAATAACCTCGAGAGATTTAACTCAAGAACAAACACTCACTACTACGAAGTCGCTACATTCATAAACCTAAAATACATAAAGCCTTCTGTCACTTACACCATTAAACCTGAAGCCGATAATTACGTTGAATTCGGTTTAGCCTTCGATTTCTAGCTATTTAGTAGCTGTTTAAGCTCATCTCGTAACTCTTGATGTTGTCCATTAGTTTGATACTTCTTGTGATAGAAAAACTCAAACTCCACGGGACGCATTGAAAATGGAGGCTCATGAATCTGTAAACCGATGGTTTTTGCTAAATCGATCATGCTAACCGGAACCGCAGCAATATAGTCGGTTCCTTTTACTGCTAGGAGCAAGTTCGTCAGGTTGCGTACTTCAATTGCCACGTCACGGGTGAAACTCTTTTCGGAAAGAAAGTCGACCATTTGAGTATCTTGGCGAAGTAACTTTAAGGTTACATGTCGTGCTGCAAGAAAATCATCCATAGAAACCTGCTCGCGAAACTGACCAACCTCAGGGTCACTCATAAGAAGTATTCTGTCGGTAGTTGCAAATTCAGACGCTAAACTTGTCTGTTTAGGCAAACCAGTATCGACCACTAAATCTACTCGGTTGAGTCGGATATCCTCGACAACGCTCTCTACAGAAATTGGAGATTCAACCAGCTGAACACCATTGATCATAGGCATTTTGTGGAGAAGGTTTGCTGGCATATAAACCGTAAAATCACGCTTTCTTGATACTGCACCTTCCATCAACTCTAAAGCATCAGATAATTGATCTGCCAGTTTGTGAGCCATTGACGTTGGCTCTATTGAGCGGCCAACCCTTACGAACAACGCATAACCTACTACGG
Organism: Vibrio syngnathi; assembly: GCF_002119525.1. Lineage (NCBI taxonomy): Bacteria > Pseudomonadati > Pseudomonadota > Gammaproteobacteria > Vibrionales > Vibrionaceae > Vibrio > Vibrio syngnathi. The sequence continues at coordinate 662,245 of NZ_CP017916.1, read as the reverse complement.
TTTCAAACCTTTTGATTGCAGCACTGACCGCAGGTTGAGTTAGATCTAACGATTCAGCGGCTTTGGTTATCGATCTTTGTTGATATACAGAGAGGAATGGCTTTACTAAATTGAGATCAAACACGCTTTACTCCATCAAAACGGTGTACTCTTAGTGTAACAAAAAAGCCGAATGCTAGAAGCAGTTCGGCTTTAATATTATCCAACAGTGTTATGTAGAGCTGTCGCTATTAGTGCTCGCGCGTCGCTCGGAATTGAACTTCTGGGAAACGTTCAGAAGCTAGGTTCAAATTCACCATAGTCGGTGCGATGTAAGATAGGTTATCACCACCATCTAACGCTAGGTTAGCTTGGCTCTTACGTTTGAACTCTTCTAGTTTCTTAGCGTCATCACATTCAACCCAACGTGCAGTTGCAACGTTCACACCTTCGTAAATCGCTTCAACGTTGTATTCCGCTTTCAAGCGCGCTACAACCACATCAAACTGAAGTACACCAACTGCACCAACGATCAGATCGTTATTTTGCAAAGGACGGAATACTTGAACCGCGCCCTCTTCAGAAAGCTGAACCAAGCCTTTTAGAAGTTGCTTTTGCTTCAGTGGATCACGCAGACGAATACGACGGAATAGCTCAGGCGCAAAGTTAGGAATACCTGCGAACTTCAAGCTTTCGCCTTGAGTAAAGGTATCGCCAATCTGGATTGTGCCGTGGTTATGCAGACCAATGATGTCACCCGCGTATGCTTTTTCAGCACGCGCACGGTCACCCGCCATGAAGGTTACCGCATCAGAGATACTTACGTTTTTACCAGTTCGAACATGATTCATTTTCATGCCTTGGTCGTAAGTACCCGATACAATACGCATGAATGCGATACGGTCACGGTGTTTTGGATCCATGTTTGCTTGGATCTTAAAGACGAAACCAGAGAACTTCTCTTCTGTCGCTTCAACATCACGCTCATTTGCTTGACGTGTTTGAGGAGCTGGAGCCCATCGAGTGAGGCCGTCAAGCATGTGGTCAACACCGAAGTTACCCAATGCAGTACCGAAGTAAACCGGAGTCAACTCACCAGCAAGGAACAGTTCGTGATCAAACTCAGGACACGCGCCAATAACCAATTCAAGTTCTTCACGAACACTGCTCGCCAGATCTTCGCCAACAGCTTCGTCGAGTTCAGGGTTATCTAGACCTTTGATGATACGAACTTCTTGGATCTCATGGCCGTGGCCAGATTCATACAAAATCGTTTCATCACGGTGAATGTGGTAAACGCCTTTAAACTCTTTACCACAACCGATAGGCCAAGAGATTGGAGCACAAGCCATACCTAGCTCGCTTTCCACTTCATCTAGCACTTCCATTGGGTCACGAACATCACGGTCAAGTTTGTTCATAAACGTGACGATTGGTGTATCACGTAGACGCGTTACTTCCATCAGTTTACGAGTACGATCCTCGACACCTTTTGCAGCATCGATAACCATCAAACAAGAGTCAACCGCTGTTAGTGTACGGTACGTATCTTCCGAGAAATCTTCGTGTCCAGGAGTATCGAGTAGGTTGACTAGACAATCGTTGTATGGGAATTGCATTACAGACGTAGTTACCGAGATACCACGTTCTTTTTCCATCTCCATCCAGTCAGATTTAGCGTGCTGGTTAGAGCCACGGCCTTTTACGGTACCCGCTTTTTGAATCGCGTTTCCGAATAAAAGAACTTTTTCAGTAATCGTGGTTTTACCCGCATCCGGGTGAGAGATAATCGCAAACGTTCTACGTTTGCTCACTTCTTGTTGGAAAGACATAGTCGCCCTTTGCTGATCTAAAGCGTAAAAAGGGCAAGTAGATAATACTTGCCCTTGAATTCTGTGTGCGGATTATACAGAAAGCGTGTCACTTTCTAAAGGGTCAGTTTACACCCTATTTTGTGGCTCATTCCGGAGCTAGCGGTCTAGTTCGCGAAAAGACGTAACATGACTAGCTAAAAGACATAAAAAGATAGCTCATAATGATGGCGTCTTCGTTGCCTTGCTTGGTTGGATAATAGTTACGACGGCGGTCGACTTCATTAAAGCCAGCCTTCTCGTAAAGATTAAACGCATTCACATTACTTTCGCGAACTTCCAGCCAAGCACTTTCCGCGTCAGCTTGTTCACACATATCGAGAAAGTGCTCAACCAAAGCCTTACCGTAACCTTTGCCTTGCTGCTTAGGGTCAACCGCTATCGTCAGCAAAGTAACCTCACCGACAATGTTCTGAGCATAGAAATAGCCGACAACCTTTCCATCGACTTCTAAAACACGGTGGCTGCCTCCACGACTATTAAGATCACGGATCATATTTTCAGACCAAGGATGAGAATGCGCGGTCTGCTCAATTTGCCAAATTGCGTCTAGGTGTTGTTCTGAAGTGGGTAAAAGTTGATTAGTCATAAGCACAAATTTGTTGCCATAAGTCGCGGCGATGTTGGTTATTACCGTTAATGTCAGACAGTAATGGAGATTGAAGTGTTTTTGCCTTCAGTTCATGGGCAGATTCGCAACCAGCAAACCATACCCATTCAACCGAACTTA